>JBGPPK010000004.1:0-529234 GCA_041488515.1 Terriglobia bacterium | reverse complement strand
TTTCTTTTTTACTCCCCCGGTTTGCGGTCGTTTTGCTTGCCGCTTTGGCTGGCTTGCCTGCTCAGTCCCAGAGTCAACTTCCGCCTGACATTCGCGAGAAGATAGATAAACTCGCCACCGACACACTGGCCAGGACCGGAATGCCAAGCGTGTCATTAGTTGTCGTTAAAGACGGACAAATCGCCTACCTCAAGGCTTATGGCAGCGCGCGTCTTGATCGACAAACTGCCGCGAAGTCAGAAATGTATCGTTTCTTGCGGGAAAAGCTGTTTGGGCCATTGGGCATGCAAAGTGCGGTTGACATAGATTCGGAGAAACTCGGCCCTGCCGATCCCGCTGACTACGTGCGCTATGGGCTGGGTCCGCCACATCCCGCGCTACACGAAGGGCAGGGATGGTTGTTCGGGGAGAGGAACTTGCCATGACCGCGCAGGACATGGGCCTTTGGAACCCGCAGGAGTCGTCCAAACCGAGCATTCAGCAATCAATGGACTGATCTCCCGCAGTTATCGCATAAAGTTTGCCAATCAGGCGCTCGCGGCTCATACGGCCGAAAATTGGACGGGCAAGCTGGAGCAATACGTGATAGAGCAGGAGTGAGTTGTAACCAATAGATCATGGACCCAATCATGCCCAATGCCGCTCCTGACTTTGTCCCGACCGAAAGTTGTGCTCTGCCCGAATGGTTTGCCGTTTACGTCATGCCAAGACATGAAAAACGGATTGCCGAATATCTTCGCGTTCGGCAAATCGAATATTTTCTTCCGCTCTATGAGGTGCGACACAAGTGGAAAGATGGATCAAAGGTGACAGTTGAGCTTCCGTTATTTCCCAATTACCTCTTTGTGCGCACCCTGCGCAGTCAGCGAGGCCGCGCTCTGGAAGTCCCCGGAGTTCTGTCGGCGGTGGGCAAACGCGAATCATCAGTTATTTCCGAGATCTACATTGATTCCCTGCGCAAGGCTGTCACCTTCGGGAAAATAGAACCGCATCCTTATCTCGCGACCGGCTCAATGCTACGTATTCGATCCGGTGTTCTGGCAGGTCTCCAGGGCATAGTCCTTCGTCAGAAATCCAGTTGTCGCATAGTGCTGTCCCTCGAGTTGATCATGAGAAGCGTAGCTGTTGAGGTGGACATCGCTGACCTATAATTGCTCTCTCGTGAGCACCCGCTTTCATTGGCAGCTCAATTTCAGATGTTTTAGGCAGATTGCTGCCCGCCCACCGGCGAGTTTTATTCGCACTTCGGCAAAGACGCGCAGCCGGGAAATGCAGAGTGCAAGGCCTGGCTCATGGAAATGCGCATCCACTATGTCAATCTCCTCCAGTCGCCGGCTGAGAAATTACTGTCAAGCAGGAAAATTGAAGCATTCTTGCGGGACGAGGAAGCTCGCAACTTGCCAGAGCAGGATATAAACAGCAGCTTCTGTCTTGATGCGAAAGAGCAGCGCTGATGTTCTGGACCAGTTGGCGCCATCCAAACTAAGGGAATTCCGAGCATTGTGGAAGAATAGCGCTTTAACAAAACAAAAGAAAACAACACAGGTTGAATGGTTTTTGGTTTCTGTATTGGGAATGAGTGGCTGGTTAGAATTTTCCAAAAAGATAAAGCTACCAAAGCCCATGCTCTGCCTGATTACTTTCGGGCGTGAGGAGGCCCCTTGTCTCAACATACAATAAAAATTCGGGCGGGAGAATGATCGCTAGTTTCATGATCTGCGGCCACATGCGAAACTATTGGAGATATGTCATAGCCTGTTTTGTCCCAAAATGGGAATGTAAATACCATTGTTGTGGAAAGGACTATTGTATGAGCCGGTTCCCGCGTAAACTAGCTTGAGTCTAAACACCAGGAGTTGAAAGTTGTTGTTGAGCAATTTTAAAGTGCATATGTTTGCGGATCCAGCATTCGTTGTCTAATAGCATTATAGGATGTCAAGGATGAGATCTTTTTTTAGCGACGCGCTCTATAGTGAAAAGGAGATACTGATAGAGCCCAGGCCGCCCTTCAACGCTCAATCACCAGTGTTTGCGACGACCTGAAGGTTTTCCTGGAATATTACTTTGGCGAGCATTGTGGCAGAGCAAGCAGAGTTTTGCACCGTATTACCTGCGGGTTAAAGGCCGAATCTTATGCATCGTAATCCTTCTTTTGAAAACGCAATCGCCTTTGCGCATGACATTGTCCGCATTCCCAGCATTTCCGGCGACGAAGGAGCAGTAGCAGAACGAGTAACCAGTGAGTTCAAGTTACTGCGTTTCGATGAAGTCTGGACGGATGAGATAGGTAATGTTTTTGCGCGGCTCAAGGGCCGGAACAACGGGCCCGCAATCATGCTCAGCTCCCATCTAGATGTGGTGGATGCAGGAGACGGATCAGAATGGGAATATCCACCTTTCGATGGCCGGATTGCAGAAAACCATTTGCATGGCCGAGGGGCTGTCGATTGCAAAGGCCCACTGGCTTTGCAAACGTATGCCGCTGCCAGTTTACGGGACTCCAGACCTGCCGGCGATGTTTATGTAGTGCACACGGTCTTGGAGGAATGTGGCAGTTGGGGAATGGCCCATGCGATGGAACAGCTATCGGACCGTATTGCGGCGACTGTTCTGGGAGAAGCAACCGAAGGAGGAATCTGCATTGGCCATCGTGGCCGCATTGAATTGATGATCACCATCCGTGGTACATCTGCTCATGCCAGTGCGCCGCAACTGGCCTGCAATCCCACGCGACTTTTGCCCGCGGTGCTTGGAGCGCTTCAGAAATTTGCCGAACAGCTTCCCTCGCATCCTGTCTTGCCGCGTTCCACCGTGGTTCCTACAATTATCGAGACCTGGCCGAAGAGCCGAAACATGGTGCCGGAAGAAGTTCGCATACTGGTTGACTGGCGCACTCTTCCTTTACGCCCGGAATACCGCACGGTGGAGGCATTGCAACGCTTCCTGCAGCTTGAGCTACAAGAGCCTTTGCGTGAAGAGCCTGAGTTGAGAATTACCGTGCAAGAGATTTCCACCAAGCAGCGCGCCTATACGGGATGGGAACGGACCATGCCAATTTCGACCCATGGTTTTCTCATGGCGGAGTCGCATCCTGTGGTCGAGGCAGCCGTACAAGCGGTATGGGAAGTCACGGGCGGAGCCCCAAAAGTGCGTCCCTGGACGTTCGGGACAGATGGTGGCTATCCCTGCGGGTTATACGGCATACCGACGATTGGTTATGCGCCGGGCAATGAGGAGTACTCTCACACGAATCGGGAGCGGCTCGATCTGGAATCAGCACGTACCGCATATCAGGTATATCCGGCCCTGGTGCGGCAACTGCAACAGACACTGGAAGCCGATGCATTAGAGGAATCCCAGGTGTCAGTTTCAAGAGATCATCTTTTTTTGAAACGTTTAAAGAGGCAATGAAACTTAGACCGGATTGCAAAAAAAGGGGAATCGCTGATTAGCTATCTAAGAATTAAGTAAAAAGGCGCGCTGCCGCCATAAACCCCGGAACAGGGAAGAGAACCACCCAGACGTGCATCACCCACACGACCTTTTTCGAACGGTTAATGGTATATAACACGTCATTTAAATGTCAATTAGGTCTAGACATAGAGACAACGACAACTGGAGTCCCCCCTTGATCATTAAGGCCAAACTCGCTGCTTCGCGCAGAAAACCAATCGCTGGCGACTACAAGGAAATAAATGCTCCGGCGAAAAAGAAGGTCCCGAGCTAACGCTTTCCGTTCAGCGAAAAGGATTCCCATTTTGATACGCTCTTGACGATACCGAGACCTGTTCCAGTAAAATCATCGCCGATGCCCTTACATGGGTGAATAACTCCATTGCTCGATTAGAAAGCATTAGCTGCTTCAGGAAAAAGATCATGTCCACCGTACCCACCGTTGAGTCTTTTCAGTTCCAGGCCGAAACCAAACAACTCCTTCATTTGATGATTCACTCTCTCTATACGCAAAGGGAGATTTTTCTGAGGGAGCTTATCTCAAATGCGTCCGACGCTCTGGACAGGCTGCGGTTCGAGGCGCTCAGCAACCCAGGCCTGGTGGCAGACGGTCACCAATATGAAGTGCGGATTAAGCCAGAGCCAGCTGCTCGAATTCTGACGATCAGCGACACGGGCATAGGTATGAGCCGCGCGGAACTCATCGACAATATCGGTACGATTGCGAGATCAGGGACCGGAGAATTGAGACAGCGCCTCAAAGAGTCGCAGTCCGCCGAAACGTCGGCAGAGCTCATTGGCCAATTTGGGGTTGGTTTCTATTCTGCTTTCATGGTTGCAGATCGGGTGATCATCATTACGCGCCGGGCCGGTGAACCGGTGGCCACGCGTTGGGAGTCGACTGGCGATGGCGCCTACCAGGTAGAACAAACCCAAAAAGCAAGCTGTGGAACCGATATCGTTCTTCATCTCAAGCAGCCTGACGCGGAAAATGGAATTGAGGACTATACCGACCGGTGGAAACTGGCGATGATCGTCCACAAGTATTCTGATTTCATCGCCTACCCCATTATTTATGAAGGTCCGAGCCAGGAGCCGGGCGAAAGCGAGGAGACGTCGAAAGAAATCAAGATCGAAACCAAGACGCTCAACTCCATGAAGCCGATCTGGACACGCAGCCGGACCGAGGTCAGTGAAAGCGATTACAAAGAGTTTTACAAGCACCTTTCCAACGACTGGACTGATCCACTCAAGGTCTTGCCGCTAAAGGCCGAGGGAACATTCGAATACGAGGCGCTGCTCTTCATTCCCGGACAAGCGCCCCAAGACCTTTTCTACCATGCCGCGGAAACAGGTCTCAGGCTCTACGCAAAGCGGGTCATGGTGATGGAGAAATGCGAGGAGCTGCTTCCCAGGTATCTTCGCTTTGTCAAAGGCGTGGTCGATTCCAGTGACTTGCCGCTGAATATTTCTCGCCAGAGACTCCAGCAAGATCGGCACATAACTCAGATGCGTAAATGGCTGACGCGCAAAGTGCTCGATATGCTCACAGAGCTGCGGGAGAAAGAGGCGGAAAAATATCTACAGTTCTGGAACCAGTTCGGGAGAGCCATGAAGGAGGGAGTGGGCTCGGATTATGAAAACAAGGAAAAATTGCTTCCCCTCCTGCTGTTCGAGTCCTCGCACGATCCCAAAGAACTGACCACGCTGAAAGCGTATGTGGAGAGAATGAAGCCCGAGCAAACCGAGATCCTGTATCTGACGGGTGAATCGCGAAAGGTGATTGAAAACTCTCCGCACCTCGAAGCCCCCGCGCAAAAAGGTTATGAGGTGCTGTACCTCAGCGATCCAGTCGATGAATTGGTTGTTCAGCACCTTTATGAATTTGAAGGGAAGCGCCTGAAGTCGGTTACCAAAGGAAGAGTGCATTTGGGAACGGAAGAAGAGAAGGAGCAATTGAAAAAGCAGCTCAAGGAAAAGGAAGAGGAGTATGCAAGTTTTCTTCAGAGCTGCCAGAGCAAGCTGGACGATTACGTCAAACAGATTCGCTTATCGACGCGTTTGGTGGGATCGCCCGCCTGCCTTGTAACCGAAGAGCATGATTACAGCCCTCACTTGGAACGTCTGCTGCAGAAGGGAAAGGGCGGTGGCCCAAAACAGCGCCGTATTATGGAACTCAATCCGGACCATCCCATTATCACGCGGCTGTATGAGCGCTTCAAATCACAGAGTGACGATCCGCTTATCGGCGACTCGATTGAACTCCTCTTTGAGCTGGCGCTAGTGGCGGAGGGCTCGGAAATTGCCGATCCTGTGCGACTGAATCAACTCACTCTGGATCTGCTGCAGAAAGCGGTATGAGACCGGTGGACCGTAACATTGCATGTGAGATTTTGTACTGAGGAGCATCGGGCTTCCCGCATCACACTTATCTCGTTGCCGCGTTTTTGAGGAATCCAATTGTATCCTGTAGAGCTGCATTGTCATAGAAGACGCGGTTCTTGACGGCCGTCTTGCGAATAATCGTCAAACTGTTTGCGCGATTTTGTGTGGCTCCGCGAAACTGATGAGTTCAAAATCGTTGTTCACCCGCCATTTCGATCCGATGTAGTCAAGTACCGTTTCACCGCCTTCGTCGGTAAAGCAGCCAGTGAAAAATCAATAGTCCATCCTGCGGGTTGATATCTCGCCAGTACTGATCCAAAAAAGCCGGCTATAGCCGCAGTCGACCCGCCCTAAGAGCAACCGGCTTTACTAGCACTCTGCAACTAAGGTCAGGCTATTCGCCCTGTAACGATATTTCCATCAATGGCATTCCGGCTCAGTTCTCTGCGACCGTTGACATTGAGTTTCGCCAAGACGTTCGACACATGGAATTTGATCGTGCTCTCGGAAATTCTAAGGAATTGAGCCATTTCTCTATTCGAGTACCGCTTCCGCAAGAGTTCAAGAATCTGGCTTTCTCGATGCGTGAGCACTTCGATGCCAATTTCTCGCACGGCAGTACGACGAGAGGTAAGTGCGACGTAGGCCCGCATTACCTCCGGAGTTGTCCAGGTCTGGCCCTGTGCGACCGCACGGACTGCCGAGCCAAGGGATAAAGGGATGTCAGAGTAGCAAACGAAGCCGGCAAACCCTGCCAGCAGCAGAGAAGCGATATCCAAAACACTTCGCGGCTGGCCCAACGCCAGAAAAGCAGCGCCTTTGCGGTTTTCATTAAACGCATCAAAATAAGTACTGACGAGATAAGGCAGATCATGAAGGTCAATTAAGATTACGACGCCAGGTCCCAGGGGTATTTTCTCCGGACTTACTTCATCGGCCGACAAAACAATAGGATCAGAATCAATATCGACTCCAATGAGAAGATCACGAAGATAATGCGCTGCAAGAAGATGCGAAGTGATAAGCACGGTGCGTACGTGGTGGACCATTGAGTTGCCCTCTTTATCTTCTGAATATCTCCGAAGAGATTAGCTGGTTTGTGTCGTTCACAAATCTGTGTCGTTCACAAAAGAGAAGTGAAAGGACAAACGGCGCTGCAATGGCGTCAGTATAATGTGTCGTTCCATGAATGGGCGTATCAAAAAATAAACAATTTCTGTTCCGTCCCATTTTGCTACAGCTGTTCCAAAATGGAAATTTTCTGCTCGCAGTTTTGGGTAGGTCGTGCCCGTCTCCCTTTGCCGTTTACAACATTTTTACAGCTGGCGATAATGCGATGCTTTGTAAGTCCAATATTGTCTGGATTGGTATTTGGGTAGTCATGTTCGATTCCCATCGACTTGATAATTGCTGGTTGGCGATTCAGGTGAGGTCCGGGTGGGAACTCAGAACTGCCGAAGCGCTTCGGGCAAGCGGTTATGAAGAGTTTGTCCCCTTGCATGAGCAAAAGCGCGAACGGTCTGGCAGAACCGGAATTGTGCGCGTACCGCTTTTTACAGGCTACGTGTTTTTTCGATTTGAAGCCCGCAATGAGCGTCCGGTGGTTCTTATCCCAGGGGTGATTCGCTTTGTGGGAACAAGAAATTCTCCGGTTCCCATTCAAATTTCGGAAATTGAGTCGTTGCAAATCGCCAGTCGTGCTCGCGCAAACTGGGGGCCGCACCCTTATCTTGAATTTGGAGCCACGGTTGAAATATACAGCGGGCCTTTGTGCGGTTTGAAAGGAAACATTGTTCGATTCAAAAACAAGAGCCGTTTAGTCATTAGCGTCAATCTTATACGAGAGTCGGTGTTTGTCGAAGTTGAAGAGCATGATGTCAGGCCAATTGTCCCGCTCAGCATGGACACTAGAAACCTATGCTATAACCACAATATTTCCACTCATGATAGAGCTAGACACCATCCGCCAGGACCTCAGGAGGCGTAAGGCTGTGCGGCAAACCGGACAAATGCTAGAAGTACTCATACAAGACGGCTATGCCCGTACACTAGGATTCGCACACACGTGCTTTGTTAATCGAGGCCGCTCTCGGAGACATGGTCAGAAACCAATTGCTTTCGAAATCCGGAGGAGGAATGGAAGAATGGGCAAAGGACCATCGCCTCGATTCTGATAGCTGTGCACGGTTGAAAATCCCGTGCACCGCGGGACGAAATTTGGGAAAGCTCTGGGTGAGTTGATTGATTTGACTGAAAGTGCGGTCCAGGCTGCACTTGTTATTGTCAATGTGCAACCGGAACCTAAGATCTGCCTGACAGCAGCCGCTTTTGATCCAGATTGGCGGCTCGAGCACAATGCTGCATCAGTCGATAGCACCGTGACGGAAAACGGCACGGCAAAACAGGATAAAAAAGCTCAATCCAGCGCTTATTGAGCTGCCTCTGCCATCTTCTTGCGCAGAGACAACGGCCTCATGTCAGTCCAAACTTCTTTTATGTAATTGAGGCAGTCTTGTTTCAATCCGGTTTTTCCTACAGCCTGCCAGCCTAGAGGCAGCTGCTTATCGGCTGGCCATATTGAGTACTGTTCCTCATGATTCATGACTACGCTGTATGTTCTGAGATCTTCCTTCTCGTCTTGGATTGACATTGCATCCTCGTTTCAATTATTTGCGTCTACCGTGCGACACGGAATTGTACTACTGAATAGGGACAACTTGCTCGACACGCCTGGCTTTTAAGTCCCAATCGATCAAAGCTGCCGCTACAGAACCAGCCACAGCCTATTCTTTCGGCGTGGCGACACCGATGGTGCGTGAATGCTATTTCACATATGTAACATCCAAATAGTCTAGGTCATCGCTTGTTTCGCCGAATATTCTCCAAAATTGGAGAATGTGCCTCTAAAAGTGAGCAACATGCTATGGCACCGTCTTGGGAACAATCACTCGGTCCCCGCCGCTCATTTTGGCTGCATACATTACCTCATCGGCCTTGCTGATCATTTCCTGAGTAGAATCAGGAGGAGGCTGGAAAGTAACAGCACCCATGCTGAAAGTGACGGGCCATTTCCGTTGTTGCATGGCGGCATCCAACAAGGCGCGCAGCTTTTGCAGTACTGCCGCGGCTGGATCCTCCGCCGTCTCCGGCAGCAGCACCGCGAACTCATCTCCCCCCATTCGTGCGACCATGTCGACCTGGCGAATGTTTTTTTGCATTGTTTTTGCAACCACCCTGAGGAGGTGGTCTCCTCGTGTGTGCCCGAACCGGTCATTCATCGCCTTGAAGTTGTCCAGATCAAGATAGGCAATAGTCAGGGCGGACCCATAACGTTGGGCTCGGCTCTTCTCCGTCTCCAGGACCTCAAAAAAAGCGCGCCGGTTGGGAATTCTAGTCAGCGCATCGGTACGGGAGGAGCGCCGCTCTCGCTCATAGAGGCTTCGGAGTTCGGCAATCATCCATACCAGGAATATGTACAGCCCCAGCCAGGCCGAAACGTTCCAGTAGAGAATTGATGAAGAGGAAGCTGTACGATGCGTCACAAGCGTTATGGCAGCGCTTATCCCTGCCGCAATTAATCCGGTTTCCCGGCTGATGAACCAGGCGAAGAAGGAGACAGGGATGAGAAAAAAGATTGAGGATTCGAACTCGGGGCTGGTCAAGTTATCGCCAACAGCTCCCGCTGCCAGGAGAAAGATCCCCATCGCAATAAGGATGCCCTTATGCTGCTTGCCCAGGAACTCCGTTATGTTCATAGGGAATGCGAGCCTCCACACGTGATTGCCGACGGCCGAGTCTTACGCCGTTTTACACCAGCAACCCTGGCTTATCGCCGGCAGGTACACGCTGAGCGCTGAGTTCGGGTCCCCCATCTCTTTGATTAGATGGCTATCATCCTTATATTGCAACCGTGAAACCGGGTAAATTCTTCCGGCTCCTCTTCCCGGGAGCGGCGAGTTGAAAGCTGCGTGTGATTTGACGTGTAGCTATGAGGCGGTTTCAAAGCAAGTCATGCCCATCCGCGGCGGGCCTTGCGGTCCACTCCCACAATCGAAGCGAGTGATTGCTGCCTTCCACGGCCAGGGCGGCTTTATAGCCGGGCCCTGGATGGAGCGCATGGAAACGCCAGCGCGAAGGCATCGCGTCGCCGGACTTGACCTGCAACAATGCAGGCTCTTCTCCTGGAGCGAAGGCCACTTCAAAACTGTCGAGAGGAATGAAGAGCCCTTCACCTCGCGCCTTGATGTAGGCTTCTTTTCGTGTCCAACAGTTAAAGAATGCGTCCACGCTCTCATGGGCGGGGAGAGTTTCCAGCTTCGCGCATTCTTCCGGCGAGAAGAAACGCGTGGCGATTTCTCCGCTGGCAAAATCCGCCCGAACCTGTTCCACGTCAATTCCCAGCTCCAGGTTGTGCGACATCGCAACCAGAGCAACCTCACCGGAATGTGACAGGTTGAAGCGAAGCCCAGAGGAACTCTGCGGTGCGGCCAGGGAGGGTTTGCCCTGCGGACCGTACACGAACCTGATTTCGCGCGGATCCAGCTTCAAGGATGTCCCCAGAAGTTGCCGCAGCACGCCTCGGGCAACCGTAAACCGGTTGCGGTCTTTGGCGAAATAAAACCGGTCGGCCCGTTCAACCTCATTCGTATCCAGGAGTTCACGGTAGCTTTGGATGACGCGTTCAGGCTGGATCAACCCGATTCGCCACACGTCGACCTCACTCGGCCTAATGGCTCCGGCTGCAGCGGAAGGGATCCAGACGTTTGCACCATCGACCATGAGGTTCGCTCGCTCCTGACGTTTTAGACGCCGCGCCAATCAATGAGTCAAAGCAGTTGAAAAGCGTGACGATTATAGGGTATGCCGCGGCCCCCTGATTTCCTCAAAAAAATCGTTATTGAGATGATTGCCAACTGCACGGCCCTCGAATTTTTCGCATCTAACCTGCTATTCTGAATCAGAGTTTCTGGAGGGTTCCGTGATGAGAAAATCCGGCAGGGGCATACTGTCATTCGCGGTCATCGCAGTCATGTTCTTGATTGTGGGATGCCCGACGCAAACCAGCATTGCCGATATCAACAAAGATCCCGGTCGCTTTGCCGGCAAAGACGTGAGTGTTCACGGGAATGTGTCCGACTCCTTTGGCGCTCTTGGCAACGGCGTTTTCCAGATTGATGACGGCACAGGACGCATGTGGGTATACAGCCAGAATTACGGTGTTCCAGGCAACGGAAGCAAGGTCGCAGTTACCGGACGGATTGAGCAGGGCTTTGCCTTTGGCGGGCGCACTTTCGGCATTGTCCTGCGCCAGACGGAAGCCCGGCACTGACGTTCCCCTCTCGCCATGCCAGCCAGACGCGTCTGCAATCACGGGCGGCTTTGCCCTTCGGCAATGCTGCCCAGCTCGGTCTTTGCGAACGCTTCAAGTTCCTGTAAGCTACTCTCTTCCTGAATGCCGGTTTCACTTGCCAATTCCGAAGTCGTGTACCAGGCGCTAAAAAAATGCGGCATCGGATTGGTGTCCGCGCTGCCTGAAACCTGGCTGGTGCACCTGATCCGCATGGCGGAAGACGATCGGCAGATGATCCTGGTCCGCCTTGCCAAGGAGGAAGAGGGCGTGGGCATCTCCGCGGGCGCGCACTTTGCCGGCGTGAAATCCGCCATGCTGATGCAGAACCACGGCTTCCTGGCCAGTATTAACGGCATTGTTTCTTTCGCGCAGCTTTACCGCATTCCTTTGCTGATGCTCATCAGCTATCGCGGCCACTTCGGCGAGCGCGATCCCTGGCAAACTCAGGGCGGCGGCGCCACAGAACCTCTGCTGCGCGCTCTTGGGATTCCATACTCATTTCTTGACGATCCGGCGAAGGTGGAGAAGCGCATTGCCGAGGCGCAAACCTGGGCGTATGCCAGCCTCCATCCCGCGGCGTTGCTGCTCACGCGCGAACTTATGTGGGAGGAGCCCTCATGATGCAGCGGCTGGAATGCCTGCGTGCGATCTATGACCGGCTCGAGAGCTGCCTGGTGGTGACCATCATGGGCGCGGTTGCGACTGAATTACAATCGCTGGGGCACAGGCCGAACTTTTTCTACCTTCAACATGCCATGGGGCTGGGCTCTTCCACCGGGCTTGGACTGGCGCTCTGCCTGCCGCAACAGAAAGTTGTGGTCTTTGATGGCGATGGTTCAATCCTCATGAACCTTGGCGGATACACAACGCTCGCGCGCTATCGTCCCAAGAACCTTGTTCATGTGGTTTTTGACAATGAGAGCCTGCTTTCGGTAGGCGGCTTTCCTACGGCGACTTCCACGGGCAGCGATCTTGAAGGTGTTGCACGCGCGTCCGGCATCGCGCGGACCAGGACTGTCAAGACGATGGAAGATTTCACGCGCGCCTTTGATGAGGCACTGAGCGCCGGCGATCTTACATCCATTGTGGCAAAGGTCGAGGCAGTGGGACCCAAGGGATACGTGACTGATTTGTCATTGCTGGAGAACCGGTTTCAATTCAAGCGATACATAGAGAGGCTCACTAAGGAAACAGGGAGACGCGGATAGAGCGGGAGCTGAGCGATTCCAGCGGCATTCGATCTGACGTGGAAGTAATGTTTCAGGCTAACCAGAGATCGGCAAGTAGCTCTCCGTCTCTCAGTGCCTCGTGGTGAATTGTGCTTCTTTGCAGGAGGAGTTACGCTATGCCGAATGTCCTCGCTGAACTCGTTGCCCAACTGAACAGCGGCGCACTACGCGTGGTGGATCTCACGCAGCCATTGAGCCCGCAAACACCGTTACTGCCGTTACCGACACAGTGGCCCAATACGCCGGCATTCAAGATCTGGGAGCTTTCCCACTATGACGATCGCGGTCCGGCCTGGTATTGGAACGGCTTTGAGACGGGCGAGCACACGGGCACACACTTTGATGCGCCGATCCACTGGGTCAGCGGCAAAGACCTGCCGGAGAACAGTGTCGACAAAATCAATCCTAAAAAGTTCGTCGGCCCGGCCTGCGTAATTGACGTGACCGCCGACGCGGCCCGCGACCCCGACTTCCTGCTAACAATCGAGCGCGTGAAGCAGTGGGAGAGCCAGCATGGGCGCATTCCCGCGGGCGCATGGATGCTGCTCCGCACTGGCTGGTCCAGCCGCACCGATCCAAAGCAGTACATCAACCTGCAGGACGATGGGCCGCATACGCCCGGATTCGTGAAGTCATGCTCCGATTTTCTGGCCAAAGAGCGAGACGTTCTCGGGGTTGGGGTTGAGACGGTTGGCACTGACGCCGGACGCGCCGCGACCTTCGATCCGCCCTTTCCCAATCACTACGTGATGCACGGCAGCGGCAAGTTCGGTCTGGCGGGATTGTGCAATCTTGACCAGTTGCCGCCCACCGGCGCCGTGGTCATCGCCGCGCCATTGAAGATTGTGAATGGGTCGGGCAGCCCGCTACGGGTAATTGCGATTACGCCATAAAACCACAAAGGACACAAAGGATTTGCTGCTTCACCTTTGTGTTCCTTCTTGTCCTTTGTGGTTAAAGATCGTTCTTACAGCGTCGCTCTTTTCACCACCGCCGCCAGCGCTCGATTGCGTTCGTATTCGCTGTTGATGGAATCGGCTGCCTTGATGTAGCTTTCGCGCAGCGTGCCCTCCAGCGTGTAGGAGTGAGCCAAGGCCAGCAGAACGCGCGACTTCTCATAGTCCGACTTGATCCGGCCGACTGCCTCAAACACCTTGCCCAGCGACGCATTGCTCAGCTTATTGCCGTCCATGAGCGCCAGCAGGCAGCGCGAGCGTTCAAAGTCACTGGTCATGGAGTCCATCACGGTGAGATACGTGTTCATCTGGTTCTCATCGAACTTGTTGGCCTTCACCAGCGTGGTCAGCACCCTCGACTTCTCATAATCGCTTTTAGAGTGGGACATGTTTTGTATGGCCTTGCTGACGGAAGCTCCGCTGAGGTTATTGTTCTGCATGAGCTCCAGCAGGCTGCGCGAGCGCTCATAGTCGGACTTCATCGAGTCGACGACCTTCAGGTAATTCGACATCTGGGCCTCATCGAATTTGCCCTGCTTTGCCAAGCCCAGCAGCAGGCGCGATTTCTCGTAATCCGAGCCGATGCCGGCCGTGGCGTCCATGATGCGGTTGATCTGGTCGGCGACCAGCGTATATTTCTGCATCGGCGCCAGCAGGTCACGCGACTTTTCATAATCGGAGTGGATGGACGATACCAGCTTCAGGTAGAAATCGAGCTGCGACTGGTCAAATGCTTTCTGGTCGAGCAGAGAAAGCAGGATGCGTGATTTTTCATAGTCGCTCTTGATGCTGGCGGCCGAATTGAGCGCCATGCCAACGTTTTCCTTCGAGATGTTCGGACGCTGCAGCAGTTCAATCAATACGCGGGAATGCTCGTAGTCGCTCTTGAGCTTGCCGGCAGCGTTGATGAAGGCTGTCCGCGAAGCTTCGTCGGGCAGGTCGTATTGCTTGGCCACCGTCATCAGCACCCGCGCCATCTCGTAATCTGAATGGATCTGGTCCCCGGCCTGCTTGATGACGCGCTGCACCACCGGCGCGGGAAGGTTGGGCTGTTCCAGAAGCTTGCGGAAATACACACCGCGCACGTAGTCGGACTGGAGATTGCTGATTTCATCCAGTACGGCCGTGGGGCCGCCTTTGGCCAGCAGCGCGGGAACGCGGGCATCCGCCGCAAAGCCGGTGCTGCGCTCCAAAGCCAGCAGGAATTGCGCGAACCAGGTTTTCGCGTCGCCTTCAAATGGCTGTTGCTTGCCGTTGATCTTGTAAACATATTGCAGGCCGGTGGCCGAGGGCGTGACCTTGACCTGCTTGAGCGTATCGTCCTGACGCAAATTCACTTCAAAGAATCCGCCGGAAGAAATGCTCTGAATCTCCGTTGCCTCGGCGTTGAACTTGACTTCGCCTTCGGCGCGGAGGTCCAGGCTGCAATTGTCGCCTGACCAGGTGGCGGTCCACCGTTTGTCGCCGTTATGCGACTCGATGTTCATGTGGTGGAGCTGGGCTCGAGTACCGCACACGCTGATGTCGCCGCCGGGAACTGCCGGCACCGCTGGAACTGCGGGGACTGCCGGCACACCGGGAACGGCCGGCACAGCAGGGGCTGCGGGAACAGCAGGCACTGTCGGCACGCCGCCCTGTACACCGCCCGATACGCCACCCGTCGGCATCAATTCAGGCGGCTCTGGCGCTTCGGGGGCCTCTGCCGGCTCCGGCGGCTCTGGAGGTTCGGGAGCTTCCGCCACCTCCGGGCGTCCTTCGCCATCATCGGGCATAGGAGTGGATGCCACGACAGGACGCGATTCGTCAGCAGCGGCCGGTGTGGCTGAATTCGATGGGCTCGCGGCCGTTCCGGATTTGGCGGCAGGGCTTGGCTTCTTCTTATTAGCTGCCTTGGGAGTGGGCGTGCTGGCCTGTGGCGCCGGACGCAACGCGGAAAGGGGCAGCACAATACCCAGCGTCAACGCGGCCAAAGCCAGTGCGGCCTTGCGCGAAACCGAGCCGCGAGGCAATGCCGGATTCAATACAGCCAGTACGCGGCCTTCCAACTGTGAGCGTCGCGCCATGGCCAGCGCAGCTGCCAGTTCAGGTTCGCGCAATCCGGAAACAATATCGAGCAATTCATGGGCGTAGTCGGAGGCCTTGGTCCCCGCGGCCAGCACCTGGTCATCACAGGCCCGCTCGCGCTCCGCGCGCATCGCCCGCGCCATGAGCCATACCAGCGGATGAACCCAGTACAGCGCTGTCACCGCATGGGCCATTGCCTGAGTAAACGCATCCAGCCGTTGGATGTGCGCCAGCTCATGATTGAGGATGGCGGAGCGCCGCGTGGGCGACCACTCCTGGTAATCGAGCGAGAGAATAATGCGCGGAAACATGACACCCGTAGTGATGGGGACTTCAATCTCGTCGCTGACCAGCAGCGCCACATGGCGCCGGATTCCCAGGTCGCCGGCCAGGACGCGCACCTGCGCGTTCCAGCCGGAATCGGTAAGCACGCCGGCGCGGCGGATAAGGGCTGCCAGACGCATTGCGTTCAACCGCCACCGCGCCAGGAAGAAGAGAGTCCCCGCGATCCAGAGGCCAATCAGGACCTGACGCAGATAGCCGAACAGTCTGGCTTTCAATCGTGTAGGCGAGGCGGTGGAGTCGGTGGTCGCTGTCTGGGCTGACGGTGCTACGGCTGTAGACGCGCTTAGCAGGCCGCCGATCGGAGCTGACATCGCGCGCTGATTGTTCCGATCCGTAGCGATGTGTTCTTCAGATTTGAATCGCACGGTCGCCGGGGTATCCGATGCGTGCGGAGCAGGCCGCTTGGTTGAGGCCGTTGGAATTTCGGGCGATGGCATGAATGCATTTGCCGTCGCGGCTTGCTGGGCAGCCGTTGGCGGAGCCGAGGCGCGTGGCTTGGAAAATTCAGGGATCCCTTTTACATGCCACGCAGGCAGCAGCATTGCCGAGAAGGGAAGCAGCAGCAGCGCGGCCAAGGCAAACGCGCGTACCAAGTGCTGCGTGGCTGCGGAGCGCTTTTTCAGTATGAGTGCGGCGCTCCAGGCCAGGGCCAGCAGCACTGTGGATTTCACCAATGTATCCAGAACCATTGCGAATGATGTGGCACCTGTATGCATGGCTTATCTCCCCTCCTGTTGCGCCTTCTTGATCAATTGCGAAAGATATTGTTTGTCTTTGGCGGAGAGCTTGCTGTCCGGCATCTCCAGCAGCGCGGCTACCGCCTGCTCGGGCGACCCTCCAAAAAAGGTCTTTACCATGTGCTTCAGGGCGTTGGCGCGCACCTGGCGGGTATCGTCGGCCGGTAGGTAGACGTATTTGAGCCCTTCCTGCTCATGCCGCAGATATCCTTTATCTTCCAGCAGCCCCAGCATGCCGCGCACGGCGGAATAACTGGGGGGATCCGGCAGTTCGGCAAGGACCTCAGTTACGGACGCCCGGCCACGGCGGTAGATCACATCCATGATCTGGCGCTCTCGTCGCCCTAATTGAAGATGCTTTTCGTTGCTCATGGCTCTCCTGGGAATCAAAGCCAGGGTCGAAACCCCGGAACTGCATGCTAATCCACTAGCACATGCTAATACATTAGCAGGAGATGTCAAGGGGTACAGCAAATATTTTTTTAGACGGCCCAAGTCCCCCGCTGGTCACTATGGTTTCGTCGGCAGTTTGCCGATCGGCTATGGACCTCTCAGCGCCAGTACAATATCAGTCTTGCCAATCCCATCTGAATTCGATCGTCTCTGCGTAGTTCTGGTCTCGACACGCAATCCACTCAATATTGGGGCGGTGGCGCGGGCGATGAGCAACCTGGGGTTTCTGCGCTTGCGCGTGGTGAACCCGTATGAAGCATCATTTCGCGAGGCGCGCTCCGCCGTTGGCGCGGAGTCGTTGCTCGCCAGTGCGGAAGAATACAAGAGCGTGGCGGACGCGGTTGCTGATTGCTCATTGGTAGTGGGGACCACGGCCGCGCGGCATCGTGAATTGCACCAACCACTGAAGCTGCTGCCCCAGGGCGTGCCGCTCATCCGCAAGCGGCTAAGGTCGGGAGGCCGCGTAGCTTTGTTGTTCGGTTCAGAGAAACGGGGCTTAACGAATGACGATCTCAGCCACTGCCACTGGCTGATGCGTATCCCGACGCGCGAAGAGCACATCTCCATGAACCTGGGACAGGCGGTAGCAATCTGCCTCTATGAATTGGCGCGCGGCGCAAACGTGACGCGCACTCCGGTCCGGAGCAACGCGGCGCAAAAAGCAAAGAAGGTCAACCTTGCTACCGCCGGGGAACTGGAACGCATTACGTCAGTGCTTCTGGACGCGCTGCGCGCGAGCGGCTATCTTGGGCAGCGTCCTGTCGCGGCAAAAGAAGAAAAGGTGCGCCGCATGATCCGCCGCCTGAATCTTTCCGCCGACGATGCCGAGGCCTGGCTGGGAATGCTGCGCCAGATGGTCTGGAAGATGAAGCCGCGCGAAGGCGGTCAGTAAGCGATTCCGGCCAGTTTTTCGCTTTCCTGCCAGAGCCGCCGGGCAGCGTTATTATCCTGGGCTTCACGGGTAGGCGTCGCCGGCCGGCATTTGTAATAGTAAAGACCGCTCGCGTTGCCTGCCTCATCCGACGAGGCCAGGTGGATGATGGTCTCCGCGCCTTTCTCTGGCGAGATGGCAAACATCTTGGCGGCCCGGACCACCAAGGAAAGCACGCCGCCGCTCTGATCGCCGAACCGCGTCGATACGAAGCCCGGATGGAGCGAGTTGGCGGTTACGCCGGAGCCTTCCCATCGCCGCGCCAATTCACGGGTAAAGAGAATGTTGCAAAGCTTGGAGCGGCCGTAGACGTGGAGCCCGCGATAATTGCCGGCCGACTGCAGGTCGTTAAAATCCAGCTTTTCACCCTTGTGCGCATCGGAAGCCACGTTGACCACACGCGCCGGCGCCGAAGCGTGCAGCCGCGTGCGCAATCCGTGAGTTAACACAAAGTAGGACATATGGTTGGTGGCGAAGGTAAGTTCCAGGCCGTCTGCCGTGACCTGACGCGAGCCAAAAAGCGCGCCCGCGTTGTTGATAAGCACATCGATGCGCGGCTCCGCGGCGGCAATTTCACCCGCAACGCGCTTCATTTCGTCCAGGCGCGAGAGATCGGCATAATGAATTCCATGGTTAACGCCCGGCGAGAGCGGACGCAGGCGGGCCAACTCGGCTTCGCCGCGCGCCTTGTCACGCGCCACAAGGACCAGGCGCGTTCCCATGGCGGCCAGCTTCTCCGCTGCAACCTGTCCAATGCCCGATGTGGCGCCGGTAATCACAACAGTCTTTCCGCGCATGGTTTGCTCCCTCGGTAAGTGCTCAGTAGATAAGTGCAGAATGCCAGTTTAGCAAGTCTAAAGCCGCGGAAATGGCTGTTCAGCGGTTCCGGGTTCGGGTATCATCAACCTCTAGACGTTGAAAGCCCATGAAGCTCCCCTCGACCACGTCCGAGCTGCTTGCCTTGCAAGAAGCAACCAACGGTGAACTGCGTTTGCGCCTGGGCGAGATTTTTAAACGTTACCGGGGACTGGCTTTCATCGGCCGCAGCGACAATCTCTTCACCGAGCATTGGACCCCTGAACTGGCTGCTTCGGGCTATGATTTCGAAGGATTCGAGATCAAGGGCGCAACTATTGTTCTGCACGGCCTTGAGAATGCCTGCGGCTTTATTTACCGCATCAGCATTGCTCTTCCGCTGGACCTCATCGATGATGCGGCAGCAATCGAGGCTTACTTTCAGCGCCAGTATGCTGAGAGAAGGGCGGACTCCGATCTTACCGCCACAACAGCGCCTGCCAATCCTTCCGAGGTTTGATACCACCAACCAGGCGTGATCCTCTGTTGAGGCCGCAGAAGGCCGATGGGCTATGCTCGGAATACAGGGTAATGGCTGGCTACGGCCATCATCAACAGCATGGGAAATGACAGAACAAAGTTCGTCCGTGCCGCCAGTTGGGCCAGACGCGCAAGGTTCTGGGCTTCCTGGGGCATCGGCGTCCCGTTGGCGGCGCTGGCTTCGGTCCAGCGAATGATCTTTTTCTGCATGCGCCAGACAATTCCCCAGACGTTCAAGAGCATGAACCAGCCCAGTCCGCCGCCAATGCCAATTGCCAGCAGGCGATTGCTCTCCCAACCATGAGCGTTGAGCGCCAGATAGAGCCAGCCGGAAGCGATGACGACCAGGGCCATCACGGTACCGAACACCGCGCCTTTTCTCAGGATTGCAGCCGGAGACATGAGCAACCCCATTTCGACGGCGAATGCCAGGGTCCAAATGCCGAAGAAAGTCCCGATAGCGCCGCCGCCGCTGGCCTGGGCATTCCGCGCGTCCGCGCCTACGATCATCATCCAATACCAGATACCGGCGAGCACTGTTACCACAGAGCTCCAGCGGAACCACCACAGGGCCCGCGGCATCAGCAGGGGTATAACCTTCATGCGCGTGGGAGCGTCCAGCGCCGGGAGAAACTTCGCGTTCACCAGCACAAAGAAATACAACAGGCCGACCCAGGTGATGCCAGCGGCAAAATGGATCCAGCGCAGCATGAGCTGAATGTGCGGCGTGGAGCCTTCAGGAAAAACAATCTGCGGCGAATTCAACAACTCGAGCGCCAACCAGTGCATGCGGCCTCCGTGAGATCGACGAACCCATCATGGTAGCGCATCGGCGGGAAGACAGAATTAATTGCCGTTTTTGTGTTTGACAGTAATTATATTTCGATTATATTGGAAATATGGAAATTAAAAACGGTTTGGCCATCGAACACAAGGTCTTGCGCTATGCAGACATGTTTTCCGCGATGGGCGCGGAGCCCCGTCTGCGCATCTTGCGTTTGCTGCTCTCTGCCCATCCTGAAGGAATGGTCGTCAACGAGATCGGGGAGGAACTGAAGATCGCCAGCTCCACCCTTTCACATCATCTGGACAAGCTGAAAAACGAGGAATTGGTGGAGGTACGGCGGGAAGGCACTTTTCTGCGTTACTCGGCGAACACAGCGGTCCTGACCGAACTGCTGGGCTTCCTGTATGCCGAGTGCTGCACCCGTAACAAAGCAGTTGAGCCGCAGCGCATTGTTTGCTGCAAATAAAGACTGCTGTTTGAGTTTGTACTAAAAGCTTTCGAGGAGAAGGAAATGAGCACACAAGACATCAAAGAAGTTGTGAAAGAGCGGTACGGCGCGGCGGCGCGTCGCGTGACCGCGGGTGAGGGAAGCTCGTGCTGTGGGGCCTCCGCTTCCTGTGGCGCGGCCATCGATCCTATTACCCGCGACCTTTATGAGACTTCGCAAACCAGCATTTTGCCGGAAGAGGCGATAAAAGCGTCGCTGGGCTGCGGCAATCCCACGGCGCTGGCCGAGCTGAAAGCTGGAGAAACCGTACTGGACCTGGGTTCCGGTGGAGGAATTGATGTGCTGCTCTCAGCGCGACGCGTGGGGCCGGCCGGCAAAGCTTATGGCCTGGACATGACCGACGACATGCTGGCCCTGGCGCGCGAAAACCAGAAGAAGTCCGGCGTTACCAACGTTGAATTTCTGCGCGGGGAGATTGAGAACATACCATTGCCGTCGAACTCCGTGGACGTGATCATCTCCAACTGCGTGATCAATCTTTCCGCGGACAAAGATCGCGTGCTGCGCGAGGCCTTCCGCGTACTCAAGCCTGGCGGCCGTCTTGCCGTCTCTGACGTGGTGGTGCGGGGCGAAGTGCCGGAGCAGATTCAAAAGAACCTGTTGTTGTGGGTGGGTTGCATTGCTGGGGCCTTGCGTGACCAGGACTACCTCAACAAATTGAGCGCCGCCGGATTCGAGTCGGTCAGCATTGAACCGACGCGTATCTACCAGATTGAAGATGCTCGGGCGTTCCTGACCGGCCAGGGCGTGGACGTGGACGCCATTGATCCCCTGGTGGACGGCAAATTCATGAGCGCTTTTGTCCGTGCCAGCAAGCCGGCACATGCCACGGCGACGCACCAGAACAGCTTAAACGTGCTGAAGTGCTGCTAGTAGGAATCCGGCAGATACCGCGTGAACACATTCTTCCGCCGAGCCCTGTGACAAAACAGGTGGGCACATGTCACTACACTATGTGCCATATTGTCACAGGGCTTCGTCGCATCTACGTTCTTTTCCTGTATTTACATAGACTTAAGAGACATGGGGCTTTGGCCTGGGGCTTGCAATAAGAATAGACAGACGGAAGCTGACATGAGCGAAGCGCACCGTGATTTTGGGGGTCGGTAGGTGAGGGGTAAGCGCTGACGCTGGCAGCAAATGAGCTTTGCCTAAGAGGAGAAGCATTTGTGGCTGAGATAAAAGGACATCGGATGTGGCGTTTTCCGGGAAAGGTGCCTCCAAGCCTTCCTTTACGCACGGATGTCCTTTTATCTCTTTTTTCCGCGCTTCTCTATGGCCCCATTCCCAAGGCCCTGACCTGGGCTTGCCGGCTGTAAGCTTTTCCCGGAAACAACCCCACTCACAATCTGATTACCAGGTCTTGCGCAGCGGGTGCGCTTCTGTATTGAAGACCACTTTGCCCAGCTCAAGGGTTTCTCGTGACGCAAACAGCAGATAGAGGTACTTGAGCGTCTCCGCCAGATAGAAACTTTCCATGCTGTCTTTCTTGGACTTGGTTTCAACATCGCTTAAGGCCGCGTAACCCGCGTCGGTTTTGCAATAGCGCACCAGGCTGAGAATGAAGGCGGAGCCCATCTCCTGGTAGCGCGGGTCCTTGGTGAAGTATTCAAGGTAATACGCCGACTCGATGATTTCCGGACGAAGCTGATACCCGGGCGAGGTGATCTTCATGGTCGAGTAGTCGAGCGTTTCCGGCTCAATGCCGAAAGTAGTCCACATTTTGTAAGACGATTCCTGCAGCCGCCGCGCGCGGTCCAGGTCCCCCGCTCGCGCCAGCACCGCAGGAAAGAACGCATCCAGCGCGCCATATTGCGTGGAGAGCCGCTTGCCCGTATTCATATCGGCCTGCCCATACCACAGCCCGGTACGGGTGTTGTCAGCCAGATACTTGTTTACGGCTTTCACGCTGGCTTCCCACATTTTTTTACAGTCCTTGTCTTCAAACAGCAGCCACGATTTCAGGAGGTATTCGTAATAGGAATCGATTCCACCGCCGATGTGGCTGGTGGTATCGATCCATTTGCCGGTTTCCACGTTGATGGTGGAACCAACCAACCCGATCGCCGATCTCCGGCTGTACAGTTCCACCACGGCACGTTTGGCCTTGTCATAGTAGATCGGCTTGCCTGAAAGTTTGCTGAGAGTGCCGAACTCAAGCAGCAGCGTGCCGATCTCGGCCGGGTTGCTTTCTGCGCCGCGCGTTTTACCCGTCTTGAGATTCACATACATGTAAGGCATGCCCGTGGGCGAGTTGAACACGGGCAAAAGACGGTTGCCCAGATTGTCGGCCAGGTCCAGCAGGCGCTCGTCACCGGTGAGTTGGTAGCTGCTCAGTAATCCGCCCAGCAGCCGGATGGTGATCTCAAAATTCTTTACCTCAATGTCCTGGTCGAAAGAAAGGTTTTTAACGATGAATTCGCGCGTCTTGGCGGCTTCATCGGTCAGCCCCATCATGATCATTGTGTCCAGAGCATCCACGGGCGTCATCAGGAGCGTGCCGCTGTGCCAGTCGCGATAACTCTTGCTCAGCGGCTTGAGTTCGTCATGCCCCCAGGCATATTGTTTGTAAGCGTTCCAGGCATAGAGAAACTCGCCCCGGACCTGCAACGCCATGGGGCCGGGCGAAGGCGGTTGGGTTTGGGCCAGGCTGGATTGGTGTGCAACGATACACATGCCGAACAGAGCGGCAATGCCGAGCCATCTACGCATGAGGTGAAAGTCTCCTCGCGGAATTTAAGCCGATTCTTCATGATAGCTCAAAGGGCCAAGTCTACAGCTTGATAGGAATGCCGTTGGCCTTGGTCGCGCTCGATCCGGGCGATGAAACAGCCGGCCTCCGTGTTGCGTACGTGGATATACCGGACGGCGGGAATCGCGAAGCACTTCTGGATTGCCGCCTCAATCTTATCTGGACGTGGCCGCTCGCGGCCGAGGATCCATCGATCATCGCCAAAGGCTTCCAGCGTGAGCGGCAGTTCTCTCAGTTCGTCAGGAAATTTTCCATGCTCGGAAAATACCGAACACGGATTTGCATGAATGAAAACCGGGCCGGGTAAAGGGTACGAATCGATGCCCGCAAACGGATTGTAAGTAAAAAGGATGCGGTCTTCAGCGCCTATACGGAATTGCTTCAGGCAGGCCCGGCAGGGGCCATATCCGGCGGCGGTTTCAACATGCGCGGGGTGTCCGTACTGGGGAGATTTACGCGTACCGCGAACCTGGTCGCAGATCGTGGTGTCAATTGGGATGGTACGAAATCCGGTCACTTTGTCCTCCTTCGCGCCTTATCAGCGCTACTTCACGAGGCTAACCGCGCGCCGGATTTCGTACACTCCGCAAATTGCGTCCAAATTACTTGTTGATGTCCTCTTTCGCTTCCAGGCGCTTGGTGAACCCATCCAGCGCGCTTTTGATCTGGTCAGGGGCCGCGGCGGAGGCAAGTTTCATCTCTTTCACCGCAGTATCAAAGTCGCCCTTGGCAACAGCCATACGTGCGGCTTCATTGTGGGCGGTCCAGTGGTTCGGGTTCTTCTTGATGTTGGTGCGAAAGACCTCGAACGCCAGGTCCTGTTTGCCCTCAATCTGCAGCTGGCGGCCATAGGAGTGAAGTTGGGTAACATTGGCCATGCCCAACGCTTTGTTGCGCGCCACCGTGGCATCGTCTTTCTTGTTCAACACGTCAAGAATGCGCGCTTTGTTCATCAGGTTGTCATAGCGCTCTTCCATGCCGATGGAGCGGTCTTCATACTTCAGGGCTTCTTCAAGATTGTACTTATTGGCCAGGAAGTACCCGGCAGCATCATTCCAGCCGTCCCAGGTGTACTGAGGAAGGCCACGGAGCTGGTCATGCAGGCTGTTGACCACAACCTCATGCGTATTGACGTCAACTTTGAACGGTACCGCCACTTTCTCCCAGCGCAGGGTCACCACGGCCGAGTCCGGCGTGACACCGTCAATCTCATAAGCCAGCGCTTCTTTCATCTCCGCGGTCTGCGGCTTGACGGTCACGCGTAGCGCGTCTTCGGCCTGGTTGTAGGTAAAGCTGCCCCAGGCGGTGGAGTTTCTGGAGAAAATCACCGTCCACTCGTTCTCTGCGGGAATCATATGAAGACCGTAAATACCCTTCGCCAGTGGTTTGCCTTCAATGGTGACAGGATCAGTGAATTCGATGATGGTGTTTTCATTAGCGCCGGCGCGCCATACCTGGCCGTAAGGAACAATGTTGCCCCAGATTTTTCTGCCTTTCACCAGCGGGCGATGGTAGTTGATGGTGATGTCTGTGATGCCGACGCGTTGTATAACCTTGGCGTGCTGGCTGTCCCGCGGCAGGTCCAGCAGAGCGGACTGCGCGTGGACCTGGGTTGCAGCGGCAAAACAGACAACAAGCAGAGTTGCAATCGCGAGATGCTTGCGCATGGTGGGAGCCTCCATGGGATGAATTGTGCGGATAGAGAAGTAGCCGAGAAATTAGACGAGAAGCTTACGCCGTTGTTAGCGGCCGGCTTCTCGTCCATGGCAGCAACTAATTTTCCAGTTGTGCATCCATCGTGATCTTGGCGTTCAGCAGCTTAGAGATCGGGCAGCCTTCTTTGGCGTTCTTGGCCGCTTCATCAAACTTGGCTTTGTCGGCGCCGGGGATCTTGACCTTGACCTGTAAGTGTGACGAAGTGACGGCAAAGCCGGAGTCCAGCTTTTCCAGCGTGACGGTGGCGGTGGTATCGATGGATTGCGCCGTCATTCCGGCATTGCCCAGTTGGGCGGAGAGCGCCATGCTGAAGCATCCGGCGTGGGCCGCGGCGATCAGTTCTTCGGGATTGGTGCCTGGCTGCGATTCAAATCGAGTGGCGAAAGAGTAAGGAGTATTCTTGAGAACTCCGCTGGGGGAAGTCAGCGTGCCTTTGCCGTCCTTCAGCCCACCGCTCCAATGTGCGCTTGCGTTCCGTTGCATGAGTTGGTTGCTCCTCCAAAAATCGAGATGCAAGAATTGTATACGGGACTTGACCGGTGCCGCTTTGCGGGGTGGCAAGCCCGTGCTGCCCAGGTTCCTCCCGCGCGCGGGCCAGGTCTTTGTACAATGGTCGACAGTCCACAGTGCACAAGGGCAACCCGATGTTTGAGCGATACACCGAGAAGGCGCGCCGGGTGGTTTTCTTCGCCCGCTACGAGGCCAGCCAGTTTGGAAGCCCCTATATTGAGACGGAGCACCTGCTCCTGGGCTTGCTGCGCGAGGACAAGGCCCTTACGAACCGCTTCCTGCGCAGCCATGGCGGGGTTGAAGCCATCCGCAAAAAGATTGAAGAACACACCGTGGTCCGGGAGAAGGTTTCCACTTCCGTTGACCTGCCCGTCAGCAACGAATGTAAGCGTGTGCTGATCTATGCCGCCGAGGAAGGCGAACACCTGTCGCACAAACACATCGGAACAGAGCATTTATTGTTGGGTTTGCTGCGCGAAGAAAAATGTTTTGCCACACAGATTCTGAACGAACATGGCGTTCGTCTTTCGGCGGTGCGTGAAGAGCTGGCGCGAACGTTACCAGAAGAGCCGGCCGCGGTCTCCCATGGGTTTGTATTGCTGTCGGATTTCAGCGTTTATCTCACGCGGATGGCCCGGGAAGGACAGCTGCTTCCGCTGGTCGGCCGGGAAAGCGAACTGGAACAAACCGCTCACGTTCTGGGCCGGTCTGCGAAGAACAACGTGGTGCTGGTGGGCGAGCCCGGAGTCGGGAAGCGAACCATCGTGGAAGGCCTGGCGCAGCGCGTCGCCAACAACGTGGCGCCGGCAGCATTTCTGGAAGACAAGCTTTTCGTTGCTCTCGACCTGTCTCTCATCATGGCCGCTGCTCAACATGGCGCGCGGCCCAAGGAGTTTCTCAAGGCGGTGACCCAGGAACTCATCACCGATGGCGCGAATACCATTTTTTTCTTTGACGAGCTGTACGCGCTGCTGGCCGCCGAACCGGCCGGCGGAGCGCATGAGGCCGGCACCCTGCTCAAGCAAGCGTTGCTGAGCGGCCAGGTATGCTGCATCGCCGCGGCCACGCCGGAGGAACACCGCGCCGCCATGAAGAAAGCTCGATGGCTGGAACGCTGTTTCCGCGCCGTCAAGGTGGAGCCAGCAACCGAAGCCGAGGCGCTGACGATACTCAAAGGCATCAAAGACCGCTTTGAAAAGTTCCATTCCGTCCAGTACACGGAAGGAGCCCTGGTTTCCGCGGTTGCCTACTCCAATCGCTATATAAAAGATCGCTACCTGCCGGACAAGGCCATTGATCTGATCGACGACGCAGGAGCATACGTGAAGATGAAGCTGGAAAAAGTCGCCTTACCCGAGGAGGTGATCGAGGGCAAGAAGCGGCTCAAATTTGTTGCCCGGCGGCAGGAAATGGCCATTACCAACCACGAGTTTGAGAAAGCACGCTTCTACGCCGACGAGGAACGCAAGCAGCGTGAGGACTTACGCCAGCTGTACCAGAAGTACAACATTCAAGATGCGCACATCGGCACCGTCACCGTGGAGCACATTGAAGAAATGCTGGCGCGCTGGACAGGAATGCCGGTGTCTTCGATCCGCCAGGCGCCTTCATCACCTGAGAGCATTACACACAAGCAGAGGCCGGATGCCGCAGTGCGGGAAAAGAAACGGCGGAAGAGGAAATCCCCCTAGATGGCGCGTTGCCATGCTTTATCGAAGGGCAGCGACGTCAAGCACGATCATCTCACCGCAAAACTCGGTTTTTACTTCGGACAGCGAAGCCACCACAGCGTCAGCCGCCAGCAACGCCGCAGCAGGATAGGTGGTGTGCAATCCGATCACTCGCATACCCGCGGAGCGCGCTGACGCAACGCCCGCCGGAGTATCTTCAAACACGAGGCAGTCACTAGCGGCAAAGCCGAGCAGGGCCGCGCCTGCCAGGTATGGTTCAGGAGCAGGTTTGCCCTGGGTGACGTCATCCGCGGTGATCATCTGCGCTGGAACGTGGATGCCGGCATAGCCCAGTCGCGCTACCGCCAGGGGACGGGTGGCGGAGGTCACGATGGCGAAGCGATCAGGGGGCAAAACACGCAAGAGTTCCGCGGCGCCGGGCAAGGCCGTGACGCCCTCTTTGTCTTCAATTTCCATCTGCTCGACCTTGGCGTTTTCGCGCTCGGCATTCATGTGAGGCGCCACGGCGCGGATGGTCTCCACGCTGCGGCGGCCATGGGCCTGCTCAACGACGTGGACAGGATCGAGAGCGTGGGCCGACGCCCACACGCGCCATACGCGTTCCACGGCGGGAGCCGAGTCAATCAGCACTCCGTCCATGTCAAAGAGAATAGCCTTGGCCAGGAAGATCATTTTCCAGAATAACAGCAAGCGCAATCCGGGTCCCTTAACACAACTTATTGAAGGGATATGCAAAGCAAAAAGCCCTGGCCCTCGGGATGAAACCAGCTTGATACCATCGGATTCTGGACAATGACCTAGGCTGGTAGGATAATCGCGTTTAGTTGCTGATAGATCAAGGGTGGATTGATTCGCTCCGGTTGTTGAGTTGACCCAGCCTTTATGCATGGGAGAGTAACTTGAAAAAACTATCGTTGTTCGTTGCGGCTTTTTGTTTTTTTTCTCTGCTGGGAAGCACGGCGCATGCGCAGCAGTTTGATTTGTCGTTCGGCGTGGGCACCCTGGTCGCACCAGGCAGCACGGTGGAGAACGGCCCATTCGGCCCCTTTACGGTGCCGACAGAAAGTGGCGGAGCATATCTGAATTTTGGGATGGATTTTCTTTTTTACCATAACCTTGGAGTGGGTTTTAACGCCGCGTGGCGCGCCAGTGAAAACCTTTACCAGGGTTTTCAGCCTTACCGCCCATTTTTCTACGACGTGGACCTGGTCTATGCGCCACCGCTGGGCAAATATGCGCAGTTAGAGCTATCGGCGGGAATTGGCGCGGAAAGCATCCGCTTTTACACACCGACCTTCCAGTGCAATTTCGTGGGCTGCACAAACTTTGTCAGCAGCAATCATTTTCTGGGGCAATTTGGCGGCGCTATGCGCCTGTATGTTACGAAGAAGGTCTTCATCCGTCCTGAAGCCCATCTTTATCTGGTCCACAACAATTTCGAATTCAGCAGCTCGCGGGCAACACGCTTCGGTGTTTCCATCGGCTACTCGTTCAAAAACCAGGAATAATCCCCCGCTTTGCAGCGATGATTGATGAAGGCCCATCCTGCGTGATGGGCCTTTTGTACACTCGGGCTCCTGCCGGGCGGACAATGCCCGCCATGTTTATCTTTAGGACTGTCCAACGGTGAGCAGCTTGGGAACATCTAATACCGCTGGAGTAGATTCATGGCGACCCGGATTTTGTTCGTCGATGACGAGGCGGGGATACGCAAGACGTTGAAAATGATTCTGGAACACCATGGGTTTGAGGTGACCACGTCATCCACGGTCCCCGAGGCTCTGGAACACATCAACCATGCAACCTTTGAAGTGCTGCTTTCAGATTTGAACATCGGGCAGCCTGGCGATGGTTTTACCGTGGTGAGCGCTATGCGGCGCGTGCAACCGGAAGCCGCGACGTTCATCCTTACCGGTTACCCTGATTTTGACACCGCGTTGCAGGCGATCCGGAGCCAGGTGGACGATTACCTGCTCAAGCCGACGGACGTTCCCACGCTGATCCACGCCATCAGGCGCCGGTTGGAGGATCGACGTCCTATCCCGCCGGAGCGGCCTTTGAAGCGTGTTTCCGAGCTGATGCGGGAAAACCTGGCCGATATTTCACGGCAGTGGCTGGTCCTGGTGAAATCTCATCCGGAACTTACGGCAATTCACTTGTCGGACAAAGATCGCATTGACCACCTGCCGCAAGTCATAGAGGAAATGGCAAGGCGGGTGGATATTAACGCGGAAGAAACTACAGGCGCCGGAAAAACGGCGGCCGCCAAGCATGGCAAAGAGCGGGCCAGCCAGGGCTATACCATTCCACTCATTGTGATTGAAATGAGATTGCTGCAGCGCGTTCTCTCTTTCATCCTGCAGCGCAACCTGATTCGCATGGATTTGAGCACGGTGATCGCCGACATGCTGCAGGTAGGCGAAAGTCTGCAGGAGCAACTGGAGTTTTCCATTCGCGGCTTTCAGAAGAGCTCGCGCGAAGCGGCATAGCCGCCCTCGCGCAGCAGCCTTATTTTTTTGCCGGCGTGATTTTTGGCTGAGGGATTGCCGGAACGTGTCCGCGTTTATAGATCATCATGGTGCGGGTGAATTCAATCACCACGCTGCCGTCCTGCTTGTAGCCCGTGGTCCTGACCTTGACGATGCCGACGTTAGGCCTGGACTTTGACTCGCGCTTTTCCAGGACTTCACTCCGTGAATATACCGTGTCACCTTCAAACAGAGGGTTAGGCAGACGGACCTCATCCCACCCCAAATTGGCCATGGCATTTTGTGACACGTCCATCACGGATTGGCCGGTGACCAGCGCCAAAGTGAATGTGGAATCAACCAGAGGCTTGCCGTACTCGGTTTGCGCGCTATAGGCAGCATCAAAATGAATAGGGTTTGTGTTCTGCGTGAGCAGCGTGAACCAGATGTTGTCGGCGGCGATCACGGTGCGCCCTAGAGAGTGCTGGTAAACATCCCCCACCTCAAAATCTTCATAGACCCGTCCAGTCCAGCTTGGCTTTAGTGTCATGTCTTCTCCCGGCGTCAGTAAGAACGTGGCAGTCCGAGCACGTGTTCGGCAATATAGGCAAGGATCAAGTTGGTGGAAACCGGCGCGACCTGGTAGAGCCGCGTCTCGCGAAACTTGCGTTCGATATCGTATTCTTCGGCAAAGCCGAACCCGCCGTGGGTCTGGATCGCGGCGTTGGCGGACTCCCAGGAGGCATCCGCAGCCAGCAGCTTGGCCATGTTGGCCTGGGCTCCGCACGGCTGATGCGCGTCAAACAAAGCGGCCGCCCGCGCCACCATGAGCGATGCGGCTTCTACGTTGGCGTAAGCGCGAGCCAGCGGGAACTGCACGCCCTGGTTCTGTGCAATGGGCCGTCCGAACACGACGCGCCCTTTGGCATAGCGGCAAGCGCGCTCCAGGAACCAGCGGCCGTCGCCAATGCATTCCGCGGCAATCAGGATGCGCTCAGCGTTCAGGCCATCCAGCAGATAGCGGAAGCCCTTGCCCTCTTCGCCGACAAGGTTCCCGGCCGGCACCTCCACATCGTCAAGAAAAATTTCCGTGGTGGCATGGTTCATCATGGTGCGAATCGGGCGAATCGTCAGGCCCGGCGCATGGCGCAGGTCGACCAGCAGAACGGAGAGCCCTTCACTGCGCTTGGTTACCTGCTCCACAGGCGTGGTCCGCGCCACCAGCAGCATCAGGTCAGAGTGCTCCGCGCGGGAAATCCATATCTTCTGCCCCTTGACCACGTACTTATCTCCTGCGCGGCGGGCGAAGGTCTTCATCTGCGTGGTGTCTGAGCCGGTGGTGGGTTCGCTCACGCCGAAGGCCTGCAGGCGAAGCTCGCCGCGGGCAAGAGCAGGCAGGTATTTTTTCTTTTGCGCTTCCGAGCCATGGCGCAGCAGGGTCCCCATAATGTACATCTGGGCATGGCAGGCCGCGGCGTTGCCGCCGGAGCGATGAATCTCTTCCAGAATGATTGCAGCTTCGGTCACGCCCAGGCCGGCGCCGCCGTATTCTTCCGGGATGAGCGTTGACATGTATCCGGCCCTGGTCAGCGCCTGGACGAACTCTTCCGGATAGCCGCGCTTGCTATCCAGTTCGCGCCAGTATGTGTCAGGAAAGGTGCCGCATAGTTCGCCGACGGCCTGTTTGAGCTCGTTGTGCAGGTCGGTACTGGTGGATGGAGGCATATGGCAGGATGCGTAATGCGCGACGAACATTCTTACGGAACGACGTATTCTAATGCCCCCGCATAGGCGGAGCAACAGAGCGCTTTACGCCTTCAACGCGAACGGCCTTATAGGCGATCCGGTTGCGCCGCGAATCTTCAAGGGCGACGCGACAAACACGAATTCATAGACGCGGTCCGCCGCCAGCTGTTCCAGGTTAAGGCACTCGATGATATGAATGCCACTTTCCACCAGCAGATGCACGTGGACAGGCATGGTCCGCGACGGCACTTGCTCAAAATTAATGGTATCCGCTCCGGCGGCAAAAACCCCTTTGCCGCTCAGCCATCGCGCTCCCTGCTCACCGGGCCCGGGTCCGTGCATCTGCGATTCAAACCGGGCTACGTCCTCAAAGAATGCTCCCCACCCGGTACGCAAAAGAACAACGTCGCCGGGCTGAATTTCCACTGTTTGCGCGTGCGCGGCTTTTTCCATGTGCTCCGGCGTGATCTCAAATGCGGCGGGCAGGCTTGCGAGGTTCTGTTGTCCAGCAATATCCAGCAGAACACCCCGGCGAACGATGGGAGAGAGCGTGTCGACGGAGAGCTGCTTCAGTCCGCTACTATAGGATTGCGCCGCAGCGACGTCATGCCCACCATGCAACTTGCCGCCGCAGGAAAAGTGACACAAGGCGTCAATGTGCGTGCCCAGGTGGCCGCCTAGCGCGAGTCCCTCAGAAGCGGAGCTGCCGCCGTTGGGCATGACATAATCGCCGTGCAGCTTGGTCAGGCTGAACAAAAATGGGGGATGGGCAGGGTGATGCGGCATGCCCACAAAGTAAGGTTGCGCCAGATCATAGACCTTGATGTCGTTGAGCAGTTCCAGCAATGACTGAGTTTTTGTTTCCATAGCATCCGCTATTGTTTTCTAAGCAACGCCTTCTACAGCAGACCTGTTTTCTTCGCGATAGCCAGCTTCTTGCGCTCAATGGGCAGGCTCGCGGCGTCCACCATCTCGTCTTTGTAGACCACTGCTCCCAGCCCGGAGTTCACGTCGGCTTTCTCGTACAGATCTATGATCTCCCGCGCGCGAGAAATCTCTTCCGGTGAAGGCGTGAAGGCGCGGTTGATCGCGGGGACCTGGTCAGGGTGGATGGCCCACTTGCCGTCAAAGCCCATCTGTGCGGCCGAACGGGCGTCATGCTCACATTGCTGCAAGTCGCGGAATTGCAGAGTAACGCCATCCACCACGTCGATGCCCGCGGCTCGCGCGGCAGCCACGGTCTTGGCCTTGGGATAGTGATAGAGTGCGAACTGCTCGCGCACCGGATCGCGCGCGCCGATGCTCCCGGCATAATCCACCACGCCAAAGATCAGTGCGGCCAGGCGCGGCGTGGAAGCAGCGATCTGCTCGGCGTGCAGCACTGCTTTAGCGCTCTCAATCAACACCTCCAGCCGGATTCGGCCCACCGGCAAACCAACATTCTGCTCAATCTGGGTAAGCAGACGATCGGCAAAGAGCACGTCTGCCGCGTCCTGGACCTTGGGCAGCACGACCACATCAATCCTGCTGCCAGCGGCCTCCACCAACTCTATTACGTCGCGATAGAAGAATTTTGTGTGGATGCCGTTGGGCCGAAAAGCGCGGATCTTGCCGTGAAAATCCAGCGTGGTAAGCGCTTCAATCAGCGTTTTTCGCGCCGGCGCTTTCTGTGACGGGGCACAGCCATCCTCCAGGTCAAAGACCAACTCGTCGGCGTCGCCAGCGGCAGCCCTGGCCATCATCTTGAGAGAATGCGCCGGGCAGGCAAGCTCGCTGCGGCGCACCGTGATCGTCGCATCATGTTGAGCAGCAGACATCAGACGCAACTCCCTTCCACGCGAAGCGAGAACCGCAAACTACTGCCCGCCGGCGAGCGACTTGATGAACTCATAATAGAAATCCACGCCGTCATAAAAATCTTTCACGCCGATGCGCTCATCTTTGCCGTGAGCGCGCGTGTCGTCCACATCTTCAAACACGCCGGGGACGCCATAAGCGGGAATGCCACCGATGCGCAAGTATTTGCCGTCGCTTGCGCCGGTATCCATGACCGGGACGATTGGCAGTCCGCCGTAAAGTTTGCCGCTGAGCGCCTCCAGTTTGCGCACGATCGCCGGATTGATGGCGGACGCGGGCGCAGGCACCGCCTCCCCTACAATGCTTACCACGATGCGATCGTCGGCCAGGACGCGCTTCAGCGTGCTCTGTACGTTCTCCAGCGAATCCTGCGGCAGCATGCGGCAGTTCACGTTTGCGGCCGCAGTCTGCGGCAGCGCGTTGTTTGCGTGCCCGCCCTCAAGCCGCGTGGCCACACAGGTGGTGCGCAGAAGAGCGTTGAAATAGGGCGACTCAGCCAGTCGCTTGGCTGCCGCTTCCGCCTTGACATGGTCGGGGCCGATTATGGCGCGAAAATCGGCGGCAGTGGCCGGAGACTCCAACGCCGCGGTTCGCTCAAAGTAGCCGCGGGTAGTCTCATTCAGGCTCACTGGAAAATCAAAAACGCCCAGGCGCGACAAGCCCTGAGAGAGGTGGTAGATGGCATTGTCCTTCACCGGGCGCGAGCTGTGCCCGCCGTTGCTCTTCACCTCCAGGCGAAAGTCGACATAATTTTTTTCGCTGGTTTGCATGCCCAGCAGAAGGCGCTTGCCTTTCTTGGTTTCGAAGTTGCCGGCATCAGTATTGATGCAATACTCGGCATCAATCAGGTCACGATGGTTCTTGAGCAACCACTGCACGCCGTTGGATGCGCCGCCCTCTTCGTCCGCGGTCAGGGCGAGGACCAGATCGCGCGCCGGAGCCCAGCCCTCTTTCCTGAGGCGGAGAAAATTGGCTACCAGCAGCGTGTCACCCTGCTTAATGTCCGACGTGCCGCGGCCATAAAAAAAGCCATCGACCTCATTGAACCTAAACGGATCCATGGACCAGTCCTGGCGCAGAGCCTCGACTACATCAAGGTGGGCGATGAAGAGAATAGGCTTTTCCTTGCCGCTTCCGCGCAGACGGACGACAAGATTTTTCTTGTTGGGAAGCGGCCCAAGCACCTGGACATCCTGGGCAGGGAAGCCGGCAGCACGAAAGCGCGCGGCCATGGCCTCCGCCGCCGTGGTCACGTTGCCGGCAGGAGTGTCCGTGGTATTGATCTCAATGAGTTCCTTAAAAATGTCGCGTGCGACCTGGTGTTCCGGGGTGAGGGCGGTCTGCTGAGGAAAGGCAGCGCCGGAAAGCAGCACTGCCAGGACGCACATGCGGGCAAGAAACAATTTATTCATCGTGCGTGGATTATAAATTCTTAAGCAGGAAAACAGCTCGCATTCGGCGCAATGTCCCTATAATTGAGGATATGGCAAGAGGATGGGAGAGCAAGTCGGTTGAGGCCCAAATGGAAAATGCGAAGGACGGCCACTCGTCAGGACCAAAGCCCCCGCTTACTGACGGCGAGAAGAAAGTGCAGCGCGAGCGAGACAGCCTGAATCTTTCACGCACGTATGTTCTGCATCAGATTGAATCCTCCACCAATGAACGATATACGGAATCGTTGCGCAAGGCCCTGAGTGAGATCGAACAGAAGCTGGCTCAACTTGGAAGCCCGCGCTAAACACAGATCGCGCATCAGTCCAGTGCGGACGAGCCCCGAGCTCAGCGGCGGTGACTGGTGGAAGCGGGAACTCAGGCGGTGTTTCTGCGTCCGGCGATTCATTCAGGACCAGCACGACCAGCGCGAATCACCAGGGCCAAGTGGACCAGGCTGCTCGCGACCTGAATCCCAACCCAGCAGCCCAAATCCAGTAGCCACGGCAAAAGCAAAATCGCAACGCAGTTCTGTTCCGGAGCAACGAGCCGAGCCTCTCACCACTCTAACAAGATAGCTTCGGGAAATGCGGTGCGGCCCCCCTACGCGCCCGCCTGACCTGCAGAGACCCTCAGGCGCAATGAAAAACTTTCTTTGTTGGATCGGCACTTCGATCACGGTGGCGATGATAGCGGCGTTTACCTCGGCGGCAACGCTGCATGCACAGCAGATCCAGGCAGTCGCGCCCACGGTTTCGTATGAAAGACAGAAAATTTCGTCCGTCCAACTGGCCGGACAGCCGGACGACAATGTGAGGAGGCTGTGCCCACTGATTGCCGCGATGAACAATGCTCAGTATTCCCAGACCCAGGTCGATCAGGCCGCGGCGGAATTGCGGAAGGCGGGGCCGTTCGACAATGTGGAAGTGCAGGTGGCTCCGGCAGCGGAAGGGCTGCATGTGATTTTCATCCTGGAGCCTGCCTACTATTTTGGCGTCTTCACCTTTTCCAAGGCGGAAAAAAGGTTCACGTACACGCGCCTGCTGCAGGCGACGAACTATTCCAAGCAGGAACCTTACACCCGGGAGCGCGTGGAAGAAGCGGAGTCGAACCTGCTGGAGTTTTTTCATCGCAGCGGTTATTTCAGGGCGACGGTCGAACCGAAATTGGAGATTGACCGGGCCCACGGCGTGGTCAACGTGGCGTTTGACATCAATTTGAAGCGGCACGCGGAGTTCGGCACGTTGAACATCACCGGGGTTCCAGAGGCACAGAGCAAACACCTGGCCGACAGCCTGCATGCGCTCAGGGCGCGAATCAGGGGCGCTTATTTAAAGCCGGGCAAGCCATACCGGCCCAGGAAAGTGCAGGCAGCTACAACGTATCTGCAACAGCAATTAGGAAAGCAACACTACCTGGCGAGCCGGGTCAAACTGGTCTCCACGGTTTACAACCCGCAAACCAACCGCGCAGACATCACATTTGAGGTGACGCAGGGTCCCGCCATCGCCATTCGAGTGGCAGGCGCGCATATCTGGGGACGCACGCAGAAAAAGCTGATCCCTATGTACCAGGAGAACTCCGTGGACGCCGATCTGGTCAATGAAGGGGCGCAGGACCTAACGTCATATTTGCAGTCGAAGGGTTATTTTGACGTGAAGGTGCAAAGCAAGATTGAAAGAGGGCCCTCAGGCTTCACGGTGCTGTACCAGATCGATAAAGGCAAGCGCGGCAAAGTGAAAGCCGTTGAGTTCCATGGAAACGACCATTTCAGCGACAAGGAGCTCAAGTCACGCGTGCCGGTATCAAGAGGCGCGCCGCTCGTATTTTACTCTCACGGAAAGTACAGCGAACAACTTGTGCGCAAAAGCGTGAAGAACCTTGAAGGGCTATATCACGGCGCCGGGTACAGCGAGGTGAAGGTCTTGCCCAAGGTGGCGAGAAATGGCGGCGATCTGCAGCTTTCGTTCCAGGTGGTGGAAGGCGTGCGCGACGTTGTGGAATCACTGGACGTGGAAGGCAACCGTTCGCTCTCGCAACAGCAGCTTGCGCCGCAGGGCATGAACCTGGAACCGGGCAAGCCGTATTCCACGCAATTACTGACCAAGGACCGCGACCAGATCATGGCAAGCTACCTGGATCGTGGTTTCCTAAACATGACTTTCAAGTCCACGGTGCAACATGCGAAGCAGGACCCACATCGGGTCCAGGTCCTTTACCAGATAGACGAAGGTCCCCAGGTGCATACCTCAGCTGTGACACCCCTGGGCAGCTTGCGCACGCGTCCGGAAATCATCGCGCGCAACGTGAATATCAAAGTGGGCAAACCGCTCAGTGCAACCACAATGCTTCGGGGTGAAAGCCAGCTTTATACGCTGGGAGTATTTGACTGGGCGAGCGTGGATATGCGCAAACCTATCGCCGACCAGACCGAAGCGGACGTGCTGGTAAAGCTGCACGAAGCCAAACGCAACAGCATCGCTTATGGATTTGGGTTCCAGGTGATCAATCGTGGTGGAAGCATCCCCAGCGGCACGGTAGCGCTACCCGGACTTCCTCCTGTCGGCTTGCCAAAACAATTCACCACCAGCCAGGAGACTTTCTGGGGACCGGAAGGCTCCATCGAATACACGCGCAGGAACTTCCGCGGGCGAGCTGAGACGATCATTCTGGCTGCTGTCGCGGCACGGCTTGACCAGCGCGGATCGGCAAGCTGGGAGAACCCTACCTTCTGGAACACAAGCTGGAGTTCGACGGTCAACGTCTCCGCGGAGCGCACCAGTGAGAACCCGATCTACACCGCGCGGCTGGGCGGCGCGGGAGTCCAGTTCCAGCATTACATGGATAAGGACCGGCAAAAGTCCGTGATCTTCAGGTATGCGTTCAGCCGCACCAATTTATCGAACATTCTGATACCGGACCTGGTGCTGCCCCAGGACCAGAAAGTGCGCCTGTCAACGCTTTCCGCGCTGTTCAGCCGCGACTCTCGCGATCATCCGCTGGATGCGCATCGCGGCATTTATGAGAGTGTTCAACTGGACATGAACCCGAAATTGCTGGGATCGAACACGAGTTTCAGCCGCTTCCTGGGGCAGGTGGCTTACTATCGCTCACTCAACAGCGACTCCTCACTGGTCTGGGCCAACAGCTTTCGCCTGGGGCTGGAACACGCATTCGGGGGCCAACACATCCCCATCAGCGAGAACTTTTTTTCTGGCGGAGGAAGCACGCTGCGCGGATACAGCCTGAATGGCGCCGGACCGCAGCGCGCCGTGCTGGTATGCCCGCCGGACAATCCGAACTGCAACGAAACCATCAGCGTACCGGTCGGCGGCCAGATGCTTGTCATCTTTAACTCTGAGCTGCGCTTTCCGCTGGGAATTTCCCTGCCGCTGGTTGGCGGTCAGCTGGGAGCGGCCGCATTCTACGACGGCGGCAACGTCTACAGCAGCGTTCGATTCAGCAACATTTTCACCGACTTCAGCAACACGATCGGCTCGGGACTGCGTTATAAGACGCCGGTCGGTCCGGTGCGCATCGATGTGGGATATCTGTTGAACAGACCGCCTGGCATCAGGCCATATCAATTTTTTGTGACCCTCGGCCAGGCATTTTGATGTGGTGAACAAAGTGAAAAAGTGGAAAAAAATCGTTTTGTGGACCCTGGCGGCCATGACGCTTCTGATTGCGGGCGCTGGAGTTACGCTGGTACTGCTGGTCCAGCACAGCGAAGGATTTCGCCGGAGCATTCTGGCAAAGATGGAAAACAGCCTTCGGGAATCGACCGGAGCACGGATTGAGGTGCGCGATTTCAGCCTTCGGCTCTCCCATCTGACCGTGGACCTCTACAACGTGGTTGTGCGCGGCAGAGAGCCAGGTCTTAACCGGCCGCTGCTCCAGGCCGATCACATGCAGGCCGGGCTGACCATCGATTCGTTGCTGAACCGCAAATGGCACGTCAGGGACATCATCATCGATCATCCGGTTGTGCGCCTGTCGGTCAGCAGAGCAGGCGAAAGTAACCTGCCTGTGCCGCCGAAGAAGAGCGCCAGCGGCAGCACGATGAATGCTTTTGACCTGGCGATCCGCGAGCTGCGGCTCGACCGCGGCGAAATCTATTACAACGACCGCAAGACGCCGCTGGATGCGGAGGTGCATGACCTCACCGTCAAGGCAAATTACGATCCGGCGCAGAACAAGTATTCGGGCGCGCTACGCTACGACAACGGAAAGATCGTGTATGGAGAATACGCGCCGGTCGTGCACAGCTTGCAAGCGAAATTCGGCCTTACGGCGCAAAAACTCACACTGGACAAGCTGGAACTTGCCGCAGGCAAGTCTCGCGTGACGCTGAGCGCGGCGGTCAGCAATTATGGTTCGGCGAATCTGCTGGCTGAAGGCAGTTACGAAGCCGTGCTGGTCAGCAGCGATTTCGAGCGCATCCTGAAGAATGCCGCGCTCCCGGCCGGAACAGTCCGGCTGGCGGGGCAGCTCAACTATCGGGCGGAGCCGAACCGGCCGATGCTGGAGCAAGTTTCTGTGGCCGGTAACATCACCAGCGATGGGCTGGAAGTGAAGGCGACGGCCTTGCAAGCCGAAGTTCGCAATGTATACGCGCATTACACGCTGTCGCGGGGGAATGCCGAGGTCAGCGATTTTCATGCCCGCATCATGGGCGGAACTTTGAGCGGCAAACTCACGATCCGCGACGTGACCGGCGCGTCAGCCGCCCAGCTGCAGGTTTCATTAAAAGACATCTCGCTCGACCAGGCGCAGACAGCCACGCACAATGCGTCGCTGCGGCAGGCGCACTTCAACGGCAAGATCAGCGCGGACGCAGACGCGCACTGGAGTAAAACGCTCGACAATCTGGCGATCCATAGTGATGCAATCATTCAAGCCAGCGTGGGCCAGGGGCCTGCGACGCCGCTGAACAGCGTGATCCACGCGGACTACGCCGCCGCCGGGAAGCAGATCGCGCTCAACGACAGTTACATTCGCACGCCGCAGACCACCATCAACTTAAAGGGCAAGATAAGCGATTATTCTCAACTTCAGGTTGCACTGCATGCCAATGACCTGCACGAACTTGAGCTTCTGGCGACGGCGCTGCAAAAGCCCGCTCCTGACCAATCGCCGCAACAGCTGGGGCTTTATGGCAGGGCCAATTTGAATGCGACGATCAGTGGTTCTCTAAGCAGGCCGCAGATCAGCGGTGAGATGCAGGCCAGCAATGTGCGGGTGAAGGGAAGCTCATGGAAGGTGTTGCGCGCAGGATTCAGAGCCAATCCATCGCAGGTGGTCGTGAGCAATGGCCATCTGGAAGCCATTCCCCAGGGACACATCAATTTCAGCGCGCAAGCCAGCCTAAGAAACTGGACTTATACGCCGTCAAACCCGATTGCGGTGAACTTAACCGCCACCCAGATTGCCATCGCCGACCTGGAGCGGCTGGCGAACAAAACCTATCCTGTAGATGGCACGTTGGCTTTGGACGTTTCTGTGCATGGATCACAGCTCAATCCGGCCGGGCAGGGAAGCTTCACCGTGGTCAAGGCGAAGGTCGCAAACGAGCCCATTCAAAATATTCACGCAGAATTCCGGGGCGACGGCAGCGCCGTGAACGCCAACCTAACATTGCAGATGCCCGCGGGCACGGCCCGGGCGGAGCTTGCATATTCTCCCCGGGACCAGACCTACCGCGCGCAGATGCAGGCACAGAATTTCCGGCTGGAAAAATTGCAAACCGTAAAAGCACGCAATATGCAGATTGCGGGCGGCTTGAATCTGAACCTGAGCGGAATGGGCACCGTGAAAGACCCGCGGCTTCGAGCCACGGTAGAGGTCCCGCAGCTCCAGGTGAAGCAGCAGGCCATTCAAAACATCAAGTTCGAGACCACGGTGGAGAACCACGTCGCCAGTATTGCGCTGGATTCCGACGTGGCCAAGACCTTTGTAAAAGCGCGCGGCACGGTGGGAGTCGAGGCGCCGTACATGGCAGACGTGCACCTGGATACCGGGCGAATTGACTTCCAACCGCTGCTGGCGATCTATGCTCCCGCGCAAGCCGCCGATTTTTCCGGACAGACCGAGTTGCATGCAACAGTCCGCGGCCCACTGGCGGAGAAGGACCGCCTGGAGGCCCATGTTGAAGCGCCGAGCCTGGAGCTCCATTACAAGCAATTGCAGCTTGCGGCGGCCAAGCCGATCCGCGTGGATTACCAGAGCGGCACAGCGACGCTGCAACCCATGTCGATACGCGGGACAGGGACTACGATCGATGCCCAGGCGACGGTGCCTGTTACCACTTCCAAGGCCGCGTCATTCCTGGTGAAGGGCAACATCGATCTGCACATTGCCGAACTGTTCCTGCCCGGTCTCAAAAGCGGAGGCCAGATTGAATTCGACGTTGATTCCCGGCGTTACGGTCCGGAGTCCAACCTGAATGGTCAAATCAAAATTGTGAAGGCCAATTTTCATACTGTGGACTCGCCGGTGGGGCTGGACAACGCAAATGGCGTGCTGAACGTTACGCAAACACGGCTGGAAATTTTGAGCTTTCAGGGCCAGGTCGGAGGAGGCACAATCAACGCCACCGGCGCCGTGGCTTATCGCCCCGCAGTGCAGTTTCAGCTAGGGCTGGCGGCAAACAACATTCGCGTTCGTTATCCGGAAGGAGTGCGCGCCATTCTGGCTTCCAATCTTGCGCTTACAGGCAGTACTCAGGCATCGCTGCTCAGCGGACAGGTCAAAATCGAGCAAGTCTCATTCACGCCTGACTTCGATCTCAGCACGTTTGTGGAACAGTTCAGCGGAGAATCGGCCGACAGCGGAGCGCCCGACTCATTCACACAAGGGATGAAACTCGATATCGCCGTCCAATCCACCAGCCAGATGAACCTGGCGAGCAGCCAGGTGAGCCTGCGCGGAAACGCGAGCCTGCGTGTAGTAGGTACGGCCGCCACACCGGTACTGCTGGGCCGGGCCAATCTTACGGGCGGCGAATTCTTCCTGGCGGGCAATCGCTACGAAGTCCGGCAGGGGACGATTGGTTTTGGCAATCCGGTGCGCACGGAGCCGGTATTGAACGTGCAAGTGCAAACCAAAATCAGCGAATACAACATCACGCTTGGCTTGACCGGACCGATCAACCATCTGCAAACGACCTACACGTCTGATCCAGCGTTACCGCCGGTGGACGTCATCAATCTTCTCGCACGGGGCAAAACGGTAGAGTCAGCGAACGCGAACCCCACTCCCACAGGCACGCTGGGAGCGCAGGCCGCGCTGGCTTCCGCTGTCAGCAGCCAGGTGAGCGGCAAGATCGGCAAACTGGCGGGAGTGTCGCAATTGCAGATCGATCCCGGAATAGATACCAACAGCGGGCAAAGTCCGGGTGCGCGGGTCGCCATCCAACAGCGTGTGACGAGCAACCTGCTGGTCACATTTGCCACGGACATTACTTCCACACAGCACCAGGCCATTCAGGTTGAATACAAGTTCAATCCGAAATGGTCGATCGGCGGCACGCGCGACCAGAATGGCGGATTTGGAATGGAAGGACGCTATCACAAAGACTTTTAGTTCTGTGCAGCGCTCAAACACGCTTGAGAGTCGGTGACATGGAAAGCTGTCATCGCCTGGGACAGTAGTACCGCTCGATGCCGCGCCTTGGTGTTCCGTGACCGACGCTACAACGGTATCCCCGCTTGAATACCGACTCGATATATTGCCGCCCGCCTGAGGTTTCACCCAAGCATCCCGCGCAGTTCGAAAGATGCAGTGCGGGATATTGACCATCGGGTTGGACTCTTCCACAAAACTGTCCAGCACTTCCTCTGCTCATGAGTTTTCCTTCGTCAGCAGACGGCCATTTCTCTGATCTGGGCGACACGATCTCACATGATTTTGGCGACAGCGAAATGATCTTGCTCCGCACAGGAGAATATCTTCCCGGAAGGGCGCAGCGGAAACTTCCCCGAACTCCTACAAAGCCTTTGTTTCCAAGGGCATGACAATCTTTGTAACTTCTTTGGAATTTACCTAGAAATTCTTAATTGGCCGCTAAGGACGGTTTTGAGCGGTATGGCCTAGGTTGAATGTGGGCCGGCAGTCTGGCAGCGTTTCCGTCAGATTCTGACGGAAGGTGGGATACCCGCAAGAGTCTGCGCTGACACCGGAAGAATCGAAGGCCCTCATAAGTTCAAAAAATAAGGAGAAAGAAGTGAACAACAATTGCAGCAAGAAATTCCTTGGAGGCATAACCGCTCTGAGCATCGTTCGTGGATTGCTGGTAGCGTTCGCAGCGCTGGCAATCTCCGGCATCGCCTCCGCTCAAGACAATACCGACGCCCCTAAACTGAAATTCAAGGGCGGTATCGGAGTCATACCTGTTACCGGTGTCGCCGCGAATGGGACAGTCAACCTCAACCTCGTGCGGGGCGTTTCTCCTGGCGCGCCCTGGAGGATCGCCGACCTCGAGGCCGAAGTAGGCCTCGATGGGCATATCAAGGTCGTGGGACGCGGCTTGCTTCTGGCATCGGGCAATGGCATCGGAACCAACGCGGGGCAGAGCGTCCACGCCACGCTTTTCTGCGGGCCGGCCGCTACTGCGACCGCCCACAACTCAACTCTGACCGGTGTGGCTCTTGAGGCAGACGGTGACTTCAGGATCGACGATTTCCTGTCTCCCGCCCCGCCGACTCCCTGCGACACTCCGGTATTGCTCGTCCGGAACGTGGGCGGAGTTTGGTTTGCTGCCGGCATCCCGAAGCTGCAGGAAGAAGACCGCAAGTAGCAGGATACCTGACCTCATTGCAGCACGATCCATCAGCGAGGTGGGAGGAAACAACGCTCTCACCTCGCAACGAACTGGAGAACAAATCAATGAGCTACAACCTTGATCAGCATCCAGGAAAGACTAGCCCAACCTGGGTCGTATTGGCGGCCGTGCTCGCGCTGCTCACGTGGGTATTCGGCATGGCCACCTGGGCATCGGCGCAGAAGCTTGCGCCGCCAACTACTCCTGCCATCATCACACCCCCGCCGGGGAACTCTGCCTTCCTGGTGGGGCATGCGGTGGGTACGCAAGGCTATGTTTGCCTGCCTGCAAGCACAGGCGCTTCCTGGACGGTCAACGGCAGTCGCCCCGAAGCCACGCTATTTGCGGGCGACAGGGGGCACGAAGCTCAGATCGTCAACCACTATCTCAGCCCCGATACAAATCCCAACGAATTTGCTCCGAAGCCGCTGCCCTTCGGCAGTGCGACATGGCAGAGTTCCTCGGATAGCAGCAAGGTGTGGGCCCAACCGCTGAACGCGATTCCAGCCGGCTCCGATGCGAGTTGTCCAAATCCTGGCGCGATTGGCTGCCTCTTGTTGCAGTCAATCGGGTCAGAGAATGGGCTCGCCGGCGGAACAATCATGGCCAGGACGACCTTTATCCAACGCCTAAACACCCAAGGAGGGGCCGCCCCGGCCACTGGCTGCTCCGTTGCCACCGATGTGGGTAAGCAGACGCTCGTGCCATACAGCGCCGACTACTATTTTTTCCGACGGACGAACAAGAGTCCTAAAAACAAAATGACCAGATTCGAGCTTTTTTTGCTCCGGCGATAGTCCACCAAAGCTGAAAGAAACAAAAAGGAGAAAGTGATGCTGAACATACTGGCGGGACCGCGAGATCGCATATGCGCGCTCGCGCAAACTGCAAGAAAACCAGTACAGGACGCCCGTCCATCCGCGGGCAAATTCGGAAGTTTGGCGGCAGCGTTTTTGCTTGTTTTATCTGTGGGCCGAGCTTTCGCGGAGACTCCGCAAAACATTCATGTCAAATTTGTGAACGTAGCCGATAGCACCCAAGGGCTTTCCGGATTCTCGCAGTTTCCGGCGATCAACAATCGCGGCGCGGTCGCGTTCGTTGCCACACAAAGCGGTACTGGCCAGCAAGTCTTCAAATGGGACCGCAGCGACTTAAGAACAATCGCTTCGACCAACGGCACTAACTTCACTTTCTTCGCGGACGATGTGGTGATCAATGCCGCCGGTATCATCGCCTTCCATGCCAGCTTGAATACAGGAGGACGCGCCACCGGCATCTTTACCAGCGACGGATTTGCTACAAAGACCATTGTTGATTCGACAGTCCAGGGGCTGTCCGGCCTGGGTTTTGGCTCGCCTTCCATCAACGCAGCCGGAACAGTTGCCTTTTTTGCTCCAAGGAGTGGTTTCAGGTCATCGATCATTTTCACCGGAGACGGCGGAGCGCTCACGCCCGTACTCGATACCTTGAATTCAAACTTCGGAGCATTTGGAAACGTGGCTATCAACGCCTCGGGCAAAATCGTTTTCCGAGGAATCCTGAAGGACAGAAACGAAGGCATCTTTATCATTACACCAAACCGGGATGGGCAGAGCGATGGTCTGCCGGCCGGGCCCGACAGCGTGATTGACGTGGTTGACTCAATCAACAATCCCGACTTCTTTCAATTCGGCGATCCGGTAATTAATGAGTCAGGAGTGGCCGCGGATTTCGCCGGGGGCGCTCTTGGCGTGGAGATCTTGTCCGGAAATGGCAAGGGCATAACGGCCCGAACCGATCCAGGGAATGGACTCTTCATCGATTTCGAGCACCCTTCGATTAATAACCGCGGCGCAGTCGCGTTCTCAGTGTTCGAGCCGAATGGCGTCCAGGGCATTTTCGTGGAACTGACCGGCGGGGCTTCGCCGGTTGCCGTGCTCCAGAGCGGAGATCCGCTGTTCGGTTCCACAGTGACCGCGGTCAGTGTCGGCCGGTTCGCGTTCAACGACCATCTCCGGTTGGCCTTCGGGTACGAGCTGGCGGACGGACGCTCCGGCATAGCAGTAGCGTCTCTGCAAGTCGACAAAGAAGGCCAAGGAGAGAAGCCAGAAGAAGACGACGGCGAGAAGTAAAAGGAAAGCGACCCATATGAGAAAGTTTCCCTTGCAATGCGCGCGGCGGTTGCTGTTTGTTGGGCTGATCGCTGCGCTTTTGCTCATCAGCGTTACGCCGGCGCGCACGCAAACCAACGGTTATGAATTCAACGATTCACATTTCCACTTGACCAACAACGTTCAGGAGGGTCCTAATATTCGCGATTTCCTGAACATGATGGGAGGCAAAGCCGGGCGGGTGGCGTTGTTCGGCATTCCCCTGCAGCAAGAGTGGTCGTATCGCGTTGACGGGGACCGAGCGCCCAAGTATTACCTGCACACAGATGCTCCGTTGTACTACTACTCGTTCACGGACGCGTGGATTGCGATGGCATACAAATCCTTGACGAAGGAACAGCAGGCCCGTCTTGATCCCATGATCACCGGCTTCAACCCCGCGGACATGTATGCCGCGGACCACATTCGCAGAGTGCTCGAGACGTTCCCGGGCGTGTTCACCGGCATCGGCGAATTCACGATTCACAAAGAGTTTGTGTCAGCGAAGATACCGGGCGAAGTCGCAAGCCTGCAGAACCCGGCCCTCGATCGCATACTCGATTTCGCCGCGGAAGCCGGCCTGGTTGTGTTGATCCACAACGATATCGACATTCCCTTTGCAAAGGAGGGGACCGAACCTGCCTACCTTAATCAGATGAAGGCCCTCTTCAGGCGGCATCCCTACGCGACCATCATTTGGGCCCATATGGGCTTGGGTCGTACGGTCCGCCCGAGCAAGAACCACGTTGCGAACATCGAAGAGATACTGCGCGACCCCGGCTTCCATCACGTTTACTTCGACATCTCCTGGGACGAAGCCGCCAAGTATGTCGTGGCCAGTCCGGAAGCGACAAGGATCACGGCCGACCTGATGCAACGCTACCCCGACCGTTTTTTGTTTGGCACGGATGCGGCCGCGCCTACGGATCAATCCATGTATGCGAAGGTCTTCTATCAATACGAGCCTTTGTGGAAGTTGCTCGACCCGGAAACGTCCCGGAAGGTCCGGTTGCGGAACTACGAACGAATTTTCGATGAAGCACGCCACAAAATTCGGAGTTGGGAGAGCGTTCACCTGCGAGACGCCAGTTCCAATTGAATAACAGACAACAGCCAGGGGCTTGCATTGTTGTGGAATAGGCAATTGATCCCGCAAATGTGTGCGGGAAATATTTGTGGCAGTATGCCGCCCACCATGCAGGGAGCGAGATTTTGCGCCAATCGGGGCTATGATTATGGGCAGTTTGCGGGTGCTTGGAAACTGCCTCGGGTTCGCTGCCGCCATTGCCTCAGACTCGCTTTGCATGAGACGATGCAATCGCATGCTCAAGACAGAGCCGCGTAACCTGGTTCTCCAAACCGATAGCTACAAGTTCACGCACTGGAAGCAGTACCCGCCGGGGACGCAGTACGTTTACAGCTACCTGGAGTCGCGTGGCGGCATGTTTCCGCAGACGCTGTTCTTCGGGCTGCAGTATTATCTCATCAAGTATCTTCAAGGTCCCGTGGTCAATGAAGAAGACGTAAACGAAGCGCGGCGGTTCGTGGACCGCCACATTGGACCGGGCCTGTTCAACTTTGAAGGCTGGATGCACATTGTCCGCGATCTTGGCGGCAAGTTGCCGGTGGTCATTCAAGCGGTACCGGAAGGAAATGCGGTGGACGTGCAAAACGTCCTGATGACGATTGAGAACACCGATCCGGAATGCTTCTGGCTGACGAACTATCTGGAAACCCTGCTGCTCAAGGTCTGGTATCCGATCACGGTGGCGACGCTTTCCCATGCCATCCGCGGGGTCATTCTGGCGGCACTGAAGCGCTCGGGCGATCCCGGGCTGATCGATTTCAAGCTGCACGACTTCGGTTATCGCGGCGTCTCCAGCGAGGAAACGGCAGGCATTGGCGCGGCCGCACACCTGATGAACTTCAAAGGCACAGACACCGTGGCCGGCATTCGTGTACTGCAGCAGTTTTACCAGTCTACGGAGATGGAAGGTTTCAGCATTCCCGCCGCGGAGCATTCGACGATCACCGCCTGGGGCCGGGAGAATGAGGTGCGCGCCTACGAGAACATGCTCACCCAGTTTCCCGAAGGCCTGGTGGCCGTGGTGAGCGACTCCTACAACGTTTACGATGCCTGCGAAAAACTCTGGGGCGAGATGCTGCGGGAAAAAGTGGTGCATCGGCCGGGAACACTGGTGGTGCGGCCCGATTCAGGCAAGCCGCGCGAGGTGGTGCTGAAGGTGCTCGACATTCTGGGCGCGAAGTTCGGGCATGAAATCAACGCCAAAGGCTATCGCGTGCTGAACCCCAAAGTGCGCGTGATCCAGGGTGACGGTGTCAACTACTGGACCATCCAGGACACGCTCACGGCGATGAATCGCGCAGGCTGGTCGGCCGACAACATCACCTTCGGCATGGGCGGGGCCTTGCTGCAACAACTCAACCGCGATACGCAGCAGTTTGCTTTCAAGTCGTCGAATGTCACGGTTAATGGAGAAGACCGCGACGTATTCAAAGATCCGGTGGAAGGCCGCGATAAAACTTCCAAGCGCGGACGGCTGGCGCTGCACCTGAACAATGGAAGATGGAGCACGGTGCGCCTGCGCCGAGGCGCTGACGATCCGGAGGACAGGTTAAAGCCGGTTTTTCGCGATGGAGAACTGCTGGTGCGGCAGAGCGTGCCTGAGGTACGCAGACGATCGTGTCTGGACGAAATGGAAGCAACGAGTCCAGCCGGCTAAGTTCCGGTGGAAGACGCGGGATTTTGCGCGGTTGTCTCTGCTTCCAGGGCCTTGAAAAACCTTCCGGCAAGCATGTTGGCGGTGGCCTGAATCATGCGCTGCCCCACGCTTGCGATCAGTCCGCCGAAGTTGACTTCACCGGTGTATTCGATGAGAGTCGCGCCGTTTTCGTCTTTCAGATTCAACTCGCCTGAGCCTTTGGCGAATCCCGGCTGGCCTTTGCCCTCAACCACCAGCTTGTAATGTTCAGGCGGAACAATATCCTGGAGCGACACGGTGGCGGCGAAGACGCCTTTCACCGGGCCGACTCCAGCCGTGAGCTTGGCCTTGTATTGGTTCTCGCCGGTCTTCTCCATCTGCTCGCATCCGGGAATGCACTTCTGCAGGACGGCAGGATCGGTCAGCGCGGCAAAGATGCGCTCGCGCGGAGCATTGATTTTCTGGGTGCCTTCAATCTTCATGCTGAAAAGTCTTTTACCACAAAGGACACAAAGGTCCACAAAGGAAGTTCCTGATCCGTTCAACAATTCTTCGTGTTCCTTCGTGTCCTTTGTGGTGAATCCTGTTTACTTTGCCCGCGCGGCCGCCGTTTCCAGAGCTCGGCGCGTGTACACCGCCGCGAGTTGTTTGCGATATTCAGCCGATGCGTACAGATCAGAATTCACATCCACGCCATCGGCGGCGTGCGCGGAGGCTGCGCCGAGAGACTTGGCGTCGAGCGCATTGCCCTTAAGCGCCTTTTCGACGTTTGCCGCGCGATACGCCGTAGGCGAGACTCCAGTGATGCCAACTCCCACCGACTGGCACTTGCCGCCGTCAACCGACAAAGTTACCGCCACGCCTACCACGGCAAATCCTGAAGCAGGGTGCCGGACTTTCACATAAGCCTGTCCGACTTTGCCTTTGCCGGCCGGGATGCGGATTTCGCGCAGGACTTCTCCTGGTTGCAGCGCGGTGGTCAGCATTTCTACGAAAAAGTTTGTCGCTTTGATGACGCGGTCCCCTTTGGCGCTGGCGGCCACGATTTCGGCATCGAGAGCGAGAATCGCCGCCGGCCAGTCCGCCGCGGGATCAGAGTGAGCCAGGCTTCCGCCGATGGTGCCTTTGTTGCGCACCTGCATGTCGCCCAGGTGGCTCGCGGTCTCGGGCAACAGGGGGCACGCGCGGCGCAGCAGGTCAGAGGTCTCCACCTGAAAATGGGTGGTCATGGCGCCGATGCGAATCTGACCGCCCTCTTCCTTTATATAAGAGAGGTCTTTAATACGCCCCAGGTCAACGAGCACTTTGGGCTGCATCAGGCGCAGCTTCATTGCGGGAAGCAGGCTGTGTCCGCCGGCCAGGATCTTGGCGTCATCTTTGTGCTTTGCCAGGAGCGAGATTGCTTCGTCCAGGGTCTTTGCGGCGATGTAATCAAAACTTGCTGGGATCATGAGAGTCTCCTCGGGCTTACGCGGCGCCTGCTGAATTCTTTTTGATGATCTGCCAGACGACTTCCGGCTTCACCGGCATGTCGATGTGTCGTACGCCGAACGGTGACAGAGCGTCAACGATCGACGCGACAATGGCCGGGGTCGCACCGATTGTCCCCGCTTCGCCCACGCCCTTGGCCCCAAGCGGATTCACCGGCGACGGCGTCTCTGTGCTGTCCAACTCGAAGTGAGGAAGCATGGATGCGCGGGGCAAAGCGTAATCCATCAACGTCCCGGTAGTGAGCTGGCCGTTTTCGTCATATACCACTTCTTCATAGAGGGCCTGGCCAAAACTCTGACAAATGCCCCCATGGACTTGACCATGAACAAGCATGGGATTGATCTGCTTGCCGCAATCATCGACAGCGATGTAGCGCTGGAAGTGGATCTCGCCGGTTTCGCGGTCGATCTCCACCACGGCAATGTGCGTTCCGAACGGGAAGGTAAAGTTCTTCGGCTCGTAGAAGGACGTGGCGGAGAGACCGGGCTCCATGTCTTCAGGAAGGCTCTTGGCCAGGTGCGCCGACAGCGCTACTTCCTGGATGGTGACCTGCTTGCCCGCCGCTGCCGACGAAGTAAACTTGCCGTCAGCAAATGAAACCGTGGATGGATCTACCGCCAGCAGATGCGCTGCCAGCTTCGCGGCCTTGGCTTTCAGCTTCTGCAGCGCCATATATACGGCGACGCCGCCCACTGCCAACCCGCGGCTGCCAAAGGTCCCAATCCCGTACTGCACCACCGCGGTATCACCATGGATCACCGTGGAATCATTCACGCTCACGCCGAGTTCATCGGCCGCGATTTGCGCAAAAGACGTCTCTTCACCCTGGCCATGGGGAGAAGCCCCAGTAAGAATCGTGACCTTACCGGTCGGCTCGATTCTCACCGTCGCGCTTTCCCAGCCGCCGGCCGGCATGGCCGACGACGGCCCCAGCGCGCAAATCTCCACATACGTAGAGATTCCGATGCCCATGATCCGGCCTTCCTTGCGCGCCTTCTTCTGCTCTTCGCGAAGCTTGGTGTAGTCGGCAATCTTCAAGGCCTTGTCCAGCGCGCCCTGGTAATTGCCGCTGTCGTAGAAAAGTCCGGTCGCGGTCTTGAAAGGAAATTCGTTCGGTTGCGGGAAATTTTTTCTGCGAACGTCCACCGGATCCATGCCGAGTTCCGCCGCCACCAGGTCCGCCGCGCGCTCGATCACATACGTCGCCTCGGGCCGTCCCGCGCCGCGGTAAGCGTCCGTCGACATCTTATTCGTGAACGTCGCCACCACGTTCATCTGGATTGCAGGAATTTTGTAACAGCCGGAAAGCATCAGCCCGGTCAGCGTGGGGATGGCCGGCGTCAACAGCTGGTAATACGACCCCATATCGGCAAACACGTTGTAGCGCAGCCCGGTAATGGTGCCGTCTTTCTTGCAGCCAATTTCCACGTAGCCCGTCTGCCCGCGCCCGTGGATCGTGGCCTGCATATTCTCCCGGCGGCCTTCAATCCACTTCACGGGGCGTCCGGTCTGCATCGAGATCCAGCCCAGGATCGCTTCTTCGGCATAGACATTGAGCTTTGATCCGAATCCGCCGCCGACTTCCGGTGTAATCACGCGCAGCTTGTTTTCCGGCATGCCCAGCATGATCGCCACCTGCGTGCGGCAGAGGTGGGGAATCTGCGTCGACGTCCAAATGGTCAGCTCCTGTTCGCCCGGATAGTAGCGCGCCAGGACGCCGCGCGGCTCCATGGCAATCGGCGCCAGGCGTTTGTTCAGGATCTTCTGCTTGATGATCTTGTCCGACCCCTTCAGCGCCGCCTCAATATCGCCTTCGCCCGCCGTCAGCTTGTAGGCGATGTTCGTTCCAAACGCCTCATGGATCACTGGGCTCTTCGGGTCGGCGGCTTTTTCTTCGTCCAGCACCACCGGCAGCTCCTGGTAATCCACCTGGATCAGGTCCAGCGCGTCGCGCGCGGCGGCCTTGGTTTCCGCCACCACCACCGCCACCGGATGCCCCACGAAATAAACTTTGTTCAGCGGCAGCACGCGATGTTCCGGCACCCTCATGTCCGGAATCGCCGCGCCGCACGGCACCACGCCAATCTTCTGCACGTCTTTTCCCGTATAGACGGCCACCACGCCCGGCAGCTTGAGCGCCGCCGTGGTGTCAATGCTCTTGATGCGCGCGTGGGCATAGATGGAGCGCAGGAACGCCGCGTGCAGCGTGTCCGGCAGGCGAATGTCGTCAACATAGTGGGCCAGCCCCTGGATCAGCCGGGGATCTTCCGTCCGCTTGATTGGTTTGCCAACTGTCTTTTCCGCCATGATGCCCTCCGTTACATGACCGCGCCAATTTCCGATTGCAGATTCTCAATTCCCGATTTTCAGATCACTGGAATTCATTCGATTGCCAAAAGTGCCAAAATTGCCAAAGATCGCCGAAGTATTTTCTCCGCCGCTCTCCGTGCCTCCGTGGTGGAGATTGGTTCTCATCCGCGTCAATCCGCGGTAAGCTTTTTCTTATCGCGCCACGCTCTTCGACTTCATCTTCTTCGCTGCGCACTGCACTGCCTGGACAATGTTCTGGTACCCGGTGCAGCGGCACAGGTTCCCCTCCAGGCCGTGGCGTATCTCTTCGTCCGTGGGATCGGGGTTGCGTTGCAGGATCTGCGCCGCCGCCATGATCATGCCCGGCGTGCAGTAGCCGCATTGCAGTCCGTGGTGCTCCCAGAAGCCGCTCTGCACCGGATGCAGCTCGCCGCCCTGCGCCAGCCCTTCAATCGTGGTCACCGTGGAGCCGTCGGCCTGCGCCGCCAGCATGGTGCAGGACTTCACCGCCTGCCCGTCCACCATCACGGTGCACGCCCCGCACAGCGAGGTCTCGCAGCCCACGTGCGTCCCCGTCAGGTTCAGCACGTCGCGTATGTACTGCACCAGCAGCAGGCGCGGCTCAATCTCATTCTGGTGAGTCACGCCATTCACCGTGACGCTGATTGTCTTCTTCATGGCACCACCCCTCTTGAACAGCTCTGATTCAGCAGCTTCTGTCTAGTAACCAGGGAACTTTTTAGACGCAGGACATATTAAATGGTTGGGCTGGGACTTGCCACTCAACCTCGCCAGATTTCAAATTTAAAATTTTAAGTTTCAAATTGAAAATCGCATGGCCCGATCGTTCAATTTCGGCGATTTTGGCGGTTTTGGCAATCTTCTTCTCCGCGCCTCCGTGTCTCCGTGGTGAAAACTCCTGCCCGATCCGCTCTCATTCGCGTTGATCCGTGGTAGGTTTTTGATCTTTCCTCTATCTGCGTTCATCCGCGCCAATCTGCGGCGAAAAGCTCTGGCTGAATGCTGGCTGCAGATCGCTGAGTACTTTCCTCAACTCCACCACCTGCAGGGGACACTCCGGCCAGTTGTGTTCCCAGCACACGATTACATCGCACTCCTCCGCGTTGTGCAGATGCTTCACAAAATTACGGCTCTCATATTCAAATTCAATCCGCACCCGCTGCCACACCCCTGGTGCCACCTCACACATGGCCTCGCAGTCGGGAAACTCCGGCTGGATTCGCGTCACCACAAATCCCAGCTTCATCGCCAGGAAGCCGAATAGAAACACCACTCCCCCCTCGTTCGCGGGTCCATGCGCCAGAGGCACCCGGACCACCGGCGGCCCGTAGGTCGGCCGGTCCGGAAATATCCCCATTTCGTTCGGCGTGGAGTACCGTTTGGACGTCCTCGCAGGTTCCCCCGCCTGCCGCAGATGGGCCTGTGCTACGTCCACTACATCCTTCCATTCCACCTTCCAGCCGTTTTCCTCTGCCAGCCCCAGCATCCCCATGGGCACCTGCCGCCAGTTGCCAAAACGGTTCACCAGCGGCCGGTGACTGTACCTGCTGTACATGTCGTACTCATTGATATTGGGCACCTTCCCCAGCCTTCGCGCCAGTTCCGCCCAGTCCTTGAACAACGCTTCGTCTGGAATTCTGTATCCCGGCCCTTCGCGCATCATCCCGCACTCCGCCAGGGCGCGCTGGTACCTGAGAAAATGTTTCCGCACGTGACGCTCTTCCACGCCGGTGTGGGTTCTCAATTCCATCAAGCTCGGAGGGCGCTCCAGTTTCTCCGCGCACTCCCGTATCGCCGCAAGCACGGCTTCTTTGCTCCATTCTTTCCTGGTTTTCTTGATCATTTTCCTCGCTCCAATAAAAAAACCACCCGCTGTCTAGGTGGCTGTTGATTCTGAATTGGGTTGCGGTTTTCTCTGTTTGATCTGCGCTCATCTGCGCAAATCTACGGCTAAAAGGGCTTTGGGTTTTTCACTCTTGGCACTCGTTGGCAATCATGGCAATTTTGGCAATGTCCCAGGCACACTTCGGGCTCATTGCCTGTAAGTCTTGGTAGGGACACACTCTAGACCTAGAGGGTGAAGGCAGCTGGAAAACAAGGCCAAAATACCAATGACCAAGTGCCGCTCTTCAGATTGCAGGCCGTTTCGGGTCTCCCCGGTCAGCAGCTTTGGCTAGCTGCTAATTGCCAGTTGCTAGCTGCTTCTTTGCCGGCGCCGCTCCCGGCACGATCACTCTCAATGTAGACGAAACTGAAACGAAAGTCAAACATTTTCTTTGCGTGGTGATGTCAAGCTGCTTGTGCTTTTGCGTTACAGCAGCCTTCAGATGTCCTTCTCCCGCTTGCTCGGCAATCCCCCCTCGACGTGCCATCCCGAACCCCCGAAGCCAGGCTTGCGTCAGGCTGGCCGGGACTCCATCAACTGCGCGCCGCTTCTTGCAACGTCTGAGCTGGAAAAGGGGGGTGAGGGATCGGCTCCGCTGCCGTCTCGCGTTAGCCGAAAATGATTCTCTCGAAAATGCCCCTTCCTTAAGACCAGATCGCATAACCCTGTCATCCTGACCGAGCCCGAGCGAGGAACGAAGTAAGGGCGAGTGGAAGGACCCCGACAATGTCTCGCACTACCATGCCGCATCAGGGCGTTCTCACGAGTCATTTTTGTGTATGACACGCTTTCCGATTCCAGACGGTCAGGGCCGGAGGCCCGTTGAGAGTTTAGCCCACACTGAGGCGAGCGTACGCGAAGCCGGAAGTGTGGGTAGGCGGAAAAATGAGGTCGAGCGCCGTAGGTGCGGCACCACGTGGCCGCGCGAGCACCTCGGCAGGGTTTACGGCCGCGAAAAGACGATAAGAAGGATTAGCCATGGAAAGAGGGAACCATCTGCGCCATCCAGGGGTTGACTTTCAATTACCCAATTACCAAACGGAAAAGGTACTCTATGCAACTCCAGATGCCTGCTGTGAAATTTTAAACTCCGCGTCCGGCCAAACGCGACGGGCCAAGGGGAGCCCCTTGAACTCGGACACGCCCAACACCCCACGCTCCCGCGATTTCGATCCGGGATGTGCCAGACGTTTAGCAACAGAGCTAAACGGAGCTTCCCACATCTCTCGAGGATCTAAGGTCGCATTGTCTAAGAGCACTAGCAGCACTGTGTCGCAGGGAGCATCGGTTTTGATGCGAGACATGCGCTGTCCTGGTTTAGCATTCTTGCCGTAGGCGCGGCCTTTGATCTGAATACGCTGAGTGCCGCGTAGTGCGTCATAGCCAATGGTACGAGCAGGAACGAGCGTCAGACCAAGAATCTCAGCAGCGACATACTCCGCAATCTCACCAGTGACGCCTAACGGCTTTCCGGTTAGCTGGTAATACTCCACCGCCAGCGGTTTCACAGTAGCAAGAATCTCGCGTATCCGTGTTTCGTTACTGTCGTCCATTTTGCGCCCTCATGGTAGCATGAGCGCAGATCAGAAGCCTCATGCATCGTAAGAGGAGGGCTTGTGGCAACAGCTCAGAAGAAACTTGACACCGGAGACGTTGCTCGCTGGGGGCGCCTCTTGCGCCGCAATGTCAATCACCACGGCAAATCCGTAAGAGCCACGGTTCCGAAAATTGTTGGCTATATCCTTCTGTATCATGACGAGGGAACGTTACAGGTATCTGCCGGAGCAAAGTACAGCAACTTTGGAATCGCGGAGTTTAACGGGCGACGATTGGCATTCAGCTACTCGCACGAAGTTGGCTCCATCCGGGTTAAAGATGGCGGCCTTCGCGGACAGATAATCGCCCAGTTCAATGACCAAACTGGGGATATGGAAATCCTACGGTTCTTCAGAAATCTAGTCGGCGGTCGAGTTTAGCAGGACAACAGAAAAGCCGATTCATTGCGCGGAGTTGCAACGACTATGCCTCAAGATAGAAGGAGTGGAGCAAGAGCTAGTCAATACGGTCTCGACTGTGGCAAGAGAATTATCGATGCGATTGGCGCAAAAAGCATGAAGGCGCTCAGCAATGAATGTTTGCTGCACGGTGAATTGCTCTCAGTCCATTGCGCCCACAAGAATACTGGCAGCATCGGCGTAACTCACAAGGCGCTAGAGAGAATCTCTGCAGTCCTCGGGGCGTTTGAACAGGGCGATGGCTCATATGTTGTTTTGCGGATGCCCAAGAGTCAATACGAGGAACTAATGACGGAGACACGCAGCCTTGGGCCTTCGCGAGACAAGGTTGGGATAGTGAAGCGAACTGATTTTGAACGCTGCGGCATTCCATTTGCCAAGGTTCCGCCTTTCTCGTGATCGCCTGCGAGCCCGGTTGCGTAAAGTACATCCTTCCGTTACCAAATCCTCCGCGCCTCCGCGATAACCTCTTGCTTTCCGATGACCCTGACCCGATCTTCCTTCGTATTTTGAACCCTCCGCCCGATCCGCGCTCATCCGTGTTCATCCGTGGTAAGGTTTTCCTCTTCACAATCTAAAGCGCCCGCTTCACAATCTTCGTCGCCCGCTTCACAATATTCGTTTCTTCAATGCTTCGTTTCTTTTTCGTTGCATCTCTCCCCAAAATGCATTACATAAAAAACGGGCAGCGCCCGGTGCTATCAACACCGAACGCGCCCTAACCACAAATCACCTTCATACGAAAGGCGACCCATGGCTGACACTGATTTTAGCAGCGTACCCAAACCGCAGGTTTACGATCTCCTCCACCGTCTCAACGCGTCTTTCGCCCGCGTCCATCACAACATGGCCGCATTGGAGCGAGTCGGCATTTTCGACCCGCTCATGATGCAGCTCCTGAACCGCCAGTCTGAGAAGCTTCGGGCAGGCGCCAATTACCATCTGCTCGGAACCATGCGCGGCATCGAAGAGCGCGACCGGGAGAAATTTTCTCAGCCACCTGGTGAGTGAAACCCAAACTCATAACCCGACCCGCCGCAAGGCGGGTTTTCTATTATGTTGTAAAATTCACTCCAGAGGATCTCAATGGCAGAACCCACTTATGAAGAGATGAAAGCCCGCCTCGCGGAGCTGGAGAAGCAGGTTTCCACCAAACGCACCGGATCGCTGGAATTCCGCGTGAGCGAAAAAGGCGGCGTCAGCGTCTACGGCCTGGGAAGGTTTCCCGTCACGCTCTATTACGAGCAATGGACCCGGCTGCTCGACCAGACCGACAATCTTCGCGCCTTTCTCGACGAAAACAAATCCAAGCTCAAGCTGAAAGAACCGAAGTAATCGCCGGAATCGCCGCGAACCCAATCTCACCGCGGAGACGCGGAGACGCAGAGGCGCGGAGAGGAAATAGGCTGTATTGCTGGTGAGCCTGGAATCGTAGACCTACCTGCCCCCAGGAATAACCTCAAAGACCTTTTCTGGATCCGTGTCATCCGTGTTTATCCGTGGTAAGGTTTTGCTGTTCCGATCTCCCGATCACGCGCGATCACCGATCTTCTCCGCGTCTCCGCGCCTCCGCGGTGAGATTTGTTTTTCAGTACTCCTGCAAGATTTGTCGCCTTCAAGCGTTCATCCAAAGAGCGCGGCCTCCATGCTAAGCTCAATGCCGAAGCACAAGTGACTGACCTTTCCTTAACCGAGCTGAACCGATGGCTCGTGCAACTCGTCGAGCGGCGCGGCAGCGATCTGCTGCTGGTTACCGACGCGCCCGCCTGTGTTCGCGTTGACGGGCAGGTTCTACCCATCGGCGATAAGCCGCTGCAAAGTGAAGAAATTGAAAATGCCATCACGCCGGTGCTGATGCCGCATGCGTTGCGCCAATATCTGGAGACGCGCATCGCCGATTCTTCGTATCGCAACACCAACCTGGGCCGCTTCCGCATCAACCTGCACCAGGAGCGTGGCCGGGCCGCGGCCACCATTCGCGCCTTGCCCACGGTGGTGCCGTTTCTGCATGAGCTGCATCTGCCGCCGACGGTCGAACAACTGGCTCGCCTGCCGCGCGGGCTGGTCCTGATCGGCGGGCCGGCCGGCTCGGGCAAATCCACCACGGTGGCGGCGCTGGTGAATGAGATCAATCGTCGCGACGCCCGCCACATCGTGACCATTGAAGATCCTATTGAATACGAGCACGCCAACATACGCAGCGTGATTGAGCAGGTCGAGGTGGGGAATGACGCTCCCGATTTTCCCACGGCCCTGCGCGCCGCGCTGCGCCAGGCGCCCGACGTGCTGGTGGTGGGCGAGATGCGCGACCCCGAGACCATGCGCATCGCCGTGACCGCCGCTGAAACCGGGCATCTGGTCTTCTCCACGCTGCACACTACCGACGTAGCTTCCACCATCTCGCGCATCGCCGACTCTTTCCCGCCGGAACGGCAGAACAGCATTCGCCAGGAGCTGGCCATGTCGCTGGCGGCCGTGCTGACGCAGATCCTGCTGCCCAGCAAGCGTGGCGGCCGCTATCCCGCGGCGGAGATGCTGCTGATCGGCTATGGTGCGCGCCAGCACATCCGCAAAAACGCCATCCATCATCTGCATCAGGAAATCACCATGACCAAGAAGGCCGGCTCTTTCAGCCTGGAAGAATCGCTGGCCGGCCTGATGGTGCAGGGCCATATCGATCGCGAAGACGCGATGCTGCACGCCATCCACCCGGACGACCTGGAAGGGATTCTGCGCGTAGGAACAAGAAGATAGACGTCGTGGGAAGACCTCAGCATTCAGCACTCAGCCAAAGAACATCGCCGCAGATTTCCGCTGATGGGCGCAGATCAACAAGGGGCAGCCGCGAATTTCGCTAATGAACACGAATCAAAAACCGAAGTACGATTCGCGTGTTTCGCGTTGATTCGCGGCTGGTTTTCTTTGGCTACTCCTGCCACTTCCAGCTCGCATACTTCTTGCGCAACTCGGTTTTCAGCAGTTTTCCGGTCGAGGTATGCGGCAGGTCGTTGACGAAAACGAAATCGTCCGGCATCTGCCACTTGGCGAACTTTGCCGCCAGGAACGTTCGTAGCTCTTCCGCGGTGACCTGCGCGCCATCTTTTAATGACACTACCGCCAGCGGACGCTCCTGCCACTTGGGATGCTGCACCGCAACCACGCCGGCCTCGCGCACCGCGGGATGGCTCATCAGCGTGTTTTCCAGGTCCACGGAGCTGATCCATTCACCACCGGACTTCACCAGGTCCTTGCTGCGGTCCACCAGCTTGATGCAGCCGTCGGGATCAATGGTGGCGACGTCGCCGGTGCGGAACCAGCCATCGGCCGTCCAGCGGTCGCGCGTCTCCGGTGCGCTGTAGTAGCTCCCGGCAACCCAGGGCCCGCGGACTTCAAGTTCGCCCATGGTCTTGCCGTCGCACGGCGCATCTCCCTGCTCATTGCGAATGCGGACATCGACAAAGGGAAGCGGCCAGCCTTGCTTGGAACGGACCGCGTATTGCTGGTCTTCCGGCAACAGCAGCGCGGCGGGCGGCAGACGCGAAGCCGTGGCCTGCGGGGAAGTCTCCGTCATTCCCCAGGAATGGATGATGTGGAAGCCGTGGCGGTCAAGGTTGCGGATCAGACTCTCCGGCGGTGCGGTGCCGCCGCAGAGGATGCGGACGTCGCGCGCCGGCTTCCAGTTTGCGCCGCGTTTTTCCAGCGTCGGCAACACGCCCAGCCAGACGGTGGGCACGGCGCAGGTTATGGTCACGCCTTCGCGTTCGATCAACTCAAGAATGCTCTCGGGGTCCAGATGCGGGCCGGGGAGAACATATTTGGCGCCGACCATCGCGGCGGTGAAAGAGAAGCCCCAACCGTTGGCATGGAACATGGGCGAGGCCAGCAGAACTGTGTCATGCTGCGAGAAGGCGCAGGAATCCGCCATGGCCTGCGACATGCTGTGCAGCACCTGCGAGCGATGGGAATAGAGTACGCCTTTGGGATTGCCCGTGGTGCCGGAGGTGTAACACATGCTGGCGCCGTCGTTTTCGCTGAGAGCGGGAAGTTTGAAGTTGCCGCCGGCGCGCTTCAGCCAGTCTTCGTAATCGGCGTAACCGTGCTGCACTGACTGGCCGGGATGCCGAACAACGAAGATGCGCTCGAACTTCACCTTCGCCAAAAACTTTTCCAGCACCGGCAGGAGCACGTCATCGACGATCAGGAAGCGATCCTGGGCGTGGTTGGCGATCCAGGCAATTTCATCGGGATGCAGGCGCAGGTTCAGCGGATGGAGCACGCCGCCCGCGGCGGGAATGCCGAAATAACATTCCAGATGCGCGTAATGGTTCCACATGAGCGTCGCCACGCGCTCACCCTTCTTCAGGCCGATGGAATGCAGGCATTCGGCCAGCCCCAGTGCGCGCTGGTGGAGCTGTCCCCAGGTGTAACGGTGCAGCGAACGGTTGGGCAAGCGGGAGACGATCTCAACTCCGGCGGAGTACTTTCCCGCGCGCTCCAGCAGCGCTGTGAGCGTGAGCGGGTAATCCATCATGGTGTGGATAGGGGTCATGGAAGACATTGCAGGCATTCTAAATCGTCATGGGAAGAGCAGTAGCGGGAAAAATGACCGCATCCCGGGCTCACCGGCGCGAACGGCTGGAGTGCGAGAGTTCTCGAACAAGATACTGAAAATCGGCGGGCGGCTCGCAGTCGAGGGAGACGATCTTGCCTGTGCGCGGATGAACGAATTGAAGACGTGCGGCGTGCAGAGCAACCCGGGCGATCCTCTGCTCCAAGGCTTCCTTCCTGTGGTATTTCCTGTCGCCGATGAGCGGGTGCCCCAGGGCGGAAAATTGTGCCCGGATCTGGTTTTGCAACCCTGTCACCAACTCAACCCGGACGAGCGAGGCATCCGGAAAAACGCGTTCCACGGAATATCGAAGTTCGGCGCGGGCCGCCTCCGGGTCTCTGGCCCTCCGCAACTGCTGAAACATTCCCTGGCGCCGGAAATAATGGACCAGAGTTCCTGATTCCACTTCGAGCCGGCCGCGCACGACCGCGAGATATTGCCTTACGGGAGTATGGGCGAGAAACTGCTGAATGAGCGAATCGCGGTCGCGATCGGTCTTGGCAAACAGCAGAATCCCGGAGGCAAAACGGTCGATGCGATGAACGATCAAGGCTCGCTGTCTCTTCTGCTTGAGTTCGGCGATCAGGAGAGACAAAGCGGAGGGAACAGCAGAGCCCTTGATCGGAACCGCCAGAAGCCCGGCCGGCTTGTTGAGGACGATTACGGCATCGTCTTCGTAAAGCACGGAAACCTCGCGGGAGAGACGAGGCTGGCGCCGGGCGTCTCGCTGGTCTTCTCGCTGGTGTTTGTTTCGATCTCTGCCCAGATCGTCTCGCCGATTTGAACGCCCGTTTTCTTTTTGATGCGGCCGGGCCGGATTTTCCCTGCGGCTGCGATTGTGGCGCGGACGTTTCTTCATGGGCTGGGCTCGAGCGATCAGCTCATTATCAAATCATTCCCGTTGATATCGCAAACAAAAGACATCACAACACGGAAGACATCGCAAAACACGAATGCATCGCAAGCACTGAAGATAGCGTTCGAGTGGCCCGTGATTCGACGGGCGGTCAGCCTCGGCCGCGGAACTGGATGATTTTCCGGCGATCGCGTTTTGATGGCCTGCCTGTGGGCACCGGCTCGAACTGCCGCATGGCCTTGCGCTCGGCAGCGGCCTTCAGGCGCGCCTCACGGCTCTCTTCTGTTTCGCGATAGAGCGTTTGCGCCACCGAGGCAGGGCCGCGCACCTCGCTCAAAAGCAGGACCTGCACCTGAAAGTCGCCGCCGTCGTTGGTCACGCGCAGCATGTCGCCGATCTTTACTTCGCGCGCAGGCTTGGCGGGCTGCCCGTTGGATTGAATCCTGCCGAGTTCGCAGGCACGCTGGGCTATAGCACGTGTCTTGAAGAACCGAGCGGCCCAAAGCCACTTGTCCATGCGCACTGAGGTCATGAAGCTATTTTCCTACAAGAATCGCCTGCCCGGGGAATTTGCTCAACTTCTGGCATATTCGGTACGTGCCTTGGTCTGGGCATGCAGATGTGAGCTGTAATATTCACGATTGATCTGACATTTCTGAAGGAATGCGGGACAATAAAGCACTCCCATGGATTCATACGAGAAACCTGGGTCCCGCCTGTGGTCCATCGACGCGCTTCGCGGAGCGGTGATGATCATCATGGCTCTGGACCACGTCCGTGATTTCTTCCACGCCGGGGCGATATCATTTTCTCCGACCGACCTCACGCGAACCACGCCGGTCCTCTTCTTCACGCGCTGGATCACGCATTTTTGTTTGCCCGTGTTCATGTTCGCCGCCGGCATGGGAGCGTTTCTCTTCGGGCAGCGCACCACGAAGGTCCGGCTCTCGCGCTTCCTGTGGACACGCGGGCTCTGGTTCATTGTGCTGGAGCTGACGGTGATGCAGTTGGCCTATAACTTCAACTTTTCTCTCCGCTTCCTCATTCTTCTTTTGATTCTCTGGATCTTCGGTATTTGTATGATCGCAATGGCCGCGCTCATTTATCTGCCCGTTCGCTGGCTGGCGGTGCTGAGCGTGGCCGTCATGATCTTGCACAATTGCCTGGATGGGATCGGGGCAGCGCAGTTCGGCGCCGGCGCCCGGATATGGAACCTGCTGCATCAGCCTGGCGTTTTTCCGGTTGCGGGCAAGATGGTGCTGGTGACCTATACATTCGTGCCCTGGATCGCCGTCATGGCAGCGGGCTTTTGCTTTGCTCAGGTATTTCTGCTGGAACCGTTGGCCCGCCGCCGGACCATATTGAGGCTCGGGCTCGCTTTGACGATTGCTTTTGTCGTAATTCGGGCAGTGAACGTTTACGGCGACCCTGTGCCATGGGCGCACCAGAAGTCCGGCGTATTCACCGTGCTCTCTTTCCTCAATTGCACGAAATATCCGGGATCGCTCGACTTCCTGCTGATGACGCTGGGACCGGCATTGTTGATACTGGCCTGGTTCGACCGGTGGACGTTCAAGCCTGCCAATCCATTGATCGTCTTCGGGCGGGTCCCGATGTTCTACTTCATCCTGCATTTCTACCTGATCCATGTTCTGGCAGTGCTTGCGGCGTGGCTCCGCTACGGCAGTTCGGCTGCTCAATTCGTTTTCAATCCCCTGCCGTCGATGGGCGGGCCCGGGCAGCTATTTCCGCCGGATTTTGGTTACAGCCTATGGGTCGTGTACGGGGTATGGATACTGATCTTGATACTTCTCTACCCGCTCTGCCGATGGTTTGCAAAAGTCAAAGCCACCCAGCGCGATTGGTGGTTGAGTTACCTCTAGCGTGCAATCAGCAAATTGGCTTTCGGAAGACAGCCCAGTCCGAATTGCCTTATACGGCTAACCAACACGCTCCCCAGTGCGTCTCTTAATAAATCAGGAAGATTGTGGACCAGCGTTCGTCAGGGAGAATAGGTGAACAACATCGGCCAGGACATCCGTTATGCGCTGCGCAGCCTGCGCAAGTCGCCCGCATTTGCCGTCATTGCTATTCTCACGCTGGCGCTGGGCATCGGGGCCAACACGGCGATCTTTACAGTGGTCAACGCAGTCTTCTTTCATCCCATTCCGGTGAAAGATCCGGCCGGGCTGGTGGAAATCTTTACCGTGGACCAGCGCAAGTTCTTCGGCCTGAACAACAATTTCTTTCCCAACTCATTTCCCAACGCGGAAGACATACAGAGACGCGCCCAGTCATTCAGCGGGATGACGGTCTATTCCTTCATTTTTGTGCCGGTCAGCATGACCGTGAACGGCCAGCCGAACCAGTATTTCGCCCAGCTCGCCTCGGGAAATTTCTTCGATGTTCTGGGTGTGGGCGCGAAGCTGGGGCGCACGTTTCGCGCGGAAGAGGACAGGACGGCCGGAGCGGGGCCGGTGGTAGTGCTGAATCATGGATTCTGGGAGCGCACGTTCGCTTCCAATCCGAATGTGATTGGTCAGAACGTGTTAATCAACGGCCAGGGATTCGCGATTATCGGCGTGGCGCCGAAGGGCTTTCAGGGGACCTCGGTGATTGGCGGCCCGGACATGTGGGTTCCCATGTCGATGCATGACCAGATTTTTACCGGCTTTACCAAGTCATTATTCAATGAGCGGCGCTTCCTGGGGTTCAGCGCGGTGGCCCGGCTGAAGCCGGGTGTGCGGCCGGAACAGGCCAGGGCCGAGCTTCAGGCGATTGCGTCTGACCTGGAGGCGGCGTTTCCCCTGGCCAACAAGGGCCGCAGCTTTACCTTCCAGCCGCTGCTGGAATCGAGCGTGAATCCGAATCAGCGCAGCCAATACGAGCGCGCCGGCATCATGATGATGGGCCTGGTCGGCATTGTGCTGATCATCGCGTGCTTCAATATTGCCAACCTTCTGCTGGCCCGCTCTTCGGGAAGAAGACGGGAGATGTCGATTCGCGTGGCGATTGGAGCTTCGCGCGGCCGGGTGATGACGCAGTTGCTTACGGAAGCCATGGTCCTGGCGATCGCCGGAGGAGCGCTGGGGCTGGCGCTGGCGCTGATCGGCCGCGACATCATGTGGCGCTTCCGGCCGCCGCAACTGCCCGCGGACGGCATGGACCTCTCCCTGGACTGGCATGTGATGGCGTTTACTTTTCTGATCGCTATCGGGACCGGCCTGATTTTTGGTCTGGCGCCGGCGTTGCAATCGTCGCGGCCGGACCTGGTCTCGGAACTGAAAGAACGTGCCGGAACCGATTTGCGCAAAGGGCGGCGCTTTGGCGTGCGTGACATTCTTATATCGCTGCAAGTGGCGGTTTGCCTGATCGTACTGGTGGGAGCCGGTCTCTTCCTCATCAGCCTGCGCAATGCGCAGACCATGGATCCCGGTTTTGACACCAACAACCTGGCAATGCTCTCGTTTGATCTGGGCGCGCTGAACTATGACGCGGCGCGTGCAAGAGAGTTCGAGCGCCGGGCGCTTGAGGCCGCCCAGACAACTCCCGGCGTGCGCAGTGCGGCGCTTTCGAACACGATTCCTTTATTCAATGGCGGCTTTGGACGGACCCTCTTCAAGGACGGTGAAGACACCAATAACGGCCAGAGCGGGCATGTCACACAATTTTCCGTGATGTCCCCTGAATACCTGCAAACCATGGGCATTCCCATGGTTCGCGGGCAGGGCTTTGACAGCTCAGTGCGTGAGGACAGCCCTCGCGTGGCCATTGTGAATGAGACCGCAGCCCGCCAGATCTGGCCGAATGAAGATCCGATCGGCAAGCGCTTCAAATTTTTCCGCGACAACGACTTTACTCAGGTGATCGGCATTGTGCGCGATTCCAAATACAACACTCTGGGCGAAGAGAGCCGGCCCTACATGTATACGGCGCTGGCGCAGAACCCCAATGCCGCTCTGACAATATTCTTCAGGACGCAAGGCGATCCCCGGGCCGCGTTGAGCACGGTGCGCGGGGAAATCCAGGCCCTGGACCGCAACTTGCCAATCACCAACGTTTGGCCGATCGGCGAGGTCATCTCGCAGTCGCTGTGGGCCTCCAGCTTTGGCGCCAGTCTTCTGACCGTGTTCGCCATGATCGCCATGGCGCTTTGCGCGGTCGGAATTTATGGTGTAGTGGGATATTCGGTGGGGCAGCGAATTCGCGAATTCGGTATCCGCCTGGCTCTGGGCGCGCGGCTGCGCGACGTGCTGCTGATGGTCTTGAAACACAGTGCCTTGATCATGGCCGCTGGGCTGGTTGCAGGCCTGGTTTCCGCGTACCTGCTGGCCCGGCTGATCGTGACGTTCCTCTATGGGGTGAACACCAACTCGCCGCTGGCCTTTCTTGCCATGGCGCTGGTGCTGGCGGCTGTAGGAGTGCTGGCCAGCTACATGCCTGCGCGCCGCGCGGCCAAAGTCGACCCCCTGATGGCCCTGCGTTACGAGTAGGAAAACTGGACCACAAAGGCCATGGCGGTCTTTATTAATTTCGAGCGTAGCGAGAGATCGCTATGGCCGCGATGGTTTCTCAGGACACCTGAAGAGCCGCGAGCGATAGAGATCCCTCACCTGCAAAAAACTTACCGGTAAGTAATCCTCATCTGGTCAACGTACACGCTGTAAGGAGCGGCTGTGCTGTTGCTGTCCAATTGCACGGCGTTGGTGAACTGGTTGTTGGTGGAGCCGGAGAAAAATGCGTTGTGCGTGATATTCACCGGAATGCGCACGCCGTCCACCGTGATCGCGTCATGCAGCACGGTGTGAGCAACGGTGTCATTGTGGTATTCCGTGAGGATGTGGTGCCATGTTCCAGGCGTGAAGCGGGTAAGGGCGATGCCGGTTGCGTCCCAGCGTTTCAGGCCGTAGTCGAAGATGCGCCAAATGTTGCCGGGATACAGGGCCTGCCAGCTGAAGTTGTAAACCCATCCATTGAGGATTTGCTGGCACTCAAACTCAATCGCTTGCGGCAGGTTCTCTGAACCCTGCGGAATATAAAGGTCGAACTCATAAGTGAGCGCGGTGATCTGCGTGGAGACAGGCGTATGCCGCTGGTAGAAGTATCCGTTGGTGTACGGGACCGTGGCTGCGATGCTGAACTGCGTGGAAGATCCGTCTTCACTGGGCGAGGCAATGCCAAGCGTGTTGAAGTAAGCTGCGATCGGACCGGTGGCTCCAGTGTTGCCGCAGTTGCCGCAGGTAAGCCATGGCGCTTCCTCCACACGGTCGAGCACAGTGCTGCTGGGCGCTGTAACCGGGGTGGGGGTTGGCGAAGGCGAAGGTGAGGGCGACGGGGAAGGAAAAGGAGTGGCCGGAGTTGGAGCCGGCACAACGCTGGCTGTCGTTGAAGAATTGTTTCCGCCACAGGACACGAGCGCAAACGCCGAGGCGAGAATCATCGAGACAAAAATCATCGAGACGCAGATCTGGGAGCAAGAGTGGACGGTTCGCCGTGTACGCAAGCGTTCCTCCTCAAGAATTGGTCTGGATGAAGCGGCTGCGGCAATGTACTAAGCAGTGGGTGGTTTTGTATTACGTCAAAACCCTGAGATTAGGAGATTAAGGTAACTACTTCGCGGGAAAGTGCTGTGGAAAGGGTGTGGAAAAAATCCTTTTGCTTGCGGCTGGCTGTCGATGGACGCCGGTCAGCTCAAGCCTTTTGGGCCGGAACAAGTATTTTCAAAACCAAGGTAACTTGTTTATTGTCAATAGTTTTGCGAGAATCTATCTGGATTTTATGCCCTTTTGGACGCCGAGGTGAGCGATCAAGCGCCAGCTTGTGCTGGCCCATTGCAGGCAAGCTTCGTGAGGGGTTGGTAGGCGACGATCATCAAGGCTGGGCGGCAACACGGGTGAACAGCGGATATCGGTAACACGACCCATGCTGCATAATGGGCCGAACAGGGCTCACCAACTTCAAAGGGAGCAACCATAGATTGACTTCCGGCGACCCCGGCATATCGAAAACCGAGCCATTGCTGCGCGTTTCTGGGCTGAGCGTCGAGTATGACGCAGCACGCGGAGATGTGGTCCGTGCCTTGCACGATGTCAATCTGGAGATCGGCGACGCAGAGAGCGTGGGTGTGCTGGGCGAGTCAGGATCGGGCAAAAGCTCTCTGGCCCTGGCGTTGTTGCGGCTTCTGCCGCGCAATGCGCGCGTAGTCTCAGGCAGCGTGGAGTATCGCGGGCGGAATCTGGCGGAATTTTCACCTGCACAATTGAGAGAGATGCGGGGCGGCGAAGTGGCGCTGATATCGCAAGAGCCGGCCCTGGCGCTGAATCCCGTGCTCCCGCTGGGCCGGCAAATCGCGGACGTGTTGCTGGCGCATGGGAGGCTGAAACGCGAAGCAGTGTCTGTTCGCTGCCACCAGATGCTGCGCGAAGTTGGATTCGCCGATCCGGAGCGCATCATGCGCGCGTATCCGCACCAGCTCAGCGGCGGCCAGAGGCAGCGTGTGGCCATCGCCCAGGCGCTGGTCTCGCGGCCAAAATTGCTGATTGCCGATGAGCCTTTGAGCGCGTTGGATGCGGCCACGCAGGCGGAAATTCTTGAGTTGCTGTTGCGCCTGAAGCGCGAGCTGGGGCTGGCCATGGTGTTCATTACTCACAACGCCGGGGTGCTTGCGTCGCTGGCTGAGAGCATTGTGGTCATGCGCGAGGGTGAGGTGGCCGCGCGCGGCAGCATGGAAATGCTTGAGAGCAGCCCGGACGAGTATGTACAAGGCGTACTGTCTCCTGAACGAAGCCTGATGGCTGCGCCGCGCGGAAAGGATTTGAGTGACGCACGGCCGCTCCTCCAGGTTCGCGGGCTGAGCAAGAAGTTTGTGCAGCAGCGAATGCTGTCCCGCAGAAGGTTCGTCGTCCAGTCGCTGGAAGGCATTGACCTGGAGTTGAAAGAAGGCTCCACCGTGGCCGTGCTGGGGCGTTCCGGGTCAGGGAAATCGACGCTGGCGCGCTGCATTGCTGGCTTTGAGACGCCTGATTCGGGAGAGGTGCTGCTGGAAGGGAAGAAGCAGTGGCCGCGGCAGCAGGGCCCCCGTTCACGCGCCGTTTTTGCGCGTGAATGGGCAGAGGTGCAGATGATCTTTCAGGACGCTGCAACTTCGCTGAACCCCAGGTTTACCGCGCGAGAGATCGTCGCCGAGCCGCTGGAAATTGCCCGCTGGAAGACCGAACCAGAGCGCACAACCCGCGCGCTGGAGTTGATGGCGGAGGTTGGTCTTGATCCGGTGTGGGCGTCGCGACTTGCCGGCGAGTTCAGCGGAGGACAGCGACAACGGCTGGCGCTGGCACGCGCCCTGGCCGCTGGACCGAAGCTGCTTCTCATGGATGAAGCGCTCTCCGGGCTGGACATGCCCCTGCAAGCGCAGATGGTGCAGCTTTTGATGGAGTTGCAGGCGCGCCATGGCCTCACCTATCTCTACATTTCGCACGACCTCAACTTCATCTCGCTGTTTGCGCAAGAGGTTGTGGTGATGGAAGCCGGGCGAATCGTGGAGCGCACCACTCCGGCCGCATTGGGCCGTAGCGTGCATCCGGCAACGCGTGAACTGGTGGAAGCCAGCGAACGGCTGCATGCGCCGGGAGTGGAGGCCGCGGTATGATCCGCTACTTCGCCCGCCGCGCCGGACATGGATTGCTGCTTTTGTTTGGCGTCTCTATTTTGCTGTTCGTCCTGTTCCAGGCCTCGCCCGGAGATTTCTTGAGCGAGGTCAAGTTGAACTCGCAAATTTCGCCCACGACCGTGGCACAGCTGCGCGCACAGTACGGTCTGGACCAGCCGTTGCCGGTGCGTTACTGGAAATGGGTAAAGTCGTCTGCCCAAGGCGAATTCGGATACTCGTTCGCTTACAACGCCTCGGCGGCATCGCTGCTGTGGCCGCGCGCGCGCAATACGCTCGTGCTGAGCGTGCCGGCGCTTGTGATTTCCTGGCTGATCGCGGTCCCGCTGGGCGTGCTGGTGGCGGGTTGGAAGGGAAGCTGGGTAGATCGCTTGTTCTCCGGCGGCACTTCGGCCCTGCTGGCGCTCCCCGATGTGCTGATTGCGCTGCTGGCACTCCTGATTGCTCTCAAGACAGGAATATTCCCCGTGGGTGGAATGACTTCCGTGAATACGCAGGACCAGAGCACATGGGCCTGGCTACGCGACCTGGGTTGGCACATGGTGCTGCCGGTGGCCGCACTAGTCATCGGTTCACTGACCATGATTCTGCGCCACGTGCGCGCCAGCGTGGGCGAGGTGCTGGAGTCTTCCTACATGCGCGCCGCGCAAGGCCACGGATTGCCCCGGCTCAAGCTGCTTTTTTGCCACGCGCTGCCGGCGGCGGCCAATCCGCTGATTTCGCTGTTTGGCCTCTCGGTGGCGTTGCTGCTGAGCGTCTCTCTGCTGATCGAAGTGGTCATGGGCTGGCCGGGCATCGGCCCGCTGCTGCTGGAAGCGATCCTGGCCCGCGATCTTTTTGTCGTGATCGGCGCGGTCATGCTGTCCACGCTGTTTCTGATTGGCGGAAACCTCCTGGGGGACGTCCTGCTGTATGCCTTTGATCCCCGGATCAGGAGGCAGGCATGAAAGCGCCGTTCAAATTCACCTGGGCCCTCTGGTTTTTGCTGGCGATCCATGCGGTGGTCGCGCTGGCGGGGTTTGTCGCGCCTTACAGCTATGAGACGCAGGAGCGCGAGCATCCGTACGCGCCGCCTACGCGCGTGCATTTTTTTGACTGCCAGGGAAAATTTCACCTGCGACCCTTTGTGTACGTCACCCAGAGCGCCGTGAGCGGCCCGAACGACTACACGCAGGATTGTTCTCAGCCGGCCCGAATCGAATTCTTCACCCCGGGTGATGGATACAGCATTCTGGGGATGTTCCACTCCACGCGGCACCTGTTCGGCGTGCAGGCGCCGGCCAACTTGTTCCTGCTGGGCACGGACGGCTTTGGCCGCGACCAATTCTCGCGCCTGCTCTATGGCGGCCAGGTGTCGCTGTTTGCCGGGTTCGTGGCGGCGTCGTTCTCCGTGATTACCGGCCTGCTGCTGGGCGGGATCGCGGGAATGTACGGCGGCCGCATCGACGACGTTGCCATGCGCGTGGCAGAAGTCTTTATCACCATCCCCTGGTTTTATTTATTGATCGCCGTGCGCGCTTTTCTGCCTTTGCAGATCAGCCCCGTGGCGGCCTTTCTGCTGGTGGTTGCAGTGATCGGTATGGTGGGCTGGGGACGCCCGGCGCGACTGGTCCGCGGCGTGGTGCTGAGCGCGCGCGAGCGCAACTTTGTGCTGGCAGCGCGGGGGTTTGGGGCGTCCAATGCCTACCTGCTGCGCCGGCATCTCATGCCCTTGACCTTCCGCGTGTTGCTTACACAGATGGCGGTGCTGATCCCGCAGTTTATTCTGGCGGAGGTCATCCTGTCTTTTCTCGGCCTGGGCATTGGCGAGCCTTTCCCCAGTTGGGGTAACATGCTGGCCCACGCGCAGCAATATCACGTGCTGGTTTCTTACTGGTGGATGCTTCTGCCTGGACTTGCCCCGGTCCCGGTATTTCTGGCCTATCACTCATTGGCGGAGACGCTACAGGAGCGGGTAAAATCAAACATCTAATCCAGCACAGAAAGCCGGCCCTTGTGCGTTTAGTACGCTCCATCCTGTGGTGTGTCGCGGCGATGCCGTCCCTGCTTGCAGGCGGGCGGGCGATCGCGCAGGAGGACTTTCTACGCGCGACCTCTGAGCCGGGAACCCGGGGCGGGAAGCTGGTGATCGCGCAGCGGTCCGAACCGCGGACGTTTAACCCGGTGGTGGCCATCGACCAGAATTCCCTGGGGGTGAACGCGCGCATGATGGCTGACCTGATCCACATCAACCGGGCCACGCAGAAGACCGAGCCCGCATTGGCCAAGTCGTGGAGCGTATCCAAAAACGGCACGCAGTTCACGGTGAAGCTGAGGCGCGGCCTGCGCTTCTCCGATGGCGCGCCATTCGACGCCGATGATGTGGTCTTCTCCTTCAAGATTTACCTGGACGAACAGGTGCATTCGCCGCAGCGCGACTTGCTGACGATCTCCGGTAAGCCGATCACGCTCCAGAAGATCGATGCCTTTACGGTCCGCTTCACATTTCCCGCGCCGTACTCGGCGGCGGAGCGCGTCTTTGACGGGGTTGCCATTCTGCCCCGGCATCTGCTGGAAAAGGACTATCAGGAAGGCAAGATCAACCAGGTCTGGACGCTGAGCACACCGCCGGAAAAGATGGCCGGACTGGGGGCGTTTCGCCTGAAGCAAGTGGTCCCGGGCGACCGGATCGTGCTGGAGCGAAATCCCAATTACTGGAAGATCGACGCGAAAGGGCAGAGGCTGCCGTACCTCGACGAACTCATGTTCGTGGTGGTTCCCACGCAGGATGCGCAGGTGATCCGCTTTCAGGCAGGCGATTCACAGCTCATCAGCGGGTTGAGCGCGGATAATTTTGCCGTACTGGAGCCGGAACAGAAGGCGCGCCGCTTCAAGCTGTATGACGCTGGGCCGGGCCTGGAATACAACTTCCTGATGTTCAACCTGAATGACGATACGGACCGGCTGCCGGAGATAGCGCGCAAGCAGAAATGGTTTCGCGACGTCCGCTTCCGCCAGGCCGTTTCTGCGGCGATTGATCGCGCCGGCATCGTGCGCCTGGTCTATCGCAACCGCGGTGCGGCGATTGCCACGCATGTGAGCCCGGGCAACAAGGCATGGTTCAATTCCTCCATCCCCGCTCCGGCGCGCTCGCTGCCCAAGGCGCGCGAGCTGCTTCAGGCGGCGGGCTTCTCCTGGAAAGCGGGCAACGCGCTGGTGGATTCCAGCGGCCAGCCGGTGGAGTTCACCATCCTGGTGAGCTCCAGCAACACGCAGCGCGGGCAGATTGCCACACTGGTGCAGGAAGACCTGAAAGCGATCGGAATCGCCGCGCACGTGGTGCCGATGGAATCCAGATCAGCCAATGATCGCGTGCTGAACTCCCATGACTTTGAGGCAATCGTGATGGGATTGGTGAGCGGCGACGCCGATCCCACGCCGGACATGAATATCCTGATGTCGAACGCGCAGACGCATTTATGGCACCTGGGCCAAAAGGCGCCGGCTACGCCTTGGGAAGCCGAACTCGACCGGCTCATGCAGCAGCAGCTGGTCACGCTGAACTACCAGCAGCGTAAGAAAATCTATGACCGGGTACAGGAAGTCCTGGCGCAGCAACTCCCCATGGTGTATTTGGCCAGCCCCAATATCTTGGTCGGGGCGCAGGAGGACTTGGGTAATTTCCGTCCGGCCATCATCGAACAGTATACTTTTTGGAACGCAGACGAGCTTTTTTGGCACACCCCCGCCGGAAAACGTTAACCGGAAAGCATTGAATGGACGACAACGCCAAGGAAATAGCTTTACCTACAACACGGGATACCGCGGCGGAAGACGAACGGCTGGTACAGGAGTGTCTGAGCGGCGATGAGCGGGCATGGAACACGCTTATCGACAAGTACAAACGGCTGATCTATTCCGTGCCGGTCAAGTACGGCTTCAGCCCGGACGACGCCGGCGACATTTTCCAGAATGTCTGCATCGATCTTTTCACCAATCTGGCCAAATTACGGAAGATTGAATCGCTGCGCTCGTGGCTGATCACGGTGGCGACGCACAAGTGTTTTCACTGGAAGAAGCAGCAAAAGGGTGACGTCGAACTCGATGCTATGGAGCAGGAGCTGGCGGAAGAGATTGCCGCGGCCCCGGTGGTGTTGCAGGAAGTGCAGGAAGAGCAGGCCGTCCGCGATGCCATTGAACGGCTCACGCCGCGGTGCGCGGAACTGGTGCGGCTGCTGTTTTACGAACACCCGCCGGTGCCTTACACGGAAGTTGCGCAGAAGCTTGGGCTGGCAACCGGGTCCATCGGTTTTATCCGCGGACGCTGCCTCAACCGGCTGCAAAAGATCCTGGCAGACCTGGGTTTCTAGGTGACGTTTCTAGGTGACTGATTTCCAGATGGCGCAAGAAGGACAGAACTTCGGGCTGGAACAATGGATCATCGACCTGGCGGCCATTGCCGGGGAAGAGCCGCGCCGCGCCTTCCTGTCTGCGCAGGGGCGACCCGGTGGCAAAGAAGCCGTGGATTCGCTCTACAACGCCGTGGTCACCTTTGCCCGAGTGGATTTGCAGAAAGCCGATAGGCTGGCCCAGGCCAGCTCGTGGATTGCGGAACAGATCGACGATCCTTATGCCAGTGCGCAGAGCGCCCGCGCCGTGGGGCACGTCCTGTACCTGACGGGGAAGTACCAGCAGGCCATCCAAGAATATGAGAAAGCGCTGGCCATCTTTGAGCGTCTGGGCCGCGATGTTGATTATGCCCGCACCATCAGCGGCGCTTTGCAAAGCCTGATCTATGACGGCCAGTATGAACGTGCTTTCCGCCTAGGCGAGCAGGCGCGATCCATCTTTCACGCGCATAAAGACCGGCTCCGGCTGGCCCGGTTGGACAGCAACATCGCCAACATCTATTACCGCCAGGACCGTTTCCAGGAAGCGGTAGACCTTTATGAGCGGGCCTACGGCGAATTTCTGCAATGCGGAGAGACCCTGGACATCGCCGCCGTGCTCCGGAACCTGGCGGTCTGTTACATCAGCCTGAATGATTTTCCTCGCGCGGAAGAGACCTACCGGCTGGCGCGCCAGCACTGCCTGGAACACGGTTTTTCCCTGCTGGTGGCCGAAGCCGATTACAACGTGGCTTATCTGCACTACTTGCGGGGCGAATATCTGCGGGCCATCGAGCTGTATGACCAGACGCGCAAGCTCTGCGCCGAACTGGGCGACCGCTATCACCAGGCGCTGTGCGATCTGGACGAGTCAGAGATCTACCTGGAATTGAACCTGACCGAAGGCGGCACCGAGCTGGCACAGGATGCATTCGCCGCATTCACTGATCTCGGCATGAAATATGAGGCCGCCAAGGCCGCCACATTTTCCGCGATTGCCATCAGCCAGCAGGGCCGCTACAAGCAGGCAATGGAAGCCTTCGATCGCGCGCGCGCCTTGTTCGTGAAAGAACAAAACGAGTTGTGGCCCGCGCTCATCGACCTGTACAAGGCGCTGGTGTTGTATGAAGCCGGAGAGAACGACCAGGCGGAAGACCTGGCCGTTACCGCGCTGGAGTATTTCGGCAACTCCGTATTGCCCTCGAAGGCGGCATTGTGCGAACTGCTGCTGGCGGCGCTCGAGCTGCGCGGCTCTGATCCGGAAGAAGCACGCCGTTACTGCAGCGCGGCGCTCTCACGCCTGACGCATATCGATTCGCCGGCCACCTACCAGGCTTATTTCATGCTGGGCCAGGCGGAAGAGGCCAGCGGCAACACCGAGCTCGCACGCCAAGCCTATGAACACGCGTTCAGGAAGTTGGAAGACCTGCGCAGCCACCTGGGCAAGGAGGAGCTGAAGATCGCCTTCCTCAAGAACAAGCTGGCGGTCTATGAGGGGCTGGTGGTTACATCGCTGGCGGTAAGCTTTGGTGTACGGGCGCAAAAAGAGGCGTTTGGCTACATCGAGCAGGCCAAATCGCGCAGCCTGGCTGACCTGATCGCTTTCCGCGCTTCGTCGATTGCTTCCAGGGAGCCCAAGGCCCTTTCACCGGCGATGGGAGAGTTCCGCGACCTGCGCCAGAAACTGAACTGGACCTACCACCAGATCGAGCTCGAAGAATTGAACCCGGAGGGCAGTTCAGGGGAACGCATCCACCAATTACGGCAGGTTAGCCGCAATTATGAAGACGCCCTGGTCAAAGCGTTTTCCCAGGTGCAGCACGTGGACCGCGAATTTGCCAGCCTGCAAAGCGCCAAGACGGTCTCAATCGAGGAGTTACAGCGCATTCTGCCGGAGAACACGCTGCTGGTGGAGTACTACACGGCGCGCAATCGCTTTTATGTATTCCTGGTCTCACGCAAGCAATTCAAAATCCTGGCCTTGGGAGAAGTAATGCCGGTGCGCGAGAAGCTCCGGCTGTTGCAATTGCAACTGGCCAAGTTCCGCCTGGGCGCCGACTATATCCGGCCGCTGGAAAAGCCGCTTTTGCAAGCCACGCAGGCGCACCTGGAGGAGCTTTATTCGCTGCTGATCGCTCCCATACGCGACCAGCTTGCCGCCGGACACCTGATTATTGTCCCGCATGCGTTTCTGCACTATCTGCCTTTTCACGCGCTTTCCGACGGCAAGCGCTACCTGATCGACGATTTTTCCGTTTCCTATGCTCCCAGCAGCAGCATTTTTGCCGTCTGCCAGGAAAAAGGCCAGCCCCGCAGCGATGGAGACACCCTGGTGCTGGCGGTTCCGGACGCGCGCGCGCCCTTTATCGAGGAAGAAGGGCGTTTTGTGGCCTCCGCCATGGGAAACGCAAGGCTCTTCATGGGTGCGGAAGCAACCGAGGAGCAGCTGCGGACGTATGGGCCTGAGAGCCGTTTTATTCACATCGCCACCCATGGTTATTTCCGCCAGGATAACCCCATGTTTTCCTCAATCCGGCTGGGCAATTCATTGCTTAGTCTGTTTGATTTGTATCAGTTGCAGTTTGATGCAGAGCTGGTGACTCTGAGCGGTTGTGGTACGGGAATGAACGTGGTGATCGGCGGAGACGAGTTGATTGGGCTGGTCCGCGGCCTGTTGTATGCGGGCGCCCAAACGCTCATGGTCAGCCTGTGGGAAGTGCATGACCAAAGCACCGCGGAATTTATGCGCGACTTCTACCAGGGCTACAGGGCCACCGCGAATAAGGCGAATGCCCTACGAAGCGCTGTGATGAAGCTGAAGGAAAAACACCGCCATCCATACTATTGGGCGGCTTTTGCCCTGGTGGGGAAATTCTCATGAAGACCGTGAAAAATCTCACCCGGCCTATATTTTTGACCTTAGACGGCACTCTTATGTCTAGAAGCAGGCTCATCCGTCGACTGCTAAAGAGGGGGATACGGACCCGGAAGCCGTGTTCCCCTTGATTGAATTGAGACGAAGAAAAGCCACTTATGACTGAAACTGCGCGCCATTTCGATATCACTCAGTGGGCTGACTACGTCAGGAACGCGGTTCCTAACGAGCAGCGCGAGCAAATGCTCGCCCATCTTCAGGGTGGATGCTCCAAGTGCGATAAGGTAAGGGGAGTACTGTCCAGGTTCGCCATCATCTGCAAGCGCGAAGCCGCTTATCAGATTCCCCGGCGTGCGGAGCAGCAGGTAAAGGCCATGGTCGGACTGGCAAAAGCGCCTCGCCTTTCGACCTTGCAGCGTATTTGGGGCAGCTTGGTTTATGACAGTCTGAACGATCCCCAGCCCGTTGGAGTGCGGGGAACTCACCAAATTAACCGCCAGGTTCTCTTCCACGCCGGCGACTACTCGGTTGATCTGCGCTTCGAGCACGAAAAAGGATCCGCCAGCATGGTGCTGGTTGGTCAAATTGCCAACCAGAAAACGCCGGACGAAATGCTGGCCAACCTGCCTGTCATTCTTGTAGCTGGAAATCGCGAAGTAACCCGCTCCATCAGCAATACCTTTGGGGAATTTCAGTTGGAGTACGTTCCAGAAAGCGATTTGCGTTTACTGGTACCGCTTGAGTCCAGGGGGCAGGAACTGGAAGTTCAGTTAGGCAAGACGCCGCAGCTCTGAGTTCTGCAGTTGATATTCACTGGGAAGTCGATTATGAGGAACCTTAGTCTACTAATCATAGTGGGTCTGGTGCTGAGTGTGCCGCTCGCGGCGCAGACCAGCTACATCCTTACCGCCTCTCCCAACAACGTCCAGGGCGTGATTGATCGCCATGGCCTGACCATAGTGAAAGAACTTTTTGACGGCACGAACTGCGTGATGCTGGTGACGTCGCCTTCGGCGAATGTTACCGGCGTGGAAACTGAAGTGGAATCGGATATCTCCGTGGCGGGTTTTGAGCCGGAGCAGCGCGCCTCGCTGCCGGAGTTGACCGGCCTGACGCAACCCACGCTCATGCAGTCCACCACCAGCATCCTTGATACCCTGCCGGGACGCACCTTGGTCACGTTCTTCGGCAGCACGGTTCCCAGCAACTACACCGGTCAAACCGCCACCACCATCATTCGCCTGGGCGATGCGCGCGCAGCCACCAAGCTGACCGGCTCCGGGACCGTCGCAATTATCGATACCGGCGCGGACCTGAACCATGCGGCGCTCTCCGGCGTGCTGGTTCCCGGATATGACTTTACGCGCGACATGGTGGGTTCGTCTGAATTGGCTGATCTGGATCCCACGGTCGCGGCCCAGTTGCAGCAGTCCACCACCAGCATCCTTGACGCGCAGAACACTTTGCTTTTGAATGCCTCGTCCGTGGCCATCCTGGACCAATCCACTACCTCGATTCTGGACCAGTCAACCACTTCGATTCTTGACAGCACCCTGTCAGAGTTTGGACATGGCACTATGGTGGCCGGCATTGTCCACCTGGTTGCTCCAACGGCAAAGATCATGCCGCTGAAGGCGTTTCGCGCTGACGGTTCGTCGAACCTGTCAGATATTATTCGCGCTATCTATTACGCCGCTGACCACGGCGCCAACATCATTAGCATGAGCTTCAGCATGGGGCAGCCCTCACCGGGCTTGCAAGCAGCGGTGCAGTACGCGCTTAACAAAAATGTCATCATGATTGCTTCGTCCGGCAATGACGGCATCAAGACCCTGGTCTATCCCGCCAGCTACGGCGGCGTGCAGGGCATTGGCTCCAGCACCAGCAGCGATCTCAGGAGTAGCTTCTCCAACTACGGCTCCGGCGTGGTGACCTTCGCGGCTCCGGGTGAAGGCGTCATCACTACCTATCCTGGAGGCAACTATGCCGCAGGATGGGGCACTTCTTTCAGTACTCCCATGGTGGCCGGTGCTGCGGCGCTTGTGTTGCAGGCTCGCCCCTCCAGCAAGCCTGGTGACATCACCAACGCCCTTTCCAAGACCAAACAGATTAGCGGGGACATGGGCTATGGCCGCATTGACCTTTACCAGTCGCTTACGAACCTGGTAAACAGCAGCGGGAGCAGCATCACCAGCACTAGTGGCAGCACCAGCGGTGGTTCGACCTCCAAGCTCTGAATTTCCAATCTCTGAGCCCAGTTTGTTTCTTCGCACAAAAGAACCCTTTTGCCGCCCCAAATTTATTAGCGAGTCTAATTTTTTGCCCCTTTTCCACCCCCGCAGAAGGCATTTTTTAAGGGCCGTTTATTGCTCGCTGAGTTTTTGATTACTCTTCACCGGCACAAGGTTGAAATTGCCTACTCGCGCCAGTATCTAAATATTTAGAATCAATTAGTTACAAGAAATTACTGCTCGTTTTGCTGTGCCATGTGCGTCACATTTATTTGTATTATATTCGCTATAAATGGCCCGTTAATTTTGACTCTTATCAAAAATTACCTTTATCTCTTCCAGCACACACTGGCTATACTGGGCACCGTTCGACGGATTATCCCGACGGGAGCCTTGAGTTCGGCCAGCATTAAGTCACACCACACTCTCAAGTGATCTCCGTCACAGTCAAAGCTGGACTTTTCGTTGAAGAATGCCGAAGCCGTTTCGGGTGGCCAACGGCCATTGGATGACACGTAAAGGACAGTCATGAGGTTCAGGGTGCTTGCCAGAATGATTCGCGGCTTAATATTACTGCTGATGAGCTTGCCGCTCGCAGCCCAGGACAGATTTGTCCTGGTAACTGCCCCAGGTAAGGTGCAGGATGTGTGTGGCCGGCACGGCCTCACACAGGTTACCCAGCTCTCTACCCGTGGCATTTTTCTTGTTTCGTCATTTTCTCCCGATCCGGGCACCTCGTCTGACTCCGACGTACAAAGTTTCGAACGCAACCGTGTCCTGGCTGTGCCTGAGCTTTCCGGCGCCACCATCGCCAGCCTGACCCAATCCACCACGTCGATTCTCGATGGCCTGCCGGGACGTAGCGTGATCAACTACTATGGTTCCGCGGTGGCCAGCAACTATGTGCAGCAGCCGGCCACGGCCCTCACTCGCCACCCCGACGTACAGAGTTCCACCAGTCTTACCGGTGCGGGCGTCACGGTTGCCATCATCGACACAGGCGTTGACCCGTTGCATCCGGCGCTGCAATCGGTTCTGGTTCCCGGATTCAATTTCATTAACAACAGCACGAGCCCATCAGAGCTGGTCGATCTGAATCCGGCGGTTGCCGCGGCGCTGACCCAGTCCACCACCAGCATCCTTGACGGGCAGAACCTAGTGCAGTTGAACGCCTTCACCGTTGCCATTCTCAGCCAGTCCACCACCAGCATTCTTGATGGGCCCCCCAGCGCCTTTGGTCACGGGACCATGACCGCGGGCCTGGTGCATCTGATCGCTCCTGGCGCCGGCATCATGTCGTTGAAGGCCTTCGCCGGCGACGGCAGTTCCGATCTTTTCAACATCCTGCGCGCCATCTATTACGCAGTCGATCACGGCGCCAACGTCATCAGCATGAGTTTTGAGATCAACCAAAGCTCGCCGGCCCTGCAGAGCGCCATTCAATATGCGCTTAGCAAGAATGTGGTCATCGTTGCAGCTTCCGGCAATGACGGCCAGCAGATGCTGGTTTACCCGGCCGCTTACAACAACGTGATTGGCGTCGGTTCCACGGACAATTCTGACAACAAGAGCAGCTTTACCAATTTCGGCACCAACGCCGTTTTCGTTGCCGCTCCCGGAGAAGGCGTGATCACCACCTATCCTGGCGGCAATTACGCCGCGGGTTGGGGAACTTCGTTCAGCGCTCCGCTCGTCGCCGGCGAGGCGGCGCTGGTCTTGCAGGCGCGGCCAACGTACAAGCCCGGTGACGTTGCCAACGCAATTTCCCGTGCTGTATCCGTACAACAGATGGGCCATGGACGCGCCGATCTCTGCTTTGCGCTGTCCAGCATCGGCTCCGGCGCCGCGTGCAGCAACACAACCAGCGGCACGAGCGGAAGTGGAAGCACTTCGGGCGGTCCCACCGCTCCCTAAAACTTCAGACTGGATGAGCCTCCAGGGCCCTGTCGCGCGGCAGGGCTTGTTTTTTGCTCAGTAGCTGCCCGACGCCATGGGCGCATAGCGGCGAAAGAAGCTATCGGCCTTCCATTGCGGCCGCCCCGGGCCATCCGCCGCACGTACCATGAGCGCGCGGACGATCTCTTCATACTTGCCCGCGGCCGCCAGGTCCACTGGCTGGTCCAGATCGTCCGAGGGAGCATGGTAACGCTGTGTCCGCCAGTTCTTGAAGATCTCCTGTTCGGGCGATCCCTTTTCGAATCCCACGCCCATAGCCAGCGCCGGCACGCCGTGGCGGATGAAATTGTACTGGTCGCTGCGGATGAACGCGTTTCTTTGCGGCTCCGGGTCCGCCTGCACCTGCACTCCCAGTTGCTGCGCCACCTCGCGCGCCATGTCGCCCAGCTCGGACTCACCCAGCCCGTAGACGGTCAGCATTTTCAGCGGCACGATGGGCAGGAACATGTCGATGTTGATGTTCGCGATCATCGATCCCGGTTTTACTGTCGGATGCGCGGTGAAATAGCGCGAGCCCAGCAGGCCTTTTTCTTCTCCCGTGACAAACACGAACAGCAATGACCGCTTGAGCTTCTTCGGCGATTTCTTCAGCGACCCGATCAGGTCCAGCAGCACGGCGCTGCCGGAAGCATTGTCCATGGCGCCGTTATAGATGCGGTCGCCGTTGATCGGCTCGCCCACGCCCAGATGGTCTAGATGGGCTGAGAGCACCACATATTCGTTTTTCAGCTTGGGATCGCTGCCCGGCAGTTGCGCTACCAGGTTGGCCGACTCCACCTCTTTCTTGTTGACCGTGGCCCTGGCCCGGACCGAGATGCTAAGCGGAAAGCGTGGCAGCGGCTTGCGCTCTTTCACCAGGTCCATCAGATCCTGCAGGGTGTGCCCGGGGCCTTCAAACAGCTTTTGCGCCTTTTCCGGGTTGAACGTGACCGCCAGTTGCTGGCCCGTGGTCTCATCGAATTCCGCGCCTTTCAGGGCCATGCTGGGATGCGCCCGGTTGGCCGATATGCGCGACCATGGAATGTCCATCGCCGTGGGGTTCAGGATCGTAATCACACCCACCGCGCCGGCCTTGCGCAACGTCTTCCACCGTTCTCCCGCCGACTGGTAATGTGCAGCCAGGGCCCCCGGAACCTCCGCCGGGGCGCCGGCAAAAATCACCACTACCTTGTCGTGCAGGTCCAGGTCGGCCAGATCGTTGTAGCTGAGCTCCGGTATCGTGAGTCCGTAGCCGGCAAACACCAGCGGCGCTTCCACCTGGGGCGCAAGGTCAACGCGTGTGCTGAAGATGGCGTCATCGCCCAGCGTGAGCGGTTCCACCTGCCCGTTGTGCACCAGCGCCAGGCTGGAATCCTTCTCCACGATCTGCCTTGAGACGAACTGCATTGGCTGGTAGTAAGCCTTGGAGCCTGCCGGTTCCAGCCCCGCGCGCTTGAGTTGCTCCACCACGTATTCCTGCGCCTTGCGCAAGCCCGCGCTGCCCGTCTCGCGGCCTTCCATGTCGTCCGCGGCCAGCACCTTCACGTAATTCCACCAGATTTTGCCGTCAAAATGCGTCTCCGCCGCGCCTGCAGCCCCGCCGCTTGCTTCCGCCTCTTTGCCTCCCACCAGGTCCTGCGCGGACTGCGGCTGAGCCTGCGCGAGTTGTGCCTGCGCGATCTTTGCCTGGACGATCAGGGTGAGAATCGCGATGAACGTGGCGGCAAGCAACAGCAATGGCTTTCGCATGAGTTTGCTCCTGTTGACGACCTGGAGGGGCTCCTCGGGGGTCGATTCGGAATGTGCAAAGGATATCATTCCCCTCCTTTGTGGCCTCTGCCATTCATGCGGAGTTCCGATTTTGGCAATTCCTGTTCCGGCTCCCCAAAGCAGCACAAACCAAAACCCGCCGGACTGACCCACAAATCATAACCAGAACAACCCCCCACCTTTCGCGGACGCTTCTCAAAACAACGAAAGGCGGGTTCTCTTTTGGGCCGCTCACGGACCGCTCGGAAAACTATCGTCCTGGTAAAAGATCGTTGCCAGGGGGTTCTCCCAATGTTCAAAGGTTCCTCAATGCCCAAAACCCAATATTAAAGATCCTCAATAAAACGTTCTCCGGTAAAAATTTTTGCTCCTTCCAGCGCTTTACTGATTGATCCCGGATACTTGCATTGATAGAATTACCCAACCTCTCAGATTTGCTTCGCATAGGAATAGGAAAGGACGATTCCATGGCGCTGGTTCTTTGCACTGGCGTCGATTCGTCGTTAGTCCGCACCAGGCAGCTTATCCTGGAGCGCGCCGGCCACGTGGTGGTCCCCGCTCTGGACGAAGCAAGCCTGGTCGCCGCTTGCCGCCAGAACACATTTGAAGTTGCTGTTGTCGGTCAAACCGTCTCTGCCCAAACCAAGCGCCGCATCGTCCGGCTCATCCGCGAGCGTTGTCCCGCAGCCAAAGTGCTGGAGCTGTACACGTTGTCTAGCGGCAAGGTGCTTGACGATGCCGACTCCTGGCTGGAGGTGCTGGCCGATCTGCCCCAGGAGCTTGCCGCACGCGTGGAAGCGCTCGCCTCCAGTAAAAACGACGGTTGAACGCTGGCTGTCCCTGAACCCGCTATGCGATCTAGGCCCAGGCCCGTTCCCATCGTCGCGGCATTTCTCTTTGCCGCCACCGTCATCGCCGTTGTGGTCGGCGTTTCTCTGCTTTTTCCCAACCGCCTGCTTGACGCCCTGTGGAAACTCAATCCCGAAGGCGCTGTTTTCTTTCACTCTATCGGACCAATCTCAGGCGTTTTCCTGCTCGCGCTTGCCGCCGCTACGTTCGCCTCCGCGCGCGCCCTGCTGCGCGGACGCAAGTGGGCCTGGCGGTTCGCTGTCGCTCTCTTTGCCATCGAGACCTGTAGCAACCTCGTCAGCTACTTTGTAGTCCACGATGCGCTTAGGACCATCACCGGCTTTGTCATCTCCTTCGCCTTTCTCTGCGTCCTCTGCCGGCGCAGCATGCGCGATTATTTCTTCCCTCCGGGGCCGGCCTCCGAACGACAAATAATGACAAATAATGAGGATTAGAGTGATTGGGTCATTCGCCTCGTTCCCCTTTGGAACCGCATATTTTCTGAATAAAATTCAGTATTTCTGGTTGAAAAACCCGCGCCAAATTGGGATAATCGGCCTACTCTATGCCCAAGAAATCTGACAAGCAGCCGGGGGTTTCTAAAGACCTTTGGATCGCGCCACGCTATAGTCTCAAGGGCCCGGCCGGCGAACGCGCCTGGGAGAACCGTCCCGGCGGAGTGCCCAATAGCAGCCGTTTCCTCGAACTGGCTGACATTGCTCTTGGAGTAAAGAAGCCCGTGGCCCGGAAAAAACGCACGTCATCCGTCAGCGCCCATCAAACTTCCAAAACCGAGCCCTACTCCGGCATGAAGTACGGCGCCGAAGAAAATTTCAAAAGGTAAGACGGCAGGGATTGAATCTTTGCGGCGTGAAAGCTGAAGCGTCTGCGTTAGCCCTTGGGGTTGTGATTGGCAGCCTGCAAGGTTTGCGACACGGTCTTTGCGTACTCGCGCAATTTTTCCAGCGATACTGACAGCGTAGAGGCCTTCTCCGAAAGTCCGCGGGCGCGGGCTACGGCCATCACCTGCTCCGCCTCCATGCTGAGTCTTTCAAATGTGCTCACCAGGTATCCCAGGGCGTCCGCGTGCGGCTTCCACAAGTACGCCGAGCTTGCTTTCTGGTTGTACTCGTCTACTTCCACCACCATGCGCGAAAGGTAGGCCACAATGGTCATCATGATGCTAGCGTAATCCGCGCGGAAGCTCTTCTCACCCTGGTAGTCCGCCTTGAAAGCTTCCATCTCCGCAGGGGAGAGCGTGATCTTCGAGTTCTTGATGGGAAAAATGTACGCCAGCTTTGGATCGGAGCCGCGAACATGTTCCTTGATGGCCTGGCGCGCGCTGTGAATTTTTCCTTCCTGCACGGCGTTCTGTACCGCCTGAGATGGCGCTACCGCCAGCACTTCCGCGTTCAGGGTCTGAGAGGAGACGGACTGCGGCCTGGGCGCGCTGGGCGCCGGCGGCTGTGGTGGTGGCACATGCGTTGTCGGTCCCTGCACCCCTGCGGGTTGGGCCTGAATGGTGGGTCGCGGCGGTGGCGGAGGTGGAGCGGGCGGCGGCGCCGGCGGTCGTGGGCCGCCTGGCGGCGTCATCCTCACCGGACGCTTGCTGTCCACCACCTTCTTGTATTTCGAAACTTTGCGAAACTCGTCCTGCGCGAATTGGTAGTCCTCCGCCAGCAGCTCCGAGGTCTGCACCTCGCTCAGGTTCTTGACCGTGATGTCGCCTTCCACCCGGGAGAGAATGCTGCCTCCCTCGCGCTGCACGGACTCCGCGAAACTCTTGATCTGGACCGCGGCATCGTGGAAGAGTTCGTCAAACTTCCGTCCAAAAACATCGTTCCACACCGCCAGGTTCGCCAGCGAATCGGGATGATAGAACGACTTGCCCAGTGACTGCTTCAGCTCGCGCACGCGCTGCACGATCCCGGAATCAATGATCTGGTCAAAGTGCCGGAACTCTTCCAGCTCCTGGTAGAGGTATTCAAACTCCTGCAGCAGGGTAACGTGCTCCGGAGGCATGGATTCGCTGGGCACGTCTTCCAGCGCGCGGAACAACTCAGCTTCAAACGCCAACGCTGCCTGCGAGATAAATGCGTAGGAACTGTCCACCTCGGGCCGCTGCCACGCCACCGGGGTTTGGCCCTGTGCCGGCGTGCGAAAAAGATATGTGATGATGCAGTCGGTCTTGTCGCGGTCGCCGGAGCGTTGCGATGCCTTGCTGGTGAAGTAGCGCAGCAGGGCATGCGCCGTCTCAAATCCGGGAAGGGTCTTCAGCGCATCGCGTATCAGCGGGGGCGTCAGGGCCAGGTCGACCAGGTCCAGCCACATCTTAAAATTATGGTTATGCTCGTCGATATTCGCCGGCGCGTCGCTTATGATCTTGAGCTCAGCAGGAATGGGCACACTATGTCCCAGGTTCTTTTCAAGCAGCCCGAGATAAAAAGTGTGAACGGCTTTGAGGTCCTTCAGTTCCTTTTGGGAATCCTGGCCCAAAGTTAACTCCTGCCCTTACGATTTTCGAGTTCCTGCAACGGGGGTGAGCAGCCAGATTTGCCAGTAGTGTAAACCAGCTTAATCTTCAGACACAATCAGGGACTCCCTGACAGGAAAGGTAACCCTGCCTAAAATGCTGATTCCATTTGTCTTATGTTGTCCCGGGAACTCCCGTCCGTGGCCTATTTCCCTCCCAGCAGCATCTTGGCGATGGTTTGCAACTGCATGTTTGAGGTGCCTTCGTAAATCTTTCCGATCTTCGCGTCGCGGTAATATTTCTCCACCGGATAATCTTTTGTGAACCCGTAACCGCCGTAAATCTCCACCGCCAGTGACGCCACGCGCTCCGCCACCTGCGACGCAAACAGCTTGGTCATGGCCGCCTCTTTCACAAAATTCATTCCCGCGTCTTTCATCCGCGCCGCGTTGTAGACCAGCATCTTTACGGCCTCAATCTCCGTGGCCATCTGGGCCAGCTGGAACTGCACTCCCTGGAAGTCGGCGATGCTCTTACCGAACTGCTTGCGCTCCTGCGAATACTTGAGCGCGCTCTCCCAGGCTCCGCGCGCCAGGCCCAGCATCTGCGCGCCAATGCCGATGCGTCCTTCATTCAGCGTCTCAATCGCGATCTTGTAGCCCTTGCCCGGCTCGCCCAGAACGTTCTCCCTGGGCACGCGGCAATCTTCCAGGATGAGTTCGCACGTGCTTGATGCGCGGATCCCCAGCTTGTCTTCTTTCTTGCCCACGCTGAACCCGGAAAACCCCTTCTCTACGATGAATGCGGTAATTCCCTTGTAGCCGGCGGCGGGGTCCAGCGTCGCAAACAGTACAAACACCCCGGCCTCTTTTCCGTTTGTGATCCACAGCTTGCGCCCGTTCAGCACGTACTCATTGCCTTTAAGCTCCGCGCGCGTCTGCATGGCAAATGCATCCGAGCCCGATGAAGCTTCGCTCAGCGCGTACGCGCCCACCGTGTTGCTGGTCATTTTGGGTAGATAGCGGCGTTTCTGTTCTTCCGTGCACCAGCGCAGCAGCGCGTTATTGACCAGCGTATTTTGCACGTCCACAATCACGCCGGCCGATGCATCGACCCGGGAAATCTCTTCCACCGCCACGATCGCCTCAAAGAACTTTCCGCCCGCGCCTCCGTACTGCTCCGGAACCTCGATCCCCATCAACCCGAGATGGAAGAACTGGTCAATCAGTTCGCGCTCAAAGACGCCTTTTTCGTCCATCTCGCGCACTTTGGGCCGGAGCGCCTGGTCGGCAAACTGGCGCACGTTGTCGCGAAACAATGCTTCGTCTTCGGTCAGCGCCACCAGCGGCTGCGGCGGCGGTGCAATCTGGGTGGAAATCTGGGACATCGACGGATCCTTTTGAAAGATTCGGGGAAACCTAAAATTGTATCACCGTGGAGCAAGTCGAAAAGCACACTACCGGCGATGGCAGCAGTGTTGGCTTTTCATAGGGATTATTTAAGTGAGCCGTCTTTCCAAGTGTGATTTGGATCGGGCATGAACGTTAACCCTGACTGGCTGTCTCTCCTGCAGACAAAAACCAGCCATCCTCCAGGTACCGGGCAGCGCGAAATGCTCAACGGATACCTTTCTACCGTGCTGGAATTCAGCACTTCCCATTCAAGTCTTGCCATTTTGTTTTTCTCCTCCAAAGCGCTCGGAAAAGCAGGTCCTGCAGTTCCACTTGACGCAATCAACCTCCACCAAGTGTAATGCCAAGCATGCGCGTAGCTTTTTTAGGTCTTGGAATTATGGGACGGGCCATGGCCGCCAACCTGGTCAAAGCCGGCCATGAAGTCACCGTCTGGAACCGCACGCCCCGCGAAGTCCCCGGGGCCACAACCGCAACCACGCCTGCCGAGGCGGCCAAAGACAAAGAAGCCGTATGGGTCTGCGTCTCTGACACCAAGGCTGTACAGGCGGTTCTTTTTGGTCCGGGCGGAGCGATGGAGGGTCTTTCCAGCGGCACCATTGTCGTCGATTCCAGCACCATCGCGCCCTCCGCCAGCCTGCTCTTCATGGAAGGCTTGCAGGAAAAAGGCTGTGAATTCCTTGATGCCCCGGTAACCGGCTCCAAGATCGCCGCCGAAAACGGCACGCTGATCTTCATGATCGGCGGCGCGCCCCACAACATTGAGCGCGTTGAGCCGCTGCTTCGCGCCATGGGACAAAAAGTCATCCACATGGGCGACAACGGGAAAGGCCTCTCCGCCAAACTGGCGCAGAACATGAACATCGTCTTTATCTATGAGGGGCTCTGTGAAAGCCTTACCCTGGCCAAGAAACTTGGCGTCGCGCCGGAGAAAATGTTTGAACTGATTGAGGCCTCCATGATCCGCTCCGGTGTGGCCGAATACAAGAAGCCGTTCATCCTCAACCAGGACTACTCTCCCAACTTTCCGCTCCGGCTGATGCACAAAGACATGCACCTGATGATGGATGCCGCCAAGGAAAACGGGGTGGAGCTTCCAGGTCTCGCCAAGATCGACGAGATCTACGAAGAAGCCAGCAAAGACGGCTATGACGACCTGGACTACGCCGCCACCATCATGCTGCTTGAAGAACGCGCCGGCTTGCGCTTGAAAGGGAAGAACTCGTAGGCGGCCTGTAAGTTGGTCCGGCCCTGCTTGCGATCAAAAGGGCAATCATAGTAACGTAGCGCAGCCCGTGGTATTTTGGCGGCGCTGGTCCAGAATGCGCCCACCTGGAGAAGGTAGCTGACTCCGAAAGAAGAGAGGTGCTTACCAGCCATGTGGCTCGTCAACGTTCTTGTCGTAGCAAGCGGACTAGCTTTCCTGCAAAACGCAACTCCCGGACCAGCTTCTTCACGCGAAAAGCCCGGTCTGGCCGCCCCGGAACAAATTTCATCTGCCCCGGCCAAGCCTGAACGGCCGGCCGGCTCCGCCTCCGCGGTGGGAGACACACAGGCTGTCATCACCATTCATGGCCTCTGTGCTGAAGGCGGCAGCGGGCAGACGGCGGGTTCGTGCAGTAAGCAGATCACGCGGAAAGAGTTTGAGAGCTTGATGAATGCTCTGAATCCGGGCGGCCAGAGTATTTCCGCCACCGGCCGGCAAAACCTGGCCCAGGCCTATGTGGAAGCGCTGGCCTTTGCCGATGCCGCCAGGAAAGCCGGGACGCAGGACACCGAAGAGTTTCGCCAGGTGATGTTCTGGGTTCGTCTGCGCACCATTGCCGATCTTTATCGCCGCAACTTGCAGGAACAATATCGCACTCCATCACCCGAGGAGGTTGACGCTTATTACCAGCAGCATCTGGCGTCGTTCGAAAGGGTGCGGCTGCTTCGCATTCTGGTGCCGCGAGAGAATTTTTCCGGGGCCGACAAAAGTGAGTTCGACAAGAAGGCCCTGGCAGCGGCCCAGGCCGCGCATGCGCGTGCGGTGAAAGGTGACGACGCGGAGCAGATTCAAAAGGATGTCTACGCCGGTCTGGGCTTGGAGCGGCCTCCCTCCAGCGACCTTGGCACTTTCCAGCGGGCAGACTTTATCGAGAAGGAAGCCGCGGATGTCTTCTCATTGCAACCTGGAGAGGTCAGCCCGTTGGAAATTGAGCTCAAGAGTTACGTGATTTACAAAGTGGTAAGCAAAGAGACGCTGACCGAAGCCCAGGTAAAAACAGAAATCATTCGCGAGATTTCGCAGCAAAAATACCGGGACGCGATCAAGTCCGTCCTTAATTCAGCGCCAGCGGATTTCAACGAGCAATACTTCGGCCCCATGGCGCCCAAACCTCCCCTTGAAGCCCCGGTGGCGCCGCGGCGGCCGGCGCATTAAACCGAAAGCGCCTTTGCCGTTGTGCAAAATCGCATGAAAAATAGCGCGGCGGACTTGCTGGTCCGCCGCGCAACGGCTGCAATGCGGGACAAAGCTAAAGCGATCGCAGGAACAGGATCACGTCTTGCTGTTGAGTACAACTCAATTGGTTGAATCTGGTGATCACCGCATTTGCTTCCGAACCACAGAATGTAGTGGTCGCCCCTGGAACGGAAATTGCCTGTCCGTTAAGGATGAAGGACTCGGCGACACTGCTTACCTTGACGCAGTCGGTTGCGGGGCTCACGTGGAACTGCTCAATCACGTCCACCAGGTTGTTGGTGCGGCCATCGTGCAGGAAGAACAGGCGCTGGCCGGCTCCCCACAGCGGTGCGGTGCGGAACTCATCCGGCCCGGCGGCGCCTTGGTTCACTCCGTCCGCCAGCTTTGAGCCCATGTGATGAAGGGCGAAGTCAGAGAAGGGAGCAAACGTCGCGTTGTTCAGGTCGGTGAAAAGAGAAGGCCCGGTGGTAAGAGTGGGGGTGTGGCAGGTGTTGCAGCCCGCGTTGTTGAACTGGGTCTGCCCGTCAATGGCGGCCGGGCTGAGCGGCAGACATTGCGGGTTTCCCCCCGGCGCCTGACTGCTGAAATCGCACTGCGCCGGCGCTGTGTTGGCGAACATGAAGAATGACTGTAGCTCGATGTCCGAAGCTACGACAACCGGGTTGGTGGAGATGGTCTGGTTGTTGGGCGTGGTGAAGTCTTCGGGCGTCTGGTTGCCGACGCAATCGCCCGGACGCCGCTCAAAGGGGAAGAGCTCATTGGTGACGCCCATTTCCACGTTTGAGGCCTCGCCGGCAAACATCAACATCGATGAGTTCTGGGCCTTCCAGCCGAACCGCGTGACCGTCTGGTCGTTGCCATTGGTGTTGAGGTGTCCGGCGATGCCGAACGGGTTCCCGCTCACTGCCTTCAGGTTGGCGAGCAGAGTGTTGTCCGGGACCGTCTCAATGAAGCCCATGCCGAAGGTCGGAGTGGGAATGCGGAAAATGATGTTGTTGTTGGCAACTGCGGTTGGGAAGTCGGGCTGGGTGATGTTGCACACCGGCGGCGCGTCATTGCGTCCCTTGATGGTATAGAGCTGCTGCACAGATCCATCCAAGGCCCTTGCTGTAGTGCCACTGGGAGCAGCGACAAACGGGAAGCGCGCCTCCACCACAGGCCCATTCGGCCTTATCTGCACGAACGATGGCACTGTGTTGGTGGCCCCATGGGCCGTGGCCAGCGGAATCTGCGGGTTCCCGGCGAAAAGCGGTGTGCCTGCTCCAGGGCTGCTGCCGCCGATAGACGGTTGCGAGTGGCACATGAAGCAGCTGTTGCCGTTGAATCTCGGTCCCAGGCCGTTGAGCGGCTCAGGGTTGATCACTCCAGGAGGAACGCCCAGTACTGAAGCGATGTCGCCGAACTTCGCCATGCCGGATTCCCAGAAATTGAATTGGTTCAGATTCAGGTTGGGCAGGGCATTGCCGGAGGAGTTATGGGTCCCGTTTTGCGATTGCTGGGTGAAATTTGGAATGTTGTTCCCATGACCGTCAGGAACGGTGTAAAAAATGATATTCCCCGCGGGCCGCGGACCGGGATCTTTCAGCACGCAGCCGGTCTGCGCGTTTGTTACCGACACACAACAGATGAGCGCTACAACAATGCGCACGCAATGCAACAAGGGCCTCTTCGTATCGTGCATGGTGTCTTTCCTTTCTTTTGGTGAAGCGTTCAGGCCAGAGTTAAGCTGCCAGGGTTGCGGTGAGGTGATGCTGGTAAGTTTTAACCGCGCGCATTCTAGCCCCTAAATCCAGAGTTGCTGACATGAAAATTTTCTTATGGCAGAGGTGTTCCCGTTTCGGGAAGTTGAGAGCCAAATCGGGAATGGAAGGTTAGGGCGGGGGAAATTCTGAAATCAATCGAACATCTGTTTTACAGCGACATCTGAAAACGGCGACGTGCTACTACGAGGTCGAGACAGGTCGATGCCTTGTGCTTCCCGGAGCTGTTGGCGAGGCCGAGGAATCTGCTCCGCCCAGCGCTACAAGGGCCGACGAGTAGATAGCATGGTGCTAGAATTTGTCCGTCAGGGGGAGCAAGAGTGCGAATTCCCGAGACGCCGAAAGACGTCAAACAGCTCGATCTCATGAAGCTACTCGATGCCTATGCAGATGGAAAGGCATCGTGGTTTTCTGATGGTTCGGCGATAGGGCCGGACATGCAGCAGGCCTGTCGAACCTTACACACAAACCTAACTGATCTTGTTAATCAGGTATTTGCTTTCGTTTTGGACCGAGTGAACGCACGTGAAATGGACATGTTCACGATGCATGATCGGCGCCACGGCATGAAGGTCGCACATCTGATGTGGCACATCATGGCTCCTGAGAGGCGCAAGTTCCTGTCGCCGCCGGAGATCGGCCTTTTGGTGTTGTCAGCGTACCTGCATGACGCTGGCATGGCCCTGACTAGGGCTGAAAGGGAAGGACGGCTTGCTACCGATTCCGACCTGTGGCTCAACCTCGAAAACGCAGAAGAAACCAAGCAGGCATTTCTCAAACTACAGAGCAGACTAAAAGACCCCGATATTACTGGAGGGCCCAGGAAAAGGATAGAACAGGAGTTGCAACAGGCTGAGGAAGCTCTTCTCACCACTGACACCCGCCAGCGTCACGCCACGCCGGAACGCTATCGTGAGCTGCTCGAACTGCTGGCCGCGTTCCACAGTGCGGATCAGGTAAGAGTCCCTGACATTGAGCGGGCTATGAGTTTTGATGGCGATTCATTCAAGGTGAAGCTAGTCGACGTTTGCATGAGTCATAATGAGAGTGCTGAAGCCCTGGTTGAGAGTGACCGCGAGAACTTTCAGTTGCGGAGGTTTCCACGAGTATATCCCGTGGGCCAGGCAAACGCGGACCTTCAACTCGTGGCGGCGGCTTTGCGGCTGGCTGATATTTTAGATTTTGATCGGGAGCGCACTCCCCCACTTCTCTTTCACTATCTGCTGCCCGGCGGGCTCTCGGTGGGTGAGAGCATCTCAAAACTGGAATGGAGCAAACACCTTGCAATTTCCAACTGGGAGATCAATGAAGCGGATATCGTTTTCCGAGGCCGCTGTACCTCGCACATCGTCCATCACGCCATTGTCCAGTTTTGCAAACAGATTGAGTTTGAAATCTCCAGCACCCATGCCTCATTCACCGCGCTTGAGGAACAGGGGACGTGGCCGTTCATACTGCCCAAAACAGTTAAGACGCAGATACACGAAGAGGGCTACCACTATGTTCCCTACAGTTTCGAGTTGGACGACGGCCGTATCTACCGCCTGCTTATGGGCGGGGCAATCTATGACGATCCACTCGTTGCGGTGCGAGAAACTCATTCAAAACGCCGTTGACGCTTGTGCCCTGCGGGATGCCTTGACAGTTCTGCACGACCCGTCTATAACTCCCGGCAAAAATCATCGCATCACAATTCGCTATGAGGAGCCAGCCGTTGAGGGCGTTTCGCCATTACTGAGCGTGCAGGATACCGGTACAGGCATGGACGCGTGGCTCATTGAACGTTGGTTTCTGAAAGTGGGGCGTTCTTACTACTCATCCTCGGAATTTAATAAGACGAGGCTAGCTCTACGCGCCAAAAATCTGGATTTCGCACCGGTTTCGGAATTCGGTATCGGCTTTCTTTCCTGTTTCCTTTTGGCAGACAGGGTCGAAGTTGAAACAGCCATGTGGGAGCCCATCAGGGGTGACACCAGAAAGCGTCACCTCACGATCGATGGTCCCACACGTCTCATCCGGGTAAGGGAGGAAGAGAACGCCGGTGCGGGAAGATTTAAAGGGACAAAAGTCACGTTGCATCTGTGCCGCGGTTCTAGTAGTGACCAAGCGAAAGCTCCAGCGTGGGATGATATTCGGAAGCACATTGAGTGGTCGTGTGAGGATCTGCCATATGCGCTCGACTTAGAGCTTGCGAAAGATGGGCAGCTTCGCGCCGGAGCGGTTGCTCCCAAGAGCGGCATTCATCTGCCGCCGGGCGTGGCCCAGAAGGCGGTTCGGATCACCGTTGATGACAAGGTGAGCGGGCTGGAGGGCGAGATCGTACTCGTTGACCCTGGCTTTGCCAGGAAGAGGGAAAGGCAGGCGACGAGGCAGACGCCCATTGTCGTAGGGACAGAGGAAGGAGAATATGAAGATTCATCCGTGCTCATCCGCGGGGGATTTCGCGTTGGAAAGGTTCCGGGGCTGCCGTATATAGGGGGCGTAAGCGCAGTTTTTGCGCGACTCCGCGAAAACTGGCGGCTTGCACAAGATCGCCGATATGGGCGCATTAACCTTGCCAGAAGTCACGTATCACACGAAGAGCAGCTAGGCTTAGAAGTGATGCGAATCTGGCTTACACATCTGACTAAGAGCAGGAATCAACTTCCTCATGGCTTCATTGAAGGATGGAACCTTCGCTACGGCGAGCTTCCTGACAATGCGTGGGCTAGCTTTACTTTTTTGGAAGCATTCAATGCCCTTGAGCTTTACGAGTTGGCGCGTCAAGGCTGGCGACCGCATACACGAGCATTGGTCGCCCCCAAGGGAACGAAAACAGAGAAGCAGATCACTTCACTCGAAAGATGGGAAAGCGGAGTAGGCCTACCCATTCCTCTGCCCCGGTATTACCTTAGCGGGCAACTGCTCGACCTTATTTTGCCCAGAGTGGTGTCGCAGATTCGCGCAGGTGAAAACAACCAGGTTTGGGTGTACCCGCCAGTCGAAAACTGGCGAGCTCAGCTTTCGGATTGTCGGGACTTTATCAGAAATCATCGGGAATGGCCGCCCTTCGCTGAATACCCTGAGCGGCTAAAAGAATTGCTGTTTTTTCAAGACTATGACTTTCTCAATCTGGAACTCAAGAGTCATTTTGAAGGGTTTGGCAACAGCGAGGTTAATGATGTAATTGGAGCTCTTGACGTAGTGGTCGATGCCAAGAGTTCTGCCTATCAGATGCGCCTCTCGGAATCCCAAGCCAATGCACTGGCCAAAGTTCTAAAAATCAACCCAGATTTCATTATTGGAAATGGTAGGAAACGGTGGAAGATTTCCAAACTTGGGATACCACTGTGAATCGGTTCGTGCTGCGATCATTTACGAAAAATTAACGCAGGATACCGTACGTCAGCTTCAGAGAACTAGGCGTGAAAGAGACTAGCCTCGGTGCGGAATGGTCTGGATAACACATCCGCTCATGCGCCATGCTCTGCGGTTCGCGTTTTCGCCGCGCCATCACTCAGCTCATAATCCCGCTCCGCCACGGCGCGCGTTCTGCGCTTGTATGCAACCACCGATCCCGGCCAGATCACCGGGCTCTCACCGGTCTTGGCGTCCTGATACCAGCTTTGGCAGCCGCCGGATTCCCACACGGTCCCGGACAGGCGCTTTCTCAGCTCTTCCACAAAATGCTGCTGCGTGGCCTGCTTGACCTCCATGACTTTGCTGCGGCTCTTGCGCATCAGGCGCAGGCAGTCCATCACGTAGCCGATCTGAGCTTCGCTCATCAGCACCACGGAGTTGTGTCCCAGGCCGGTGTTGGGGCCCAGCAGGATAAAGAAGTTGGGAAAGCCGCTCACGGTCACGCCCAGGTAGGCGCTGATGCGGTCTTTCCATGCCTGATGGATCTCCATTCCATTGCGGCCGGCGACGCGCGTATCATGCAGCGGTTCGGTGGCGCGAAAGCCGGTGGCATAAATCAGCACATCCACCGGATGCTCCGTGCCGTCTTCGGTCACAATGCTGTGCTCGCGAATCTCGCGAATGCCGTCGGTAACAAACTCAACGTTAGGGCGCTGGATGGCCGGATAAAAATCATTGGAGATGAGCACGCGCTTGCAGCCGAACTGGTAGTTGGGAGTCAGACGCGCGCGCAGCTTGGGATCGGGCACCTGTGTAGCAAGAAGGTCGAGCGCCATCTTCTCTCCGCGCTTGCGCAGCGCCTGCACCTTGCCCAGGAACCCCCAAACGCGAAGCTCATACATCCAGAAGAGCCCAATGCGGAAGAGCCATCCCAGCCCGGGCACGCCGCGGAAGCGCTTCTTCCAGCGCTCCGTGATGGCGAAGTCTGTTTTCGGGACAATCCATGGCGGAGTGCGCTGAAAAATGTTGAGCTTGGCTACCTTCGGCGCAATTTCCGGCACAAACTGGATCGCGCTTGCGCCGGTCCCGATCACCGCCACGCGCTTGCCTTCCAGAGGAACGCTTGTATCCCACCACGTGGAGTGGAACGCCGGCCCGGCAAATTTTTCCACGCCCGGAATCTCGGGAAACTTCGGCACATGCAGAGCGCCCACCGCGGAGACCAGAACGCGTGCACGGATCATGGCTCCGTCACCGGTGGTCACCCGCCACAGCGCGGAGGGTTCGTCCCAAACCGCTTCTTTCATGCGCGTGTTCACACGAATGTATGGATTCACGCCAAATCGCTGCGCGCACGATTTCAGATACGCCTGTATCTCCTCGCGGCCTGAGTACATGCGGCTCCAGTTGGGATTGCGGTCGAAGGAAAACGAATACAGATGTGATGGGATGTCACAAGCGCAACCGGGATACTGGTTGACGTACCATGTGCCCCCAATCTCATCGGCCTTCTCAATTACCAGAAATGATTTGGTGTTCTCCTGCAGAAGTTTGATGGCCATGCCCAAGCCGGAAAAGCCCGCGCCCACAATCAGCACGTCCAGCACCCCAGCGGGCAGGCTGCCGGCGTGCGGAGTTTCAGTCGTCGATTGCGCCGTTGTTTGCGTAAGGGTTGGCAAGGAAGCTAGCTATTAGCTTGCCACGCCGCGCACTGAGCGCGCAAGAGAAACGCAGAGGGCGCGCACTGCCCAAACATCAGTTTGTTCGGCACGGAGTTGAGGGAACTTTTTGAAACTCTAATCTTTTGAATTTCTCATTAGGGAAATTAATTATTTTCAGGCATATCACATTCAGAATGTGATCCCACCACACTAGTAGCAGAAAGAACCGGATCGCCTGGCGCGAAATTTATCTCGCGAGATCCAGGCTGGAGAGTTGAGAACTTGCTTTCAACTCTCCGATCGAAGGCTCGAATCCGTGGTCAATCCTCTCAGAAGTTAACCAGGGCAATTAACCAGGGCAGTTAACCAGGGCTCCGCAGTTCAACGATCAGGCTGAATCGACCTATATCCCGCGAGCACGGGCTCGTGGAAGACCGCTGGTTCTCGTTCGCGTGAGCGCTCGGGGCCGGCAGCAGAACTAAAGACGGATGGGCGAATGAGTATTCCGGGAACAACAAGCGCCGGTTGGCACAGCGATGGACTTGCACACACGCTCCTTGTCGCCAACACGACAGCCTAAAAAAAGAAGGATGGATATTTTGTGATGAAACATGCTTATGGAAAAGACTTGCCACTCTTGCCTGTCCGCCCCAACAGGGGCCCACTACAACATCTGTTTGAAAACGGCTCTGCAGCCGCCTGCATTGCCATGATGTTCCTGAAGCACCTCAAGCGGGCGCACGCGAGCCTGTTGATGGCTGTGCTCGCGCTGAGCGCCGCGACCTGGGCCCAGATTCCAGTTCCGGCCTCCTCGCAGTTTGACATTACGGGCTTTATCCAAGCGGCGTCACTGGGCGGGCCGGCTGCAGGCTCCGGTGTTGGCGCCCACCAGGGCGGCTCCATCACAGTGAACGGACATGTGATCGTTGTGCCTTCAGAAACCATCGTGATCCTGCCCGCTAACGCCCTCACATGGCAGGAGCTTTTTGCCTTTGCTCCGGCGCCCTACACAGGAGTGGCTACGGGCATGGCGCTGTCCGACGTTCCGGCGCCCATGACTACGTATGAGGCCCAGGTAGTGGGCAACCGGGTCCTGGGCGGTCCGGCCGGCGCTGACTTGTACATCGCCGGACTGATTTACATCTCCCAGCATGCCTTAAACACGGGTTCGGGATTCATCAACTGCATCAACTACACCACTGGCGAAATGCTCGTGGGAGGCACTCTGGGCAATTGCGCCACCGGCACGCGAGTGCAGATCAACGATCCTGTCATTACCACTGCCGGCGATATCGCGCTGGGCACGGGACGTTACAGCCGGGGACAAACGCCGGATGCGCGGTTCCAGGTGGACCAGGACAACCCCACCATCGCTGCCGCCACCGGCTTTCCCATGTGCATGCCACGCGTCTTGGCCGATCCGAACGTTGCCGGCAACCCCGACGATCCGATTTGCCCGCGGACGCAGAGGCCTTTGGTGGGGAACCCGGTTGTAGCGTGTGTAAACCCAACTACGCCTGGCGCCCCATGCACCAACTTCACAACGCTACCTCCGGGTGGCGGCGCACCTAGTCCAAGCATCCAGGCGCCTTTTGAAATTGGCGACTGGATTACCTTTGCGGGAACGCTGGTGCAGGATTGCGCCATGACCGGCTGTCCCGGTGGCGGCCCCACAGCGGGGCCTTGGCCGGCAGTTGGAGCGGGTGCGACCTACATCTCGGCCCACACGATTAGCGACAACACTGCCATCTACACATTCCCCGGCACCGACCCGTCTTACGTTGCGACGGAGGTGACCATCATCGGCACCGGAGGACTGACGGTTATCGGCGCCGGCGAAGCGGTGATCCGGACGCGGTTTGAAGGTATGACCACTGACGTTGATCCGACTGGGGTGGCCCAGAGGATCATCCACCTCTACGGGATCGATTTCAACGCGATCACCGGTGCGACCAGCGACCGTGATTTTGGCATCATCGGCGTAGATCCTGGTCCGCCGAATGGAGCGGTCAAGGGACGCTGGCGTTTTCGTCCGCCTTGCCTGGCATTCGGATCAGTGCCGGCAAAACCGGACAAAGACTGCGTGATGAACGCCGCGGGCAGCTTCCTGCCGCCGCCGCGCGAGATGCGAGCGGTCATTCAAGGCGCATTTACCGCGCCCATTACCGCTGCGTCGCCCAGGTCGGCCAACGGGATTGTCTACGGCCAGTACCATGCTCCTATTCTGGAGTACATCTTCCCGGAGAACGTCCCTGGCGCCCCGATCCCGGAGAACAACTTCAACACCATGCCCTTCCTGGCTCAGGGCGGATATACCTCATCGGGCGGCACGCAGGCGGGGCAGCTCGATCCCTGGCCCAGTAATATTGTTCCGACTCCGGCCTGTGGACCGGCAGCCGCCAACGCCGGTGGTCCTTATGTAGTTAGCTCGGGCGGGACCATTGCCCTGGCCGGCAGCGCCACCGGAACAGCACCCATTACCTTTGCCTGGACGGCAGCTTCGGGGGCCTTCTCCAACGCTACTATCGCCAACCCGAATTACACGGCTCCCCAGGTGGCGGTCACGACCTCGGTGAACCTGACGCTTACGGCAACTAATTGCGGCGGGCCTTCGACGACGACCACGACAGTAACTGTGAGCGCGGCTTCGGCTCCGACGGTGAATCCCATCGCTGACCAGGCAGTGGATTCCGGATCGGGCGGCAGCTTCGCCGTCACGGCCACTGATCCCAATGTTCCGGCAGCGGTGCCGCTCACCTGGTCGGTAAGCCAGACCGGGACGCCGGCTCTGCTCAACCTGGTAATCAACTCCAGCGGGAATACCACAGCCACTGTGAGCTACACCGCGCCTTCAGGCGTGCTCGTCAGTACCCCCATCACGGTTACTGTCACCGCGACGAACGCCGCTGGCGTCCCCTCGGCGCCGGTATCCACCACCGTGACCATCAATCCATCGGTTGCCTGTAACGCGCCCGTAGCCAATGCCGGCGGTCCGTACACGGTTGCTTCCGGAGGGTCGATCACTCTGAACGGCAGCTCCTCCGGGTCAACGCCTATCGCGTTCCTCTGGGCAGCGCCAGCGGCGGGCGATGGAACCATCAATCCGCTGAACGACGCCACGCCGACCTACACGGCGCCCGTGACTGGAGTGGCGAAAGACGTGACGGTGTCACTCACGACGTCCAACGCCTGCGCCGGTAGTCCTTCTACCGCCACCGCAAACGTACACGTCAACGCGGCGCTGGCGCCCACAGTCAATCCCGTGGCAGCCATCTCGGTGCCTGTGAATACTGTGAATGTGAGCATGCTGGTCACCGGCTCTGATCCCGCGGGGCTGACGCCGCTCACCTTTACCGTAACGCAGGCCCCGGTGGGAACTCTGCTGTTCCCAACCAATGGCTGCGCTGGTGGAGTAACGCAAGGAAACTTGTGTGTGACTCCTTCCGGGCCAACTCAAGCGGCCATATCCTTCAACGTTCCGGCCACACCCGGCACGGTGACGTTGACTATCAGGGCCATCAACTCTGCCGGTGTGACTTCTGCGCCGGTAACCACCACGGTCACTCTCACTGACGTTTTCAACATCACGGCGGCGGAATACCGTATCGCCAAGCAGCGGTTGATCGTCAACGTCACGGAACTTACCTTGGACCCGACCATCTTGATCTTCCTGAATCCGTACAGGTGCGAAGTTAACGCTGCGCCCTGTGTTCAGACGGCTCCAGGGGTCTGGATGTATGATCCCGATCCGGCGAACGGCGGGGTCGGAAACCTCTTCACCGGCGGCGCCGGCGGCCTCTACATCGTCGATGTGGTAGGAGCGCCGAAGCCGGCTTGCAACCTCGGTGGCAACTACGCTACGCCGTGCGGTCAGTTGTCCATCAGTGCCCGGTCCTCGAAGGGTGGGACGGCGACCTCCGCACTCACGAGGATCCGGCAGTAAGCAAGTCCTGACGGTCGAAGAGCGAAACTGCTCTTCGACCGATTTGAAACCCAACCTAAACGGAAACAGCGGGTTTTTCGCACTGAACTCGCATCCGCCAGTAAAACAGACAGCATTAAACCAGGGACTGCCGAGCCACACGGCTCGGCAGTCCCGCAACATTTAAGGCTTCGCTCAAGCACGCGCGATTGCAGGTAATTTGTCTGATTGCTTTTTAGCGGTGCTGCTCTCTTGCTAGGCGGGCGGCGGAAGTCTAGCGGCGTCGGAAGGGACCGGCTGGGCTTTCTTGCGAAGGCCCAACCGGCAGTGGGAAGGAACTAGAGGGAGCGAAGGAAGGTGATGAGGTCCTGTTGTTGCGATTGGGTCAGGTTATTGAAGGCGGTGACGACGGAGTTGGCCTCGGAGCAGACCTGTCCCGCGGCGGGGTGCCCGGCGCCGGTATTCGGCTGAGGGCCAGGGCGCGGGCCGGGATCCACAGCGGTAGGCGCGCATCCTGAGTTGCCGCAGCCATTTTGCGCGTGCGCGGTCTGCAAGTTGAAGGAAAGCAGCGACGCTGCTGCCACTAGACAACTCAGTATTCGAAGAAGGGAATTTCGCACAGCGCCATCAATGATTGGAACTCTCATACTTTCTTCCTTTCATTTTTGCTCATTTGGTTGTTGCAGAAGTTCTCTGCAAAGTCCTCGGGTGAGTTGGTTTCGAGTGGCGCGTTTATTTTGCGGAGCTGATTGAGCAAGAAGCCGCCAATCAGCAGCCCACATTGTGAGCTGGATTTGTGGAGAAGAGGGTTAAGGTTTGAAAAAATACGGGAATCGAAATTTCCAAAATGGCACATGGCGGAGTGTCAGATTGGGAAAAACAATCTGGCCACGGTCCGGCGTTTCAAGATTTGCTGTGCACTCACAGAAGGCGCCGGCGTTTGCTGTTCGCGCGAAGACCGCGCGCAGGGCAAGCTACTCGGGCTCCGCCACAAACTGGTATCCCAGTCCACGCACGGTGAGCAGGTGTCTGGGTCTGGCAGGTTCTTTTTCGATGTAACGGCGCAAACGAACGATGAAGTTGTCAATCGCGCGCGTATCCGTATCTTCTTTCAGGCCCCAGACCTGCTCTAGAATTTCTTTGCGGGAGACCGGCCGCCCGCTGTTGCGAATGAGATAACGGAGCAACTCGGTTTCCATCAGCGTGAGCGCAAATACCTGCTTGCTGTTGCGCAGCTGCAGTTTCTGGAAATCCACCGTTTTGCCGGCAAAGCTGAACTCATCTGCCGCGGGAGCGCCTGATTCGTTCGCAGATTGCAGCCAGTTTTTCCGCCGCAGCAGGCCGCCGACGCGGGCCACCAGAATATCCAGGTTGAAAGGCTTGGGCAAGTAATCGTCCGCGCCGGATTCAAACCCGCTGAGTACGTCTTCCGGACGTGCGCGCGCCGTGAGCATGAGGATGGGAATAAAGTTCTGTTGCTGGCGAAGTTCGCGGGCCACGGTAAAGCCGTCCTTGCCGGGCAGCATCACGTCAAGCACTACCAGGTCAAAGGGGCCGTTCTTCATCAGCAGGCGCTTCAGCGCATCTTCGCCGTTTCCCACAACCTCCACGGAATGGCCTTCGGCTTCCAGGTTGAAGCGCAGGCCTTGCGCGATGTGCGATTCGTCTTCTACTACCAGGATGCGGCTCATACGTGATAGACCCGGGGCAGGCGGAGCGTGAATGTACTGCCCCGGCCTTCGCCTTCGCTCTCGGCAAAGGCGTCTCCGCCGTGGCGGCGGGCGATGGAGCGCACAATGAACAGTCCCAGCCCGGTTCCTTTGACCTGTCCGGTGGCCTGGCTACGCACGCGGTAGAAGCGTTTGAAGATGCGTTTCAGCTCGTCCCGCGGGATGCCAACTCCGTTGTCGCGGACGCGCAGCAACACTGTATCGATGTCCGGTGTTGTCACGTCCACAATAATCGCCGGCTGCTGGCCGGAGTACTTCACCGCGTTTTCAATCAGATTAGCCACAGCCGTCCGCAGTTCTTCAGGATTACCCATCAGAGTAATCTGCTCCGGCGGTGCGGCGCCGAAATGCAGAGCGTCCGGGGAGAGGCCATGGCGCAGGCGGGCCAACTCCAGGCTGTCCCGGATGATGGCGGTAAAATCCACGTCCTGCCAGTGGCGGCGAGAGCGGCGCTGGCGAATCTCTCCAGCGCGCAGCACCTGCTCCACCGTGCCCAGAAGGCGGTCCGTGTCATCGAGCATCAGGCGGTAGAAGTCGCGGCGCTGGTCTTCGCTTAGGGCGCGCCGCTCCAGCGTTTGCAGGTGCAAGCGTAGAGACGTGATCGGCGTCTTGAGTTCGTGCGTCACCGCGTTCAGAAAGCTGTCCTGCTGCTCGCTCCTGCGGATCTCACGCACCAGAAAAATCGTGTAGAGCACCAGCCCGGCAATGATCAGGCTGAAGAAGATGATGCCCAGCACCAGGGGCACCACGTTGCGCCAGTTGTGCACCAGCCAAACGATATTGAGATAGATGGCCAGCACCACCAGGCATGAGCCCAGTGTAATGAAGAATGCGATTGTCCTGGCGCGGCTGGTGATGCGCATGGTAGCTGAGGAAATTGTAAAGGAAGACAACGGCAAATCAGCCGCAGATTTACGCAGACGGGCACAGCTTGGGTTCCCAGAAAAACCAAAGGGCGGTGCGTTGCTGCACCGCCCTGAACCGGACTTCGTGTTCTTTTGTTTAAGCTCTAGTCGTCGCCGGAAGCCGCGGGCGAGAACGATTCCAGCGGGACCTTCGCCGGCTTCAGCTTTACTGCGTCCTTGAGTTTGGGCGCTTTCACGTCCCACACCAGGCCCAGGGCGCGCAGCGCGCAGATTCCGTACCAGTTCAGGTCAACCTCATACCAGGCCAGCCCATGGCGTGCAGCCTGAGGATGCGCGTGGTGGTTGTTGTGCCAGCCTTCGCCAAACGTCAGGATCGCGACCCAGAAGCTGTTCTTCGAGGTGTCTCCGGTCAGGAAGCGTTGCGATCCCCACATGTGGGTGGCTGAATTCACCAGCCAGGTAAAGTGCAGTCCCATCACCGTGCGGAAGAAGATTCCCCATAGCATCACTGACCAGCCGCCAAAGACCAGAAGGGCAATGCCCAGCACGGTGATAGGTACCCAGTGCCATTTGCTGATAAAAGTATGGAACTTGTCTTTGCGCAGATCGGGAATGTAGGGCAGAAGCGCGGCGGAGTGATTGTGCAGAGTGCGGCCGGTCATGATCCAGCCCATATGCGACCAGAAGCCGCCATCGCGCGGCGAATGCGGGTCGCCTTCCACATCAGTATTCTGGTGATGCACGCGATGCGTCGCCACCCAGAAAAATGGCCCGCCTTCCAGCGCCAGCGTGGCGCAGATGGTCAGAAAATATTCCATCCATTTATAGGTCTTGAAGCCGCGATGCGTGAGCAGGCGGTGATACGCCATGCCGATGCCCAGGCTGCCGGCAATCCACCACAGCGCCAGCGCCACGAAAAAGGCCTTCCAGGTAAACATGAAGAGCGCGGCAATAGCGCCTACATGAAATGCGGCCATGAAAAAGGTGGTGAGTTTGCCGATGGGCTCCCGAAATGTCCTGTCGCGTTTGAAAAAATTCACTTGGTGTCGTTCTCCCTTGGTGGTTCGAACCTGCCTATTGATTTGATTCAAGCCTAGCAGCCGGGAACGCGCCCGATTGTAATAGTTGTGTAATTCAGCTCCCCAGGGACGCGGGACAAAGGTAACTTGTTGCCATTCCTTCGCACGAACATTTCGCGCCCTTCATTTTCTCCGAGAGAAAAATTGCATCGTTGGCCGGGCGTGTTCCTGACTGGCACTCCTGCACAACCTGTTCTTTGGGGAATTTTGTGTGTTGCCAAAATGGAACTGTGTTGCTCGATTTTCTGGTATGTATGCTTCGCCCCAGCCCCGGATTTTGTTAAGATTCGGATCGGTTTTAGAAGGCGCTCCTCGCTATCGCCCAACAAGAGAGACCAATGTGAAGTGGAATGTCGCAATTTCGGCTTGCTGCATCATCCTGCTGGCGACGAACATCGCCCTGATTCACCAGAATAGGCAGCTGAAAGCCCAACTTTCCCAGCCGCCACCCGCTCTGGAGGCCGCTGCCGGTACGCAGATGCCCGACCTGCGCGGCTTCGACCCCGACGGCAAGCCGGTTGAGGTGCTCTACGGAAAAGACCCGCGGAAAGTCCTGGTACTGGTTTTTTCTCCAACCTGCGCCTTCTGCGAACAAAATTGGCCAAAGTGGGAGCAGGTGATTTCGTCGCTCGATCGCGGGGTGGTTCGTCCGGTAGGAGTGGATGTGACCTCGACCGCAACAGCTCCGTTTCTAACGCAGCACCAGCTCACAGCGCTGCCGGTTTTTCTGAAGGTCGACCCCCAGGCAACGGTGAACTACCGCTTTCAACTGACGCCGCAGACAATCCTGGTCGATCGTGCAGGAAAAGTGGAGAAGGTCTGGACGGGAGTCCTGAATGACTCTGCCGTGGCCGACCTGAAACAGCGTCTTGCCGACAGCAAGACTGCCGTGAATGCACAGGGTCATCACACGGCCCTGTAATTTGAAAGGAGAGCGATCATGGGCAAGAAAATACTCAAATCCACATTGCTTGCAACCATAGTCACTGCCGTTCTCTTTGTGGGAACGGTTTCTGCCCGCCAGTTGCGGAGCCACCCAACCTCGATTGCTTTTTGCCGAGGCACCTGCAGCGCTACAGTGCATTGCAGCGGTCCCTGCTTCTGCTGGATTCCTGATGGAGCTACTACCGGCGGCTGTGTCAAGGACCCGCCAGGACTCAAACTTCCGGCAAAATAGCAGGACGAGGCCTTGCTCTAGTGGCTGCGTCTGCGCTTTCCTTTGGAATCAACAACGGGGCTTGCCTGTCTCATCCAACAGACTACAATCCCCGGCAAAATAGCCCGACAGGAGTGCTTCGGCGAAAATAACTCTATAAACGCTCGACTTTCTTGGCAGAGTCGAAATTTTTTCCTGTTTACCATCAACCTATGCCCACGCTGGCATAGGTTTTCTTCTTTATGACGTCTTTCTTGGGAACGAAAGCCGCGAAGCCGACTTGCGCGCTGAGCGGCTTGCAACAGGAGCGCGAGTAGTTCGAGGTGTGAAGGCTCTCAAGCGGGTTTGTCGCGAAGCGACACTAAAAAACAGACGCGCTGCCGGCCAGCTCTCTCATCGCGTCCAGCATGTATGTGCGGGCCGGGGCGCCTGGGGCGAGCGATTCCAACGGCAGTGTGGCGGAAAAATGCGGCGAACGACGCTGGAAGCTGATCTCCAGGAAGTCGCCATTTTCACCTTTGCTGAGCGACGTCATGGCGCTGGCTATTTCTTTCTGATTGTCGGACCTGGTGCTGATCATCACAGAGGGAAGGTGTTCAAACCTCCAGCCGGCCTGGTGGGTATCTGCTTTACGATTGCTGCGCGCGAACCAGCGGAAATTCTGGATATGGAGCGAGAACGCAGGAGGACAATCCAGGTCGGCCTGGAACGTAAGCACCTGGCGGCGGGCCATGATCTGGTTGAAGAGCCACTGCACGGGAGTCTGCTGTCCGGTCAATTCCACCATTACCCACGCACGATGAAACACCCCGCAGGTGAGCCGCAGGGGAACACGGAAACTTGAGGGCGTGATCCAGCAGATGCCGACCACGTGGCCGCGCCCGGCCAGCGCCGACTGGATCCAGCGCAGGACCTCGTTCGCCTTGCGGCGTTTGTGGCGCAAGGAAATACAGTACCACGTGATACACAACGCGGCAGCCGCAATAAGGATGACACCCAGGACCGCCATTCTGAATGATTGAGATGCTCTCTCACGCCTTTCCAGATGTCACACGGAGAGAGGCCCACGCCCATTTTTAGCGGTTGAAGTTCAGTTTTGGGAATTGTAAGCCGGCCCCCTGTACTAAAGTCCACGGTAGATTCCGCCATCCGCCAGGATGGTCTGGCCGGTTACGTACGATGCGCGCTCCGACGCCAGCCACACGATCACGTCTGCGATTTCTGTGGGATCGCCCAGGCGTTTGACCGGCGTTTCAGAGGCCCAGGAATCACAAACCTGCTGCGGCCCGACGCCCGCCGCGAGGGCGCGGACCTGGGCGAGTTCCTGGAGACGTTCTGTTGCCGTGAAACCCGGAGCAACGTTGTTGACCAGGATCCCATCTTTGCCGAACTCATTGGACAAGCTCTTTACCAGGCCAACCACGGCTGCGCGGACCGAGTTGGAGAGCACCAATTCGGCGATCGGCTGCTTGACGGAGATGGAAGTGATGGTGACGATCCGACCCCAGCGATGGCGCTGCATGTAGGGAATCACCGCCCGGGCCAGGTGCACCGTGCTCATCAGGTTGAGGTCCACGGCTTTGCGCCACTCATCGGCCGAGATGGAGAGGAAATTCTTGGCCGGGGGTCCACCGGCGTTGGCGACGCAAACATCGATCCGCCCGAAACGCTTTGCCACTTGTTCCGTAAAGCGTTGGACGGCGCCGCCGTCGGTTACATCCAAAGGCTCGGCGTAAACCTCGGCGCCGGTCTGGCTGCGGACTTTCTCCGCGGCTTCAAGCAGGGTCTTTGCTGTGCGTGCACACATTGCCACCTGGGCGCCTTCGCGGGCAAACGCCTCCGCTGTGGCCAGCCCAATACCCTGGCTGGAGGCGGCAACGATCACACCCCGGCCTTTCAGTCCAAGATCCATTCCGTCCTCCCAGAGATTTACTCGTCGAACTTCGGCAACTGCCCGACGACCACCTGGGTCGGCGAGCCGGCTTTAATGCTGTTTTTTTCAAACGCCGTTTTGATCCGCCGCCGCAGCTCGCGGGCGACGCTGTACTGTTTTCCCGGACGGACCTTCACCTCCATCAGGTAATCCACCTCGTTTCCACGCACGCGCTCAATGCCCGGGACCTGCGGTTCGGAAACTACATCGTTTTTGAAGCGGGCATCGTTATAGAACTCCGCGGCCACTTGTACCAACAGCTCTACAACGCGATCGCTGTTTTCCGTGTAATCGGCGGATATGTGCAGCCTGACTTGCGACCAATCGCGCGTCATGTTGCTGACGATTTGTATGGAACCGTTGGGAACAATGTGAAGGGTGCCGTCCCCATCGCGCAGGGTCGTACGGCGCATGGTGATTTCTTCCACCGTACCGCTGACACCCGCGGCGCGGATGGTGTCCCCGACTTCGAACTGATTTTCCACCAGGATAAAAAAGCCATTGATTACGTCTTTGACCAGAGTTTGCGCGCCAAATCCGATCGCCAGTCCGGCAATGCCGGCGCTGGCCAGCAGCGGCTCAATGTTGATGTTGAAGGCGTCTTTCAGCGCGGTCATGCCGGTGAAGAAGACGATCAGGAACACGCCCACGCTGCGAATCACGCCGGTGATGGTGCGGACCTGCTGCGTGCGCAAAGCGCCATGGGCCGGGCCTTTTTCGCTGAGCGCCACCAGCTTGCGCGTGATGAGGCCCAGCAGGCGCACAAAGATAAAGGCTAAGACCAGAATTACCAGCAGCTTAGGCGCGCGATCCCGCGTCCAGGCCACCAGGTCGTTGTGCCAGTTATGCCAGATGTTGCTGAATTTATCTTCCATGGCAGCTCAATTTTGGATTATAGCCGAGGCAAATCTGTCCTATAATCCCGCCACCGTTTTGATGGGGGTTGTATGGGGTGCAAACTTGCATTGGCAGCGGGCTTGTGTTTTGTCTTGAGCGGGACAACGGTGGAAGCTGTTCGTTCCAGCGCGGCGCCGCTGGCGCAGATCAATATTCCGAACGTCAATCCGGTCCTGGAACGCCGACTGGAGCAGCTACGCCAGAAAGAAGCCCAGGAAAGACTGCGCAGGGAGAACATTGAGGACGCGCAGAAAATCCTCTTCCTGGCGACTGAACTCAAGCAATACGCCGACGGCGACGAGATTGGACAATTGCCGCCCGACGCCGTGGGCAAAGCCAAAGAAGTGGAAAAGCTGGCCAAGCGGGTCAATTACCGGCTGCGCGAGAGTGCGCTCCGAATCCGGGCGCACTGAGAGGACGGGCATCTTCATCATCGCAGGATTTGCCGGGTAACTTTTATAATCGGACTGCGTCTTTAATTCTTAAAGAGGTCATTTGTGTTACGAAAAATCATTCTGGTCTCCGGCATCGGCCTGATAACGGGCGGTACGGTTTTCATTGCAGATCCTGCGCCGGCCGCAGCTCCACAGTTTGAAACACGCCAGGATCCGGCGCAGAAAGAAATACAGGACCGGATGATGCGCGAAGCGAACAAGAAAAGGCAGCAGGACATTCGCGACGACACGGACAAGCTCTTTCAACTGGCCACGGAATTGAAAGCCGCCGTGGACAAGACCAATGAAAACCTTTTGTCCATCGACGTGGTTCGCAAGGCCGACGAAGTGGAGAAACTGGCCAAGAAGGTAAAAGAGAAGATGAAGGAAGCTGTTGGACCGCCGCAGAAGGTCGAGCCACCGCGCCCGGTTTCCAGCCCGTATCCGCACTGAGAACTCTAGGCAAACAAAAGCCCGCCGCGGCTGCGGCGGGCTTTTTGTTTATTACACACGCCTCAGGCAGCAGCCTTGATCTTCTGCGGTTCCTTTTCCGTCCCGATGCGCATGGCATAGAAAGACCGCCATACGAACACAACGGAAACGATGAAGAACAGAGCCGCCAGGATGTGGCTGACTGAAGATCCCTGTTCGCGCGTCAGGCGCACGGCCAGCGACACGGCCAACAATCCGAACAGCGTAGTGAATTTAATGATGGGATTGAGCGCGACGGATGACGTGTCTTTGAACGGGTCACCCACCGTATCGCCCACGACCGTGGCGTCATGGAGCGGCGTGCCTTTTTGTTTCAGCTCGACCTCCACGACTTTCTTGGCGTTGTCCCAGGCGCCGCCGGCGTTGGCCATGAAGATGGCCTGGTAGAGGCCAAAGACGGCGATCGAGATCAGGTAGCCGATAAAGAAATATGGTTCAACGAAAGCGAAGGCCAGCGTGGCAAAGAATACGGTCAGGAAGATGTTGAACATGCCTTTCTGAGCGTACTTAGTGCAGATTTCCACCACCTTCTTGCTGTCTTCGACCGAGGCTTTCTCCACGCCTTCCAGCTTGATGTTTGCCTTGATGAACTCCACCGCGCGATACGCGCCAGTGGTCACGGCCTGTGTGGAAGCGCCGGTGAACCAGTAGATGATCGCGCCGCCGGTGATCAGGCCGAGCACAAACGGTGCGTGCAGCAGAGAGAGATTTTCGGTGTGTTTGGTGAGCCCGTCTGTCAGGGCCATCATGATGGAGAAAATCATGGTGGTGGCGCCGACGACGGCGGTCCCGATCAGCACGGGCTTGGCTGTTGCTTTGAAAGTGTTTCCCGCGCCGTCGTTCTCTTCCAGCAGGTGCTTGGCGCGTTCAAAGTTTACGTCGAAGCCAAAGTCTTTCTTGATCTCCGCCTTCACGTTCGGCACCTGCTCAATCAGTGATAGTTCGTAGACAGACTGCGCGTTGTCGGTGACCGGACCGTAGGAGTCCACGGCAATCGTTACCGGGCCCATGCCGAGGAAGCCAAAAGCCACCAGGCCGAAAGCAAAGACCGCGGGCGCAAGCATCCACTGTCCCGGACTGCCGATCACTCCTCCCAGACCCATGGTGCTCACGTAGTACGCAATGCTCATCAATGCCACGATGCTGATTCCCAGCCAGTAGGCGGAGAAGTTGCCGGCTACCAGACCGGAAAGAATGTTGAGCGACGCGCCGCCTTCTTCCGATGAGGTCACAACCTCGCGGACGTGCCGTGAGTCCACCGAAGTGAACACCTTCACCAGTTCAGGGATGATCGCTCCGGCCAGCGTTCCGCAGGAGATGATGGTCGAAAGCTTCCACCATAGAGTTGCATCTCCGCCCAGGTCAGGAATGATGAGCTTGGAGACGATGAAGGTCAAAATCATGGAGACAAAAGAAGTGATCCAGACCAGCGAGGTCAGGGGCGCTTCAAAGTTCATGTCGTCGGAGTGGGCATACTTCGCTTTGGCGATGGCTTCATTCACGAAGTAGGAAAGCGCACTGGCCACCAGCATCATGATGCGCATCACAAAGATCCAGACCAGCAGTTCCACCTGGATATGCGCGCCGCGGACGCCCAGCAAAATGAATGTGATCAGGGCCACACCCGTGACACCATAAGTCTCGAAGCCGTCGGCGCTTGGGCCCACGGAGTCGCCGGCGTTGTCACCGGTGCAGTCGGCGATCACGCCGGGATTGCGGGCATCGTCTTCCTTAATTTTGAAAACGATCTTCATCAGGTCAGAGCCGATGTCGGCAATCTTGGTGAAGATGCCGCCGGCGATACGCAACGCCGCAGCGCCCAGCGATTCGCCAATGGCAAATCCGATGAAGCAGTTACCGGCGTAGTCCGCGGGGATAAAGAGCAAAATGCAAAGCATGATCAGCAGTTCCACGCTGATCAGCATCATCCCGATGCTCATGCCGGCCTTGAGCGGAATGGCATAGATCGGATACGGCTTGCCTCTGAGCCCGGCGAACGCGGTACGCGAGTTGGCAAAAGTGTTGACGCGAATGCCGAACCAGGCCACGCCGTAGCTGCCGGCGATTCCCACCAGGCTGAACAGCAGAATGATGATCACCCGGTTCACCGGCAAATGTTCCAGAACGCCGAAGTACAGCATGATCACGACGGCGATAAACGCTTCAAGAATCAGGATGAACTTGCCCTGCGTGACGAGATAGGTCTTGCAGGTTTCGTAAATGAGCTCTGAGATTTCACGCATGGAGCGATGCACAGGGGCTTTCTTGAGCTGCATGTAAATGATCAGCCCAAACAGCCCGCCGAGGGCGCAGAAGATCAGTCCGATCTCCAGCAGTTCATGGCCAGTCACGCCGAGAAAGCTGACGCTCGTCATGTCCGGCAGCGTCAAATCGGCTTCTCCCTTGGCGTGCGCCGGGGCTGCGGGAGCGGTCTCCTGGATTACGGCAGCGGTTGTGGCAACCGAAGCCGTGGGCGCCGCGCTCTGCTGAGCAGACATTGCGGGAAGGGCGAAGGCGAATATGGCCATTACGGCCACCAGCGCCAGCATTCGGCGCCGGGATCCCCAGCACCAGGGCTCCTGGATTGCGTCGCTCTTGCGCAAGCTGGGATGGCAGTGCGCGCGTTTTTCGCGTGATGGGGTGGAAGTCGAGCGGATGACGCGGCCCATCAGGCCCGTGGCGAGCCAGGTGTGCATATGTAACTCCTCCAAGAAATCTAGAAAATGTGGACTTTTGATTAACTACGCTTCACTGGCAATTCCCGAAACGCGCTTCCACATCAAGAAACAAAGTGGTTTGAGGTTTGGCCGCGTTGGAACCATTGGCTAACCGCGGCGAACAGCCCCTGCTTTCGTCCCGCCGGCTAGTCCAGTAAAACTCGCTTTTATAACATGTTAGGGAAAGAAGATCAATCGCGCAACCGGGGTGCGAATAATCGGCTTGGCTGCGCGGGGCACAAGCATGATGCGTAAAAAACCTGTTCCGCGAGCCTGTCGCTAGCTGTCACAACGTGGGGGAGTCCCTGGGAGGAACGGGCTTTGGGTGCCTGTTTCTCTCGAGCCGATCGGGGGCTCCCCCACGTTGAGCCAAAATGAACCTGGAAAAAGTCTAAACGAGCACAATTCTCCGGCGAAAGAATATTAGAAATTTTAATGTGGGCCAAGACCCTCTTCTCATGCCCGAAGCCAGACCTCTGTTGTCCTTTTTCGTGTCGATCATTTTTCATGTCGATCAATGGAGCAACAGCGCCGGTTTCGCCAGGAGCTTACCGCAAGGAAAAGAGCGGGCGTCCCAGGGCCGCTTGTAGAAACGTTGCTCCCACAGCACCGCCCACAATGATCGCCAGCGCCGCCACGGCCATCCTGCGTTGCTTGACCGCGGGAATTGGCGCCATTTGCGACAAGATGTAAGCGAACAGCGGCACGATCTGGATCGCGTGGATGGCAATGAAGTGCGCAATGCGCAGGTCTCCGCCGATGGTGCTCCAGTTGACAAAGGGAAGCCCAGGGCCGCCGTCGGCCGCTCCAACCGTATGCGAACCGCGCGACAGCATGTATCCGCCGATCGCGTTACCGGCCAGGAAAATCACAATGCTATAGCGGATGGCGGAGACCAGGGGTCTGTCCACCAGGTCCCTGCGCACGCGATTGGCGCAAAATAATACCAGCATCCAGCACACGATCGCCGTGTTGACCATGACCATGCTGTTCGTCATCTGTGCAAGCGAACTATCCAGCAATGGATGACTGGCATGCGGGTAGGCGCTGCGCCACGCTTGCGCCCCCAGACTGAAGATCTCCAGCGCAATGCTGGCGGCAATCACGCGGCGAACCAGGTTCAGCTGCCAGCGGGGTATTTGCAAGGCCATCAGCAACAGGCTGATGGTGGAGGCGAAGGTCGAGAAAGACAGCGAGAATTTGATGGGCTTGATCCATGGATTTACGCCCACGGCCGCTCCAGGCGCCGCTGCCGGAGCCAGGAATGCCAGCGCCGCGAATGCAGGCACCGCGAATACAAGGGCCCAGCCCAGGCGGGAAAGCACGGGGTCCCTGGCGTCGAGTTCGCGGAAGAATGCGCGCGCGGCAGAGGGTGAAATGGTCTGGCGCGTGGCCCGAACAAATGCAGAGAACCAGTCTGTGCCTGTCTGCACGCGTGCCGGCAATGCTGCCGGTTCTGTCCACAGATCTATTTGCCGCGTGGCGGTTGGTTCGCGAAAGGTGGTGCCTCTGAGATGCATCATGGCTGCACAATTCCGTCCTTTCCGTCGTGCTGTGGTTCAGGGGGGATTTTTGGACAGACGTATCCTGTCGCGTCCGCAGCGTGATCCGCGGCGCGGAAAGATACCGGCCTTGCATCCACTTACTACATGCCGGCTGCGATTGTTGATGGGAGAGAAGCCAGGTTTATCGAGCGTGGGCAAAGTCCGCAGGGTTTCCACCCTGCACTTGGCACACGCATTTCCTAGCCACCCGTAAAGCGCCCTATACAACCAGCCCGCGTAGCCTGATTGCCCGGAACGGGAACTTTGAGTGAAATAGTCTGGGCCTATGGATTAAACCGCAGGCCCGGCTCATTACCAAAGTAATTCCGCCGAACGAGGAGAGAATGACTTGCTGGGATTAAAGCAGAGTTGGAGAGAGATTAGACTTTCTCAGAATCGCTATTTTTTTGATTGAGCCGATAGGTTTCAGCTATCAAGCGGAGTTTGACCAGCCGATTGCAGATATAGGGCAAAATTATGGCGTCGCTATAAAGAGCCAATAGCCACCATAGTTTTAAAGTATGAATGGATTTCGCCTGAGGGCCTTCGATTGCAGCGCCGTTGCCGGTGTTTTGCCACAGAATTTCCGGCCAAACCCCGCGACGGCGCTGCAAACAAAAAGTCTATTCCACTTCGATGTCGCCGGAGCCTGTGTGCACGTCCAGCAGCACCCCGCCATTTCCCACCTTGCCCTGAATATGATTGCGGGCCATGGTGCCTTGCATCGTGACCGGATGATTGACCTTCAGCGTACCTGAAGAGGTGCGCGCGTCAATGTTGAAAGATGCCTGGGTTGGCACTTTCAGTGTGATGTTGCCCGAGCCCGCGCCCAGGCGCCAGTCGGAGGTCGGCTCGCCTTCAGCATGGATGTCACCGCTTCCAGCCGAAGCGCGCAGCCCGCCTTTCACGCCATTTAACCTGATGTTCCCTGAACCGGTTTCCGCCTTTACACTGCCGCCGGCGCTCTGGCGGACCTCGATGTTGCCGCTCCCGGCATTGGCGAACACATCGCCGGCCACGTCTTCAGCGCGGATATTGCCGCTGCCCGTCTCCGCGTAGAGGACGCCCTTGACCGAATTGATCTTCAGATCGCCTGAGCCTGAGCTGATCCGCGTCTCGGCGGAGATGTGCTCCACCGTGACGTTTCCCGATCCGGTTTTCGCCGTCATCGGCAATTGCAAGCCGCTGATGGTTTGATCGCCCGAACCGGTGTGCGAAGTCAGCCGCGTTTGTGGCGGCACCGTCACGTCATAATCGATGGAAATGTTTCTGGTAAGCTCGCGGTCTTCAAACTTGCCAATGTGGATCGAATTGCCCTGCTGCACTATCGGAGGGTTCTGTTCGATGCGGCGAATCCGCTCTTCCACGTTGCCGCCGCCAAACAGCCAGGAAGTATTGTTGGCATGGATCTTGGCGGTCACAGAAACCGATCCTGTTCCGCCCTGGTGCACGGTAATGTTGCCTGAACCGGAGCTCACCTCCAGTTCCACCGCCCCGTTGACCTGGAGCGTACGTTCAAAATGGCCGGTAGTTGCGGCGTTCAAGGGAAGCGCCGACAGTCCGGCCAAAATGGTGACAGGGGCCAAAAGTCTGACTGATTTCATCTTGCCTCCAGCGTTGAAGATTGTTTTATTGCAGGATGACCTGCTGGCCTTCTTTCAGGCCGGAAAGTAGTTCGGTCTTGGAGCCGTTGGAAATTCCTACCGTTACGTCAACTTTTTTGCGTCCGTCTTTCGCGTTTAGCTCCGGTATCTCCACGGACGCCTTGCGATCTTTGTCATAAATAAGCGCGCCTTCCGGGACCATCAATATGCCCTTATGTTCTTCCATCAGGACCTCGGCATTGGCCGTCATCTGCGACTTCAGTTCGCCTTTGGAATTATCAATGGAAACGCGCACTTCAAACGTCGTTACATTGTCTTTCTCCACGCCCATGGGAGAGATCTTGGTCACTTTCCCTGAGAATGTGCGGTCTTTGTACGATTCAACTTTGATCCGCGCCGGCTGGCCCAGGTAGACTTTGCCGATATCGGATTCATCGACCTTGCCTTTGACGTAAACCTCGCGGATATCGCCCAGCGTCATCACCAGCGTTGCCGAGGAGCCCAGCACCAGGATCGAACTTACGGCGGAGCCTACTTCAACGTCGCGGGAAAGCACCATGCCTTCGATGGGTGAGACGATGGTCGAGTTATGGTATTCCTTTTCTTTCTGCTCCAGCAGCGCCTTCGCCTGCGCCACCTGCGCTTCCGCCTGTTTCAGCTTCGAAGTCGCGGAAATTAGATTCGCCCTGCCCAGCTGCTGCTTGTTGATCGCCAGTTCGTAGTTCTTTTGCGCCTCATCCAGGGCCGATTCTGAGACCACGCCGTCCTTGGCCATTCTCTGCGCGCGCTCATAAGCCCGCTTCAGCATCGGGACGTCCGGCCCTTCGGCATCGACCTTGGCGCGCTGCATGTCGGCATCGGCGGCGCGGGCCGCAGCTTCAGAAGCCTGCAACGATGCTTTTTGCTGGTTTACCTGGGCCAGGATCTCTTCTTTATCCAGTTCGGCCAGCACCTGGTCTTTTTTGACCTTTTCTCCGTAGTCCACCAGCAGCTTTTGCACAATGCCGCTGGCTTTGGACTTCACTTCCACCTTGGTCATGGGCTCAATCTTGCCAGTGGCTACCACGCTTTTAGCCAGATCGCCGCGTTCCACCTTGGCCAGCTTGGAAGGATCGATTTTTGTGCTTCCCCGCGTTGCCGCTACCAGCCCGACAACAATCAGCAGAATGACTGCGAATGCGCCAACGATATAAATGACCCGTTTGCTTTTCTTCTTGCCGTTTGCCATGGCGGACCCCTCGTTAGTGTGTCGTTTGTAAATACGCCTGGGGCGGGAAAGAAGTTCCCGGAAAGGCACACTTAATCCTTGCTGCCAACCCGGTTAGACCTGAAATCCGGGAAAAAGAAAGCAAAACCATGAGAACATTGAACTTTTGCCCTTTCTGCCGGAAGGCCCGGGCGGTATATGATTGGACTCCATGGTCACCCTGGTGCTCCTCAGGATCATCCTGGTGGTTCTCCTTGTGGCAGCGAACGCTTTTTTCGTTGCCGCGGAGTTCGCCATGGTCAGCGTTCGGGACACCCGGATCCAGCAATTGATCGAGCAGCGCCGCATCGGCGCCCGCACGGTCCGCAAGATCCAGCAGCGCCTGGACGAATTCCTTCCCGCGGTGCAGTTTGGCGTTACCTTGGCCAGCCTCGGCCTGGGCTGGGTGGGTGAGGGAACGCTGGCCAGGATTATCGAGCCCTGGCTGGGCAACGTACCTTACGCGCGCTATTACACTCACGGACTTTCCGCCACTCTGGCCTTCGTCATGATCACCTATTTGCTGATCATTCTCGGCGAACTTGTTCCCAAGTCCCTGGCCCTGGAGCGCGCCGAACGCGTCGCCCTGGCCGTCGCCGGCCCCATGGACGTCTTCATGACCCTGGCCCATCCTTTCCTCGGCCTTATGAACAGGTCCGCCAACCTGGTGCTGCGCGGCTTCGGCTCCCGGCTCCGCCGCGATGGCGGCGCCCACTCGCCCGATGAACTCAAGCTGATCGTTACCGCCAGCCGCCGTCTGGGCCTGCTGCCGGAAGCCGAGGAAGAGATGATCCATAACGCGCTCGAACTCGGCAACGTCACCGTCCGCGAGATCATGGTGCCACGCCACAAAATCTTCTCTCTCCCCGCGGACATGCCATTGGACGAAGCCAGCGCCAAAGTGGTGGAAGAGCAGCACTCTCGCGTTCCCGTTTACGATCCTGAGAAAGGCCGGGAAAACATCGTCGGCTTGCTCTATTCCAAAGACCTTTCCCGCGTGATGCAGATGCGTCTCTCCGCCGGCGACGTCTTCGCCCAGCGTTCCGGCGAGCTGAAGGTCCGCCACATCATGCGCGAGGTCCTCTTTGTTCCTGAAAGCAAAACACTGGACGACCTTTTGCTGGAATTCCAGAAGCGCAAGCGCCACCTGGCCGTGGTGGTCGACGAATTCGGCTCCATCAGCGGCCTGGTCACCGTGGAAGATGTGCTGGAACAGATCGTCGGCGAACTGGAAGACGAGTTTGATGTTGCCCAGCGCCCCGCTATCGCCCTGGCCTCGGGCGCCGTGGTTCTCGACGGCGGCTTCAATCTCCGCGACCTGGAAACTCAATATGACATCGCCCTGCCTCGCGAGGAAGGCTTTGAAACCCTGGCTGGCTTCGTCATGTCCCAGCTGGGCCGTATCCCCAAGGGCGGTGAGCGCTTCGAATATGACGGCCGCCGCTACACCGTCTTGCAAATGGACGGCCACCGCATCGTCCGTGTCAAGATCGAAACCGTCAACCCGCCGACTTCGCTGGAGCAGGCTATCTAGCTTTTACCCTACTCATTTGCTCTGAAGTTCCAGATGGGGCGGGCCTTCTATTCTGGCAATCCCCGATTTCCGATACCTAGTTGGACGAAAGAATCATTGTTGGGTAACAATTCGGTAACATCCCATTTGTATATTCAGATCCTGTTAAGAGGTTTCGCAATCTGGAAATCGCAAGGAGTCTGATGTGACGAAAATTAGGCAGTTTGCCCTGTTCGCACTGGTGGCAACCCTGTGCGCAAGCGCGGTCGGCCAGGCCCCGACTGCCTCGGAATTACTGCAAAAAGGGATCTACCTCGAGGAGACAGTCGGGAACCTGGACGAAGCCATTCGGGTCTACAAACAAGTCGTGCAAACAGTTGCGGTATCTCGAGTCAATGCTGCTCAGGCTGAATATCGGATGGGTATCTGCCTGCAGAAAAAAGGTCGTGCGACGGAAGCCATCGCCACATTTCAAAAGCTGGTCCGGGAGTATCCAGAGCAGGTCGAGATTGTGGCTCAAGCGCGAGAATTCCTTCCCATGGATTCGAAACTCTTGGACAAAAATGCCAACCCATGCCAGTACCTGGAAAATCAAATGCCGGGCGACTCCGGAGATGTCGCGCTCCGTGAAAAAACGATTGCGTGCTACTGGGATGCCCAAGTCAGGGCTATATTCAGCTCCGAGAAGGGTAAGGAGCTGGAAAGACGCCGGGTTGAACATGTGCTCTGGATGATTCAGCACTTCCCCGACAGGGATTCTGCGGGCGATGGGCCCGCATCAGCCATGGCTTCTTCGGAGAACTACATAAGAATAAGACATGAGTGGATGAGCCAGGTGCAGGCTCATTCCAGCGACGTAAATGTGCTGGCCAATGCCGCTCATTTTATGGATTCGAGCGATGTGGATAAGGCAGAAGAGTTGGCTTCCAGAGCCCATACCCTGGATCCAAAAAATGTCCGGGCAGCGCGTTTCTTGGCGGAGGTTTATGAGCGGAAGATGCATCGGGCCAATCCCGAGCTCAGAATTCAGTTAGCTCAACAGGCGCTTCAATTGCGTGAACAAAGTTGGAACCCAACGGAGCCCGCGCCAGGATATTCGGCAGTCCGGGAGTTGCAACAACTAGCCAAGGATGCCTTTGAGGCAGGCGACAATACCAAAGCCCGGAAGTATGCGGAAGATCTGTCGCGGCGCGATGATGGCGATGGCATCCACCAGGGAAACCTGATGCTGGGCCGGCTCGCCCTTAAGAACGGGAACGTGGAAGAAGCGAAGAGCCGCTTGCTCGCGGCAGGAAAAACTTTGGGTTCTCCTAGTCTTGGTTCTTTTGGACCGAATATGATGCTGGCCTCGGAACTTCTGCAGAGAGGCCAGCGAGAAGTGGTGATTCAATATTTTGACGAATGTGAAGAGTTCTGGAAAACGGGCGGCAACAAACTGGATGAATGGAGGCAAGCGGTTCGTCAGGGGCGAATTCCCAATTTTGGAGCGAATCTGATTTATTGACAAATGTCAGCCCTGAAGGATCCCTTAACCAACAAGAAATGACTTTGGCGCCCATCACGGCTAACTCGAAAGCGGCCTACATTCGGGGGCAATGGCCCGTCTTGCTGCTTGTGGCGGCCGTGCTTCTTCCCACAGCCTGCGTGCTATGGATGATTAACGAAGCTGTCCGGAATCAGGGGTTAGCCGTGCGACAGAAGCTGGCCGACGCTTATCAGAGTCAATTGTCGCTCGTGCGCGAGCGGCTGGACGAGGCATGGGCCAGGAAGGCTGCGGTGCTCGAAAGCTTCCCTGCGGATGCGAGCGCCTTTGCTCAGGTGGTCAAATCCGGGCTGGCGGACAGCGCTGTTATACGGGATTCGGTCGGCGCTCTGGTCTATCCGTCGCCGGCCCAGCCTGCAGCGGACCCCACCAGGGGCCGGCCGGAATGGGCCCGGGCACGCCAGTTGGAAGAGACAGACGTGAAAGCAGCCGCATCTGTCTATCTATCTTTGGAGCGGACAGCAAAAGGGCCAAGCGTATCCGCGCGGGCGACTCAGGCCGCCGCACGATGCCTGGCACAAGCAGGCCAGCAGGAAAATGCAGCCAGGCTGCTGGTCGCACGCTTTGCCCGCCCTGGGCCGGCGCCGGCCAACGACCCGCAAGCGCGAGCGATTGCAGCGAACGCGCTCCTCATGGCCATCCACTTCCTTAGACCGGATGATCCGAGCCGGCTGGTTACGGCTCGCCGCCTGCACGACCTCTTGGGGGACTACAGCCATCCTGTTATGAGCTCAGCCCAGCGGATCTTCCTCATGAAAGAAATGCGTGCACAGGGATTGCCATCACAATTTGTTGACTTCCCCACCTTGGAGGCAGAAGAGTTGGCCGTGCGCCTGCTTGAGACTGAGCCGAAAACACTCGGCGATACGACAACCCTGAAGCCCACACCTCTGCCGGGTGTATGGGCGCTGGCCTCACAGAAAGGACGCGTACTGGCCTTGTTCCGGACGGAAACAATCCTGGCGCAAACGCGCGAGTTGCTGGGGCAACTGAAGCTGCCGGACGGGATTCGAATGGAGATTTCTCCACCGGGTGACAACAGGTCGCTCAATTCTGTTACGCAAACAGCCTCCGCCGGTGAGCAGATGCCCGGCTGGCAACTCGCCCTGGTGAGCACACGACCGGATCCATTCAAGGAGCTGGCAAACCGCCAGCTTACGCTCTATCTGTGGATCGGCCTTCTCGTCACCGGAGCGGTGGCTGTTCTTGCGCTGATTGCCGGGCGACTGATCAGCCGGAGTCTGCGACTGGCAGGGCTGAAGGCCGATTTAGTGGCTGTCGTTTCCCACGAGCTCAAGACCCCGCTGTCCTCCATGCGCTTGCTTGTTGATACCCTGCTCGACGATTCTGTGTTCGATCAGCAAAAAACGCGAGAATATCTTGCCCTGATTGCGAGCGAGAATGCGCGGCTCAGCCTGCTGATTGAAAACTTTCTGGCCTTTTCCCGAATGGAGCGTAATAAGTACGCCCTGGAGTTTGCACCGGTTGACGTGGAAAATGTGGTGCAGGAAGCGGTGAAGGCGTCTGGCCAGCGCTTCTGTGCTCCGGGCTGTCAACTGCACGTGGAGGTTATGCCAGGTTTGCCGGATATCCGCGCTGACCGGGGGGCGTTGGTCACAGCCCTGGTGAACCTGCTCGACAACGCTTACAAGTACACACCCGGCGAAAAGCAGATTTCGCTGCGTGCCTTCCTGTCCGGCCACTGCGTCTGTTTTGAAGTATGCGATAACGGTATTGGTATCCCCGCCCAAGAAATAAAAAAGATCTTCCATGAGTTTTACCAGGCGGATTGGCGGCTGTCGCGCACCGGAGGAGGCTGCGGTCTTGGCCTCAGTATCGTTTATCTCCTGATAGAAGCGCACGGAGGCAGTGTGCGAGTCTCCAGCGAGCTTGGCAAAGGAAGCACATTCACGGTGGCGTTAGAGGCCGTGGCATGAAGGGAAGCCGCATCCTCATCGTCGAAGATGATGCTTCTTTGCTGCGCGGTCTGAAGGATAACTTCGCCGGCCAAGGCTACATGGTCGAAACGGCAGTGGACGGAGAAGCCGGTTTGGCCAAGGCACTCTCGGGAAATCATGACTTGATCTTGCTCGATATCATGGTTCCCAAAATCAATGGATATGAAATCTGCCGCGTTGTGCGTGAACGCGGCTTGGAAGCGCCCATCATCATGCTCACAGCGAAAGGGCAAGAAGAAGATATCATCCTCGGTCTCAATGTGGGGGCCGACGATTACGTGACCAAGCCGTTCCGCATTCGCGAGTTGCTGACGCGCGCCAACGGCTTTCTGCGTCGTCGCAAAATGCGTGCCGACGAATTGTACCGTTTTGGCGAATACGAAATGAATTTAGCGTCCCACAAATTGTTACGCACTGGCCGGCAGGTAGACCTGACCGCCAAAGAGTTCCGCTTGCTGGCATATTTCCTTGCCCGCCAGGGTCGGGCCCTGACCCGCGATGACATCTTGAATGCTGTTTGGGGGAACTCCGTGATCGTTTCATCGCGCAGTGTGGACCGCTGTGTGACAACCCTCCGGGCGAAGATCGAGAAGGACCCGAGTCATCCGCGATTTATCCATACCATCCGCGACATCGGGTATCGATTCGAAGAGCTCTGAAAGTGAGTGCCGCTACTGGGGCGAATAGTGGCAGATTCGCGGCGTTAGCGATACGGCCGTGGTCCCTCTGGTAATTTGCTGGGCGGAATCTTTCTTTTTGTGTTCACGCCTTGTGTTCACGCCGGCATTGAATACGTTTGTTCGCATCCAGGAGCATGAGGCGGATATGTACGGGCTCAACACCAGCCGCCAGCCCGATGGCTTTGCCCAGGCGGCAATTCACCTCGGCGAATATCGCAAGATGAACCCCGGCCCCGTGAAAGAGTGGTTGTTTTTCGACCATCCAAGCGGCCGCAATCGCATTCATGACGCGATGCAGTGGAAGGCGGAGAACTTGAAGCTGTTTGCGGTCCAGCCAAAGCCTCAATAAGACCGGCGATTGCACCTGGGCCCGGAGCAGGTGTGTTTTGTTAGGATACCCTTCAGCGCCATGCTCCGTTATCTCGCAACCCGCCTGCTCTACATGATCCCCGTCCTCTGGCTGGTTGTCTCTGTCGTGTTTTTGCTGATTCACCTTGTCCCCGGCGATCCCATCCAGCAGATGCTGGGTGAAGGCGCTGCTAGCGCGGACGTGCAGGCAGCCCGCCATGCCTACGGACTCGATGTCCCCTTGCCAAAGCAGTACGTAAATTACTGGAAAGGCGTTCTGCGCGGCGACCTCGGCCGTTCGCTCCGCTTCGATCAGCCCGTGAGCGGCGTCATCCTTCAGCGCTATCCCTGGACCTTGCAGTTGACCGTTGCGTCTATGCTCGTCGCCTTGCTCATCTCGATTCCCGCCGGTGTGCGCTCTGCCCGGCGGCGCAACCGCTGGGATGACCGTGTGCTGAGCGTTGTCAGCCTGTGGGGGCTGTCGTTCCCCAACTTCGCTCTGGGGCCGATCCTGATCTTGTTTTTCGCCATCCGTCTGGGACTTCTGCCGGTTTCCGGCGCGGGCACGCTCGCTCACCTGGTCTTGCCGGCGATCACCATGGGCGGCGCTCTGGCGGCCATCCTCACCCGCATGGTCCGCACCGCCATGCTCGAAGAACTGGGGCAGGACTACATCCGCACCGCCCGCGCCAAGGGGCTTTCAGAAAATGTGGTCGTCTATAAGCACGCACTGCGCAACGCTCTTGTGCCGGTGCTCACCGTGGTGGGACTGCAATTCGGAGCGCTGCTCGCCGGCGCCATCGTCACGGAGACGATTTTCTCCTGGCCGGGCATCGGGCGCCTCACCATCACCGCCATCAGCAGCCGCGACTACTATCTGGTGCAAGGCTGCATCCTGATGATCGGCCTCACCTATGTGGCAGTGAACTTCATGACGGACCTGTTCTACTCGCTGGCCAATCCCCGGATCAGGCAATAATTTTTTGTCCCGAGGGAACTCTATTGTCACATGGATGGGCTTGGCCGCGAATGAACGCGAAGACTCGCGAATCAGCCTTGATTCAATTCGGGTGTATTCGCGGCTCATTCTCATAACAACTGCCCCTCGCTTCGAAAGCGATACGCTCTGTGTCTACTCCGGTTTACAATGCTTGCAATACAATCTAGCTATGGCTTTCAGGTATATCTAGAGGAGTATGGGATGAAACTATCCACGCTTGTAGTTGCCGCTGTTCTTCTGACCGGCGCATATTCCCAGGGACAATCGGACTCGGCATGGCTCCCATTCACCAAGTGGAGCAGCTCGTATGTTAAATGCGTGGGTGAGAAAGGCCGGGTGGATCTGGCCACGCGGGCCGAGAAAGGCGATGCGGAGGCCCAGGACATTCTGGGAACGCAGCATCTTTCTACCTGTGAGGGCAAGAATGATCCGGCGAAAGGGATTGAGTTGTTAACCCAGGCGGCGCTTCACGGCAATGCCCATGCACAGCTGAGGCTTGGCCAAGCTTACCAGAATGGGACGTCTGTCCCAAAGAATGAGCCGGCGGCGGTGGCCTGGTTTGAGAAGGCGGCGGCGCAGGGGAATCCGCAGGCGAAGAACAACCTGGGTATGTTTTATCTAGACGGAAAGCCCGTAGCCAAAGATCAGGCCAGGGCGGCAAGGCTTTTTCAGGCCGCTGCCGAGCAGGGCCTTGTGGAAGCCGCCTACAATCTGGCAACCATGTATGACCAGGGATGGGGCATGGCGCAGGATTATCGTGCTGCGCGCAAGTGGTACCAGCAGGCCGCGGAGCACAAGGATGCCGACGCTGAATACCGCCTGGCAATGCTCTTGGAGCAAGGGCTCGGCGGCGACAAAGATCGGGCTGCGGCATTACGCTGGATGCAAGCCGCAGCAGACAATGGTTCCGAGGAGGCGCAGCTAAAGCTCGGACTAACGCCGCCTTCGGAGGCAAAAACACTAAGTTCCGGATATTTTCAGTATCAAATTGCCGAGGCATTGTTTGAAGGCAAGGGTATGGAAAAAGACCAGGCCAGGGCCCTGAAGTTTCTGGAGAAATCGGCTGAAGCCGGCTATCCGCCCGCTTTTCTGGCCCTGGGAAGAATGTATTCTCGTGGTGACGGGGTCGCCACGAACGAAGCTAAAGCGCTGGGCTATTTTGAACAGGCCATCGCTCACGATGCCAAATATGACATGGCGTACAACGCGCTGGCATGGACGCTGGTCACGGCAGCCGACCCAAAAGTTCGAAATCCTGGCAAGGCTCTGGAATATGCCATGAAAGCGATCGAACTGAGCGGCGGCACTCATGCCTACCAGTTTGATACCTTGGCCCATGCCTACTTTGGCCTGGGCGATCTTGACCACGCTTGTGAAATGGAAACCAAAGCGCTCGCTCTTGAGCCCGGGAACGGCTTTTATCAGCAAGCGCTGACGGATTTCCAGACCTCCAAAGCACACGCCAAGCCGGCGAAATAAGCGGAGTTGGGGGCTAGTGGATCGGTATCCACGCCATTCGCTGGCGAATCCGAGGATTCATCAAATAGCCTTCGGTAACGAACGGCATTACCGCCCGTCCAAAAATGGATGAAGTCCCGGCTCATATTTTCTCTGTTCATACTCGCCTCCTGTGCGAACGCGCAAAGTCCGGAGTGCAACCTTGGGTCCGGTGCAGAGCTGCCGAAGGTGCGTCAGGAACAGTTCTCGGCATTGCTCAGCTCGGGCGTGGACTCTGCCGCCGTACGTTTCGACGAGGCGCTTGCTTACGCCAAGGTCGGTAACTACCAGAAGGCACTCTTCACGCTGGAGCAGTCGCTCGAAGACACGCCGTGGCTTGATCCAGTATCGGAAGCGGATTTCAAGCCGATATCGGGATGCGCCGCATTCCAGCGTCTGGTAAGCCGGATCGAAAACAAGTATCCCGCTAAGTTCTCTTCCAAAATCGCCTTCACCGTCAATGCCCGCGACCTGATCCCGGAGGGGCTCGCATCCGATCCCGCCGATGGAAGTTTTTATTTGAGCAGTATCTACCACCGCAAGATCGTGAAAATTGCCCCTGAGGGAAAGAGTTCGGACTTTGTTGCTGAAGGCCAGGACGGTCTTTTGGGCGTTCTCGGTATGAAAGTGGATATCCGCGACCATAGCGTCTGGGCCGCGAGTGAGCGCTCTGGAGCCGCGGCGTTGTTCCATTTCGATCCAAACGGCAAGACTCTCGCCCGGTTTGATCCCGCTGATGCTGGAAAGCACCTGTTTAACGACCTGGTGATTACCCCGCAGGGCCAGGTGCTGGTAACCGACAGCGAGAACAATAGCGTGTATTCGCTCGCGCCGGGCTCGAAAAAACTTGTGCGTTACGGCTTGGGAAAGCGCTATTACCCGAATGGGATCGCGCTCTCGTCCGATGGTAAGACGGTGTTCGTAGCGCATGCATTCGGTATCGTACGCATGGACTTGAACGGCGAATCCGTCGCAGAATTGCGAGCTCCGCGAGGTATCAGTCTGGCCCAAATTGACGGGCTTTATTGCTGGCAGGGAAGCCTGATCGCGATCCAGAACGGTTTCGGCCCCAACCGCATCGTGCGATTGCAACTCACGCCAGACGGCAAGGTCGTTTCTTCAGGCGCTGTCCTGGAGTTCCGCTCCCCCAACCTCGAGTTGCCAACCACCGGCACGATACTAAAGGGCCGGTTCTACTTCATCGTCAACAGTCAGATCGATCATGAGGACGATGGCAAACTCCGCAATGAGATCGATCTCAAGCCTATCAAGGTTGCCGTGTTGACGTTGCAGTAAGCAATCAGTATATCGGCGACCATGCCCTGCACTGTGCTGCCGTGAGTGGTAGTTCGAGCGGCGTGCCCGTGTGCACTCGAACCACCGCGTCCACCGTGGAGCAGAAGCTTTTTCCTCCAGAATCGGCGCTCACGGGGGTAGCCGTTACCACGTAGCTGCCGCAGTTGGTTTGCGTGCAGGTTCCTTTTATGCTGTAGCGATAGGCGCCTTTCGTGCACCACTTGCCGGCCGTGCAACTGGTGTTGCCCAGTACGTCGTCCAGCAGGCAGGCATGTGCGGGAGCTACAGAGGCTTCGGAGCAATCCCCATTGGCAGGCGGACCCAGTGCGGCCAGGTTGGGGGCGTAGCCCTTCTTGGGGTATGCCACTGAATATGTGACCTGCGCCGTATTCACGGTGCGGACTGTGGAAGCCGCTGCCGCCTCATTGGCTGCCATGCGTGACCGCAGCAGATTGGGAACGGCTATGGCCGCCACGATCAGCGCCATGCTCACGTCTGTATTGACATTGTTGCTGGTAGTGCCGCGGAAAGAGCTTTCGTTAGCGTAGACGTGATATACGTTCGGCTTGGTATCGACTGCTCCGGTGGCAGGCAGCAGTTCCCGCATTTCCGCGGGCAGTTGTGCAAGCATTGGTCCCAGCATCTGGCCTGCGTTCTGATAGAACATCATGGAGGCATTCGCGGACTGGCCATTGGCCAGCGATTCGCGCAGTTTGCTGGATTTGCCGAGCGAATCTCCTGTCCTGTGAGCGCGCACGGCTTCGGTCGCTGTGACTGCGTCTGAAGCAATCACCAGATAACCATCCATGAAGAAGTAGTTGAATTCAGTGGGCGGCCCCGAAGCCCCCGGAGAAGTCAGAGTATGAAACGTTACACCGTCCTCTTCTCTTGTGCCGCTTTGCAGGGGCCCATCCTTCAACAGCCGGGTCAAAGTTTGTTGCAATCCTGCGGGATCCGAAACGCGAAAGATCACCTTAAACGCGCCCGGCCCCTGTGGCTTCGCGCGATTGGCCGCGGCTTCCCCGACAGGCGGCATGGGCGGCATTTGCAGCTCAAAAGCTATTTCCCCGCCCAGTTTGCTCAACAGATCTTGTTTCAGATTGACGTTGAATTGGGCTTCCATCTGCGGCAGCGCAGCCAGGGCCTGGCTGCCGGCTATTTCCACCACATCATCAAGAATCTGCGCCGGACTCTTCAGCATGATGTCGCCTGCCATGGCGGCCTGGCTGGAGATAAAATCAAGTCCGCCCATGCGCGCCGGAGCTGCAATCCAGGAAGCGATCCCGTGCCGCGGACCGTTAAAGGCCAGTTCCATCTGGTTCGCTGATCTTCCCGCGGACATCCTGTTTTCCGTGACCAGATACTTCACATCGGCGAAGCCGCTTTTTTGCAGGTACTCTCGGTCTTGCGGCTTGGTTTGCGGTATCAGGCCGATCACCTTGTGCAGGTCGATGCCGATCACGCTATTGGTGCCACCCTGATAGGATTGCGCCACTCTCTGCCCCAGGGGGTTGGAAGTGAACCTTGGGCCGCTCGAGTCGAGCTGAGCGTTCATCTCCCGCAGTGCGGCAGTGCCGAACCCCATGACTACGAGGTCTGGACGGACCACGACAACCGGATCTTTCCCTGCGCCCAGGTTGCCCGCCGCGAGTTCCTGTGGGTCAATGATGCGCAGGCGGTCATTCTTGTTCGTAATTAGTTCATTGTTGAGCTTCTCCAGGAATTCTTTCAATCCTGGTTTTTTGACCTCGGCAATCACCAGAAAGGAGGGTTCCTGGCCCTGCATCTTTCCCGTAAGAACTATCTCGTCTCCCAGGAACTGGGAGAATAGATAGAACTTTTCCAGACCATCTTCAATCTTGGGTTCCACTGCATCAAGCTTGTTCTTGTGCAGGAAGTCGCGGAGCGGTGCGCTTTCCCGCAGCTCCTGCTGAAATATCTGCAGGGCCTGGTGCATCGTCTCGCCATAATTGGGGAACGCAACATAGAACAGGGTGGTCTCGGGCAGCCGGGGCAGGATGTTGCTCTGGCTCCGGGTCGCGGGGTATTGCACGCCATCTCGGAGCTTTTCCCCCAATTTAGTGATTTCAGCCATGAGTTCCTTGTCCTTCAGCAGGTCTTGCAGCCAGCGAAAGTCGGGTTCGTCAGCCTTCTGGGCGCTCTTCTTCTCGCCGCTGGCCGGCGATTTGCTTGGCGTGGCTTTTCTCGCGCTCGTCGCTGGGGTTTTTGTTTGGCCCTGGAGTGACGCAGTAGCCAGAAAGATTACGGCAATCACCGCTACCAATCGCAGGCGCTGCCATACACTGGGCTGTTGTTTCAAACGGGCTGTTTGCAGGTTAGTGCTGGATCCAGGGCGCATCACTTTTTCTCTCTTTTCCATGTGCAGGAATGGTTAAAGATAGTACGAAGCAAGATTATTTACGAGAGAAATTACGAGTTCACATCCATAAAAGTTCCAAAGTTCACAATTTGTAAATAGTTAAGGATGCTTTTTCTGGCGGTTAGTTACCTTGGTAATCTGTCTGCTGTGCACAAGCCCAGGCACGGCCTGCTATGGCAACACCGGACGGGCTTTAGTTGGTCTTCACGGTTGCTAGCATGCTATCTAGATGCTTCTAGCCGATCCTCAAGACCTCACCGTTTAAGTTGCCGCCGGCTATCGCTAGCCTGCCCACGGTAATGGGCAGCTTGAACCTTCGCGGTCCGGCGCTGCCTGGATTGAAATATAAAACTCCATCTTTCATTTCCTGTTTCGGCTGATGTGAGTGCCCGCTGATCACCGCTGCGAAGCCGGCGGCTTTGGGATTGAGATCGAGCGCGTTGACATCATGGAGAATGTAGATGTGCAGCCCGTCCAGCTCGACCACCTCTGTTTCCGGGAAGCTACGTGCCCATGACTGAGTGTCCACGTTGCCGCGAATTGCCGTCACCGGCGCGATTTTTTCGAGCGCAGGAACGATCTCAGGCGAGCCGATATCTCCGGCGTGAATAATGTGCTCCGAACCGCGCAGCAGCTCAACCGCTTCCGCGCGAAGCAGGCCATGTGTATCGGAGATCACGCCGATGATCAAGTTTCCGTCCCTTCACCCAGCCGCGAAGATCTTCCACGGAGCGATTCCTCCAGCGTTACCCCGGTTGCGGCGGTTCGGTCTATAATCTCGCGCCGGAGGCAAATGATGCGAGAAGATATTGACCTGCTCCAGGGCACCTGGATCGTTACCGGCCTGGAGATGGATGGACAACAAATGCCTGCCGCGATGCTGGCCAACGGACGTATCGCGGTCCATGGCAAAAGGTTTGTTAGCACAGGAATAGGAGCGGAATATGAGGGTACTCTGGAGCTGGATATTTCGCAGACGCCCCGCCACCTCAACATGATGTTCGATGTCGGGCCGGAAAAGGGCAACACCAATTTCTGTATCTACGAGATCAAAGGCGACCAATGGAAGCTCTGCATCGCGACCCACGGCGCCACGCGGCCCTCAGGATTTGTCTCTCCACCGGGCAGCGGCTTTGCGGTAGAGACGTTGCGGCGATCAGACGCTGCACCGACCAGCGATGGCAAATCACGGGCCAAGTCCACCCGTAAAGCAACGGAGAATAGCTCCCCCGGCAAGGAGACGGCGACTGAACTTGAAGGCGAATGGCGCATGATTGCCGGGATCATGAACGGGAAGGCCATGGACGAGTCGATGGTGAAGTGGGTGAAACGGGTGACGCATGGGACCGAGACAGCAGTGCATGCCGGTCCGCAGGTGATGATGAAGGCGGAATTTACGAGCGATCCTTCGCAATCGCCAAAAACCATCGACTATCTCAACACCGCTGGCGCCCACAAAGGCAAGAAACAGCAAGGTATATACGAGTTGAGAGGAGACGAGCTGAAGGTCTGCATCGCGGCGCCGGGAGCGCCAAGGCCCACGAAGTTAGAATCAACTCCGGGAGACGGAAGCACCCTGACTATCTGGGAGCGCGTGACGGCGCGATAGAAATGGGCCCCGGCGCAGCGACAAAAAAAATTCTTCCACGGCGAGATTACAGCCCGGCTTCAATCCGCGACCGTGGGTCCATGTAGTCGCGCAGCGCGTCGCCGATGAAGTTGAACGAGAGCACCGCCAGCATCACGGCCAAGGCAGGGAAGAGCACCAGATGCGGCGCATCGAAGAGATGGGCGCGGCCGTCATTGAGCATCGATCCCCAGCTCGCTGTCGGCGGCGGAACGCCCAGCCCCAGGAAGCTCATCGTCGCCTCCGCCAGAACGGCCCCAGCCATCCCGATGGCGGCTTGCACGATCACCGGTTGAATAATGTTGGGCAGGATGTGCCGCGTCACGATCCGCCAATCGCTTGCGCCCAGCGCGCGCGCCGCCTCCACGAACTCTTTTTCTTTCACCGCCAGCACCTGCGCGCGTACCAGGCGCGCATAGCCTACCCATCCGCCGATGCACAGCGCCAGAATCAGATTGAAAATGCCCGGTCCAAGAAAAGCCACAAACGCAATGGCCAGCAGGATTCCCGGGAAGGACAGGAAGGCGTTCATCAGAACCACGCTGAAAAATTTATCCGCCAGGCCGCCGTAGTAGCCGGCAATGGAGCCCACTGCCAGCCCCAGCAGCAGCGATCCCGCTACCACGCTGCTGCCCACCAGCATGGAGATGCGGGCGCCGTAAATCACGCGTGAGAGAATGTCGCGGCCCAGTTCGTCCGTGCCCAACCAGTGGACGGCGCTGGGAGGCTGGAGTCGCGCGGGCAGATCAATGTTGCTGGGACTCTGTGGCGCGATCCACGGTGCGAACAGAGCAAAGATCACGAACACGGCCACCAGCACCATGCCGGTCGAGGCAAGCATGTTGCGCCGCCCCAGTGCGGCCGCGGTGGTCCATGTGGTGGAGAGAACCATGCCCAATTCATCCTAACTCAAACCGTCGCCGGCTCTTCACATTTACTGGGACCGCATTCCGTTCAGGTCAAACTTTCCCAAATACATTGGCAATGAAGTCCCAGGCTGTGGCTTTGCCGAATCGATGGGATAAGGAGTGTCTCTCGAGGTTGGGAATCCCCAGATGTTGCCGGTGGTCAGGTCCACCACGATCTTTCCTTGTGTCTGCCGCGTCCTGTCCGGTGAGAGCAGCATGTGGATTCCCGGCTCGATAAAAAGATGGTCTTGTGCCGTCTGGGCTTGCGCGACTTCCGGAGTTATCAGCGGGCGAAGCGCTATCAATCCCAGAAATGCCGTTGCCAGCGCCAGTGCAACCCGGTCAAAAAGGCTCAGCTTCATTGTGTTTCTCCTTGTTCTTGCAGATCGAGTGGGGCTGCGGAAATTGCGTTGTTTTTCGGCAGGAAGAGCCGGGGTGAAGATTCATTGACCCCATTTGCCAATTCACTAAGGCGTGACGGTCTGCCGTACGACTTTTATGAGCGCGCGGAAGAACGTTTGATTCTGTTCCGGGGTGCCGATGCTGACGCGGATGGCGTTCGGAATGCCCCACGGTACCAGCGAGCGCACGATCACGCCTTCCGTCTGCATGCGCTTGGCGAAGGCACCCGCATCCTCGTCCACGGTGAAGTAGATGAAGTTCGCGCTGGTGGGCAAGGCGCTGATGCCGAGTTCCTTAAAGCGTTCCATCAGCCAGGCAGCGCCGGCAGCGTTATTTTCCACGGTCTTGCGAATATGGCTGTCGTCACGGATGGCCGCCAGTCCTGCCGCTTCAGCCACCACCGAGACGGAAAACGAATTGCGCACCCGGGCAAAGTACCCCAGTAGTTCGGGATGCCCGCAGCCATATCCCAGGCGGATGCCGGCCAGTCCGTGCGCTTTAGAAAACGTGCGCAGCACCAGCACGTTCTGCCGGTGAGCGCGCACATGCTCAAACGATCGCGAATACGTGATGCCGCGCTGTCCGGCAAAATATTCGGCAAAGTCGGAATAAGCTTCGTCCAGCACCACCAGCACGCTCTCCGGCACGCGGTCCAAAAAGGCCTCTGTCGCGCCGGCATCAAACATGGTTCCCGTAGGATTGTTGGGGTTGGCCAGGATCACGACCCGCGTCTCATCGTTGATGGCCGCGGCAATCGCATCCAGATCGTAGGTGTCATTCCGCATGGGAACTGCAATGAACTGTGCGCCGGTGGTGCGCGTTACCAGCGGATAGCTGATGAAAGAGCGCTCGCTGCTGATGCAGTTTGTGCCCGGCACAAGCAAAGTCCGGGCGAGAACGTCCAGAATTCCCAGGGAGCCGTCGGCAATGAAAATCTGTTCTTCGGCCAGTTGGTGGCGCGCAGCCAGCGCCTGGCGCAGCTCGCTGGCATCGTTATCGGGATAGAGATGCACCTCGGCCGCGGCCGCGCGGATGGCCTCCAGCGCCAGCGGTGACGGCCCCAAAGGGTTCTCATTCGATGCCAGCTTGATCATGGCCACGCCGGATTCCCGCTGCGCCTGGCGCATGGGCTTGCCCGGCACGTAGCCACTCAACGCGCGTATGTGTTCCGGAATGCGATCAAGGACCGTTTTGGGCATTGGCAGAGAAGGGATAACTATCGTTTGTACCACAGGGAGAGATGCTTAGGCCATCTTGTAGTGCTGAAAGCGAAATGAGCGCAAACATCTTGGACGACTTCAGGATTTTCATTCTTGGACTGCCTACGATCGAGCACGATCACTCGGCTTTTCTTTGCGGTGTCCGTTCCTGCGGTCGCTGGCCTTAGCCCGCGAGGGCGGTCTGCGCTGCGGCTGCGGCGGTCGATCGCCGCGCCCGGTGCGTCGCAGCGCACTGACCTCTCCTGGCGACAGCTCGCGAAATTGGCCAGGTTCCACGTCGAGCGTGAGCGGACCATAGCGCACGCGTTTGATCTTCTCTACGTGGTGGCCGATCTCTTCAAACATCCGCCGGATCTGCCGGTTTTTGCCCTCGATGAGCGTGACTTCGTACCAGGGATTGGCAGCGTCCTTCATCAGGCGGATTTGTGCGGGAGCAGTGTGGATTTTCTCCAGCCGACGCGGCCCCGGCTTGGCCCCGATCTTGATTCCCCGCCGCAGCTTTTCGATTCCTTCTGCCGGAGCCCGCCCCGCGATCTTTACCAGATACGTCTTGGGGACATGCGACGCGGCATGTGTCAGCTTGCTGGCTAGCTCGCCGTCATTGGTCAGAAGCAAGAGACCTTCGCTCGACCAGTCGAGCCGGCCCACGGGATAAATGCGCGCGCCTACGCTCTTCACCAGGTCCATGACCGTGGGACGGTGTTCCGGATCGGAAACCGTGGTCACGTAGCCCTTGGGTTTGTTGAGGAGCAAATAGACGTGGCGCTCCACGCCCTGCAACAGCTTGCCATCCACCTTGATATGGTCGCGCTCCAGGTCGGCCTTGCTGCCGAGTTCGGTAACGGTCTGGCCGTTGACGCTGACTCGGCCTTGCGTGATCAACTCTTCGGCTTTCCGGCGTGAAGAGATTCCCGCGGCGGCAATAATCTTTTGGAGTCGTTGCGGAGGCATTGCTCAGCCTCCTGTGCTCTCATTGGCAATCTGTCCGGCCACCTGCTCGTCCGCTTTATCGTGCTCGGGATCGGAGGACACGGTAGGCTCGGTTACATTTTCCGGGACTGCGGCCTGGTCCTCGGCCATCTGCTCCACGCCGCCATCGTCATTCGGAATGCCCGTAGCGTCGGCGATGGCGCCATCGCCGGCGGCAAAGAGCTCATCCTGTATTTCGCCCGCGGCCAGCTTTTCAAATTCTTCCAGGCTGGGCAGCTCGCTCAGGTCGCGCAGGCCAAAGCGCATCAGGAAATCCTTGGTGGTCTTGTACAGCATGGGCCTGCCGACCACGGCTTTCCGCCCGGCGGTGGTGATGAGCTTGCGCTCGAGCAGCGTTCCGATCACCCCGGCTGCGTCCACGCCGCGAATATCGCTGATTTCCGGCACCGTCACCGGCTGCTTGTAGGCGATCACAGCCAGCGTCTCCAGCGCCTGCAAGGAGAGGCGGATCGGCGGCTTCAGGCTCTTGGAGAATGCGCGCACCACGTCATGGTGCTCCGGCTTGGTGGACATCCGGTAGCCGCTCGCCACCTCGCGGATTTCAATGCCGTGATCTTCGCTTGCGTAGTCGGCAATGAGCGCTTCGAGGTATGGCTTCAACAGCGCGCGCAGCTCGGCCTTCTCGGACTTGTCTCTGGCTTTTTTGGCGCGAGGTTCCGCTGCCTCCACCGCGCCCAGATGGTTTTCCGCCTGCTCCGGCGAGGACTGAGTTTGCTGGGCCGGATCAACGGATGAGTCCTGCGCCGCTTCCGGCGAAGCCTTTAGCTCTGTCTTGAGCGCCAGCAGATCGTCTTTGAGCAGCGCAGCCATCTGGTCCAGCGTGATGGGTTCTTCCGCCGCGTAAATAAGTGCTTCGAGTTGGGCTTTGATGGACATCAGTAGTTAGTGATTAGTACTTGGTATTTAGCTGGACATCTCCATTAAACGCATTTTCCCGCCCAGCAAATAGGTCGGCGCGCTATGCCTACCTGCTAAATACTAAGTACTAAATACTAAGTACTCGCTATCGCCAATCATCTCTTATCGCTGCACCCTCGCCCATCACCGTGTCAAACATCGGGTGCTTCTTGATCAGGACCTCGCCAAAAATTCTTTCCTGCCGCAGCAGGATGGCCTGCAAGCGGACCAGTTCCAGCAGCGCCAAAAAAGATGAGATGAGCGCATGGCGCGAAGTGATGTGCTGCAAAAGACGTTTCAGCCGGATGGGGCGGTCTTCCATGAGCAGGCGGCGGCGGAAGAATTCAATCATCTGCCCCACCGTGACCGTTTCCTCGTCCATTTCCAGCATCGGACGCGACTTGGCGCGCTCCAGGATCTGCTGGAACGTGCGCACCAGGTCCACCACATCGGCCGCCAGCTCCGGCTCGGCGCCTTCCGCGTCCTTGAATTCCCTGAGCGACGGATTGCTCACCACGGCGTCTTCAATCTGCTGCTTCTGCAACAGCATCTGTGCCGCGTTCTTGAACTTCTCATGCTCCAGCAGCCGCTGCACCAGCTCTTCGCGCGGGTCCTCCTGTTCGCCGGGAGGCGCATCCGGATCGCGCGGCAAGAGCATCTTGCTTTTGATGTGGATGAGCAGCGACGCCATGTAAATGAATTCCGCCGCCACGTCCACATCCAGGTGCTTCAGGTTCTCCACGTAGCCCAGATACTGCGCGGTAATTTTGGCGATGGGAATGTCATAAATGTCGATGTCCTGCTTGCGGACCAGGTCCAGCAGGAGATCGAGCGGGCCGTCATAAACCGTGCCGACACTTACCGCGAACGGGAATTCGTTCGTCTGCGGCTTCGCGGATTGGGAAATTTCTGCCATCTAAACGAGACTTTAACCACAAAGGGCACGAAGGACCACAAAGGTCGTGCGATCTCATTACTCTACACAGCGCGCGCGTGCCCGCGCCATTTTTCATTCTAAATGCTTTCGGCTGCTCCAGGAATTGCCGGAGCTGTGGATTACTGGTCTTTTTTGCAGATCTTATTGCAGGGCGCTGTAATCGCCCTGGTAGGGTTCGATGGAAAGATCGCTTTCTCCGACTGCCAGTGCGACTCCGCTCCCGGCTTTCTTCAGCACGATCTCAACACCGCCGTTGCTGCGCGAGAATTTCTTCCAATGCTCCTGCAGCACTTTCGGCGGCAAAACATAGTCATGGAGATAACGGTCCTTGTCCTGGGCCAGCAAAACCAGCACGTTGAGCGGACGGTTTTCGAGCACGAATCTCCATGTTCCACCGGCTTCTTCCGCCGCGTACAGCCCGACTTTTCTTCCGCGGCGTGTAATAAATGTCCGCGGCCGGTCTTTCTTCAGCGGATAGGTCTTGTTCACACGCTCAAGCCAGCCGGCAGTCCGCAGCTCCCACCTTTCTTCATCGTCTTTTGCGTTTGCAATCGCCTCAGGCACTCGCAACGCCTCAGGTATCCCATGGAGCGTTCCCGTCGCGGTGCTGATTCCTGCGCTTGTTCCGGAGATATTAACGATTTGCAGTAAGCCAATGGCTTGGCGTGCCGCGACCATCGTCTCTTCTGCGGCTTTTCTGGCCTTTTCCGCGCCGTACTCAATAGTCTCAATGAGCTTCCCTGGATTTTGTGCCAGCTCAAGCCGGCACTCGCGAATGGGAGCCAGATGCGCATTCACGCTTTCGACTGCCAGCGCCTTGCACTCCACGCAGGTAATGGTTGCCTGCGTACAACCCTCGGTGATGTGGGCCAGCCGTTCGCGATCGCTGAAGATCTGGTGCAGGTTGCCCACGGGACAGCGGCCGGGGTCGCCGCGGTCGGTCAGTTTGGGCCGGTCGGTGACGCTGTTTTTGATCTTTTCCTCGACCACCACCGCCTCATCCCCCAGCAGGATCGAATTGCCGTACGACTTCGACATCTTCCGCTTGTCCGTGCCCAGCAGCATGGGAGAAGGTGTCAGCAAGACCTGGGGTTCGGGAAAGACCGGTTTGTCCTGGAGCTTATAAAACTGGTTAAATCGCCGCGCTACTTCGCGGGTGAGTTCCACGTGGGCGGACTGGTCCTGGCCCACCGGCACGAAAGCCGGCCGGTAAATCAGAATGTCAGCGGACTGGAGCAACGGGTAACCCAGGAAGCCATACATGTGCAGATCTTTGTTCGGCATCTGTTGCTGCTGCTCTTTGTACGTCGGCACGCGCTCCAGCCATCCCAGAGGCGTGATCATGGAAAAGAGCAGGTGCAGCTCGGCGTGCTGTTTTACATGCGACTGGACGAAGATGGCGCACTTCTCCGGATCAAGGCCGGCGGCCAGAAAATCCAGAATCACCTCTAGGGAGTTGCTGGCCAGGCGCGAGGTCTCGTCGTAGTCGGTGGTGAGCGCGTGCCAGTCAGCCACGAAAAAGAAACAATCGTACGAATTCTGGAGCTTCACCCAGTTCTGCAGCGCGCCAACATAGTTGCCCAGATGCAGCTTGCCCGTGGGGCGCATGCCGCTCAAGACACGCGGACGTGGATTTTGAGGTGTGTCAGACATTGATTTTTATGCCCCGGTCTCATCACTTGTCTCCGCGAAATCTGCGCTAAGCAATGAGGGGTCAGTAGGGTGGAAGAGCGGCCCTTCAGGGCCGCTCTTCCACCGAAGCATCGATGGTATCACCACACTGCCGTGGCCTGCTTTAGCTGTGCTAATTGCTAATGCCAATTGTTGGTTGCTACGTCCCCGTCTTGCCGCCGGCGGCATGTGGTTGCGGCGCAATCGATTTCACCTTGACCGGCTTTGCCGGAATGCCCACGGCGATGGTGTACGGTTCAATGTCCTTGGTCGCCACTCCCATGGATCCCACCAGGCCGTGCTCATGCACGCGCACGCCGCTCATCACGGTGGCGTGATAGGTGATCCTAGCGCGCGGGCCAATCTCGGTCCGCCGGTTGGTGACGATCATGCCGTCATTCAGGTCGTGGTCATGGGAATAGATATTGGCGTAGTCGGAAATCGAACTGCCTTCGTGAATGATGATTTCTCCGCGATCGTCCAGCAGCACATACTTGTGGATCACGCAATTGTCTTCGATGGTCAGGTTATAGCCGTAAGAAATCTCCACGCCATGGAAAATCTTCACGTTTTTGCCCAGGTGCTTGAGCACGTGCCTGGCCACCATGGCGCGCACGCGGAATCCCAGCCAGTGGTTCAGCCCGGCCGGTGAGCGGTCAAACATCATCCAGAACCAGATCAGGGGTTTGCGCTCGGCGTATTTCTGTCCGTCCACGTCGCCGTAATACTCCGGTTCCAGGGAGGCATTGCGCGGATCAAAGCTGTGCGCCAGCGACTGCTCCGCCAGGGTGGCACTGGGTCCGGGATCGGCATAGGGGCGGCCCAGATAGAGTTCATGCAAAGCGTTGCGCACCACGGTACAGCGATGCTCGATATCACGGTTGGAGAACTGTTCATCGAGCTTCCGGATCCACTCCAGAAACGCTTTTTCAGCCTGTGGCAGTGGCTGAATGTTGCGGTATTCGTAACGCGGCATGCAAGCCCCTCGATTTCAATATTTATACGACTCAATCATATAACGACAGCCGGTTTTCGCCCGATAGGCGCACCCGGATTCCTTGAATCATTGGATTCGAGGGAGGTGGCTCGGACGCAGGTTATTTCCTTCAGATTTCCAGTTCACTCCTCCAACCGGAGCAGATGGATGCGACCGGCTTCGTCGCCAGCGAGAATGGTCTGAGCATCCACGCAATCACAACAAAACACAGCAGAGTCACCGGTAAAGGTAGCTAAACACTTCCCAGTGTCGAGATCCCACACTTTAAGCGTATTATCCCAAGACCCGGAGATAATGTGCCGCCCATCCGGAGTTACCGCCACGCCCACAACATAGCCAGAATGGCCCTGCAGGCAGCACACTTCATGCCCGCCCTCCAAATTCCACACTTTGAGCGTATTGTCGCAAGACGCAGAGACAATATGCCTTCCGTCTGGGGTTACCGCCACGCCCCTAACCGAATCGGAATGGCCTGCAAGCGTGTGCCGTTCATGCCCACTCTCCAAATCCCATACCTTGAGCGTATCGTCGCAAGACGCGGAGACGATATGCTGCCCGTCCGGGGTCACCGCTACCCCCACAACATAGCCAAAGTGACCTTGCAGTGTGCGCACTTCACGGCCGCTCTCCAAATCCCACACCTTGAGCGTGCTGTCGCAAGATGCGGATACGATATACCTCCCGTCCGGGGTCACCGCTACTCCCCTAACGGAATCGGAATGACCTGTTAGCGTGTACTGTTCGACCCCGCTCTCTAGAGCCCAAACCTTTAGCGTGTTGTCAACAGAAGCCGAGACAGTGCGTTGCCCGTCTGGAGTTACTGTTACGCCCATAACAGAGCGGGTGTGGCCCGCCAGTGTGTGCACTACGCGCCCATTCTCCAAATCAAAGATTTTGAGTGTGTTGTCCCAAGACGCGGAGATTGCGCGCTGTCGATCCGGGGTAACCGCCACACTTCTAACCGAACCGGCGTGACCCGGCAACAAACGCAGTTCGCGCCCGGTCTCTAGATCACAGATTTTGAGCGTGTTGTCTCGCGATGCGGGAATGACGCGCGGATCTAGCGTCAACGCCACCTCTCTAACCGAACCGGTCTGGCCGGATAATAAGCGCCCTTCGCGCTTGCTCTCCAGATTCCAGATTTTCAGCGCTTTATCGGAAGAGGCAGACACGACACGCCGCCCATCAGGGGTTACAGCTACACCATTGATTGCGCTCGAGTGTCCCTCCAAGGAACATAGTTCGCGCCCGCTCTCCAGATCCCAAACTTTCAACGTATTGTCCCAAGAAGCGGAGACGGCGCGCCGTCCATCTGGAGTCACTGCCACGCCGATTACCCTGCTGGAGTGTCCCTCCAACGAGTGCAGTTCGCGCCCACTTTCCAGATCCCAAATTTTCAACGTATTGTCCCAAGATGCGGAGATCGCGCGGCTGCTGTCCAGGGTAATGGCAACGCTGCTGACTGCACTAGAGTGCCCTACCAGGGAGCGCAGTTCGCGCCCGTTTTCCAGGTTCCATACCTTCAACGTGTTGTCCAAAGAGGCTGAGACCGCTAGCAGCCCGTCCGGCGTAACGGCTACACCGTAGATAGAGCTAGAGTGACCCTTCAGAGAGTGCAGTTCGCGGCAGCTCTCGAGGTCCCACACCTTCAGTGTGTTGTCATCAGACGCAGAAACGGCCCGCCGCCCGTCCGGAGTTAACGCAACGCCATGGACAGAACCACTGTGGCCTACTAGGGTGCACTCCTCTCGTCCACTTTCCAGCACCCATACTTTCAAGGTTTTGTCGTAAGAGGCGGACACAGCACGTCGTCCGTCGTTTGTCACTGCCACACTGTATACAGAGTCGGTGTGGCCAGCTAGGGTGAGTTCCTTGCGCCCGCTCTCCAAGCACCATAACCCTAATGTTTTATCTGCAGACGCAGAGACGGCGTGCCGCCCGTCCGGCGTAACTGTCACGCCAAAGACAGAATCGGAGTGTCCCTCCAGGGAACGGATCAACGCAGTTCCCGGCGGATGCAGAGCCGGCCACAGCGGGCGCAGCCAGGGACACGGTGCGGCTGCGGCGATATGCGCCACGAAAGAGCCAACGGCACGTGGCTCACGGTGAACAAGCAGACGTCCCACCATCTGCGAGGCAAACTGCGTTGGGGCTTTGAGGACCACATTGGAGAGCCGCAGCGCGCTGTGAATTAGTTCGAGAGCTTCCTTGTCTGGGAATTGCGCGCGCACATAATCAAGCTGCAGGTCATGCAGCTTGATGGCGCCTTCACCGCCCTCACGCTGCGCCAGTGAAAGCCCGATCAACTGCTCTGCCGTCTCAGCCGCCGCTAATTCATCTGCTCCCCATAGGGTCTGTTGAACCAAGGGGTGAACCGGCATGTCTTCCAGTATCACGGCCAACGCCAGATAGCGCTTGCGGGCCTCTGCGTCGTTTTCATGGAGCGCGTCCACGCTGATCTGGATGGCACGCAACAAGTCGGTATGGGGATAATCGGGAAACTGTGCTTTGATTTTTTTGAGATCAGCCACGCGCAAGAGTTTGAGTACCTGCTGCCAGAAAGCCGCTGGCTTGCCGCGCAGCATGGCGCCGATCATGGCAAGGGCCAGGGGCAAACGGCCGCATTCACGTATAAGATCGCCGGCCTGCACGGGAAGTTTCTCCTCCCGAACGGCTGACCATTGTGCCAGCACAGTCCGCGATTGTTCTTCTGTCAGCAGTTCCGCCAGGTGTTCCTGTGCCCCAACGGCGGCGGCGATCGAAGAGTCGCGGGTGGTGAAGAGCAGGCGCGAACACGGAGACTCAGCGCGGAAAGGCTCAATATCGCGGGGGTTCCATACGTCATCCAGCACGATCAACGCGGTCTTGTTGCGAACTGTAGTCCGGTACTGGTTCATGCACCCAAGTTCGTTGTCGTAGCGGGTAAGATCATCATTCAGGCCTTTGCCCGCCTCGCGCATCCGGGTCACCACATCAAACGCGGACTCCTTGCCAATGGTGATCCAGACCACGCCGTCAGGAAAGGCCTGCTGCACCACTGGATCGTGGCAGAGCGCCTGAGCGAGCACGGTTTTGCCGATGCCGCCCATGCCCTCAAGGGCGGTGAGGGAGATGTGGCGGCCGCCATCATCAGTGATGAGGACGTTACGCAAGGCCTCCAGGGCCTCCGGGCGTTCTACAAAGTTCACCGGCAGCGGCGGCGCAGTGACGTAGGTCTGGCGGTACTCATCTTTCAGCTCTACGCTTTTTTCTTCACGGATGTCCGCAAGCAGTTCCTGAAATCTCTCAGCGTAAGCCGTGCTTCGCGAAAAGTCCCTATAGTTCTTCTGCTCAAGATGTAGCGGGACGTCCGACCCTGCCTGTGCCAGCAGAGGAATCACGCACTTGCCTTTGCGCAGGGCGCGAATCTGCTCCGCGCGGCAGATCTCCGAGATGTAAGAGCCTGGGGTAAGGAGCGCAAGCACGATGTTGGACGCATCCAGCGCGTCTTCAATCACTTTGGTCCAGGTTGCGCCGCCACGGATGCGTTGCTTGTCAAGCCACGGATTGAGCAAGTGCTCTTTCAGGTCGATGAGAAGACGCTGCGCCAGCTCAGCGCCGTCCTTGCGGGCGTATGAGATGAAGACTTTCGAAGCGGCACTTGCCATTGCGGAACGAACCTTGAGAAAAGACTATATCAGGCGTGGGCCGGGCAGTTGAACAGCAAGCGCAGGATGAGGATTTTCTCAACTCCAGAGGCAAATTCGTTTGGCAAGGGGTGGCTGCGGGGTGCGCTTGTCAAGATGTCCTCTTTCGCGCGTGACAGGGAGAGCCGAAAAGTGCGATGATGGTTAGGAGAACAGACCACGAAAGACTTGTTAAAGATCCAGGGTTTAGGCGAAGGAAGCCGGCCGCCCAGGCGGCTGAAGACAGTTCTTTGACAAACGAGCATTCAGCGGTCAGCACCAGTCATCAGGAAAGCAAGAATCGCGATGGAAAAGACCCTTGAATAGACAGAAACCCGGGGCATTTGGGCCGGATTCGAGCTGGTTTGGATTCGATTCAGGTCGAACTCGGGAGCCTATTCCTGGGTTGAATCGTATAACTCCTTTGTTTTCCTAGTCGGAGCAGAAGGGGGTGGGGGTATTTGATGGGTACAGACCGGGAGCATGCCTGACAGAACAGACCGGGGCATCCTGACGATAGCTAATCCCTGACAGAAACGACCGAGTCGACCGGCCCAATAAGAAAAAAGTGGCAGAATCGCTTATCGAACGAACGATGGGTTCCTTGGCGAAGCCGCATAAAGTAAGGCCCATTCCCAAAATTGACCACAGGTTACCTAGGTACTCTTGTCCACTGAATTGTTTTGCAGCTATAACGAGGTCTTCCGGGATACGTTTGACTGCATCTTTAGGACGGAAAGATTTATGTGCAGGTTTGTATGGTGGCCCAGGAAAGTCGCGCAAGCGGGTCTTCTCGGTCTCTTTTTTGCAATTTCGATCGCGCTCCAGGCCCAGGATGACGGGTTCAAAGCCGTCCCGATCCTGACGGGGTCCACCGCCTATTTCACTCGCGTAACAGCTGGGCAATACCAGGACGCTCCGTCCGTGAGCCCGTTGCTTTTGCTGCCCTTGGGGGACAAGTGGCTGGTGGAAGCCAAAGGCTCTTACTCCGATACTTTTGCCAAGAATGCCCAGGGTGACTATACCGGTACAATCTCATACGGGCTGGGCTATGGCCAGATCGACTACATCGCCAATCGCTACGTAACTTTCACCGCCGGACGTTTTATAACTCCGTTCAATATTTATGGTGAGAGGCTGGCCCCCAACTGGATACGCGCCCTGCAAGTGACGCCGCTGACTTCGCCCGTTACTAGCGGTTCCAGCCTGGGCGGCATGATGCGCGGCGGTCTGCCGGCGACCGAAGACATCAACGTAAGCTACGCGTTCTATTTTTCCTCCAACAACACGCACCATCTGCTGGCGACAGACCGCTCCACCGGCGGGCGCATCGGCTTCTTCCTGCCCCGGCAACGAGTGGAACTGGGAGCGTCGTTCCAGCAAGTGCTGCAGGCGGACCGGCCGCATTCTTCAGGCATCTACTTTGTGTGGCAGCCAAACCGGGTCCCGTTGAGCGTGCGCTCGGAATATGTGCGGTCGTCGGGGACCAAGGGCAGCGGATACTGGATCGAATCGGTTTACCGTCTGAGCCAGATTCCTTATCTGCGGCGATTGGAGATGGCGGGCCGTGGACAGCAGTTCTTTGCCGCTGAAAATCTCTCTGCCGCTACCGTGAAAAAGCTGGGTGCTCTCGGAAGAGATACAAAACAGGGCGATTTCGGTTTGAACTATTACCTGCGCAGCGATGTCCGGGCCTCCGCCAGCTACGGCCGGCAGTTTGTTCTTGGCGGCAGGAACGCCAATCTGTGGGTGGTTGGCATGACGTATCGTTTTGTCCTGCCGATGTGGCCGCAAGGGGGCGCGTTATGAAAATAAAGTTTGCCATTGCCGCGGTCCTTCTGGCTTGCGGCATGATGGGCCTGGCTGCCGGTGCCAAAGCAGGAGGCAAAGATACTCCCAAGGATACCGGCAGCGCCACATCAGCTCCTGCCGCTCCCGCCGCACAGGACGACACCATGCGACTTGAGGGCGAGAAACGATTTCGCTCCAACTGCGGGCGTTGCCATACCGCTCCACCCAAATTTCCGCCGCGAATGATGGCTACCATTGTGCGCCACATGCGCGTGCGCGCCGCCATCACAGACCAGGACATGCGCCTGATCCTGCGTTATATGACGGAGTAACGATGCACATGGGGCAAAAATTGGTTCGTGTTTCGACTCTGGCGGTCCTCGGCATTTTGTTTGCCGGGGCGCTTCCGGCTTTGGGCCAGGCCCGCGTCATTGAGGTGCTGGCCGATAAGGACAGCCATTTTAAGATTGCCGGCTTGGGCCGCGCAGAGATCACGGTCAAAGCGGGTGAGTCGCTGCTTCTGCGCCTCACCGCGCGCAAGGGAAAGACCTGGAACCGCGATGGGACGGTCCATGGATTCACTCTGCTGCGCGCCAAGGACCACAGCAAGGTTCCGGGCTGGAACCTGGAACTCAAGCCGGGCACGCAGGAGTTTTCTCTTACCGCCCCTTCTGAGCCGGGCGACTATGAAATTTTATGCACGGTCATCTGCAGTGAGGACCATGAAAGCATGCGTATGAAGTTTACTGTTTTGCCGCAGTAGTGATTTGCCGCACCCGAGCTCCGCGCCGGATTGGGCCGGGATCGAAAGGGAGATAGTTTGATGAACAACACGTTGAATTTGAGAGCACGGAATTACAAAGCACGAGCGGCGTTCTCGCTGGTTGCGTTGCTGCTGATGGCATCTTATTCGTTCGCTAAGGACAAGCCCAAAGACAACGTGATCAATCTGCGTGGGGCGATCATGGACAGCCAGTGCGCCTTTAACGTTCACTCCGATACCCACTCGCATGACTGGATGACCAAGCGCGGTGTGCAGGGCGCCACCGATGAAGAAAGCTGCACGCAACATTGCGTGAAGGACATGGGCGGAAGCTACGTGCTGGTAGTGAAGAAGGAAGTCTATAAGCTCGACGACCAGGTCAAGGCGGAACAATTCGCGGGCAAAAAAGTAAAAATCAACGGTTCTCTGGATTCCAGCACCCACATGCTCCATATCTTCGATGTGGAAGAAGACAAGGATAAGTAAGACGGCCGAGAACTTGCGGTCCGGATCAAAGAAAACGTGAGCGGCTGCGTTGAAGGCGCAGCCGCTTTTATTTTCCGGCCGAATGCTGCTTTTAGAGAACGGAAAGACGTACCCGCTTCAGGCAGTCTTCCCCGCAAACAACGGCTTCTGCATGCTGTGTGCTTCCACGTGGCGGGACACGGTCATGGTGGCGTGTTCTACAAAAGCCAGAGACTCCCTTAGTGGACACGCCGAGTGATGGAGAAGCCGGAGCATCTCCGTGACCTGTCCCAGCCGCACACTTTGCTGCGCGTAATCGACCTCCTCGGCCTTGGTTCGTGCCGCGGCGTGTTCGATATAGCACCAGAGGAATTGGCTGAGAAGGTCAACAGTCCGCTTCAGGTCGTGGCCCAGTCCAGCGTTCAGCAGGTGGTTCAAAATGCGGTCTTGATCGCCGGGGTTTGAGTCCTGGATGTTGGGCCACTGCAACTGCAGGTGAAGGGCCCTGAGTTCTTGCGTAAGACGAGAGATCCGGTCTGAGAAATCTTCCATTGTCTAATCCTTGCACTGCAGGTTTTTGGGAACCCTAGACATCGGAAGAAGTGGCAAACAGCTGTTAGACGCCCGGAAGAAGTGGCTCAAAACATAAGATGCCTGACTGGCCACCACGGTTGGGTTACTTAGGTACATAGGTCATCGTCCATTAGGTCAACATAGCTGGGACACTCCAGGCCGCTGATGCGGAACAGGAAAATTTTTTGCATATCCCGGGCAGACTGCGTACTTCATGGTGGCTGGCGGGAAATGAAAATCGGCGACAAAGGCCGTCTTTTTATTCTGGTATCCAGAGAATCACTATGTCCTGCCGGCCCGGTTACCACCGTCACGTTGTGGCCCGTGAGCGGATAGGCTCCAATAACGCCAGGGAGTCCTATGCGATTGCCACGCTTGACGCTTGCGTTCTTTCTGGCCGCGGTCGTAGCCGCTGCGTATCCACAAACCACAGCTAAGACCGCCCGAAACGGCAAAGACCAAAAGTTTCCCGTGACCACCGCGTCAGCTGCCGCTGCGCGCTACTTTGAAACGGGCATGGTCCACTATGAGAACCATCGCTGGAACTTTGCCCTGCGTGACTGGCGGGAAGCCGTGGCACTCGATCCGAATTTCGCCCTTGCTTATACATGGATTTGTTTTACGACGACGGACCCCGCCGAGGAGAGCCAGGATCGCGCCAAGGCCAAGGCCCTGTTGAACTCCATCACCCCGGCAGAGCAGGCGATGGTCCGCTGGATGGCCGGCGCGCACGAGAACAATTACGTGGAAGGCATCCAGGCCATGAATGACGTGGCGCAGATGTATCCCCATGACAAGCGGCTGAACTTTCTCATCGGTTACTGGCTGTACAAGCTCGACGAGTACGAGCGCTCCAAAACGTTCACTTTGAAGGCCCTGGCTGAAGATCCCGCCTACGCGACCGCCTACAACCAATTGGGATATCTGTATTCGCGCGGCCGCGAGTACGACAAAGCAATTGACGCCTTGGAGAAGTACGTCAAGCTTCTTCCCAATGAACCCAACCCGCACGATTCCTACGGCGAAGTGCTGCGCCTTTCCGGACGCTTTGAAGATGCCCTGGAGCAGTACCATATCGCCCTGAAGATTGACCCGACTTTCTATATCTCGCAGAAAGAGCTGGGTGAGACGTATGCCGTGATGGGCCAGGGAGAACGGGCGCGCGAGGAATATGCCAAGGCCATCCATGAGGCGCCCAGCAACGGGCTGAAAGCGGAATACCTGCAGAAATCGGCTATGACGTGGCTTCGCGACCAGAAATATGACGACGCCGACAAGGCCTATCGCCAGGCCGCTGAGCACGCTCACGCCATGGGACAGTGGGTGTGGGAAGCACGCGCCTACCGCATCATGGCCATGTACCAGGCCGATCACGAAACGGCCGTGAAGGAACTGGACCAGGCCGAGTCGGTGCTTGCGGCCAACAAAGACGCGGTCGCCAAGGCCGACCTGGATGAAGAAAGGGCGCGTATTTTACGTGTGCGCCTGGAACACGCCGTTGCCCGTAAGGACCAGGCCATGGCGCAGAAACTGCTTGCCGAGCTGGAGAAAATGGCTAACTCAGGCTCCATCAGCATTCAGAGAACGTACAGCGGGGCCGCCGGCACACTGCTGCTGGCCCAGAAGAAATATCGTGACGCCGTCGCACAGCTTGAGCAGGACTTCATGAACCCTGTCTCGATTCGCTTGCTTATCACCGCATCGCAGAAGGCCAACGCCAAGGCCTCGGCCGAAGAATGGCGCGTGAAGCTGCTCGACTGGAAAATTCCTACCGTTGAAGAAGCGCTAACGGTGCCGCTCTATCGCGCCCAGCAAAGCGCCCTCGCGCAAAAGAAATGAGACCGGATGGCCGGCAGGTGAATCCAAAATAATTTTGAAGATAAACCGCCCGATTCTTCGGGCGAATCTTTTACGAACAAGTTACAATAGGCAAATGCATTCCCCAGTCCCGGAGTCCCTGGCTTGGGCCCACCCCCTGGTCCAGGAATGGTTCGTAAAAAAATTCGGCACGCCAACTGAGCCTCAGGAGCAGGGCTGGCCGCAGATTCTTGCCGGCCGGACCACGCTCATTTCCGCGCCTACCGGCTCCGGCAAGACGCTGGCAGCGTTCCTGATTTGTATTGACCGGCTGGTGCGCAAAGCCCTGGCCGGCGATCTCACCGACCGCACTGAGATTCTGTACGTCTCTCCGCTCAAGGCCCTGGGCAATGACATCCAGAAAAACCTGGAAGGCCCGCTGGGTGAAATCACTATGCTGGCCGGTGAAAAAGGGCTTCTGATGCCGGAGATCCGCGCCGCGGTCCGCACCGGTGACACGCTCATGCAGGAGCGCCAGCGCATGCTGAAGCGGCCTCCGCATATTTTGGTGACCACGCCCGAATCTCTGTACATCCTGCTTACGGCGCAGAGAAGCCGCGGCATTCTAACGGACGTAAATACCATCATCGTGGACGAAATCCACGCCGTGGCGGACGATAAGCGCGGCGCTCACCTGGCGCTCTCGCTGGAGCGGCTGGATGCGCTGACCGTCCAGCGCGCGGTGCGCATCGGTCTTTCCGCCACGCAGAAGCCGATCGAAACCGTAGCCCACTTCCTGACCGGCAACAATCGCCCCGGTCCTGTGGTCGTTAATATCGGGCACAAGCGCGCGATGGACCTGGCCGTGGAAGTCCCGGGACAGGAGCTTGGTCCGGTCGCCAGCAACGAGCTCTGGGACGAGGTTTATGACCGCATTGCCGCCTTGGTCCAGCAACACCGCTCTACGCTGGTTTTTGTGAATACGCGGCGCCTGGCGGAGCGTATAGCCTTCAACCTGGCCGAGCGGCTGGGTGAAGACACAGTGGGCGCGCACCATGGCAGCCTGGCGCGCAAGCTCCGCCTGGAAGCGGAGAGCAAGCTCAAAAATGGCGAACTGAAGGTGCTGGTCGCAACTGCTTCACTCGAACTGGGCATTGATATCGGCCATATTGATCTGGCAATCCATATCGGTTCGCCGCGCTCGATTGCTGTTGCTCTCCAGCGCTTTGGCCGCGCGGGACACTGGCGCGGGGCCGTTCCCAAGGGCCGTTTCTTTCCCACCACCCGCGACGAGCTGCTCGAATGCGCCGCGCTGGTGCGCTCCATTCATCAGGGAGAGCTTGACCGCCTTATTATTCCTGAATCGCCGCTCGATATTCTGGCGCAGCAGATTGTTGCCGTCTGCGCGGCGGAGGAATGGGGCGAGGATGAGCTCTTTGCCCTGATCAGGGGCGCCTATCCGTATCGCGATCTCGAACGCAAAGATTTTGACGACCTGCTGGCCATGCTGGCCGATGGCATCGCTTCGCAGCGCGGGCGCTATGGCGCTTATCTGTACCGCGATCGCGTGAACAAGCGGCTCAAAGCGCGTCGCGGGGCGCGCATGGTCGCCATCATGAATGGCGGGGCCATTCCTGAAACCGCGCTTTATACCGTGGTTGCGGAGCCGGAAGGGACTGTCGTCGGCACGCTGCATGAAGACTTTGCCGTCGAAAGCATGAAGGGCGATATCGTCCTGCTGGGAAACATGAGCTGGCGGATTCGGCGCGTGGAAGGAGCAGGCCGCATCCTGGTGGAAGACGCGCATGGCGCACCGCCCTCGATCCCGTTCTGGCTGGGCGAGGCCCCGGGACGCACCGAGGAGCTATCGCACCAACTGGGCGAGCTACGCCAGACTATCAGCGACCTGGCGCCGAATACCGTTCCCGGCTTTGTCAACCAGAAGTCGCCGGAAGTGCTGAATGCCGTGGAGTGGCTCAAACGTGAGTGCGGCCTGGACGATTCCGGCGCGGAGCAGGCCATCGAATACGTAGTGACCGGCCGCGCCGTGCTGGGCGCCGTGCCTACCACGAACACGATCATCGCCGAGCGCTTCTTTGATGAAGGCGGTGGCATGCAGCTGATCGTCCATGCTCCCTTCGGCGCGCGTATCAACAAGGCCTGGGGACTTTCCCTGCGCAAGCGCTTTTGCGTGTCGTTCAACTTCGAGTTGCAGGCGGCCGCCACGGACAACGGTGTGAATATCGCGCTGGCCGAGCAGCACAGCTTCCCCCTGGCGGACGTCTTCCATTTCCTCCACGAAAACACGGTGAAGGAAGTTTTACAGCAGGCCGCGCTGCTTTCCCCGCTGCTGGAGACGCGCTGGCGGTGGGATGCCAATCGCGCCCTGGCCCTGCTGCGCTACTGGAACGGCAAGAAGATCCCGCTTCAGGTCCAGCGCACGCGCTCCGCTGATCTGCTGGCATCGGTTTTCCCGGATGTGGCGCAGTGCCAGGAAAATGCCGATGGACCCATCCAGGTCCCGGACCATCCTCTATTGCGCGAGGTCATGAAAGATATTTTCCAGGAGGCGCTGGACCTCGAGGGTCTGAAAGACGTGTTGCGCAAGATACGGTCAGGCGAGATCAAATGCATTGCCGTCGATACCCCGGTGCCTTCGGTTTTCTCCCATGAAATCCTCAACAGCAATCCTTACGCCTTCCTGGACGACGCTCCGCTGGAAGAGCGCCGCGCTCGCGCGGTGGAGATGCGCCGCACGTTGCCCGAATCGGTTCTGCAGGAAGTGGGCGCTCTCGATCCCGCCGCGATTGCCGAGGTCCGCGCTGATGCTTGGCCCGATGTTCGTGACGCTGATGAACTGGCCGATACCTTGCACACTCTGATTGCTTTGCCGGAAAATTTTCAGCCGCAGGGCCATCGCTCGCCGGCTGAAGGGTGGCAGGGTTTCTTCGATATCTTGCGACAATCGCATCGCGTGTCGCGGGTGATCGTTCATCGCAATGGTGGAACACAGCCCCTCCCGGCTGTGACCTTTTGGGTCTCCGCCGAAAAAGCAAAAGCCTTCGCTGGCATTTATCCGGATGCGCAGTTTGAAGATCAGCTTCCCGCCGTTGAGGGCGAAGCGCCATCGCCGGATGACGCGCTCAAGGCCATGGCGACGGGCTGGCTGGCCCACCTGGGGCCTACCACGGCCGGCGCGCTTGCCTCCACGCTCCATCTGCCGGCCACTGAGATCGACAAGACTTTATTGCGCATTGAATCCTCAGGCCTGATTCTGCGAGGGAATTTTGACAAGACCCTGGGCGAGGAGACGCAGTGGTGTGAACGGCGCCTGCTGGCGCGAATCCACCGCTTGACGCTGGGGACGCTGCGCAAACAGATTGAGCCAGTCACCGCCGCGACCTTCATGCGCTGGCTCCTGCGCTGGCAGCATGTGGCCCCGGGCTCGCAGGCGCGTGATGAACACGGCACTCTGCAAGTGCTGCGCCAATTGCAGGGCTTTGAAATCCCGGCCAGCGCCTGGGAACGCCAGGTGCTGGCGCGCCGCATCAGCAACTATGATCCCAAACTGCTTGACCAGCTCTGTCTCACCGGCGCCGTGGGTTGGGGCAGACTCTCGCCTCATCCGGCCATGCTGGAGGATTCCTCCGGAAGCGGTCGCCGAGTGGTGCCGACCAGCGTGGCTCCCATCACCTTCTTTGTTCGCGAAGAAGCCGAATGGATGGCCCTGCCGAGCGTGCGGTCGGCGCACCGTGAGGCCGAACAGGAGGTCCGCGGGCTGGGGTCGGGAGCGCGCGAGGTCCTGGCATTCCTGCGCGCGCGGGGCGCTTCATTTTTTGCGGATATTGTTCGCGGAACGGACAAATTGAAGTCGGAAATTGAAACCGCCCTATGGGAACTGGTGGCGGCCGGCCTGGTCACCGCGGATGGTTTCGATAATCTTCGCGCTCTGATCGATCCCAAACGCCGCTCCGGGCAGGGAAGCGGCAGGAGTACCCGTCCGCGGCACAGCGCTGGACGATGGTCACTGCTGCACCCGCCGCATGGTGAAGACAGCGGGCGATCTCTGGAATCGGTCTGCCGCGTGCTATTGGAGCGTTATGGCGTTGTCTTCCGCGAGTTGCTGGTGCGCGAAAGCATGCTGCCGCGCTGGCGTGACATGCTCATCGCTTTCCGCCGCCTGGAAGACCGCGGAGAAATTCGCGGCGGCCGGTTTATCAGCGGTTTCATTGGTGAACAGTTTGCCCTGCCGGTTGCCGTTGAATCGCTGCGGGCCATGAAGAACCTTCCTCTCACCGGCGAGATCATCACCATCTCCGCTGCCGACCCATTGAATCTGGCCGGGATCGTGGTACCAGGGGAGCGCGTTCCGGCGATCTCAGGCAAGCGTCTCAGCTTCAAAGATGGCGTGCTGGCGGAGACGCCTGAAGCGCCGCCTCTCAGCGTGGTGGGCAGGCCATGAGTGACGCCGCGGACCTGGTGGAAGGCGAAGACTATTACCTGGAAAAAGGTAATTGGGTCTTCACGGCAAAATATCTGCTCAAACGCGGATACTGCTGCCGGTCAGGGTGCAGGCATTGTCCGTATGGATACGTGCGCGAAAAGGACAAAGGCAAGTAGCCGCAGATTTACGCAGAAAAGACGGCCGCGAATGCAGTGTTCATCTGCGTAAATCCGCAGCGATCAGCTACTCGTATCTCAGCGCAATCACCGGATCCAGGCGCGCTGCTTTCATCGCGGGGTAAATTCCAAAAAAAAGTCCAACGCTGCTGGCCACCGCAACAGCCAGAACGACCGCCCAAATCGGCACCGACGACGGAAAGTGCACCATCTGCATTAGAAAGCTGATGATAAGAGACAGAATAACGCCCATGATGCCGCCAATCCCCGTCAAGGTCATGGCTTCTGTAATGAATTGAAAGCTGATGTCACGCTTGCGTGCGCCAATCGCCTTGCGGACGCCGATTTCCCGCGTTCTCTCAGTGACCGACATCAGCATGATATTCATGACTCCGACCCCGCCCACCAGCAGTCCAATGGACACGATGCCGACGACCAACTGAAAAATGCCGGCCATGATGTCGCGGAACTGGTTTCCCAGAGCTTCCGCGCTGCTGATGCCAAAATTGTCGTCTTTGTTAGGCGGCACGTGGCGGCGCAGGCGAAGAAGACCGCGTACCTCATCTTCCGCGATGGCCTTTTGGCCCGGCTGGGCCATGGCAATGATGAAGTTTTCATCGTCCTTGGGATAGTGCTTGTGATAGGTGCGATAGGGAATCAGTACTTCGTTGTCGCCGCTGTTGCCCATGCTGTTCTTCTTTTTCTCAAACACACCGATCACGGTATAAAGATTTCCATCCACCAGCAGCTGTTTGCCTTCGGCCTGTTCTTCGGGGAAGAGGCTCTGTTCCGCGTCAAAGCCGATGACCACGACCTCGGCCCGGTGAAGGTCTTCCTGGTCCGTGAAGAAGCGGCCCTCCTTCATCTTTCCGTTCACCACCTCAGAGTAACTGGAGGTGACCCCGCGAAAGATGATGTTGGTCAGCTCGTGGTTCTTATTGCGCGCTGTGCGGATGGGCTGGTTGCCCTCGCCAATATGCGGCAGGCCTTGCACCACCACGTTTTTGACCGCAGGCAGGCTTTCCTTGATCGCCATGGCATCGTCATAGGTCAGGGACTTGCGCGTGCGTTCTTCCGGGCTGAGGCGCCCGAAATGAAAGCCGGGATTGAACTTGAAGACAAACAGGTTATCAACGCCAAACTCGTTGAGCGAATCCTGAACGTTTTTCTCCACGCCGAGCAGAATGGACGCCACCACGATCGCCACCATGGTTCCGATGACCACGCCCAGCACCGTCAGAAACGAGCGCACTTTATGCGTGCGGATCGTTTCCAGCGCCATCTTCATGTCTTCCTTCAACAGATTGGAGTGAATCATGGCTAGGTCTCAAACCTCAGGGCTTCAATGGGATTCAGCTTGGAAGCTTTGTAAGCGGGATAGACCCCAAAAACTAACCCAACTCCAGTCGAAATCAGCACTGCAATCACGACCCAGCGGATGGGGACCGCGGTAGGCAACGGCGTCAGGTGTCCCATGGCGACCGCGATGCCGATGGCGACCAACACGCCTATCACGCCTCCAATCACGGCCATGACCGATGATTCAACCATGAATTGCAGCAGAACATCTCGGCGCGTGGCTCCCAGCGATTTGCGCACCCCGATTTCGCGCGTGCGCTCGGTCACGCTGGCCAGCATGATATTCATGATCACGATTCCGCCGATGACCAGAAAAACCAGGACCACCCCGATCGAACCGTTGGCCAGCGTGCCCGTCAGATTCTTCCAGAGCTCCATCAGGGCCGTGGGTTCCACCACCCCGAAGTTGTCGTCTTCCTTGGGTTTCAGGTGGTGGCGGGCGCGCATCAGCATGCGTGCCTCATCTTCAGCCGGCTGCATTAAGTCACCGCTGAGCGCCTGGATGTTGATATTGGCGCTCTCGTTGTTGCCGTAAACTTTGCGATAGGTGTGGATGGGCATATAGACGAAGGCGTCCTGCGACTGGCCGAACGTGCTCCCCAGTTCCTTGGCCACGCCTACCACTTCATACGATTCGCCATCGATATAGATCGACTTGCCCAGCGGATCCACGCCGGCAAAAAACCGCTTGGCCACATCAGCGCCGATCATCGTGATATTGGAGCGGTGCTCATTGTCGGAGTCTGTAACGTACCTGCCGAGCACCGGCTCCTCCACGTCCATCTCGCCGAGATTCGCCGTGACCCCGCGCACATTGATGTCTTCAATCGTCTCGGTCTTGTACTTGACCGTGCCATTGCGCCGGGTTTCCAGTCCCACCGCCTTCGCCAGGGTCATATTGTCGCGTACGTACTCATAGTCGTCCCAGGTAATGTTTTTATTCGTGCGGTCCAGCTTCACAAACATTTCCCGGCTGGTAATGATGGGGAAGCGCATGACCAGAAAAACGTTCGACCCAAAGTTGGCGACCTTATCGGCCACGTATTTATTCGTTCCCTCCACCATCGAAACCACCACGATCAGCGTGGACACGGAGAGAATGACCCCCAGCAGTGTGAGGAAGGAGCGCAGTTTATGAGAACGCAGGGTCTCCAGGGCGATGAGTATGGGCTCTTTTAGCGATACACCCCGGCCAGAGGCCCGCTCTGCGGTTTGCCTTCCGCTGGTTGTTGTCTCTCTTAGCGAAACTTGCTGCTCCGAGGCGCTGGAAGTCTGCATAATATGTGTGTAGAAGTCCTGCTAAAGTTTAACCGTTTCCTGTATGGAAGACGAAAATTTAAGCAATTAGTTCCATTTATGGGAAAATTTCCACACTCATGGGTTGGACGGCTGTTGTCACCTTTGGTTTGACGATTTCATCTCCGTCGGCGAGAATAGAGGGTGTCCTTCGTGGGCCTGTGGCGCAGCTGGGAGCGCGCTTCCATGGCATGGAAGAGGTCGTCGGTTCGATCCCGACCAGGTCCACCATTCAACCTTCCTGAAATCAATCGTTTCCAGAGCATTTGTTTCAATCGTACAAAAAACGTACAACGGACTTGTCAGCAACAACATTCCGTCATCTGCAACGCTCAAGTTTGTAAACGTGACAATTGGTTGCGCTCCCAGGTCGAAATTCAGGCTGCCGGCATTTTGTGGATTGAGCTACCATAAAATTTGTAAGGCTTTCTGGCTCGGCGCGGATCTATCCAAGGCTGAAAGGAAGGGGCAAACGCAATATGCAAGACGAAAAGGAAGATACAAGACAATACCGTGTTGTGATCAACCATGAAGAGCAATATTCGATATGGCCCGCTGATCGGGAGCCGCCACTTGGTTGGAAGGATGTCGGCAAGAGCGGCACCAAGCAAGAGTGTCTGGAGTACATCAAAGAAGTGTGGACGGATATGCGCCCCCTTAGCTTGCGCAAGCAGATGGAAGCAGCTGCGGCAAAGGGGAGTGCGTGAACATTCAATCCCAGGCGGATTAAATATCTGTCGTAGTTGAGGCGGCAAAGCCGGGAATATGGCCTGGGCGAATCGGGCGTTTTCCCGCCAAGCTAGACGGGAAAATCAATCCCTGCCGTTGTCGGACGTACGATCAATAAATGATCTGAGCTTCCGCGAGCGCGATGGGTGGCGCAGCTTGCGCAATGCTTTTGCCTCGATCTGCCGGATGCGCTCGCGCGTGACCTGAAAATTCTGGCCCACCTCTTCCAGCGTGTGCTCGGAGCCGTCTTCCAGGCCAAATCGCATTTTGATGATGCGTTCCTCCCGTGGATTGAGGGTGCGCAGAACGCTGGCCGTCTGCTCTTTCAGGTTCACTCGGATCATCGCCTCGGCCGGCGAGACGCCATTGGTATCCTGAATGAAATCGCCCAGGCGCGAATCCTCTTCTTCTCCCACGCGGCTCTCCAGTGAGATGGGTTGCTGCGCGATCTTGCGTACTTTGCGCACACTGGATACCGGGATATCCATGCGCTGGGCGACTTCTTCTGAAGTGGGCTCGCGGCCCAGTTCCTGCACCAGTTGGCGCGAGGCGCGGAGCAATTTGTTGATGTTTTCGATCATGTGCACGGGGACTCGGATCGTTCGCGCCTGGTCTGAGATTGCCCGGGTCACCGCCTGGCGGATCCACCACGTGGCATACGTGGAGAATTTATAACCACGGCGATACTCGAACTTGTCCACGGCCTTCATCAGGCCCATGTTGCCTTCCTGGATCAGATCCAGAAATTGCAGCCCGCGATTGGTGTATTTCTTGGCGATGGACACCACCAGCCGCAGGTTCGCTTCCACCAGTTCACGTTTAGCGTACTCCGCATCCACGTTCCCCTGAACGATCTCCCGCTGTGTGCGGCCCAACTCCTTGAAGGTGGTGCCGGCTTCCTGTTCCAGTTGTTTGAGATCGGCCAGGCAGTTCCGTTGCTGGCGCCTGTATTCAGCGCGATGTTCCTCATTGCGCGTGCTCTCAATTTTCTTTTCCAGGCGCTGGGCCTGCCGATCCAGCGAGCGCATAGTATCGGTCGTAGTCGTCACCCGGTCGATCAGCCGCTTTCGTTCTGCCGGGGTGTATTTGAAGGAGCGGATGATCCGGGAGACCGCGATCCTTTCCCGTCCTAGCTTCCACAGACAGCGGCGATACGGCTTGGGGTTCTGCTTCCGGCTGATTCCGGCGAGTTTCTCTTCGAATTTCTTTACCCGGTTGTAGTGCGCCGCCATGTCATTGATCTGGCGGATGGTTTCCTGGGCGCGGGCGGTAAGTATATCGTCGGTCACGTCTTCTTCATTGAAGACCACCAGCTCTTTGATGGAGCGCGCTCCGGATTCCAGGTCTGATCCCATCGTTTTCACTTCACGAATCACGATGGGACAGCGTGAAATGGCCTTCAGCACCCGGAGATGCCCCCGTTCAAACCGCTTGGCAATCTCAATTTCGCCCTGGCGCGTGAGAAGGGGCACAGTGCCCATTTCCCGCAGATACAGGCGCACTGGGTCGCTGGTCTTATCCAATACGCCGGGCGCGAGCCCCGGTTCCAGCTCTTCCTGGTCGTCCAGATCAAAATCCGCTTTTCTCTTGCGCTGCGAAGGCAGCTCCCCTTCGTGGAGGTCGATCCCTTCGCCGTCTATCGCCATTACCAGGTCGTCAAGTTCGCCGGTGGAAGTGACTTCCGCGCCGAGAAGACCGCTCGCCTCACCCTGGGTGAGGTAACCTTTGTCCTCTTCGTCGGAATCCGCGTGCTTCCAATCGGGGTCGTATTTGTCGTGGTTGGCCAACAGTTACCTCTTGCGTTGCGCAGCGAGCAAAGATCGCTTCTTGAGCTTCATAACCATGGCGTTCCCGCCCAGGTTAATATGATCTCATCCGAATGCCACGGTTTGGCTGCCGCAAGAATGAATTGGCAGCGGTCCAGTACCTGCTTGGATGAACGCTTGTCCTCAGAGTCGGGTGCCGCCTGGGGACGGTGGCGGCCCTTTTGCTGACAAAGAATCCGGAAAATCAGGCTACAGAACGGGTTTGACCTTCAGGGAATCGATTTCCTGAAGTATGGTCTGGAGCCGTTGTTCCAGCTGTCTCTTGGTTCTTGGCTTTCTTTCGGTTCTGGTGAATTGCCCGTAATTAGCAATGGAGCGGCGGTAGAAATCGGCGGTTTTCACAAGCAATTCGGCCTTGGCATCATTTTGTGTGGACATTCTTCCATTCTACAGGAGAATTCCTCAACTGGACTGTAATTAAGAATGGGAGTAATAGGCCTCTTATGGCGTGATTTAGGCTGTGAAAAACGAAAAGAGGCCCATTACCGGAATGGCGGCCTTTGCTGGCGTTGCCAACAAAGGCCTTAAGGTGATCCACGTTGGTCGAGGCCCAGGCAACTACTTGCCCCACACGCCAGAACGTCAGACCGTGTATCGCTGAAGCACTTCTCCCGGAAGGCGCACCATTCTCGATCCCGGCTTAACCGGCACCGGCGTCATGGAAGACACATCGACCGGCATAGTACGTTCTTCGCGGGTAAGATCGGCGTCAACATGTCCGCGTCCCATCTTGAGCTGGAGAGTGCGTTCAAGCCTGGCCAGATCGGAGCGCTCAATTCCGGAATAGAAAGTTGCAGCAGTGCCTTTTGCTCCAGCCCTTCCCGTGCGTCCCACGCGATGAATGAAATCTTCAGGTATGGCCGGCAGGTCGTAGTTAATAACCTGGGCAATATCATCGACGTGAATGCCGCGTGAAGCCACGTCCGTGGCCACTAGCACGCGCGATTTGCCATGCTGGAAAGCCGTCAGAGCGCTGTTTCGTTGCGATTGCGTTCGATCCCCGTGCAGCACGCAGACATTCATTCCATGCCGCTTCAGCTTGTCGGCTAGCCGTTCTGTGGCCCTCTTGGTGCGGACAAAAATCAGCGTGCGCCCAGCCTCGTCATTGAGCAGACGCTTCAGCAGCGCCAGCTTTTGGTCAACCTGAACTTCGTACGCGGTGAGCTGCACTGACTCCGAAGCTCTCTGCGTGGAACCAAATTCAAGCCTCACAGGCACGCGCACATAATCGTGAATCAGGTGCGCTACCGAGGCTTCAAGCGTGGCGGAGAAGCACAGGGTCTGCCGTGACTTGGGCAGCTGGCCCACAATTCTGCGGATTGCCGGGATGAATCCCATGTCGAGCATTCTGTCCACTTCGTCCAGGACCAGCGTCTTTACGCCGTCGAGAGAAATCAGCTCTCTGTCGTACAGATCTTCGAACCGGCCGGGAGTGGCGATGATCAGCTTGGCTCCGTTACGTACGGCCCGCAATTGCGTGCCTTCGGCCACGCCGCCGATCAGAAGCGCCGCTGCTGGAAGCTTTTTGCCGCGCAACTGCTCATATTGCTTGCCGATTTGCAAGGCCAGTTCACGCGTGGGAACCAGCACCAGCGCTCCGGGGCGCGATTCTGCCTGGAGCATCAGCTTATCCATGATCGGGACCAGGAAGGCAAGCGTCTTGCCGGTGCCGGTCTGCGCCGTGGCGATAACATCCTTGCCCGCCGCCGCATGTGGAATCGCTGCAGCCTGGACCTCGGTTGGGGTGATGAATTGGGCCGCCCGCAGGCGGTCCTGTAGATAGGGAGATATTGGGAGTTCCTTAAACGTGAACACTTAGAGTTTTTTTGCTTTCTTTGATCGGCGGCGGGTGCTGGCAAAGACGTTTCAACAAACGTCAGGGCAGAGTGATCTCATGCCGATATTTTTTCAATTTTCGCCGTAGACAATCGGAGGTACGCACAGGTGGGTATCCTGGACCAGATCTCGATCAGAAGAAACCCTTCAACCGCGGATCTAAAGCACTTCCAGTATAGCACAGTCTTTAGGGCAATCTGTTCCGGGCTTGGTTGCCGAAGGTTAACCTGTGTCTTTACAAGTACTTGAGAGGTATTCGGGCCCTAGAGCAAGGCCTCGCTCTTCAGTTTTTGAAATCCAGCCTGCGTCAGCTTGCTCAGCTCTTCGAACCAGTCCTGATTGGCGATCGTAAAATTGAAACAGGCCTGCCCCTGCATCATCTTTTTCAGCGGAGGAGAGATTCTGTCAGACAAATCAGGGAACATGTACAACGCTGGGAGATAGAAACTTACGTAGTTCTTCTTGATCTTGGCGCCGGCAAAAAATAGACGTCGCCCGTTGAGGCTGGCAGAGCGTGTCTCCAGATAACAGTTTCCTGGTTTGTCGGTTCTGATTGCCAGCTCGCCTTCATACGGCTTGAGCAATTGCCGTAGCGCGGTAAAAACAGCACTATGGCCTTCCGCCCTGTTGGCCGACGTCGCCGGTTTAGTCTCACTTGCCATGTGCATCCCTGGGCTGACAAAGCTGGATTTACAAAGCTAGGTTTACAGCTCAGAGCCAGCCGATCCCTAGATCAAGATCGAAAGCGAACGATCAAATCTGTTTTACATCCTGATACTACATGCATTTCGCGCCGGGCGGATCAACATTCACAGGCTGGGCAACTCGATAGTCCCATGGTGCTTGCGTTCCTGAATATGGTCCCAGACAAGTTGCTCCGCCACCCATGAGGCCTGCTTTCTATAAAGCTCCGCATCTTGCAGGGCAGAATCATTGCGGATGGCGAACCGTTGTCCGCAATTGGCGCAGACAACGGTATCCATTGTGGCGGTGTTGGAGATGGTTTCCGTGTTTCCCCGCAGACGTCTGGCTACAATGGCCGGTTTCACCAGCGTGGCTCTCTGCGTTGGCGCGGGCCGCTGTCTCTGCCGCGTCCACCACCACCGCCGCCGAAGCCTCCGCCGCGTGGGGCCTGCGGCCTGGCTTCATTTACTGTGAGGGCCCGGCCTCCTGAATCCTTGCCATTCAGGGCCGCCATGGCCTTCTCAGCTTCATCGTCATTGGGCATGGAAACGAAGCCGAATCCGCGGGACCTTCCGGTGTCTCGGTCGGTTGCGACCGATGCGCTCTCGATGCTGCCATAGGGTTCGAACAAAGCCCGAAGTTCTGGTTCTGTCATATGGAAAGAGAAATTGCCGACGTAGATCTTCTTCACTGCGACTCCTTGTCGTGCGCTTGGGTTGGGCTGTTCTCAGCAGAAATAGGCAGGACGAAATGCGGGAAATGTGTCTATCTGAGTCGAGGACAACTTGAACTGCTAAGGGTAATACTACACCTTAAATGAAGTGTCCGCGGAAAAGGTTTAGAAATCGTGAAAGCCGAATCCTTGGGGTTGGCCTTCTTCGTCATATGTTACCGTCAGGTCCTTGGGTTTTTCAGGAGCGGTGGCATCGGCGTTGTCCTGGTCCTGTTGCTTGCGTTGCGCCTTACGTTGCGCTTTTTCTGCCTGTTTCTCCTGCCGCTGCCGCTCTTTTTGCCGCTTTGCAAAGGTGGTACGAGAGCTTCCTGCCATGAGCACTCCTGGTCTTCCAGAATTTTGAGAGGAGAGCCAAACAGCCCACCTTTATCTATTGTACTTTATGCGGGCCCGATTTGGAGACTGAGTCGCACGCCGGGTCAGGCGTTTATGCCTGGCTGCTCCGCTTCTACAACGAGAGAAGCCAGGGTCTCCTCCCTGGTCTTTGAATCACTGCGAAAACAGCATGGAACTCTCCGGCATCCTAAGTCAGAGACCGTAGATGAACAAAGGAGCAATCTGCTCATGGCCAAAACTGCTGCTGATGTGCTGGTTGAGGGACTCATCGATTGGGGAGTCGATACCGTGTTCGGTCTTCCCGGCGACGGTATCAATGGCATTATGGAAGCGCTGCGAACACACCAGCAGGAAATTCGCTTTATCCAGGTTCGCCACGAAGAAGCGGCCGCTTTGATGGCCTGCGCTTACGCCAAGTTCACAGGAAAACTCGGAGTGTGCCTTGCCACCTCCGGTCCCGGAGGCATTCATCTGCTGAACGGATTGTATGACGCCAAGCTGGACGGCCAGCCTGTATTGGCTATTACCGGTTTGCCCTTTCACGACCTGAACGACACGTTTACGCAGCAGGATGTTGCCCTGGATCGGCTCTTTATGGACGTGGCCGCATACAACACGCGAGTCATGGGCCCTGCCCACGTCGAAAACGTAACTGAGCTCGCGTGCCGGACCGCCATCGCGTATCGAAAAGTCGCGCACATCGCTTTTCCTACGGACATTCAGGACATGAAGGCTGAGCGCAAGACTGCCTCCAAACGCAACATTCCCGGCCATGTATCAAGCGTGCCTGCGGACAGCGGTCATTTCCCGAATGAAACTGACCTTCGTCACGCCGCTGATCTGCTCAATGATGGAAACAAGATAGCGATTCTGGCCGGACAGGGGGCACTCAAGGCCACGGATGCGCTGGAGCAGATCGCAGACGGGCTGGGTGCGCCCATCGTCAAAGCTCTGTTGGGCAAGGCCGCGGTCCCCGATGACAGCCCGTTTACCACCGGCGGAATCGGCCTCCTGGGGACAAAGCCCTCGCAAGAGGCGCTGGAAGTTTGCGACACGCTGCTGATCGTCGGTTCTTCATTCCCTTATATCGAGTTCATGCCGAAACCCGGCAAAGCGAGAACAGTTCAGATCGATCTTGATCCGGCGCGAATCGGCCTGCGTTATGACGTGGAAGTAGGGCTGGTTGGCGACAGCCGCCGCACGCTGGAAGCGTTACTGCCTTTGCTCAAACGCAAAAAAGACCGCAGCTTTCTTGAGAAAGCGCAAAAGGAAATGAAAGACTGGCGTGAACTGATGAGCAAGCGCTCTACCAACATGGAGAAGCCGATGAAGCCGCAGGTGATTGCTCATGAACTGGGCCAGCGGCTGCGCCATGATGCGATTGTCAGCTCCGATAGCGGAACCATTACTACATGGTGGGCGCGTCACATCCCCGCCAAGCTCGGGCAGATGCACTCCTGTTCCGGTACGCTGGCCACCATGGCTTGCGGCCTCCCATACACCATCGCCGCACAGATCGCCTGTCCCGGCCGCCAATGCGTAGCTTTTGTGGGCGATGGCGGCTTCAGCATGCTCATGGCGGAAATGGTGACCGCTGTCAAATACAAGCTTCCCATCATTGTTGTCGTGGTGAAGAACAACACGCTGGGACAAATCAAGTGGGAGCAGATGGTTTTCCTGGGCAATCCCGAATACGGTGTTGACCTTCAGCCCATCGATTTCGTCAGATTTGCCGAGGCCTGCGGCGCGGTTGGTTTCAGAATTGAGGACCCAAAGGAATGCGGCGTGATCCTTGACCGCGCTCTGGCGGCGAATGCCGGCGGGCCTGTATTGATTGAGGCCGTGGTCGATCCCTTCGAAGCTCCGATGCCGGCGAAAGTGACCTTGGAGCAGGCGGCCAAGTTCGCTGAATCTCTGGTTCGTGGCGAACCAAACCGCAGCAAAATCGTAGCCACGCAGATTGCCGATAAGGTGAGAGAGTTGGTGTGACACTACGGCCTTGGCCATGGTGTGACGTTGGCGATAACTTTGTCTTGCCGGCTGGTGGTACCCTGCCGGCGCGTCGATTTGTGGCTTGAACTACGCTGCTTTCTTTCTTGGCACCTTGGCGCCCTTCTTTCGGGCTTCAGACAATCCGATCGCGATCGCCTGCTTGCGGGTTGTTACCTTGCCGCCTCTGCCGCCCTTGCCGGAGCGAAGGGTGCCTTTCTTCTTTCGGCGCATAGCGCTCGCAACGGTTTTGCCTGCGGCTTTGCCATACCTGCGGCTTCCGGACTTTCTCCTTGTAGTGGAACGCTTTTTCGTTGCCATTTTTCCTCCCAATAGAATGAGAAGCATCGGGCAAGCGAGAAGTTGCGCATCAGCGAAACGCTTCGCTCATTGTCTCAGCGTTTTTACTGGGTCATCGTTTCATGGGTCAACGTTTCAAAGAAGTGCCCAATCGCCGTATCGTTTGCTGAACATAAAGCTCCCGTACCGGCAGCGCAGGCAGGCCCTGGTTGCGCATGGCCGTAGCAATCCGCATCGCATACAGCGAGTTGCCGCCAAGATCGAAGAAGTTGTCGTCCAGACCAACCGGCACTCCCAGCACGGTCTCCCAGATTTGCAGCATGGATGCGGCCAGCTCGTCGTTTTTCTCCGCCACGGCGTTGGCCGGCGGAGAATCGTTATGGCGGTGCCCATTTCTGGATGGGGCCGGAAGCCGCTTGGCATCCAGCTTGCCGTTTTGCGTGAGCGGCAGTGCGGGCATCTCAATCAGTGAAGCAGGGACCATGTACTCCGGCAACATCCGGGCGATATAGCCCCGAACTTCAGAAATGTTTCCGCCCTTAAGCACTACATAGGCGCAAAGCCTGGCTGACGCGGTATCACGAGGATCATCCTGGTGCACCACAACGGCCGCGGTATGGACGCCCGGGGCTTCCAGCAGCATGGAGCGGATCTCATCCAGTTCGATCCTGAATCCCCGGATTTTCACTTGCGTATCCAGGCGTCCCAGGTGTTCCAGTCTTCCGTCCGGCCGCAGGCGGCCCTTGTCTCCGCTGCGATAGATACGCTCGCCGGTGTATGGATCGGGAACAAAACGTTGCGCCGTGAGCTCCGGCCGGTTCAGGTAATATTGCGCCACGCCTGCGCCGCCCACATAAATTTCTCCCGCGATACCTGGAGGAAGCGGCCGTCCCTCTTCATCCATCACGTAGTAATACCATCCCGGCATGGCATGGCCAACCGACCTGGAGGCTGACAGCGCATGTTCACGGGTGATGGTTTCCAAAGTCACGTGGACCGTCGTCTCGGTAATGCCAAACATGTTGACCAGGCGGCATTCAAACTCGGGATGACGGTCAAACCAGGGCAGCAGCATTCGCGCATCCAGCGGTTCGCCGCCGAAAATCACCAGGCGCAAAGTAGAGGTCACAGGATGGTTGCGATCAACATCCAGCAGTTGCGCAAATGCCGAGGGCGTTTGGTTCAGCACCGTGACCCGCTCCTTGGCCAGCAGTTCGGCGAATTCTTCTGGGTTCCGGGTTATCCAATACGGCGCCACTACCAGGTGTCCGCCGGTGAGCAGGCAGCCCCAGATTTCCCACACCGAGAAGTCAAATGCGCTGGAATGGAAGAGCGTCCAGGTGTCTTGAGCCGACAACCCGAAGTCCTCGGTGGTGGCTGCCAGCAGTGCTACGACGTTGCGGTGGGGCACGACCACGCCCTTGGGACGCCCGGTAGAGCCTGAAGTGTAGATCACGTAAGCAGCATCTGACGCCGACGCATTGATCAGCGGAGCTTCGTGGCGCCTGGGAGCTAGCTTCAGCAGTTCCTGGGGCTCGAGCACGCGAACGTCTTTTGCGGTTTCCAGGCCCTTGGCGGACGCAATCACAATGCTGATCTGCGCGTCGCTGATCGTGTAAGCAATCCGGTCGACCGGATAGGTGGGATCCATGGGCACATAGGCGGCGCCCGCTTTCAAGATCGCCAGAAGAACTTCCACCAGTTCCAGAGAGCGGTCCATACAAACGCCCACGCGATCTCCGTCACGAACGCCGCAATCGCGCAGCGCTTGTGCCATCCGATTGGAATGCTCCTCCAGTTCCCGGTAGGTCAAACGATCTTCACCGCAAGTCAAAGCGGTAGCCTGGGGAGTCTGCATTGCCCTCCTGGTAAAGACATACTCAATACGTTCATCGGGAATGACCAGCTCCTGGCTGGGACGCCCCATCTGCGCCACTTGCTCCCGCTCCAACTGGCTTAGCATGTCGATGGCGGCCAGAGTGGCCCCGGTATGACGGCGCAGTGCTCCGTGGACCCGCACCACGGCGTTCATGAACTGCGTAACCACGGAAGCAGCGAACTCCTTTTGCCGAAAATGACAGTTGATGCGGTATCCTCCGCCTTTTTCTTGCGTGACCATAATGGTCAATGGAAACGGAGAAGCCAGGCAGGGAACGTATTCATCGGCGACCACGCCACCCAAGTGTGCTTGATGATCGGCGGCAAACAACACTCCGACCAGCACTTCGCCCCGGTTTTCACAGCTCGTAGCCAGATTTCCCGCCAACGTTGCGGTGTACCAGGCCGGACTTGATAGCTTCTGCGCCGTCTTTTCCAACAACTCGCCGGCGGGAAGGGCCGTTTCGCACGATAGCGGTACCAAGGCGATGCCTTCATGCGCACCGATGCTTTCCGGTTCGTCTGCATGGGCCGCGAGAGCCGCAATCACCGGCGCGGTTTGACCGCTATATCGGGCCAGTACCAGACCAACGGCGGCAAGGAATGAGGCGGCATCGACTCCTTCTTTGAAGTCTGCTCGTTGATGGAGCGATTTTCTCTCCGCGTTGTCTCTTTCGTTGCCCATTCCCCAATCAGCGCGAGAGGCGTAACTGCCGTTGCGCAGTTCATTCAAATATTGTTCGCAAGCGAGGGCCTCTGGCTTTACGTAGGATTGGGCAGCGCCACTGGCACAGGGAATCGTTTCACCGTCGTTTCGGAATGGCGCTCCGGCAATCCACAGGAGTGCCTGGCGGTCCAGGACAGCACGGTGGGCAACAACAATAAAATCAGCTGCCCGGTCCTGGTATTGGAGGAGGACGGCGCGGCACGGAGGCCCATCCAGGAGCTCCACTGGGCGCATCAGCTCTGCGGTACGCTGGCGCTGGCCGGCCGGCGATTCGGCCGCGCCCGGCACTGCCTCAATCCATAATTTGGGCATGCGTGCAGTTTCGGTTTCCTGGTCTTGTTGCGCCAGCCAGGACTTGATGGCGTCTTCAAACTTCTCGCGCAAACCAATCAGGTCAACCGGTGCATTCAAGCGATAGCGTACTGCATGGCATGATGCCGCGGCTGCGCTGCCGGCTTTGCCGCGCAAGTGCGACAACTGAACGTCGGTAAGCGGAGAAACGCGCGCTGGTTTGGGTGCGGCTGGGACTGCTGCGACTGGTTGCGTAATGAGCATGGAATTTATCTCCAAACGATCAGCGGGAGGTGAACCCTCCGTCAACGGTTAACACGCTGCCGGTTACCTGGCGTGACTCATCGGAAGCCAGCCACGCCGCCGCTGAAGCCACGTCGTCAGGCTCGATCAGTGCATTCATCGGCTGTGCCTGGACAAAAGCTTCTTCATGCTCGGCCACAGGCACATCTAGGCAGCGGGCAATTTCTGAGAGCATCCGCCCTTCGACTTTCGCATCGTCGCGGACGGAGCCGGGACAGACGGCGTTCACGCGGACTTTCAGCGGCGCGTAGTCCAGGGCAACTGCCCGCGTCAAGCCCACAACGCCGTGTTTGGCGGTGACATATCCGGCAAAATTTCGATAGCCGACAAGACCGGCAGTGGACGAAATATTGATGATGCTGCCTGCACGGCGTGCTGTCATGGAAGGGCCAATGGCCTTGATCATTTTCCACGCCCCGGTAAGGTCAACATCGATCATGAGCTGCCATTCCGCTTCCGTGATTTCGTGCGTGCTTTTCCCTGATGGGGCAGCGATGCCGGCGCTGTTGACCAGCACATCGATCCGGCCAAAGCGCTCCAGCGCCAGCTGGACCACACGCTGCACCGCGCCCAGGTCCCGCACATCCACCGGAATGGCAAGAACAGCCACGCCCTCCGCGCGGCACAAATGCGCGGTGTAATTGAGCTGGCTTTCCGATCCAAGTTGATAGGGAACGCCGGGCAAGTCGCGCGCAATGTCAAGCAGAACTACATCAGCGCCTTGTTTGGCGAAAGTGACGGCACAAGCCCGCCCCAATCCGCGGGCGGCTCCGGTCAGCAGCGCAACTTTTCCGGCGAGTTGCACATTAACTCCTTTGCTTAAACGGGTGACCAATCCGGCTCAGTCGCCGGCATAGGGACAAGGTTTTCCATCACGCGCAACAGTTTTTCAGGCGCTTGCGTTAGATACATATGGCCACCCGGTATTTCAACCAGTTGCAGCGGCATGGTGGTCGCGCCCAGCCATTGGGCGGCTTCCTCTCTGTTTACCAGCTCATCGTGAGCTCCGCGCACGGACAGGATCGGGGTTTCCAGGATCCTGTCTTCAGGCGGGTAATAGCTCTCATGCATTTCCACGTCGGCACGTAACAAAGGTAGCAACATTTCGCGCATATCGGCATCGTTGAGCGCGGGATGGTCATATCCGGCAAACTCCCGCACCTGATCAAGAAAGCCCTGGTCGTCCAGCCCGGTAGCTCGGCGTTGCCGCGGCGTCCATGGTCCGGGCGAGCCGCTTACGACCAGATGCTCGACGTAAATGTTCCGCTCGGCTGCCAGGCGATGGGCAAGCTCAAAGGCCAGCACCGCCCCCAGGCTGTGTCCAAAAATCATCACTCGATCGCGCTTACGAAGGAGTTCCAGCACTTCCGGCATGATGCCGGTGATCGCCTGGGTTACGTCACGATAAGGCTCTTCAAGAAACCGTTTTTCCCGCCCAGGCAGCTGAGGAGCGACGATCTCAAATGAATTGGTGAGAGGAATCCAGTCTTTGAAAAATGAAGGGCCCGCCCCTGCGAAGGGGAGACAGATCAAGGGTAGTGGCGCCTGAGTCGGGCGCCCGAACACTCCAGAATGAACGCTAGCACCTTTCATATTCTTGCTCATTACCTTTCCAGCTAGACCGCGGGGACACCCTGATCAACCTGTTGATTGCGTGCGTCCGCCTCTCGGGATTCTTGTGTTGCCATCACTACGACACGGAACTCGCATGAGTGATGTCCTCCGCCCGGCCCTTCCAGCCAGCAATCTTCCATCCGAGGCAGCATTTCGGTGACGGAGAGCCGGCGGAAACGCGTCGTGATCTTGCTCAAGACCTCGACCAGAAGCGGATTGCGGAAGTCCATGAACATCGGCTTCACGTCTTTATGGAAATTCAGCCGATGGGGAAGGCAACCGCGAACGAAAAACGTTTCCGGCAAGGCATAATGCTTGCGGAATTTGCGAAACGCGGCAAAAGCGGTATCGCCGCCTTTTTCCGCCGCCTGACGCAACTCGTCATCCGGCTGGAGCGTCCACGATTCCCGCTGTACGATGGCCCGGCCCAGTTGCAGCCTGGGGCTGTGGTCTCTTCCACCGCGCAGCTCCACGCGGTGAGTGTTCAACGACGTGTTCCAGGTATTCAGCATGGAACCAAGGACCCTGCCCTGATGCAGCAGCAGCACATCGTCCGCGGTGACGTCGACCAGCGTCTCCGCGGAACGAATGCTTTGTCGTCCTTCCGGCCCCGGAGCGCCGACGAAACTCCAATCGTTGGTATAGGGAAAAATGCAGAGCGTGGTATGGGCGCTGCCAAAAAAGGGAGGATAGTTGCTGAACATCACCGCTGGTTCGTGCCCGCCCTGGTGCGCGTAGTCCCTGGCATATTCTTCCGCATCAGGACACCAGACAAAAAGCGCGTGCTGCCATTTGGTGAAGTCAGGATGCGTTTCCGCCACCAGCAGGCTCCAGTTTCCATCAGCTAGAGATTTGGCATCCGGGGCGACGATCTGAACGTCGGGCGCCATGTTGTCAAAGGATTTCATGCGCCGGAAGCTGAAATTCGAGCGCAGGAATGCGGTGTCTTCTTTCGTCAAGTGGACCACTGACTGGGTCCAGCGGTCCCCGAGCTGATTTCTCCACGCTTTCTGGATCTCTTCTTCCAGGCCGGGCACCAATCCAGTTCCTCCGGTTGATTGGATTGGGACCCCCTTCTTGGAGCAGGCGCGCAGAAATACCGGCAGCGGAACAGGCTGGCCGCCGAATGATTGCCAGATTTGTTGCAGCGATTCGTGCAGCCGGGTGGTAAAGAGTCCCGCAATGTCACGCCATAAGTCATACCAGGGGGCCAGGTCGTCCAGCATTTGTTCGATCATCGGCTGGCCCAGCAACAGTTTCTTGACGCCGAGCCGGCAATCTTCATTGACCGGCAGCCTGGATGCGTAGAGCGCCTGGGTGTCGCGTTGTCCATCAAGTCCGCTGTCCTTCACGGCCTGCATGAGCGCTTCAAGGGCGGCCGTCCTGCCTTCCAGATCAGTCGTCCTTTCGACCGTGGCCCGCGCGTTTTCAATCTCGTTCAGCCGCTTGTTCCAGCGCTCTTTCGCGGGATGTTCGGGCCATGAGGCGACGATTCGGCGCAGAGCCTCGAATGGATATGGCGCAATCGGGATTTGCAGGTTACGTACGAGAACTTTGCGTTCAATCAGGGCCGCGACCACCTGCCTGTGGACTTCGATTGGCGAAGCAAGTTCATAAGCGAGCAGAACTTCACGCTCCTGCTCCGACAGCGGGACAACCTTGTCCGTGGCGAGGAAGACTGCTTCTTCCCCCTTCACGACTACATCGTCAGCCAGCCGTACCGGCAGCAACTCCTGCGCTTCCGCATCTGCAGAGATCAATTCCGCCAAGGCTTCGCACACCCACCGCTCGACGTAAACTTCGCGTTCCGCCACCAATTGTTCTGACAGCTCGATGGCGGCTGCCGCCGGCTCTTCAGGGTCGAATACTCCCCAGGTGCTGGGGCCGAAGGAGCTGATGGTTTCGTTCTTTGTGGTGATCCGCTGGACATAAGAAGTCCAGGTAAGCTCGCGCGCACGGATATGGCTGGTGCGGACGGCGGGAGGCTCAGGGTCTTTCGGCGTAAACTTTGCCAGGTCAGGCGAAGACAACAGAAGAACGTGTTGGAACGGTTCGCTTACAACAAGCTTATAAAGCAGCCTCAAAGCGCGGTGGTATTCCTGCTGATAGAGTTCCGCGGTTTTCTTGTCGTGTTCTTGTTCCAGCGAGTAGAGCTTCTTATATTCCTCAAGTTGCTGCTTGGCGACGCCTTGTAATGGCTCTTCCTCGATACTTTCCTGGGCGCCGTCAGGCACGGCCTTGCCGCGCTTAAGACGCCGCCGCAAGCTGCGGCTCAGAGTTGCGTCGGAGGAAAGCAGGGCCTGGGCTGCTGCCACGGTGCTGGCGCTTATGACAAATGACTCGTCGGCCGCCTGGGCTAACTCCTGCGAAGCCATGGATTGAATGATTTCTGCGGGAAAGCCCGTCATCCGAAGCACAAAATTACGTGCCAGAGCATATCTGCGCTGTGACTGTGATTTTTCCTGAGCTTCTACCTGAACTGCTTCTGTTTCCGCTAGCATTGGTTTCTTGTCCCTCGTTCCAGGTGCTGAGATCACCGCATCTGAAGGTAAGTTTCCTCAACCGGAAATAAGCAACTGCAAGGCCACAACAGCGTTTATTTTGCCCGGGGCTGTCACGGCAAACGCGCTGAAATCACAGCTACTTAGAAAAGGTGGTGGCTGCCATTCAACAATGCAGGGAACCATTTGTGGGTTCAAGAAGGCCGGAAGCGAAACCATTCGTGGAACCCTTGCACAAACAATTGATTGTGCCGTGTGGTCTTAGCCTGACCCAAAGCAAGAAAAGTTGAAAGTCATACATTGGTGCGCGAAAGAGAAACCAAATCCCCCTACACCACGATGGGGAGCAGGAGCGCTCAGCGGAAAGACAGGCGGGCACAAGCGGAAACAAGGAGCGCCTTCGCGCTTCCGGTACTAGTGTGGCGGGCGAATTAAATCAGACCGATGTCGCGCATGCGCTGGCGGTGCAGGTTGTAGCCCAGTGTCATCATGCGATCGCCGTCCAGACCAAACGGATTGGGGTTGAAGACCCACTTCGTCCAAAGCGTCATGCTCTTGATGTTGTCCAGAAAAAGCTCTTTGACCGGCGCCTTGTGCTCGGGGTGCTCGATGATTTGTTTACGCAGATAATCCATTCCATGAATGATGTGCCGCCCCTCATCGGCACGTATCAGCCGGATAGCCTCTTGCAGCTTAGGGAAGAGATTGACGGAGGTGAGCATTTCGCCGACGTAATCGTACGCGGTCTGCGCCATCACGCCTTCAATGATTCCCATATAATGGGCCGCGAACAAGGTAAGGGCTAGATCCAATTCCTTCTGGTCACCGCTGATGATGGCGCGCCCCATGGCCTCGCCGCGTTGTTTCAGTCCTTCCATCAGCACGTTCCTGGATTCAGGCACCAGGTAAGACGCCGTATCCATTTCGCCGAGCACTTCCTTGAAATAGCGCTCGAAAAATTCCGCGTGTTTCACCTCTTCAAAAACGTGGGTGGAGAGGTACATGCGGCGATCCGGATCGGGCATGGCAAGCATGAACCACGCCAGCGTGTCGGCAACACTGACTTCGCCCTCATAAAACAGGGCGCAGATCTTGGTTAGCTGTTCCCGCTGCGCGGTGCTCAGCGTGTCAAAGTGTGCCTTGTCTTCGGCGAGTGAGATGTCGGCAGGGTCCCACGTTCCCAGACGCTTTGCGATTTGGTACAGATCTCGCGGTGATTTAACGGTGTGAGTAATTGTCGGCATTTGTTGTTCCTGGCCTCAAGTGTTCTTCCGGCACTCTGCGTTGAAGGTTTTTAGTCGGCAGCCTCGGCATAGGTCAGCGCGTCTTCCGGTTCTTGGGCCGTAAGGTACGGCGAGACGGCCCAGCGCATGTACAAAGAGGCCGAAGTGAACCCGGCGCCGAAGCTGCTGAGCACGACGTTGTCTCCTTTGTGCAGCTCTCCTTTTTCCATCCACTCGGAAAGGCACAGCGGAATAGTTGCCGATGAGGTATTGCCGTAGTGCTGGATGTTGCACATGACGCGTTCCGGCTCAAGGCCCAGCCGTTCGCCAACCGCATCAATGATCCGCCTGTTTGCCTGGTGAGGCACGAACCAGCGAATGTCATCCGCGGACAAACCGTTCCGTTTCAGCACCTCTTGCGTGATCTCGGCGATTTCCTTGCTTGCGGCTTTGAACACGGTGGAACCGTCCTGCACGAGAAAATGCTCGCGGTTGGCTACGGTTTCAAACGAGGCCGGCCGGATGCTTCCGCCCGCGGGCATGTAGAGCTCCGTCGCGTGCCGCCCATCCATGCGCGCAACGTGGTCGATCACGCCTACGGTCTCATCTTCGGATTGTTCAACCAGGGCCACACCGGCAGCATCGCCAAAGAGCACCGCGGAGGTGCGGTCCTCATAATTCGCGACCGAGGTCATCTTGTCGGCGCCGCATACGAGCACGGTCCGCGCCGCGCCGCTCTCCACAAAGCGGGTAGCAACAATCAGCGCCATGATAAAGCCGCAACACGCGGCGGAAACGTCAAAGCCCCACGCCTGGCGTGCCTCGATTCCGGCCTGTACGATTGAGGCCGTGGAGGGAAATACATAGTCGGGCGTTACCGTTGCCACAATGATGCAGTCAACCTCGCTGGCCGAGATGCCTCGCTGGTTCAGGCATCGTTGTGCCGCGGGAATGATGAGATCAGACGTGCCGCCAGTGCGCGCGATCCTGCGCTCCACAATTCCCGTGCGCGTCCGGATCCATTGGTCGCTGGTTTCCAAAAGCGATTCAAAATAATGGTTGTCCAATATCTCCGGTGGAACGTAATGGCTGATGGAAGTAATTGCTGCTCTCACGGCTGACCCCATTTTCTTTCTGTTCCGATTTTCGCCTTGCGGCCGGAGCTGAAGTTGCTGCCTCGGCCACCGGATGATTCATCGGCGGTGGCTCTTAGTAGAGCGATCTCCCGCCGTCCACGTTAATGGTTTGCCCGATGATCGCTCCCGCCGCAACGTTGGAGGCAAAGAAGAGCACCACGCCGGCAACGTCGTCGGGCGTCGCCAGTTTGCCTGTCGGGGTGATTTCAATTGCGCTTTGCATTTGGTCGTCCCTGTCGGGGAAGGCATCAATGGCGTCCGTTACTACCATCCCCGGGCAAACGATGTTGACGGCAATGCCACGCGGCGCCAGTTCACGGGCATAATGCCGGAACAGCGATTCCAACGCTCCCTTGCTCGATCCTACGGCGCCATAGAACGAAGAAAACACGTGCGTGGCTCCGAAAGACGAAAGGCCGATGATTCTGCCTCCTGCCGGGATCAGTGGTATCAATTCCGCCAGCAGTGAGTGAAAGGAAAAGACGTTGACGTCAAATGTCCACATCATCTGCTTCATGGTGATTTTGGTTGTTTCACGGTGCACCCCGCTTGCGGCGCAATGAACGATCACGTCAAGCCGGTCAGTCTCTGACCGGATGGTGTTGATGCAAAGCGCGCGCCCCTCTTCGTCGGTCAAATCAGCGCGTATGCATCGGATATCCAGGCCGTTTTCGCTGGCATATTCAGTCAGAGCCTGGGCTGCCTTCCGGTTGCGGACATAGATCGCGTACACTCTGTATCCTTCATTTGCCAGGGCAAGGCTGGTTGCCTTTCCGATGCCTCTTGTGCCTCCGGTAATAAGAGCCACTTTCACAGTTGCTGTTGAATCATTCGTCATGATGTTGTTCCGCCATTGTTTCGGAATTTCCGTTCAGTGGGGCCTTCAGCCCTGCAACGGGCTTCCTTCAAAAATCACGCTTGCGTTTTGTCCGCCGAACCCAAAGTTGTTGCTCAGAATTCGTTGCACCGCGGCCGGACGCGACTGGTTGGGGACATAGTCCAGGTCACAATCCAGATCGAGCTCCCGATAGTTCATGGTGGGCGCCAGCTTCTGTTCACGCAGCATGAGCACGCACGCCACCGCTTCCAGCGCCCCGGCCGCAATCACGGAGTGGCCGACCTGGGATTTGAGCGAGATGACCGGGACTTTGTAGGCAACATCGCCGAGTGCTTGTTTGATGGCCATGGTTTCCACCCGGTCATTCATCGGCGTGGACGTTCCATGCGCGCTGATAGCGCTGATCTGTTCCGCACCAAGGCCGGCATCGGCCAGCGCGTTGGTCATGGCTTTGGCGGCGGCCTTGCCGTCAGGCCGTCCGTCAGTTACTCGGTAAGCGTCGGAGGTGCTGGAATAGCCAGAGATCACTCCCAGAATGGTCGCTCCGCGCGCCTCCGCTGACTCGCGAGTTTCCAGAATCAAAGTGGCAGCGCCTTCGCCCAGCACAAATCCCGAACGGTCTTTGGAAAATGGACGGCTCGCCTGGGCCGCGGGCCCGGGCGCCGTGGTCAGCGTGCCCAGCATGTGAAAGTTCATCAGTTCGCTGTCTGCCCAGCGGCCATATACCGCGCCCGTCAACACGCGGTTGAATTGTCCTGAACGGACGCGCTGAAAAGCCACGCCAATGGCCTGATTGCTGGTAACACAGGCGTTGTTAAGGCTGACGACATTCTGGTCATCGATCGGCCCGTGCCCCTGTCGCTCGGCAATCTGCCGCATCAGCTCCAGCGGGCTTTCCGGCTGGAACGCATCCCAATCAAACGTGTCCGGCGCAAACGAGCGGAACGAACCGGTGGTGATACTGAAGGCAATGGATCCATGGCCGCCATAAACAATGCCGTCCACGGGCAGGCCCTGCGGCAGATAGCGCAGAGCTTCTTCTGTGGCAAGTCCAGCGAGACGCCAGAAGTGCGGCGTCTCTTCCGGAGAACAGTGATCAAGGATTTCCGGCTGCGGGAGCGTAGCGCGTGGGACCGGGCCGCCGAATGGTACAGGAAAATTGGCGGCCACCCGTTCCCCGCGGACCTCCGTTATGCCGGAGCCGCCGGCAAACATATTTCGTCCGAATTCCGGAACGCCGGTGCCGAGCGATGAAACGATGCCTACGCCTGTTATCACAACTTGGTGCATAGCAAACCTCTTGTTCGCTGCAAATTTTTTGACTACTGGATTGCGATCCTTCCGGACTCCTGGGGCTCGGCTTGCGCCTTCAAATAATCCACGATTTCTTGCAACGTAACGTCCATCGGGGCGCAATCCGATTGCGCGCACTTTTGCCGAAACAGCTTGCAGAAGTCCACCTCGGCGCCAGTGATCTTTTTCAGGTCGCAACTCAGGTCGCAAAACTCTATGGATCCCGCTCCCAGATCGCCGATCAGCCTCGTGTTGGCATTAATCCCCGGACCGCTCACTCGCAACACATTGCAGATCGCCGTCTCCAGATCCAGCAACAACTCCTGATCGCTCAAAGTCTTGTTCATATTGTTCACTACCAGTGGCAAGCAGAACCAAGTCATGAGCAGTGCCGTAAAAGCACTCTCCGGTTTCCGGCATGACGCTGCGCCAGCCGGTATATTCGTTACTTGCTGTCAGTACGAGCGCCGCGGCCCCCTCACACAAAACTGAGGTGTCGGGAATGCTTCGGCGTATCCTCATGCTGAGCAATGGGTCCTCCAGGCTGAAAGCGCTGCCCACCAGTGCTGCTTTGACCACTCCATTCTGCAGGTCGCACTCGGCCTGTTCCAGGGCATGAAGGCCTGCCCAGCGAGAGTGGGTGAACCCATAAAGCGGGCCCATCGTACCTAGAAAGATGCTCAGGAAACTGGCCTGCACGCTGCCAACTTCCCGCAGAAACTGCTTTGAAGAGCGCAGAAACTTGTAGCTGCGGGCAAAGTCCTCAGGGGGCGTATGGGCCATCTGTTTGGCGGACTTGTAGTCATCCGGGCCGTCCTGCATCGCGCAATAAAGCCCAACGCTGAAGGGATCCTCGGCCAGATAATCGGCCAGCGCTTCTCGCGCTTGCAGTCCCACGGCCGCCAGCATCAGCCCCGCCCGGTTGAGCGATCGAAAGCTCCGTGGTTCCGGCAGCTCAACGATCTGCTCATCCGTCTGGGGCAACGCGCATGTTCGTGGAATGCGAAAATCGAAATTCTCGTAAAGATCGTAACTATAGGGTTGCGGCGTCGCACTAGGCAAAGGCCGCAACGCTTGCTTCCACAAAATCCTGCTCACAAGAGCCTCCTTGGCGTCGTATCCAGTTCTCAATCACCGGGTCCTTGGCTTCGACCTCGATTCCGGGAACGATTGCGGCAACGAACTGCGCTTCTCCCACTTTTACCCCGGCCACTTCGATGTATCCCGTGGCTTGAATGTAGTGCGGGCGCATCCTCAGCACCTGGGCCGTGATCCTGCACTGGTCGCCGGGCGAAATCGGTTTGATGAACCGGGCCCACTCGACCTTGCTCAGGACCGCAAATGTGTTTGGTCGCAGCAGCCGCACGCAGGTGGTAACGGTTTGCGCGATCATCTCTATCTCCAGGACGCCGGGGACGATCTCATGTCCTGGAAAGTGGTCCATGAAGATGAGGTCGGAACGCGAGAAAGCTTTGATAGCTACAGCGCGCTTGCCGGCTTCGCATTCTTCCAGTCGATCGATCAAAAACCATCGCACGGCGGCCAACTCCTTATTCATTCACCAAAACATCAAGACCCTTTGGTTGTCCAATCGGTCTTGCCTTTCTGCAATCGCAACCCGGATGCCAAATGCCGTGTGGCGGGGTTGCGGCGGGTGATTGCGCGAAATATCAGGAAAATGAGCAGAGAGCGAGCGCGGAGAAAAATTTCAATCCCGGAAAGCGGACCAAATTTGGTACGAAATGCAGTGGTCGAGCAGCCATGTTTGGTTCCGTTGTTGGATTCCACTCCTCGCCGGCGGTCTAAGCAAGCCTCTCAAGCGGCAGTTTGTTCAAAGCATGAAGAGAAGCATCCCATCAACACGCTGGCCGATCTGTGCGCATCTTCTTTTTAAGGGATTTTGCCTGCGTGTTCCGGCGGATGCCGGTTTGGCAGTCCGACTGCTTAAGTCAACGGACGTAAAGCTCTGTTGGAGAAGGAGCGTGCCACCAATGATCCAAGGACAGGTGCTTCCATGAACTCGAATGGGAACTCCAATAAAGTTGACGCGTCTCACGTCCTTGCGGACGCCGCATGCGTGGAAAAGCCCACGGGCGAGCGTTGGTTTCGGCGTGTGCCGCCTTCTTCGGCGGCTGTCCGGCTGTTCTGTTTCCCCTATGCGGGCGGGAGCGCGCGCATGTTCCGGGAGTGGCATGACTGGTGCGGACCGGAGGTAGAGGTAGTGGCGATTGAACTTCCGGGCCGCGGCTTTCATTCACGCAGCCCGCTGATTGACAGCATGAGCATCATGATTGAGCGCCTTTTGCCGGCGCTTGATTCTTTGCTGGACAAGCCGTTTGCCTTGTTCGGACACAGCATGGGCGCCTTGATTTCGTTTGAGTTATCTCGAGCGCTCCGGGCCAGCGGGCGGAAGGCCCCGCTGCATCTCTTCGCTTCCGGAATGCGCGCTCCACATCTCTGGAGCGGATACCAGATCCATACTCTGCCGGACCGCCAGTTTGTGGAAGCATTGCGGAAGCTGAACGGGACGCCTGCGGAGATCCTGGAGGATAACAGCCTTCTGGAAATGTTCATTCCAATTCTGCGGGCTGACCTGCGCTTGTCTGAGACCTATCGCTATACGCTCGCCCCGCGGCTACCGCATCCCATCACCGTATTCAGCGGCCTGAGCGATATAACTTCGTCGCCGGAGCAGCTGCAAGAATGGCAGCGCCACACCCGTAGCGGCTGCGCCTTGCGGTTGCTCGAGGGCGATCATTTCTTTATCCAGCAACACGCCCATCTGGTTGCTGCCAGTATCCTGAAGTCGCTGGGCAGGGTTTCATTACCGGCGGCGTTCGAACCCATCCCCATTCCCGAAACCTCACTCACAACAACACGCGAAGCCGAACCTGTTTTTAGCAGTGCTGACTGAGGCCGTCTGGCCAAGGAACGCCGCGCGCTGAACCTGCTCTTCAGAGAAATTATCTGGAGCGCAGGTTCAGCATTTCCCCATTTCCCGCCAAAGGAGATTTGCCATGCGAATTGTGTTGAATAGTGTCGGTTCAACTGGTGACGTTATGCCGTTTCTAGCGTTGGGACAAGAGCTGAAGGATCTGGGTCATTCTCCGATCCTGGCCGCTCCTCCCAATTTTCAACTGATGGCTGAAGGCACGGGCCTGGAATTTGCGCCCATTGGGCCGTTTTGGGAGAACGGATGGGCCAGCCAACTCTCCATTGACATGATCAGTGAATCTGACCCTACCCGGCAATGGCGAATATTTTTTGAGGGCTTCTCATTCGCCGTTCCCGCCATGTTCCACGACCTCAGTAAAGTGTGCCAGGAAGCAGACGCGCTGGTGGCATCCTGCTACAGTTTCGCCGCGCACATGGTGCATGAGGCGCTGGGAACTCCTTTCGCCACGGTTCGCCTGGCCCATTTCGGCGAAGAAGACCAGATGACCAGGGAACTGGCGGGAGAGGCGATTAACCGATGTCGAAGCCAGCTTGGTTTTCCGGCGTTGGATGATCCGTTTGGAAAGGATTCGCATTCTCGGCTGCTGGCCTTGTACGCGATCAGCCCGGGTCTCACGGGCTACAGCGCCCCACAAGCTCCCGGTTTCTTCTTCTGCAAAGACTCGCAATTTAGTCCAAACCGGCCCCTTGCCGAGTTTCTTGCAGCAGGCGAGAAGCCCATTATCCTGACTTTTGGAAGCATGGTTCCCCGGGACCCGGCAGGCACCATGAAATTGCTGATTGCAGCGCTGGAAGACGCGGGAAAGCGCACTCTTATCCAGAGAGGATGGAGATCGCTGGGGTTGGATGCAAAATCGCTGCCTCCATACATTCGATTGATGGGCCACGCTCCCCATGGATGGCTCTTCAACCAGGCCAGTTTGATTATTCATCACGGCGGAGTTGGGACCACCGCGGCGTGCTTGCGCGCAGGAGTGCCTTCGATCGTGGTCCCCTGGATGATTGACCAGCCGGCATGGGGGCAGCTGACCATGCGGCACGGCACGACCTCCGCGGTCATCCCGGAACGCGAGCTGTCAGCCGAAAGTCTTTCATCCGCAATCCGTCACACCTTCGACGCATACGGGCGTTATCAGGAACGCGCACAAACGGTGGCCACCATGATTCAGTCCGAGGGGGGCGCCAAATCCGCAGCAAGCAGCATAGAGAGCGCGGTTCATGAGGAATGGCGGTCCCGCCATATCCCAGCCGCATGATTATTTGAGCGTAAAAATGCAGACATTGCCCGCCCGCATTGGGTAGCTCTAACGCACCCTGCGGGCGGCATTTTACTGGTCCTTCTTTCTTCTTTAGTTGTGCCCCTCTGTTGCGTAGACCAGGTCCGCTGTCCGCAGGTGGGCATACAGGTCCGGAAATGGACAAGTATTGGCAAACATTTGGCGATTTGCATGAACTCGAGATTCTGGGTTCCAGGATTCAAACATGTCCAAAATGGAATGCCTCCTCATGCAGTTACGCATCTTTAACGAACCTCGCCGCAACAAGAGCGGCTTTTGGCAGGGGACTTGCCCCATACCAGGTTGAAGATGGAATACCACCAAAAAAGTTCTGTATGCAACAACCATCGTTCTGAATACGAGCGAAACAATCGAGGATGGTCCGTACAGCATGTATGCGCTTGTGCTGGATAAATGCTCCACGCTCGAGTGGTGCCCGCGACAAAAGGAATGGATTCAGAGACCAGTATGGTTCTGACAAACGCGGGTTTCAATTTCTCCCAGGGCCAACCCACTGCACTTCATCCTTTAGAAATGCCGAGTTCACCTCGCATCAGCATCCAGACCCAATATTGGAACTGTGCGGTGCGGCCTTCAGACCATCAGCGGTCTCAGGTTTGCCGCCAGGCAGGCGTATCGGCGAAATCGTTGAGGAATGCAGTATTTGGCGAGGGCATGCAGGTTGGAATTGAACGTGCACTAAGTCACATGCCACGGGATATTCAATCCCGGATGAGCGAACCGCGAAGATAACAACTTCAGCGAGACGAGGAGGGCTTATGGACTACAAAACTCCCGACAACAACGTAACTTACATGGTTGTTTGCAACGCAGAAGAACAATACTCGATCTGGCCTGCGGTCAGCCAGCTTCCTCTCGGGTGGGAAGCGGTGCCTAAGACCGGCAGTCTGGACGAATGCCTGGCATACATCAGCGACACCTGGACGGATATGCGGCCACTCAGCGCAAGACAACCTGGAACCTACCTTGCGTAGATCCTGTCGCCTCCGCGCCGGCCAACATGAGTTTGCGCGGCTTGCGCGGGGCGGTCAGGAGGGGGAAGCGGTAGAGATGAAAAACATGGCAAGACTCAACCAACATTCGCCTCGGCAAGGTGCAGCATGACATCGCAAAATCAATTCAACGGCAATACTCAAGTGGATAACCCCATGCCGGTGCTGGAAAGGCATGCTGGCCGCAGGGAATATCCATTGTCCCTGAACCAGCAACACATGTGGTTTCAGTCGCAGCTCGATTTGGAGTCGAACTTGTGGAACCTGGGCACCAAGATGAGCGTTTCAGGCCGCCTTGATGTCGCAACCTTTGTTCAGGCGCTCCAGAACACGGTGGACCGCCATGAGATCCTGCGGACCATATTCACGGTGTCTGACGATATACCCGTACAGCAGGTCATGGACGATGTAAGAGTGGACTGCCCGGTCCGGGAGTTGCCATCGGGCTTATCGGCAAGAGAGCTCGAAAACCGAGTCTGGACCTTGCTGTCGGAGCTTGCCGATCCGGTTTACGACCTTGCCAGCGGTCCATTGTTTCGCACGCAATTGCTGCGCGCCAGCGATGAGCGCCATTACTTCATCTTCGCGTTTCATCACTTGCTTCTGGATGCGTTCTACACCGGCCAGTTCATGAAAGAAATAGTTACTGCTTATGACCTGTTGCGCCGCGGCGAACCTTTGCCCGCTCAACCTGGTTTGCAGTATGGCGACTTTTGTGTCTGGCAGCACGAGCGGGCAAGCCGGGGATTCCTGGCTGAGGCGACGCGCTTCTGGCGGGAACAGCTTCAGGAGCCTCTGCCGGAAATTCTGCTGCCTACCGATCCCACAGTCCCGTTCCCGCGTGTCGTGAAATCGCAGGTGGCCCTCAATCTGAACGCGGGAACAGTGAAAAAGCTGCGCGAGATCGGCAGGCAGGCGCGTACCACGCTCTTTCGCGTGATGCTGGCGACGTTCACACTGTTTTTTTCCCGCCTCAGCGAAACCGGTGAGTTGATGCTTGACATCGACTTTTCCACCCGTCCTCGTGAAATGGGCCACACCATAGGTTTTTTTGCCAATCTCATGCCGGTGCGGTTCAAGGTGGATCGCGAACAAAGTTTTGTTGACCTGCTTCGGGCGGTGGACTTGCAACTGCGGAACGTTTCGGCCAACCGGGAGTTCCAGGTCCGGGAGTTGACGCGCAAGCTGAAAGGACGCCGCAATCCCATACAGCCGCTGAGCCCGGTCGTGGTGACCCAGCTGGGTGAATTGGATTGGTCGCTGGGAGAGTTGCGGCTCAACGGATCGATCTACGTGACCGCCAGTATTCACGATATGTGGCTGGGAGTCATGGAGAGGGATGACGTCCTTGAAATCATCCTTGCCTATTCGAAGGAACTTTTTGACGTTACGCGGGCCCGCGAATGGGTGGCGTGGATGGAGAGAACGGTGCAACGCGTTGTCGAGCATCCTGACGTTTCTGTAGCACAGCTGATTTTGCCGGAAGACGAGCAGCATGATGCTTTCTGGCTGGCCGAGAATGCGAGAGCAGCGGCCGCGGTCAACCGCGTGGAGGAAGTTTTTGTGCAGAAAGGCCACTCGCAGAACACTTGATACGGATGGCCGGACAATCGAAGCCGGCGTTGAGTAAGGAGGGCTTGTGAGCAGCAGTCTTGTGAGCGGCGCCGCGGTGAACACCACCGCTGCTCCCGGCAGTTTTGACGATATTTGCGCGCTTTCTCCGCTCCAGCAGGAGATCCTGTCGGACCCAAATCACGCGGAGTACGCCGAACAGGCGCTGTGGACTACCAACCTGCCGCTGGATGGCGAACTGCTGAAGCGGTCGTGGGAACTGCTGGCCCAGCGCCATCCGATTCTGCGCACATTATTCCGCCGCGCTCGCAAACAGCCGGTGCAAATCATTCGCGCTCAAGCGCAGGTCACCTTGACTCTGCATCACCTTAATCATGAGCCGGAAGCGACACAGCAGGAGACGCTGCACAAGGCCATCCGGCAGGAACTAGCGCTGCCCTTTGATCTGGCCAAGGGACCACTTTTCCGGATCAACGCATTTCGCACTTTTGACAATTCCTTCAAGACTCTTTTGACCTTCCATCCCATTCTCATGGACCGCCATACAGTCGAGATGGTCCATCGCGAAGTCTCGGCCATTTATGAGGCGTTGGTAAATGGCGATGCGCCACCGGAACACGACGCACCCGCCGTCAAAGATTTCATACTGTGGCTTAAACGCCAGGACTCTGCTGAAGCATCACGATACTGGGAGCAGCATATTGCCGGCGCGTCCGCAACACACTTTCCTTTGGACCATTCTCTGGGCACAGGCGATCGAAAGCATGCGAAGCGCCGCATTTCACTCGCACACGATCTGGCGCCGTCATTGAAGAAGCTGGCCGCGCGGTACGACGTGAGTGTTCCTACTGTTCTTCAGGCAACATGGGCGCTGTTGCTGGGCCGATTCACTGGCGTCACCGATGCCACATTTGGGCTGACGCTGGATGGGCGTCCTGCGGGGTTGGGCGGCAGTGAAAAGATTGCCGGAAGATTTGCTCATACATTGCCCATAAGAGTGCAGTTGGAAGCCGGAGAGAGTCTCACAGGCTTATTGCGCACTGTTCAACAGCAGATCATCAACGTCCATCGCTACGGTTATCTGCCGCTGAGCCAGGTGGGGGCGGACGGCGCTGCGTCTCCGGCGGGGAAGTTCTTCAATACCGTTTTCAGGGAAGCAGCTGCCATCGCCGACGATCAGAGCAGCGCCGCCGTGCAGTTTCTTGGCGGACAGGCCGGCGATACCGACTCCGGCTTGACGGTGGAAGTGATCCAAAGCACAGCAATCCATGTCTCAATTTACTTTCAGGAAACAGTCTTCGAATCTTCAACCATCGAGAGTCTGCTGGCGTCATTCCAGAAACTGATTGAGAGCATGGTGGCCGATCCCGACGCCGCAATAGCGGCCCTTGAGATATTGCCGGTGGAAGAGCGCCGGCGCGTGCTGGCTTTTGCGCAAGGCCGTGTTGTGAATGACCAGGATTTGTGGCGGTGCCTGGGCATAACCCAGCCAGGTCCAACGGCGAAAGTATACGTGCTTGAGCAGCAGCGGCGCCTGGCGCCAGTGGGCTGCATGGGTGAGGTCGCAATCAGCGGAATAGCGGCAGCAGGTGAAGCAGCCGGCGCAGAAAAATTTATCCCCAACCCGTTTGCGCCCGATGAAAGCAACAAGCTGTATTTGAGCGGACAACAGGGCCGCTGGAAGTGGGACGGAAGTCTCGAATTAGCAGCGCGGCCGGAGCTCGAGGTTAACGCTAAAGCCGCCGCTCCTAGCGGACATCTTGCGCTTACCACCGAGACAGAAAAACTGGTGGCGCAGGTGTGGCAGGAAGTGCTTGGCGTTGGCCAGGTGGGATTGAACGACGACTTTTTCGATCTCGGCGGACATTCGCTCAACACAATCCAGATCCGTTCACGTCTTTCTCAGCGTCTGGGAATCAATGTTCCGCTCAAGGTTATCTTTGCCAATACTGGATTGGAAGCGCAGGCCCGCGCAGTTGCCGCGCTTACGAACGGAGCGGCCACGGCCGGCCCGGGCATCCCGCGGCTTCCGCAGCGTAAGCATTATCCTGTTTCGCACGCCCAAAGAAGGCTCTGGTTTCTGCACCGTCTTGACCCGGACGATCGCTTTTATCACACCGCGGACTATATTCAGCTGGATGGTCCCCTGGATCGAACGGCTTTTGAGCAGGCATTCCACGCGCTGGTGGAACGCCAGGAGATATTGCGCACCAGCTTTACGCTGATCGCGGACGAGCCGGTGCAGTGCATCTCCGAGCATACTCTGAATATACCTTTCCATGATCTCTCAGACCTGGGCGCAGACGAACAAGCCCAAACCATGAAGCGGCTCCAGGAGGAAGTCCCTAAGTGGCTTTCCAATCTGGAAGTGCCCCCAGTGGGCGCGCTGCTGGTCAAACTCGCTGACGACAAACATGTTTTCATCCTGGCGATCCACCACATCCTCAGTGACGAGTGGTCGGGCCTGGTGGTTTGGCGCGATCTCATGGAGCTTTATTCCGCGGCCTGCCGGAAACAAAGTCCGCGTCTGCCTCAAATTCGTGTTCGCTATGCTGACTTTGCCGTATGGCAGAAGGAAAGGATTGAAGGCGGCAAGCTGGCGGAATCGGAGCGCTACTGGCTTGGACGCCTGAGCGGCGAACTGCCCAAGTTAAAACTACCCGTGGAAACTTCCCCGAGCAGCCAGCGGGCGACTGACCTGTTGAACGAGACAATTGAGAGCGGCCCGGAACTGGCGGAACAGCTGGTCCGCATGGGCCAGGCGCAGGAAGCCACGCCGTTCATGGTGAAGCTGGCGGTATTCAAAGCGTTTCTGTCACGCATTACCGGGCAGGATGACATCCTGCTGGGCAGCACCACGGCCGGCCGTGACCATCCTGATATCGAGCCCCTGATCGGCCTCTTTGTCAATGTCGTGGCCCTGCGCACCAACCTTGGCGGCGATCCAAAATTCGCGGAAGTGCTGAAGCGGGTCAAGCAGAGTTGTGTGGAAGCTTATGCTCACCAGGAATATCCGTTCGACCTGCTGATACAACGTCTGGCCCCGGTCCGTGAGGCTGGACAGCTGCCGTTGCTGCAAGCGTTCTTCGCAGATATCCCGCAGTCAGGGCCAAAAGTGATCGAGGGCGTGCGCTTCATGCCTGTGGACGTGAGCAACGGCATGGCGGCCGGCATCGGCGGGCGCAAGCTACCTGTGGCGCTGGGCCTGGTTTGTCATGACGCTGGAGACGGGAAACTTATCTGGCGGCTTCTGTTCCGTGCCGACCACTTTGCCGTGGAAACCGCGCAGCGCATGGCTCGCCAGTTTAAGGCGTTCCTCAACAATCTGGCCAGCCATCCTGATGCGCCGCTGTCGGAAATCCACACGGTGTTGGAAGGCAGGGAAGTTCCACTGCAACGCGTCACGGACCGCGAAGAATTCCCGCTGTCCTTCAACCAGCGTGACATGTGGTTCCAGAGACAGATCCATAGCGAAGGCGGACTCAACAATCTTGGCGCTTTAGTGACGCTGTCTGGTCCATTGCACGTCGAGCTCTTCCGTCAAGCCTTGCAGGCCGTGGTTGACAGGCAAGACACGCTGCGGACGGTTTTTGTGGAGAGGAGCGGCGTTCCTTATCAGAAGGTGCTGGCCTCACTGCCGGTGGCATTTCCGAGCCTAGACCTTTCCGGGAAGAGTGAAGACGAGCAGGCTGAGATTTTATGGAAGAGGCAAGGCGAGGTCATCGGCGAGCCGTATGACTTTGGCGCCGGGCCGCTGTTCCGTGCCGAACTCGTGCGCTTGCGAGAAGACAAGCATATTTTCATCTTTGCTTTCAGTCACCTCGTGCTCGATGGTGTTTACATGGCGGAGCTTTTCGAGCAAGTCGCTGTCGCATACGAGATGCTGGTGAGCGGAAAGCCAGCGGCGCTGCCACCGCTCAAGCTCCAGTATCAGGATTTTGCGACTTGGCAGGATGAACGTCTCAAACAAGGCCTGTTGGAACATCACCAAAGCTACTGGCAGCAACAATTGCAGGCGCCATTGCCGGCCATGAGTTTGCCCAGCGACAGGGACACGCGCATGGTCCACAGTTTTGAACTGGGCTTTACGCAGTGGGCGGTGCGCGATGAGGTCTTCAAAGGCCTTAAGACTTTCCGCAAACGCTATCGGACCACGCTGTTTCGCACCGTCCTGGCGGCCTTTGAAGTGCTGTTGCGCAAAATTGTGGGTGAGAAGGAATTGTTGCTGGGTATCCCGTTCTCGTCGTTACCGGCCCACGTTTCTCAGGTTGTGGGTTTCTTTGGGCATGCGGTGCCTGTCCGTCTGACGCTGGATGACCGGCAACCCTTCACGCAGGTGTTGAGTGACGTGAACAAGACCATCGGCCGCGCCCAGGAACATCTTGAATACCCGCTATGCGAAGCCGTGCGCGGCATGCAAATCAATCGCGATCCGCACCGGCCTCTGTTCCCGGTGGTGGTCTCGCAGGTCAGGGATCTGGACCGCACCGCGGGCGAGCTCCGCATGAGCATGGACCTCCGTCCGGTTCATGCCGGCGTGTACCACCTGTGGCTTACGATCCTGGAAAGCAAGGACGCGCTGCATCTGGGCTTTTACTACAACCGCGAAGTGCTCGAAGGCCGGCCCCTGGCGATGATCCAGGAATGTTTGAATGAGCTGCTGGCCCAGGTTGCGGTAAAGCCGGAAGCGCCCATTGGAGAGCTGGAAATTGTCTCCGTCGACGAGCGCGAGAAAGTCTTGAAGCTGTTGGCTGGAACGATCAACTCGCCCACCAGCCAGGCAGAGGGGATCGTTGCGCGCATCGAAGAGCATGCGCGGATGAGACCGCAGACTACCGCGGCAACTTGCGGTAACGCCGAACTCAGTTATGAACAACTCAATCAAAACGCCAATCGTCTGGCCCACTGGCTGCGCGCCCAAGGCATTGGCCGGGAATCCAGAATCGGGGTGTTTGGAACCCGTGGCCTGGAGATGCTTACCACCTTACTCGGTGTATTGAAAGCCGGGGCCGCCTTTGTGCCTCTGGATCCGGAGCACCCGGATGGGCGTTTGAACAACATCCTTACTAAGGCCAAGATCAGTGTTCTGGCAACCAGCGCAGATCTTGTCAAGCGCAGCCGGGACCTGGCTGCAGGCGTATCTTCGTCACCAAGAGTGATCTGCTGGCACGATCTCCCGGCGGAGTGCGATGTGCCCAATCCGTCGACCTGGTCTGATCAGCCCGCGTCCAATCCCGGCATCATCAATGGACCGCGCGATCTTGCCTACGTCTGCCACACGTCGGGTTCCACGGGTATTCCCAAAGGGGCGATGGTCGAGCACCGTGGCATGCTGAACCATCTTCTCGCCAAGATCGATTTCCTGGGACTGGACCAGGAGAGTGTTGTGGCGCAGAATGCCTCGCACTGTTTTGACATTTCCATCTGGCAATTCTTTGCCGCGCTCCTGGCCGGCGGACGGGTCGTGATCTACCTCCCGGAAGCTTTGTTCCATTCAGGATCAATGCTTGCCCTGGTGGAGCAGGACGAAGTGACTGTGCTGGAAACCGTTCCCAGCCTGTTGGAGATGATGCTCAATGAATTGCCGGCGGCAGTGAAGCTGCCCCGCCTGCGCCATCTGATTTCCAACGCTGAACTGCTGCCGGTGCCGCTCTGCCAGCGCTGGGCGCAAAGGTTCCCCAACATAGCGCTGGTGAATACTTATGGCGCCACGGAATGCTCGGACGATACGACGCATCAGATTGTGCGAGACGTGACGGAAGCGACGGTCCGCATTCCTGTAGGCAAGTCCATCGCCGGGTCGCAACATTATGTGCTCGACCATGAGTTAAAGCCGCTGCCGGCCGGCTGCGCCGGGCAGGTGGCCATTGCAGGTGACGTAGTCGGGCGAGGCTATCTTGCCGATGCCGCCGCCACGGCCCGTACTTTTGTTCCTGATCCGTTCCGCGCGGACGGCCACAGGCTCTATCTGACCGGCGATCTGGGCCGATGGAACTCCGCGGGTGAACTTGAGTTTCTGGGACGCACGGACAATCAAGTCAAGGTGCATGGTCATCGTGTGGAGCTCTCTGAGATAGAGGCCACTCTCGCCAAGGTGCCGGGCCTGCGCCAGGTCGCGGTCATTGTGTCTGACGAGCCGGGGTCGCAGAGATTGCTTGCCTACTGGGTGGGAGATGCCGGAGTGGACGGAAACAAGTTGCGCAATCATGCGAGGCAAGAACTTCCTGCCTACATGGTCCCAAACGCCTTTATGCAAATGACGGCCCTGCCGCTCACGGCCAACGGCAAAGTTGACCGTCAGGCGCTACCGAAACCCGCGGACCCCAACGCCGGAGGCTTTGTGCCGCCCCGCGATGAAGTTGAATTCAAGATTGCAAAACTGTGGCGCGATGAGCTGGCGATTTCCGCTGTGGGCGTCTTTGACAATTTCTTTGAACGCGGCGGGCACTCGCTCAAAGCGGTTTCGTTGATTAATCGGTTGCAAGGCGAATTCAAAGTGAGCCTGCCCCTGCGGACCTTGTTTGACCATCAGACCATCGACAGCCTGAGCCGGGTGATTCGCGATCGCTGCCAGAATGCAGCGGCGTGGAGTCAACCTGCCGGACGAATCGTCACCCTTCAGGCCGGCAATCCATCGTTGCCGCCACTGTTCCTTGTGCATCCTCATGGCGGCACGGTGTTTTGCTATCAGGCCCTGGCTTCGGCGATGGGAGACCAGGTTCCGGTCTTTGGTATTCAGTGCTACGGACTTGAGGAAGGCGAGCAACCTCTTTCTTCGATCAGGGAGATGGCAGCTGCATATATAAAAGACATCCGCCGCGTCCAGCCGAACGGCCCGTATCAGATCGCAGGCTGGTCTCTTGGCGGTCCCATCGCTTTTGAAGCGGCAAGACAGCTTGAAGCTGCCGGACTGAAAGTTTCCTTCCTTGGCATTTTCGATTCAGCCATTCCAGCTTCGAGCGGGAAGAACCTGGAGCAGATGCTGCCTGAGTCCATGAGCGCGAGTGACTTCGGCTCGGAAATGTCCATGGCCAGCTTTGCGCGCTGGTTCTTCCGCGCCGACGAACGGCAATTTGAAGGGCTGAGCGACGCGCAAATCGTGGACGCACTCAAGGAAATGGCGCAACGCGCCGGCATGCTTCCACCGGATGTATCGCCCGCGATGCTGAAACGATTTGTTGCCGTGGCCATCAGCAGCGGGATTGCCTTATACCGCTACCAGCCAGAGGGGCCGGTGCAGACTGACGTTGTGTTGTTCCGTGCCGAACAGAGCCTTGTGGACGACCCGCAATGGTGGGCCCCGTGGACGCGCGGCTCAGTCGAAACTGTTGCCGTTGCAGGGACGCACTATGACATGGTGTTTCCGCCGGCAGTTCAAACGCTGGCAACGGCGCTAAGAGAGAAGCTTGGCAATGTTTCAGACAAGCGAGGTGACGGGGTATGAAAAGGGACCATGCCCTCGAACTCGAACCCATCGAGGCCATGAACGGCGCAGTGGAAGCAAACGGGAACTTTTGCAATGGTGACATGGAAGGTCCCGCTCTTTCACAGGCGGCATTGGACGGAATGGCGGAGACGAACGGGGCGAAACCTGAACCTTCGCAGGGTGTAGGCCGGCTTTCGCGTCCGCCCAACCCGGTTCTTTTCCGGTTGTTGTATGAAAAGCAATCCGAGCGCGACCTGGTGGAGGTCTTGCCTCATCTTTTGCGGATTGACGCGGCCCATGTGGTGATGCTGGCGCACACCAATCTTCTTCGCCCCAAAGTGGCAGCTGAATTACTGCGCGTGAACCGGGAACTGGGGCGTCTGATGAAGCTCGGAAAAGAGGCATTTCCGACCCGGCCGCAACATCGGGGCTTCTATTTCCTTTATGAGCAGGAATACATTGACCGTCTGGGAAAGCAGGTAGGCGGCGCCGCTCACCTGGCGCGCAGCCGGAATGACATCAATGCCACCGTGACGCGGGCGCGCTTGCGCGACGAACTCCTGGAGATGCTGGCCGAGTTCTGCAAACTCTCGCATACCATGGCGGCTGCCGGTCAGAAGTACTCAGATGCGGTGATCTGCGGTTTCACACATATGCAGCCGGCCCAACCCAGTACCCTGGGACACTACATTGCCGCCGTGCTCTCTGAGTTGGTGCGGTCGGCGGAGATCCTTGATTCCGCCTATGACATGATCAACTGCTCGCCCATGGGGGCTGCGGCGGGACTGGGGACCTCTTTTGCCATCGATCGCGGAGAGGTGGCCCAGTTGCTTGGCTTCCCGTCCATTATCCCTAATTCCGCCGATGCCGTTGCCTCGCGCGACTATCTTGTCCACGTGCTGAGCGGTATGGCCATGCTCGGGATTTCGCTCACCCGCTTTGCCACGGATTTTCAAATCTGGTCGAGCTCTGCCTATGGCTTTCTGGGCTGGGACGACGACCTGGTCAGCACCAGCTCGATCATGCCGCAGAAGAGAAATGCCTTCGTGTGGGAGAACATCCGCGGCAAGGCAATCACACCCCTGGGCGGGCTGGTGAATACGCTTACGGGGATGAAGAACGTGTCGTTCAACAACACCGTGGAAGTGAGTGCGGAAGCTTCCGGACACATTTGGCCGGCCTTGAAGGCGATGCTACAGGCGATCCAACTGGTGCGGCTCCTGATTGAGCGGCTCCAGGTATATCCGGAAAAGATGCGTGAGTTCCTGGAGGACAAGCAAACGACCATGACCGCCGTGGCTGATCTTCTTGTCGCCCGATACGGCCTGGCTTTTCGTGCGGCCCACGATTCCGTCAGCCGGCTGATCAACCAATATCCAGACATTCCACCGGCCGAAGAGATAGGACCGATCTTGGAACGCATTGTAGCTGATGTCGCGCACATGTCATTGCATCTGGACGGCGCCGAACTGGCGATGGCTTTAGATCCGGTTACGACTGCGGCGATGGCGCGGTATGGCGGCGGTTCAAGCCCGGCCGCGGTCCAGGCGCAGGTTGGCTCCCTGGTGCGCCGGACCAGTTCGATGGAGAGGCGGTTGAAGCGCCGGCGGCTGGGGTTGCGTGTGGCGGAACAGAAGTTGCAGGCAGCAGTGGATGAAATTGTTACGCAGAACTTGAGCGGGGACAAGTCATGATTGCTACAGAACACGAACAAACGAGTGAAAACATAGAGACCGTCGGCATGGGACACTGCCCACTGGTGCTGGGCGAGTGCGTGCAAGGGCAAACCAGCGAGCGCCGGCATTTTCTCATTACCGCGCCCATAGGCTTGTTTTCCTGGGCAGAATTCATCAGGCGCTGCGATGACGATGCCCTCACGGTTGAGCCGGCAGCATGCTGGAAGGCCAGGACCGCCGTGGCAGACTATCTGGCCCAGCAGGGACTCCCGCAGACCGGCACGTTACGGATTGCCACGCCGATCGGCTCCGGCCAGGGGTTCGGAACCAGCACGGCTGACATTACTGCCAGCCTGCGGGCGGCAGCCGCAGCCTGGAACCGCGAGATTTCATCGGAAACCATTGCCCGCATCGCCATCGGCATAGAACCAAGCGATGGCTCCATGTACCCTGGCTGCGTGGCTTTTGCCCATCGTGAAGGTCTCCTCATCGAGCATCTGGGCACGCTGCCCAGCTTCGAATCGCTCGTCATTTGTACCGGCGGCGTGGTTGACACCATGGAATTTGATGGGCGGCGCAAGAATTTCCGCTATTCCAATCGCGATGAATCCCAGTTGCTCACTGCGTGGTCTATGATTCGGGAAGCAAACCGCACCCGCGACTCGTTGCTGCTGGCGCGAGCCACTACCATCAGCGCGCGCATCAACGAGCAACTTCTCCCTAAACCCTACTTTAAGGAACTGGCGCAGTTCGTGGAGTTGGGCAGCGCTGACGGATTGATGGTGGCGCACAGCGGCACTGCACTGGCACTGGTCTTTGACCCGGGCCGCACCGACTATGAAGAGAGTTTTGCGGAAGCCAAAGCTTTCGTGGAGAGCCTGCGACCCCCTTCATGGTTCCACATTTCGAATCGAGCGATCCGCCAGCAAATCTCGGTTCAATATGGGATGCGGGATTTCTCAATGCAAACTGCCGGGCTCTCGGCTTCACTGTGAGGTGTGGTCTTGCGAGTTGGGAAAGAGGCTGGCGGCAGTTTGCGAACGATGGAATTAGTTTCAGATTGCGTCGCAAGAAGGTTGAGGCCACCCCGTTACGGTGCGATTGGTACGTATAGCCTTGATTGCTCTGCCATTTCCGGATTCAGCTTCTCCTCAAACCAGCGGATGGCGCGGGGAAGAGCAGCGCGCATTGCTGTTTCTCCCGCGCGCACCAGCTCCGCCGTTCGCTCAAAATCGTCATATTTGAACTGCCGGACTTCCGGCTCTACCACCAGATCAGCCAGGGATTGCCAGACCGCTCCGCTGCGCTGCTGAGCAATGGCAAAAGACTTTGCGATTACGTCGAAGATGTTGCGAGGGCCGCCCAGCCCTGTGCGGTTCCGCAGGTGCACGGCGATGATGCGGTCTGGCCCCATCTCACGTAGAGGCTGGGTGGGAACCGGATGCGTCAGGCCGCCGTCGACGAGCAGGCGTCCACCCGCTTCTACCGGAGGAAACACCCCGGGATAAGCGCAGCTGGCCCTGACTGCCTCCGCCAGCGGTCCGGAACGAAACACAACGCCCTCGCCTGTGGAGATTTCCGTAGCTGTTACCGCCAACGGGATCTCAAGTTCCTCGAAACTCCTGACTTTCAGGATCTTGTTGAGGAATTTGATCATCCGGCGATTGGAGAAGAAGCCATAGCGGGAAATGGTCAACTGGGCAAAGTGACGGCGACGTACACGGCAAGCGATCTGTTCCATCTCCCTGGCGGTCGCGCCAGCGCAATAGAGCGCGCCGATGAAGGCGCCGACACTGCTGCCGGCCACAAAATGAATGGGAATCTTTTCTTCTTCAAGGACCTTCAATACACCGATGTGAGCAATGCCGCGGGCAAAACCACCGCTCAATGCCAGGCCAATTCGTTGGTCGGATCGCTGAACCACAGGGGGCAGGGGAAGAAGCGTGTGCCTCAGGGCATGCATCGGGTCGATAACTTCTGTCAGTGTATTCACTCGAGACCCCACATTTTGATTCCACCCGGCGTCCCTTCATACATGTGCAACTACGGGGCCACTCCATCGGAAGATGAGCGGCTATCTCAAGTCGTATAAATGCGTTCTTTTGTGTCAGAAGCGTGCATAGCCAGCCCAATGGGCCAAATATGGAATTTCGGAGTCCAACCGATAGCCCGGTTTCGGTCCCTTATCCTCCATGCGATATGCAACGGTTTCCGGGGCGAAGCCTCAAGGCATGGGAAAAAGCCTTTGAACCAGCGATATCCGGGGACTTGCTGCGAATCACAATGCCAGCAGGAGCAGAAACTCAGCGTGGCAATTGGTTTGCAATCAGGAGCAGTGCGCAGCCTTCCAACACCAACGTGTTGCGGTATCGCTGCCAGCCTATTTGTCACGAGGAGAGCAATATGAAGAAGCAGTTGAGCGATCAAGAATTATACAGCGAAGTGGAGAAAGTGATTTGCAACGTATTCCGGTTAAACGGATCTGCTGTTCGGCCGGACACAACGCTCGTTGGCGATCTGGGAGCCGAGTCCATCGATTTCCTCGACCTGGGCTGCGATCTGGAAAAGATCGTGGATGCCGAAGTTGATTTCCGCAAGCTGTTTCAGGAAAAACGCGCGCAGGCAGAAGGCAACGGCGTACTCGACGTTACTGTGCAGGAAGTTGTGGACTACCTCAAGATCCAGGCCGGAGCGCAGGAAGCTGAGGCCACTACCGTCCAGTAGGCTGTCGATTTCAAGACGTCCCGCGGGACCGGGTGGTTGCGGGTCGCAGGCAATTGCTGGCCTCGTTGCAAGGAAGGGATTTGCCGTGTGTCAGGTCGTTATCACAGGAGCGGGAGTTGTCTCTTCCATCGGGTCGACTCTCGCGGAGTTCAAACAACGGATGTTTGCTTCTGATTCAGGGGCCATCCATATCCGGGGCACACTGGTCGCGTCGAATTTTCCTATAGCAGTGGCAGCACCCGTTCTGCAGGAGCTTAAGGCGCCGGAGGTCCTGCGTGATTACGAACCCGCCCGCATACCGCATTCTCTGCGGCTTGCGGCAAACGCCACCGAAGAAGCGATTCGATTTCTTCCCGAAGGTGTGCCCGTGAATGCCGTGGTGTACGGCGGCCAGGGTGCGACAGACTCTGGAGCCGGCTTCGATGGCTTGGAAGGTCCAGTTGACGAAGACGCCGGCTGGCCATGCCCGCTGGATCTGATCGTCAGGATTTTGGAGCAGCGCGGCCACGGGCCATTCGACGATCGCGATCTGATCAGCATCAACAATGTTACGGTGAGCTCTAACCAGGCGATCGGGCTGGCTTTCCATCGGATCCGTTCCGGGCATTGGGATCGCGCTGTAGTCAGCGCAGCGTACGGGCGTTGTGGAGCGAAAGACCTGATGAACTTTCACATGCTGGGCACACTGACAACAGATGAAGGTCCAGCAAGCCGTGCCAGCCGCCCGTTTTCCAGGACCCGTTCAGGATTTGTGTTGGGAGAAGGCGCCGCCACACTGGTGCTGGAGACGCGGGCCGCCGCCGAACGGCGGGGAGCAACCATCCTCGGCGCCATTACAGGCTATGCCACTACCTCTGACGCTTATCGAATCACTGACGGGCGTGCTGACGCTGCGGCAGCTGCCATGGCCATGCGAAAAGCGGTCCAAGATGCGGGGCTCAGCAGCGGCCAGATCAACGCGATCAGCGCGCACGGAACGTCGACGCGCATGAATGACAGACTGGAAACAATGGCCATCAAGCAAGCTTTCGGAAATACAGCTTACCGGGTGCCGGTCATCTCCCTTAAATCCCAGGTCGGCCATTGCCTGGCGGCCGCCGGCGCGCTAGAAGCCATTGCCAGTCTGCTCATGCTTTCCGAGCAGAAGCTGGCGCCTACCATCAACTATGACGAGCCCGATCTGGAATGTGATCTTGACTACGTGCCGAACCAGTCTCGCTCCGCCGCGCTGCAAAGAATCTTGAGCAACAACTTTGGTTTTGGCGGGCAAAATAGCTGCGTGGTTTTCGAACAAGCCCTGAGTTGCGGCAATCTCCAATAAGAATTGCCCCACCACTTTCCCGGGCATCTCTTTGGGTATAGAGCATAAATGCCTACCATCCTTCACTCATAGCAGATTGCCCGTGCGATGAACGTATGCACCGCTGAGATGTTCAATGTGGTTCCACGCAAGCATGACTACAGACCGGTTGCTTGCCGCGGGCTTGACCAGAATCGGAACTTGCTTGTCTCGCGGTTGAACCACATGTGGGTCTGATGCATTCCCAATCTTCAGCACGAAATCCTGGATGCCTCCCGGACTGGCGTGAATTCAAACAACTTATTCCTCTGCAAGGCATGCGGCCCGATGCGGCACTCCGTTTGCCTATCTCCAGGTGCGACGAAATCTTTTCCGGGCCCGCCGTCAGTGATAGCCGGGCCACTAGAGCAAGACAGAGGAACTGGAATGAACAAATTCGATTCAATTCTGGACTTAATACGACACTCCACACTGATCCGGCTCCGCCCCCGTGAGATCTCCAGCGAAGGAGCCAGCTTGTGGGGACAATTGGAGCTACAGCTTCCCGGCGGAATGAAAGACCGCATTGCGCTGCAGATCGTCGAAGATGCCGAACGTGCCGGGGAATTGCGGCCGGGCAGCGTTATTTTAGAAAGCTCGTCCGGTTCCACCGCTGAGGGGCTGGCCCGCGTAGGGGCCGCCAAAGGTTACAAAGTCATCATCGTGACGGACCCTCGCCTGGACGAAATTACCAAAGCCAAATTGCTGGCCCTGGGCGCGGAGCTGGAGATTGTTGACCGCATGGATCCAGTAAGCGGATGGCAGGGGACGCGGCTGCAACGCCTGCGTGAAATCATGGAGAAGCATCCGCGGGCATTCTGGGCTTGCCAGTATGACACGCCAAGCAATCCCGCCGCGTATGAGCGCGTGGGCAAAGCAATCTATGAAGGCCTGGGAGGGAATGTCACCGCGCTGGTTGGCACGGTCGGCACCGGCGGGTCCCTTTGCGGCATTGGCCGCTCCCTGCGCAAGTACGTTCCCGGCTTGAAGATTGTTGCCGTAGATGCCGTTGGCTCCGTGCTATTCAACCAGCCCAATGGCAAGCGTCTGCAAAGCGGCCATGGAAATAGTTTGCTGCCGGGCAATGTGAATTATCCGCTGATTGACGAAGTGCATTGGGTCTCTGACGGCGAGGCTTTCAACGGTTGCCTGGAGCTGGTGCGGCGTACTGGTGTCTTTGCCGGCGGATCGTCCGGCGCGGCCTACGTGGTGGCTTCCTGGGTGGCGGAGCATTACGACAAAGATCAGCAAGTCGTGGCCATTCTCCCCGACCGTGGAGACAGATATTACGCCAACATCTACTCTCCGGAATTCATGCGCGAAAAGAACCTGGCCAATGAGATCGCCGGAGCATTTCCTTCCCCAATTCGCTACGGCACGGATGTGGCAAAGCGCTGGAGCTATGCCCCCGTCCCGCACGACCAACCGTCTGCCTATACCGGGGACGTAAGCACTACGGAAGAATTTGCCCGCGAACTGGGGCTGGAGGCTACGTACGTCTCATGAACCACTTTGTCTTGGTGGAAAGCAATACGACCGGGACGGGCGCCATCATCGTTGAGCGACTGCTGTCTCGCGGCGACTGCGTCACTTTCCTGACGCGCACGCCGGGAAAATATCCTTTCCTTGCACTCACCGACCCCGGGCTTCAGGTGAGGAACGTAGACACCAACTGTTTTGCCGCCGTCATCAAGGCCATACAGGAAATCCATACCCAGAAAATCGTGAACGCGGTTGTGACCACTTCAGAGTTTTACGTGCCCCTGGTGGCGCAAGTGGCAACGGCGCTCGGCCTGCCCGGACTGGATCCGGCGGCGGCCAAGATCTGCCGGCACAAACCCAGCACGCGCAAGACGCTTCAGGCCGCAGGGCTGCTTACGCCCGACTTCTACCTGGTGAACTCCGAAAGGGAAGCCAGCGAGCTTGCCGCACGAATTGAATATCCATGTGTGGTGAAACCTCCTTCCGATAGCTCAAGCCATGGAGTGCGTCTCGTAACCAATGCTGATGAGTTCATGGAGCACTTTCACGACATTCATGGCTGGAAAGAGAACATTCGCGGCCAGTCACTGGACGGCAGCGTGCTGGTGGAGAGTTTGCTCGAAGGGCCGGAATACAGCGTGGAAACGGTAACGCTGCCTGGCGGCGAGACGCGCGTGATCGGCGTAACCGATAAGCACCTCTCCCGGGAACCTTACTTCGTGGAGATGGGCCACGATTTTCCCAGCCGCGCTCCGAAGGCAGTCCAACAGGCACTGGTGCAAACCGTGCTCAAGGCGCTGGCGGCCGTGAATTACAACTTTGGTCCTGCGCACACGGAGATCCGCTGGACTCAGCGTGGCGCCGCGGTGGTGGAGATCAATCCTCGACTGGCGGGCGGGATGATTCCCGAACTGGTCGGTTACGCCAAGGGCATCGATCTCCTCCAGGTCTGGATGGACCTTTTGGTTGGACTTCCCGTAGACCTGACTCCGGAGCATGAGCAGAACGCGTCTATTCGTTTCCTGACTGCGGACCGCACCGGGCAACTGCGGGGCACGCATGGAATTGACGAAGCCACCGTGATCCCGAGCGTGCGCGAGATTTCAGTGACGGCCAAGCCGGGAAGAATGGTGAACCCGGCAACGGACGCCTATGACCGGCTGGGTTTTGTGATCGGTGCGGGGCCGGACCCGGCTGCAGTATCGCGCCACCTACAGGAGGCGCTGGAGACAATTCAACTTGAAATCGAGCCGCTGGAGTGTGCGCTTCAGGCGTGAGTGGAGATGAATAAAACTCATGAAATCCTTCATTGATCTACGCAGCGATACCGTGACCTTGCCTCCGCTGAACATGCGCAAAGCAATCGCGCGTGCACAACTGGGCGACGACGTTTACGGCGAGGACCCTACCGTCAATGATCTGGAGCGCCAGGTGGCCAGAACGCTGGGCAAAGAGGCAGCCATCCTCACCCCCAGCGGAACCATGGCCAACCTGCTGGCGATACTGGCTCATTGCTCGCAGCGGAAAAGGCTGCTGGTTGGAAACCTGTCCGACATATGGAAGTGGGAGGCCGGAGGAGCATCGTTGCTTGGAGGGCTGGTCTATGATCCGCTTCCGACTCTCCCGAACGGCGAGGTGCCGATTGAAGCGATGGACGCCGCGCTCTATGGCGAGCAGGATTTTCAATGCGTCCCCGCCGGATTGATTTGCCTGGAGAACACGCACTGCTTGTGTGGGGGAAAAGTGCTTTCGCTGGAATACCTGGCGCAGGTTTATGAGTTCGCACAGCGCCGCTCCCTCCCGGTGCATCTGGACGGCGCGCGCATCTTCAACGCGGCGGTGAGCATGGGCATGGATGTCCGCCACATTGCCACTTTTGCCGATTCAGTCACGATTTGCCTCTCCAAAGGCCTGGCGGCTCCGGTTGGCTCGGTGGTTGCCGGCCGCAGCTCTTTTATTAACAGCGTAAGGCGATTGCGGAAGATGCTGGGTGGCGGCATGCGTCAGGCGGGAATCATTGCCGCGGGCGGCCTTTACTCTCTGGAACAAATGGTGGACCGTCTTGCTGAAGACCACATGAATGCCCGGCAACTGGCGCAAGGGCTGGCGGAGATTCCCGGGATCGAGATTGCTTCGGAGCCGCCCCAGACCAACATCGTCTTCTTCACCCTGGCGGACACTGAACTGAGTCTCAAATATTTTCTTTATGCACTGGAGAACGAGGGCGTGCGCGTGAGCGAATTAGGCAAGCGAAGGATCCGCGCGGTGACCCATTACGGGGTCGGCTCGGAGGACATCAAGTTTGCCATCGAAGCGGTCGGCAGGGCGCTGGCCCGCGCTCGCGCCGCATCTTCTCCGGTTGCCACGGGAGATTTTCTGCCCTGGCATCACGAAGCGGAAAGACCGCTTGAACTGGCCGCAATCGTGCCATGACATTTTGCTGTAGTCAGCCGGAGAACTCCGGCGAGGAGTGACCAAATGGCGCCAAAGCGCACGATGAACCGAAATTTTCTGTTCCTGTGGCAGGGGCAGGTTGTCAGTCAGATCGGCACGCAACTGTTTCAGGTAATTGTGATTCTTTCCCTGAAGCAGGCAACCGAATCCGCAACGCTGGTTGGTTTGCTCATGATGGCCTCTACCGTGCCCGCCTTAATCCTGGGCCCGTTGGGTGGCGCCGTGGTAGACCGGTATTCAAGACGCGCCGTCCTCATTACCGGTGATTTTGTCCGCGGTCTGGCGCTCACAGCGATTGCCGCCGTCTTGTGGTTTGGTTCGCATTCGCTTGTCCTGATTGTGGTCTCGCTCTTCGCCTATTCCCTGCTCGAGGGAAGCGTGGGCGCCGTTTGGCAGCCGGCCAGCATGTCTGTGGTGCCTGATCTGGTGCCAAAAGAAGGACTGGGCACCGCGAACTCTTTTATTCAGGGCTCTTTCCAGATCTGCGCTGTTCTCGGCCAGGCGATCGCCGGCATATTGTTCCGCATGGTGGGTGCGCCGTTGCTCATGCTCGCTGACGCCCTGACTTATTTCTATGCCGCGATCAGTGACGCGTTCATTCGTATTCCTCCGCTCCCGGCCAAGCCGGCAACGGAAGAGAAGAAGCCGTCCAGCTTCAAGAGCGAAATCATGGAAGGGCTGCGGCATATTCATGCCCGATCCGGAATGAAAATGCTTTTCTATACCATGGCGTTCTTCCAGCTCGTCATGGTCCCCATGCTGATCCTGTTCCCGTTCTATGTGGAAGATTATCTGCGGGCCGGCCCGCAATGGTATGGCTTCTTGCTGGCCGCATCCGGCTTTGGAACTTTCATTGGATATGGCCTTGGCGGAGCTCTGAAACTCTCGCCTCGCGTGGCCAGCAGGGTGACGGTGGTGGTGATGGTTGTGATGTCCCTGTGCCTGACCGCGTTGGGTTTTGTGAAGGGACCGTGGGTGGCGGTGTGGCTTATCGCGGCCGTTGGCGCCATGGATGGTTTTATCGTTCTCAAACTGCTGACCACTCTTCAGCTGGCGACGCCCACCGAAATCCGCGGTCGCGTATTCGGTCTGCTCATGACGATTACCCGTGGCCTCTCGCCTTTGGCCATGGGACTCACCGGCTTCATCGCCGATATGACGCACCGCAATATCCCGTTAATCTATGTGGTTTGCGGCGCGGTAGCCACCTTGTTGGCATCGAATGTCGCTGTCAGGCGTGAGTGCCGCGACTTCCTTGCTGGAGAGGATGGAAGCGCGCCGGTGGCGGTCTCATTTGCACCGAAGGGCATCGTGCTCAAGGAAGCATCGGATGCCACGGTCAATGCGCCGCTCCTGTGCCAATTAGATCCTTTGCAGGAGACCAAGTGAGCGAGGCAATGCCCAAGGACGATGCAAGAGAACGCCAGATAATTCCCCTGGAACGGCGCGCCGACCGGGAACTGTTTCCGCTCTCCATGAACCAGCGCGATATGTGGTTTCAGAGCCAGATCCACTCGCAGCGGGGACTCAACAATGTTTGTGTGCAGGTCACTCTTGAAGGGCCGTTGAACGTTGAATTCTTCCGCCAGGCCTGGCAGGCAGTGGTTGACCGCCACGACACGTTGCGGACTGTTTTTGTGGAAAGAGAGGGTGTCCCCTACCAGAAAATTCTGCCCAGGGTCTTAGTTGACTTTTCCGCCCATGACCTTTCGGACAAAACAGCCACCACGCAAACCGGCTTGGTACAGGCGCTGGAACGGGAGCTGGTGGGCCAACAATTTGATTTCGGAACCGGGCCGCTCTTCCGCTTCGCGCTGGCACGACTGGATTCTGCCCGGCATGTCTTCCTGTTCATTTTCAGCCACCTCATTCTCGATGGCATCTACATGTCGCAGATTTTCGAGCAGGTAGGCGCTTCTTATGAAATGTTATCGCGTGGCGAAGATGGGGCGCTGTCTCCCATCAGCGTTCAGTACCCGGACTTTGCCGCGCGGCAGAATGAACTCTTGCAACAGGGTCTCCTTAAAGAGCATGAAGGCTATTGGCGAGACCAATTGCAAGCGCCGCTACCAGCCATGGAACTGCCGACTGACCGCGCTTCGCGCCGGGTCACCAGCTTTGATCTTGGCGTCATGGACCGTGATGTCCCCGATGCGGTCTATCAGCAGCTCAAGAGTTTTCGCAAGCGTTATCGAACCACCCTGTTCCGCACGGTGCTCGCCGCATTTCAAGTGCTGTTGCAGCAACTTGTGGGAGAGAAGGACCTGTTGCTGGGGGTCCCTTTTACCACGCTGCCGGCCCATTGGCCGGAGCTGCTTGGCTTCTTCGGCCATCTTGTGCCGGTACGGGCGAACATGGAGGGGATGGCGCGCTTCACGGATGTGCTGGCGGACGTGAATCGTCAATTGAAGGAAGCCCAGCAACACGTCGAGTATCCGCTCTTTGAAGCCGTGCGCGGTCTCAAGATCAGCCGCGATCCACACCGTCCGCTGTTTCCTGTTGTGATCTCGCAGGTGAAGGCCCTGGAGAGCGAGATGAGCGGTGTGCGCATGAACATGGTTTCCCGCTTCGTTCAGGGAGGCGTTTACCATCTGTGGCTCACGGTCAGGGAACTCAAAGACGGACTGTCGCTCGGCTTCTACTACAATCGCGAACTTCTTTCAGGAAAACCTCTGGAGTTGATCGCGGACTGCATGCAAGAACTCTTGTCGCGGATTGCGGCCCAGCCGGAGGCGTTGCTTTCTCGGTTCGAAGCCCTGCCGATATCGGAAACGGCGCGTGTCCTCAACTTTGGCGACGGGGGCGCGGGGAGAGCAGACGGCCTTTGGGTGGAACAATCGATCGCTGAATTTGCCCGTGAACATCCGCAGGCGCCCGCCGTGACCGACCGCAACGGAGAGCTCACTTACGGCGAATTGAATTGCCGCGCCAACCGCCTGGCGAATTGGCTGCGCTCTGCCGGCGTGGGGTCGGAAAGCAAAGTGGGCATCATGGGCCGCCGCAGCATAGGCATGCTGGTGACGATCCTAGGAGTCATGAAGGCTGGAGCAGCGTATGTGCCTCTGGATCCCAAAGATCCTGAAGAGCGCATGCTGGGAATGATGAAGGATGCCGGTCTGACCTGGCTTGCGGTGGACAGGGAATCGGCGGAGTTTGGCCGCAGCCTTTCCAGGGCGATTGGATGCGGGACTCTTAGCTGGGACGAGTCGCTTCAGGAAGGAATCGTGTGCTCCAGCGAATGGAGTTTGAGTTCCGCTGAAGAGCCGCCGGTCCTGAAGTTCAGCGGCAAGGAATTGGCTTACATTTTTTACACCTCGGGCTCCACGGGCATACCGAAAGGAGCAATGGTGGAGCGCGCAGGCATGCGCAACCATCTCAGGTCAAAGATTGACGTTCTGGCGCTGGTCCCAGGCGACGTGGTCGTGCAGAATGCTTCCCATTGCTTTGATATTTCGGTGTGGCAGTTCCTGGCCCCGTTGATGGTAGGCGGCCGCGTGGTGATCTATGGCGAGGATCTTGTACTGAATCCGGCAGCCTTGTTGGAGGCCGTAAAGCGGGACGCCGTTACGATCTTTGAAACGGTGCCCAGCTACCTTGAATTATTGCTGAGTATGGACGGCGTTGAGAACCTGAGCTGGTTGCGGTTTCTGGTCTCGACCGCGGAGACGCTCTCGGTTTCTCTCAGCCACCGTTGGATGAAGCGCTTTCCCGGAATAGTCCTGGTCAACGCATGGGGGCCAACGGAGTGCTCCGATGATGTTACTCACGAAATTCTTCATGCTGGGGCGGAGGCCCCCGACCGGGTGGGCGTGGGCAGGCCAATCGCAGGCTCGCGCGTGTATGTCGTCGACCGCGAGCTCCGCCTGCTTCCTGTAGGTTGCACCGGTGAAATCGCTGTCGGCGGTGTGTGTGTGGGGAGAGGATACGTTGGCGATCCCGCAAAGACCGCCACTACGTTTGTCCCCGACCCGTTCGGCACGGAAGGCGGCGGCAGGCTCTATCTCACCGGGGACGTGGGACTCTGGAGATGGGACGGCGTGCTTGAGTTCCTCGGACGCCGCGACGGCCAGGTCAAGGTCCGCGGACGGCGCATTGAAATCGCAGAAGTCGAAGGAGTCCTGGGCGGACACCCGGGAATCAGCCAGGCCACGGCAGCAATGCACAGCGGCAGGCTGGTGGGATATTGGGTAGGCGATAGCGCTATTGAAGTCCGCGAGCTAAGAAAATACGTTTCGGAGCGCCTTCCCGAGCACATGGTTCCAGATGCTTTTGTGCAATTGGAGAAGCTGCCTCTCACCCGGACGGGCAAAGTGGACCGCCGGGCGTTGCCGGCGCCGGATTGGAGCCAGAGAGGGGAAGAGTATGTGGCCCCGCGCACGGAGGTGGAGAAGCAAATTGCCGAAATCTGGCAGGAAGTGCTTGGCATCGATCGAATTGGCGTGCATGATGACTTTTTTGAAATCGGCGGGCACTCGCTGAATGCAACCAGGATCGTGCTCAATCTGCAGGCACGGCTCTCGAACGGCGTTTCCATCCGCCAACTCTTCCTCAATCCAACCATCGCCGAACTGGCAGCGGCCATGAGTTCTGATGGTCCGGTTGACTCGGCTCCGGAAAAGATTCGGAGCGTCGCCATTCAAACTTTCTATCCGCTGGCGCCAGTGCAAAAACCCATGTGGTTGGCTTTCAATGATGTGCTCCGCACTGAGGCCCCGGGCTGGGGATTCCCTCAGCTCATTCGCATTGAGGGCGATATCGAGCCCGAGATTTTTGGCAAAGCGCTCTCTGCTCTGGTGCAAAGGCATGAATCTCTGCGCGTCACTTTTTCCGAGATCGATGGGGAGCCAGTGCAGTCGATTCATGACCATGTGAATGCGCCGTGGCAATTCCATGATCTCTCTTCATCGCAGGGCGAAGCACAAAAGGAGCAGTTGCGGCAGTTGTTGGCCGAACAGCTCAATGCCCCGATGAAAAATCAGCCGCCCATGCTGCGCGTGCAACTGGTCCGCTTGCAGGCAGAGATACACTGCGTTGTGATGCAGCTGCCACACATCATTTCCGATGTGTGGACGGAACACATCCTGGTGGAAGATTTGGCAGAGCTGTACAGCGCCTTCAGGGAAGAGCGTCTGCCTTCATTACCTGAACTCAAGGTGCGCTACGTGGACTATGCAGAATGGCACCAAAAACAGCTTGATTCTTCCGCCCTGCAGGCACAAAAGGATTATTGGCTGGAGCTTTTCAGCAATCAGGCGGAGCCGCCCGATTTGAACCGGGCAAGCGCCGGCGCGGTTGAGACGCCATCCGCACAGGACCACATGCTGTACCTGCCCAAAGAATTGATGACGCGGTTGAAACAGCTCGCCAGCGATCATGGCACCACGCTCTTTGTTGTATTGCTGGCGGCCTTCCAGACCCTGCTCGCGCGGCTTACCGGATCTACTGACGTAGCGGTGGGCACTGCGGTCAGCGGCCGCACTCATCCAGACCTGGAGCGAGTTGCCGGTTTCTTCATGAACCCCCTTTGTCTCAGGTCGGATGTTTCCGGCAACCCGGCTTTCTCTGAGCTTCTGGGGCGTGTGCGCCAGACCGTGCTCGGCGCCCTGGCCCACCAGGAATATCCATTTCAGCAATGGCTGCATGCTCTACGGCGCAAACACGGCCGCAACGATCTATATCCATACTCACTGGTGCTGATGGTTGAAGAGCAACCCAGGAATTTGTCCTTTGCCGGAGCGAAGGCATACTTCGAGTCATTGCCCGGCTACGGTTTCGATCTGAATCGAGTGGCCGGCCCCAAGCTTTCCGTGCGTGTCTCCGAAGGGCCGGAGAGCTGGTGCGCGGAGATGATTCCGGGAATGCTGGACAATGCGCCCGTGCCCGCGGGACTGCTTCCCCGGTGGGCCCATCTTTTGCAGGAGATTGTGGAACATCCGCAAGACCGGATCGGCCAGTTCAGCCTGCTTGAGAACCATGAGCAGGAGACGCTTTCCAGTTTCAGCCGCGGGAAGCAGGTTGCTTCCAGGCTGGTGGATCTGGCCTGCGCTTTTCACCGGGCAGGCGAGCAACGCGTGATGGGTCTGAGTGGTGACGGCACCATGTTCGCCAGCGAGTCGACTGATCTTTCCGCTCTGTGGCGTCTATTATCAAGCCGCAATGTGGAGGCCCTGGTGGCCAGCGTCGAAACTTTACATGATCTGGCGAAAATAGCGGCCCAACAAGCTGCTCGGGAGCTTGAACACGTCATTGTCCGAGCGCCATCACAGTGCGATGCGGCCTTCCTGCGCGGCAATTTGGCCAAGCAGATCAGTGCATTTGTTGCTCTAGATGAAACGGCGGATGCGTTGCTGTGGATCGATGACTTCAACCCCGGCACCGCCCTCACCGGACTTCCGGCAGGTGCAGCTTCAGTATTCGTGCTGGATGAATGGGACAAGGTGGCCCCTATCGGCGTTCGCGGCAGGCTTTACAAGAAGACGCAGACGGACGAGGACGCTGAAATGGTCCCTCTATCCTGGTTCGGAAGGTGGCTGAGCGATGGCACACTGGAGATCAATACCCGCCATTTTGACACTCTTGAATTAGACGCCGAGGAACTTGAAGAACTCCTGCGGTGACCTTGGGCACGGAGACACACGATGACGAATGAACTGACTTCATTACACTCACGGCATTTACGGCGCGCATGGAGCCTGGTAGAGTCGTCTATCGCCGGAATGTCTGACGACCAGATGACCTGGGCCCCCGAAGGGAAATGGTCTTCAGCAAACCTGCTGGAACATCTGTCACTGGGTTTCATGATCACGACAAAAGCGTGCAAAATGGTCCTGAGACAGGGTGGCCCGGACCTTCCCAAGCCTACCTGGTACCAGCGCTGGCTCGCTTTCAGAGTTATCGACCTGGGATATTTTCCCAGGCGTGTGATTGCACCCAAGATGGTTTGCCCCAGAGGGCAAAGTCCCGAAGACGCGAAATGCGCATTGCTGGCAAACCTGGTGGAACTGGACCGCATGATGTGGCAGTGCCTGGAAAAGTTTGGCAGCGGGGTTGAGATACTTCCGCATCCGTATCTTGGTCCGCTTACAATCAGGCAATGGCGCAAGTTTCAGTTGTTTCACGTGCGGCGACACATGAGACAGATTCATCGGCTGCGTCAACAGATGGTCCAGGCGTCCTGTGAGAACTCAGCTGCGCCGGTTCGTCCGTCGCCGGCATGATCCTGCAGGTCTCATGGCTCAAGCGAGGATTCTGAATGACCGTCCGGAAGGTGGGAACTGTTTGATCGAAGATCGTGTCTGCCTGGATCGAATAGAATTTGCCAGCACCGCCATTGATCCCGCGTTTCGCAACACGCCGCTCTTGTGGCATGACGAGCTTGATCAGCAGACGGGCGCGAGCGTCGTTGTAAAAGTGGAGACGGTGAACCCGATTCGCAGCTTCAAGGGCAGGGGCGCCGGCTTCTTTGTGCAAAGCTTGCCGCCCGGAGCTTCGCCGATGGTGGCGGCATCCGCGGGCAACTTCGGCCAAGGGCTGGCGTATGCCGCCCGAAAAGCCGGCAAGCCGCTAACCGTATTCGTACCCGAGAACTGTAATCCGATCAAACTGACTGCCATGCGGCGGATGGGCGCTGAAGTTCGCATCTCTGGTGTTGACATGGATGCAGCCAAGGCAGTGGCGCGCAGCCACGCTGAATCTGCCGGAGCGCTTTTTGTGGAGGATGGAGCGCATCCGGCCTTCGCTGAGGGCGCGGGAACAATTGCGCACGAGTTGACGGCTGCGAATTGCCAGGTGGATACCATCATCGTTCCCCTGGGGAATGGAGCATTGCTCACTGGAATCGGCGCCTGGATAAAGCATGTCGCGCCGAAGACCAGGGTCATCGGCGTGGTGCCCACGGGAGCGCCGGCAATGCAACTCTCATTCCTGCGCAGTGAAGTCGTGGAAACCGGGGACGTGAGCACAATCGCGGACGGCATTGCCGTACGCATCCCCGTGCCGTTCTCTGTGCAGGCGATGCGCGGAATTGTTGATGAAGTCCTGGCTGTCAGCGACGAGCAGATGCTGCAAGCCATGCGACTGGCGCATCGGGCTCTCGGTCTGGTGGTGGAACCTTCAGGGATTGCGGGCCTGGCCGCCATTCTGGCCGACCGGTCGCGTTTCCGCGGTCAACGGATCGCAACGGTCTTTGCCGGTGGGAATGTTTCTCCCCAACAGATGCACGATTGGCTGGGTGAAGGCAAACAGACCCAAGCCTCTTAGGCAAACGGCCAGGCTTCTCCACGTTCGAAATGGGAGAATCTCAAAGGACAATAATAAGGATGTTGTAGGCAGCCTTTTTTTGTTGTGAGAAGCGAAGCCAGCCAAGATCGAACTATTTATTGTCAATCATTTATAGAGGTTGTTTCTTCGGGGTTTTCTTGTCGGCTAGAACGCCACGCACGGTCCATCTATGGACACCCCAGTCCAGAAGTGGACACTTTGCCGGGAAAACCCGAACTACGCGCGATTTAAGTCTTTTGTTTATAATGAGATATAGCTAAGATCGATTGGCTCGGCAAATGCTTGGATCAGTGTGTGCAGGAAGGCTTTCATCGGGAGAATAGACAGTGCACACCCTGAAACAGGACATCCACTTTGCAATCCGTCAGCTACTGAAGAATCCATCCTTCGCCATTGTTGCAGTCCTGACATTGGCCCTGGGAATTGGAACCAACACCGCGATTTTCAGCGTTGTGAACGGCTGGCTGCGGCCATTGCCGGTAAAGGACCCGAACCAGCTCATGGTGCTGGCGGCGCAGCAGAAGGGCGACACGCTGGGGATCTATTATTTTTCTTATCCCGACCTCGTCGATTTCCGCAAACAAATCGATACATTCTCTGACTTGTTCGGCTACCAGATCGGGTTAGGCGGATTCAGCGTCAGCGGCAAGGCGGAGCCACTGGTATTCAGCTATGTAACCGGTAACTACTTTTCCGCGCTCGGAATTCAACCCGCTGCGGGCCGGCTGCTCCTGCCGGACGAAGGAGAACAGCCCGGCTCAACACCGATGGTTGTGCTCGGATACTCCTATTGGCAAAAGAGATTTGGCGGCGACTCCGGCGTGATTGGCAAACAGGTTCGAGTGGACGGAAATGCCGCCGTGGTGGTGGGCGTTGCACCCAAAGGATTTCATGGCGTCGCTTCCAATGTGGATATGCAAGCCTATCTGCCCTTGAGCATGATGGCAGGCGAAGCGCGCGGAAACGGCCTGTGGACGGACCGTAGTCAGCGGGTCCTGGCAGTGCTAGGCAGGCTCAAGAACGGGGTAGGTCCTGCGCAGGCCCAGAGCTCCGTCAACGTGATCGCGAACCGCCTGGCACTGGAATATCCAAAAACGGATGAAGGTGTTACCGTCAGCGTGGTGCCGGAGAAGCTGGCGCGTCCCATTCCCAAGATTGCCAGCGCTATTCCTGTGATTGCCGGTCTGTTTCTGGTTCTGGCTGGCGTGGTCCTGGTGCTGGCCTGCATGAACGTTGCGAACCTCATGCTTGTGCGGGCGACGACCCGCCAGCGTGAGATTTCCTTGCGTATGGCGCTCGGCGCCACGCGCACGAGAGTCGTCCGGCAATTACTCACCGAAAGCATTGTGCTGTCGATGCTCAGCGCTTTCTCAGGCGTCCTTCTGGGTATGTGGGCGAGCGGCGCCATCGGTTCGATTAACCTGGGCACCAAGCTTCCCCTGGTGCTTGATTTTGGATTTGATTGGCGCGTTTTCGGCTACAGCCTGCTGGCGGCATTGACCACAGGATTGATCGTTGGCGCCTGGCCCGCCTTGCGGGCCGCGCGTGGCGGGCTGAGTGCAGGTCTCCAGGAAGGCGGGCGCGGTGGCTCAGCCGGAGCGGGTCGCTTGCGCGTGCGCAGTTTCCTGGTTGTAGCGCAGGTGGCATGCTCCCTCATGCTGCTGGTTGTAGCCGCACGCTTCCTCCGCAGCCTGGATAAAGCGCAGCACATGGCACTGGGGTTTGAACCTGACAATGTCATCAATGTCATGCTGGACCCTCATCAGGTCGGTTACGAGCCGGCGCGTGCGACTGAGTTCTACCGTGAACTGGAACGCCGCGTTCGGGCGTTACCGGGCGTGCAGTCCACTACACAGGCTTTCAGCGTTCCCATGGGCAACTACAACGACGGCAGCCAGGTTTTTGTCGAAGGCAAGTCGTTGCCGCCGGGACAACAGCCTCCTTTGGTATTTTTCAACCGCATCGGCACGGACTATTTTGAAACCACCAGGACCGCGCTCCTGCGCGGGCGTTCTTTTACCGAAGCAGACAATTCAACGGTCGCGCTGGTTGCAGTGGTGAACCAGGCTATGGCGGACCGGTTCTGGCCCAACGAAGACGCTGTGGGCAAGCGCTTCAGCACCAAGAGCTCATCGGGACCGTTCCTTCAAATTGTGGGAGTGGCCCATGACAGCAAGCTCTTCGGGTATTTTTCAGGGCCATTACCTTACTATTACGTTCCTTTCAATCAGAACTTCAGCTCCATGCGCATCCTGCAGATTCGCTCCTCGGTAAGTCCTGAATCGCTGATCACGCAAGTGAAACAGGAGATTCAGCGTCTTGATCCGGAAATGCCGGTTTCAGATCTCCAGACCATGCGAGAAGCCATGGCTGGAGGAAACGGGTTCCTGGTTTTCCGCCTGGGTGCGGCCCTGACAGCCGTGATGGGTGTGCTCGGCTTTGTGATTGCCGTGGTGGGCGTCTACGGTGTGGTATCGTTCGCGGCCTCACAGCGCACGCGCGAGATTGGCGTACGCATGGCTCTGGGCGCGAGCAAGAGCAGCATCCTAAGCCTGATTCTGGGTCAGGGAGTGCGCCTGATTACGATCGGAGTGGTGGTGGGACTGCTTGCCGCCTTCGCGCTCACGCGCGCCATGGCCAACTTGCTGGTGGGTATCAGCGCGGGCGATCCGATCACTTTTGTTCCGGTAACGTTATTGCTGTTAATTATTGCTATAGGCGCATGTTACTTGCCGGCGCGACGCGCCATGCGCCTCGATCCTGTAGTTGCTTTGCGGTACGAGTAGATCAGCAAACCTGCAATTTGCTCGCGGCCCTGTTGCGGATACGGCCCAGACCCGGTCGAACCTGGCGGCTCTGGGCCGCGTTTTTATCCAAACGCAACCTCATTCTTACGACGGGCGTACCCCACTCTTCGCCTTCTCGCCAGCACTGCTTTCTGCCGGGCTGGGAGACACTACGCAAGCTGGAATCCTGATCTGTACTTCACAGCCAGCGGTGTCCGGCCGGTTCCTGATCGTCAATCTTCCGCCATGGGCCTCAATAATCTGCCGGCATAGAACCAGGCCGATCCCGGTACCGGTTTCCTTCGTGGTATAGAAAGGGACGAAGAGATTGGAAGCGTCAAGCAGGCCAACGCCGCGGTCCCGGATCCACAATTCCAGATCGTTGCCGCTTACGGTCCAGTTTACGCTGACCGCAGGTCCACCGCTGTCGGCGGGCAAGACCCCCGATGAGTATTTTGCCAGGACAGCCTCGGCGGCATTCTTCGCCAGATTGATGATTGCCTGCTCCAGTTGATCAGGGTCCACATTGATCGCAGTGTCAGGGCTGGCGAGCACTATGATTGCCAATCTTGCTTCCAGGCCAGTCACACGCTCAATCAGATTTCTCAAGCCGACAACGCGGCGGGTGGGCGGTGGCAGCTTGGATAGTTGGGCGTAGCTCTGCAGAAAGCGATTCAGGGCCTCCGCCCGCGTTCCAATCACATCCAGTCCCAGCTCAAAGTCTTTATGGACACGTTCGGGTAATACGGTTTGCCCCAGGATCCGTCCCAGAGTGCGGGCCACGGATTTGATCGGCGCCAGGGAATTGTTGATTTCATGACTCAGGACGCGAACCATGCGCTGCCAGGCCAGCCGCTCTTCGGCGCGCAACGCTTCCGAAGCTTCAGACAGCATCACCAGGTGGTGCGGAACGCCATATTGTCGGAAGTGCGTGCGGCGGACGATCCAGCGCCTTTCAATCCCATTGGAAAGGCGCGAAATGGTCTGTGCCGATGGGCCGGAAAGAAGGTCGCCAATTCCAAGTTCACCGGCGGTCTGGTTTACCAGGTCCCCTTCACGCTTGCCGAGAAATGCTGCCGCAGCGCGGTTGAAGAGTTTTAGTTTCCCGTCCAGCGAGAAAGCCAGAATCACGCCTTCAGCTTCAGCAAGGACTTTGCGCAGCAGGTTTTCCGCTTCCATGGTCCCCAGGCGTTCCGCTTCCAGCGCCCGCGCCAGATTATTGATTTCGATGGCCAGATCTCCGAGCGCGTCTCCGGAAACCGCACGCGTGGCGCGAAAAGAAAAGTCTTCCTCTTTGAGGGAGGCAATCACATTGGACAGCACGCGGACGGAGTTGACCACCCGGTTGCGCGCGGCAAAGCCCAGGGCGAACCACAGAAACACGGAAAGCACCGTGCCTTCGATCTTGTGATCGAGCGAATAAGAGTTAGTCCAGAGAAGAATAAAGGAGAGGATGGCGCAGGGAAGTCCCGTGGCCAGGACGGAAAACAGAAGCCGTCGTTCAAAGGGGAGCGCAGACTGGCGTTTACTTTTCTTTCTTGACTGCGGAAGGAACATAGAGGCCGTGTTTTTCCATGCGCCGGTAGAAGGTGCCGCGGCTCAGTCCCAGCACCTCAGCTGCCTGGCTCACGTTGCCGTTATAGCGCGCCAGCGCTTTGCCGACCAGCAGTGCTTCCACTTCTTCCAGGCTCATGTCAGAGAGATTGGCGGAGCGGGCGGTACTGGAAGAAGGGAGGCCCAAATGGTTTGTGTCAATTTTTTCTTCGCGGCACATCAGTACGGCACGCTCAATCGTGTGGTCCAGCTCCCTGACGTTTCCGGGCCAGGAATATTCCAGCAGCCGCTCCATGGCCTCCGGTGTAAAACCTTCCACCTGCTTGCTGTAGCGGGCGGTGTATTTGTGAAGAAAATGCGAGCAGAGCGCGGGAATGTCTTCCCGACGCTCGCGCAGGGGCGGCAGGTGAATCTCAACGGTATTCAGGCGGAACAGAAGGTCTTCACGGAAACTTCCGTTCGCGCACGCCGCCTTGAGGTCGGCATTGGTGGCTGAAATGACCCGCACGTTCACCTTTTGGGTCCGGGAGGAACCTACGCGCTCCATCTCGCCGGTTTCCAGCACGCGCAAGAGCCTGGCCTGTTGCCGCATCGGGACATTGGCTATTTCATCCAGAAACAGGGTTCCGCCATCCGCCATTTCAAAACGGCCGATGCGATCAGCCCGCGCGTCAGTAAATGCGCCTTTTACGTGGCCAAACAGCTCACTCTCAAAAGTGCCTTCGGGCAATCCGCCGGTATTCACGGTGATGAGGGGCTTCTCCGAGCGACGTGAAACCGCATGCAACATCTGGGCGACCACTTCTTTGCCGCTGCCATGTTCGCCGGTGATCAACACACTCGCGTCGGAGGGGCCAATCTGGGCAATGGCTTCATTCACGGGCCGCATGGCAGGCGCCTGGGCGACAAAAGTGGTGCGTCCCTGGTTGCGCATCAACTGGTTTTCCGCCGCCAGGCGCTGTCCCTGACGCAATGCCCGGTAGAGTTCCGCGTGGACCGTGATGGTGGAAATAAGCCGCTCGTCGTCCCAGGGCTTCTGGATAAAGTCGCGGGCGCCGCGGCGTACCGCCGCAACCGCAAGATCAATGGTGCCCCAAGCGGTCATTACGATGATGGGCAGCTGGTTATCGATTTCCCTGACCCGGTCAAGAAGCTCAATGCCCTCCCGGCCCGATGTGGTGTCACGAGCGTAGTTCAGATCCACCAGGAGCGCATCGTATTCCCGTAATGCCAATGACTCCAGCACTACTTGCGGCGAGCGTACGGTATCGACTTCAAAACCTTGTGACCGGAACAATAACTTCAGCGCGTCCAGTACCGCGGGCTGGTCGTCCGCTATCAAGATCCGGTAGGGCTGCTCGTTGATACGCATGATGCTCGTTGTGCCTTCCGAGACGAACGTGGCTGCCGGCCGTGACCAGAAGCCGGCTTCGTCCCTGGGTGATGGCTGAAAGAAGTTCTCTTTGAGTTCCATCACTCGGTCCTCAGCACTACCATGGGCTCAATTGCAGTCGCGCGTACAGCAATTAGCAGGCTGGTCAAGAAGGCAATCGTCGCCAGAAGCAGGGCTGCGGTTGCGAGAATACCTAAGGTAGTGTCGGGCGTATTATAAATTAACGCTCCGAGGGATTTAGCCAGAAAAATACCGGCTGCGGATCCAAGCAGGATGCCAATGGCAACCAGCCCAACCCCTTGTTTGACGATTAACCCTATCACGTGTGACCGTTTGGCTCCGACAGCAACTCGCATGGCAATCTCCCGGGTGCGCAAAATAAGCTGATAACTCAATAGGCCGTACAAACCCACCGCAGTCAGCAGCAGGGCAAAAACGCCGAAAGCGCCGGTCAAAGAGACATAAAAACGAGGCCGGGCCAGCGAGGTTGACAATACCTGGGTCAGTGGCCGCAAGGACACCAGGGCCAGATCGCGATCAGCGCCTGTCAGGGCGCGGTTGACAGGTTCGTAAAGGCCGACATAATTGGTGGAACGAACAACAATGGAGGTTGGAAATAATCGATTCATGAATGCGGTGATCTTGTCCGGCGTCTGTTTCGGGGTCACAAAGACTGTGGGTGGAGGCGGTTTTTCCAGACCGGCTTCGTGAACATCCGCGACTACGCCGACTACTTCCCTGGGGACATCGGAAAACTGGCTGCCCAGTTCGCCACCCATGGCGACAAACTGACCCAGCGGAGATTTATTCGGCCACCATTGTCGCGCCAGCCCCTCACTGACAATGGCTACAGGCTTGTTGCCTCTGTCATCACCTTCGGAAAAGAACCTTCCAGCAAGAAGAGGTATGCGCAAGGCGAGAAAATATTCAGGGCTCACGACGCGAAATTGTGATTCTCCATAAACGGTCCTGTCGTGCGCATCGGCGGGATACATGGGAAATCCGAGACCCTGTTCGAGGGGCAGGCCGTTGATGCTGGCCACGGCCTCAACGCCCGGGACGTCACGTAATTGCCCGCAAACCTGGTCGAGCAACTGTGCCGTAGCAGCAGTTCCCGCATAGCGGTCCGGCGCCAGTGAGATCTGAGCTACGGCAACATATTGTGGATCAAAGCCGGGCGGCACGGCCTGTAACTTCAGAAACCTGTGTAACAGGGAAGCGGTTCCGGCCAGCAGGAGCAGAGTCAGTGCGGTTTGGGCCGTCACCAAGAGCCGGCCGAGGCGCGCCTGCTGAATGCTATGGCTGCCCGTTTGCGGCGATTGCCGGATCATGTCGCTTAGGCTCACCCGCGACATCCGTATCGCCGGCGTAAGGCCGGAGAGGATGGCGGTCGCGGTGGAGATCCCCAGCACAAACACCAGGACATGCAGGTCAACGCCGATAGGACCGCTTACCGGCAAATCGGCCGGGGCCAGCCAGCTTATAAAAGGAAGCAGTTCCTTGCCGGCAATCGTGCCAAACAGCCCGCCGGCAAGCGCGATCAGAACACCGTCCATCAGAAAAGAGCGGACCAGTCGGATTCTGCTGGAACCCAGGGCGGCCCTGAGCGCGAACTCGTGATTGCGCGCGGCCCCGCGGACAGTGAGAAAGAGCGCCAGATTGGTGCAAGTGATGAGAAGCACGAACACCACGGCGCCAAATAGAGCGTATAAACTTTTACGGATCCCCGAAACGATGAACGATTGCAGTTCGTCCGGCGCCAGCGTGACCTCGGCTGCCATGGAGCGCAAGGGAAAGGCAGAGCGATATTCTATTGTGGATGCCAGTTCACGCCGGGCATCCTGATCGCTGATGCCGTCTTTCAAGCGAGCGACAACACGATACTCGTTGCCGGCCTCGACGGTTGCGGGGCTGAGCCACAGCGGCAACCATAAATCCGCATCCGGGTAGGACCGGAAGCCCTTGGGCATGATACCCACGATGGTATAAGGTTCGCCATTGATGCGGATGTCACTCCCTAGAGCGGATGAATCTTTGTTGTAATTCTGTTCCCACAATCCATAGCTGAGGACCGCCACCCGGGGTCCACCAGGCCGGCATTCATCCGCACTGAACTCTCTGCCCCTGGCCGGCATAACGCCGAGTGTGCGGAAGAAATCCAAAGATACGCGTTGGGCCTTTTTGTATTGTGGAGCCCCCATGGCCGCCATGTTCACGCCCGCATCAACGCCATGCACCGCGGCAATACTCTGGAAGGAGCGAGCACGGTCCTTCAACATGAAAAATGCCGAACCCGAGATGTCTCTAGTCAAACGTCCGTGGGGGCCATACCAGGTGAGAATTACCAACCGATCAGGATTGGCATAAGGTAAAGGACGCAGTAATGCCGCATTGACGATGCTGAATACGATGGTATTCGCGGCGATCCCTAAAGCAAGGGTCACGACCGCCATTGCAGTAAAACCAGGCGTTCTCCGCAGGGAGCGCAGCGAATATGATATGTCGAGAAGAAGCGTTCGCATTGCCCCTGTCGGTCCTCCTGCTTCACAAAAACAGCACGGACAGCGCTAAAGCGATTGGCCGAGCCATACTACAAAACGTCCTGTGAACAGCGGAGCACGTTCATAGGTTTTTCAGCGCACTTTAAATGCCATCTATAAAACTTTAACCACCTTATTTAGTATGACTTACAAATACCAATCCGGAGCAAGTCAGGCCCTACCGTCCACCTGTGGACAAGGGGTGTCCAATTGTGGACACCCAGTGAAGAGACCCACACCTTCTTTGCGCAAATCCGGAAGCAAGAAGAGCGTGACAAGACTCTAAAACCAAGTGAAACGTTACGTCAACGCGCGAAACAGTGTTCAACTGAATACCGGCTCTATAGATCGCACGCGGAATTCATCCTACTTGTTCACGTGTGGACAATCCTTTCCAGTGCTGGACAGTTTAAGGCTGCAAGCTGATTTGCAATTCCACGCAAAGACATCCAGCTATGAGTTATTTTCAAGAGCCTGATCTGCAGGACCACATCGTAACATTCAAACCCGCTTCCCACTTTGATCTTGACTACAAGTAAGGTCTGAAAACTCTAATACTTGCAAACTACAAGCATGGGTCGTTCAATATTGGGCAGCGCATAGCCTGAGGGAGGATTTTGTATGCGTGGTTTGTATCATCGATCGGCAAGAAACAATCCACCGGCGTGGTTTGGCAGTCCTCATGCTATTTAGCATGGCTGAAAGCCCAAAAATCTAAAAATGAGGAGATACGATATGTCCAACGTATTGAGGCTGCAGAGGCTTGATTCCACCACCAGCACTTCCGAATTCTCAAATCTATTCGACAGCGCTGTAAGCACGATCTGTCCCCAGGGCCCCCTTGGCGCTGATAGTCCGTTTCAGATGGAGTAGTGCTAACGGGGTCCTCTGTTAGCAGGTGGATGACGATCTCGCCACGGCGACAGAGGGCCCAGGCAACCTCGGTAAGAGGGACGATATGAGGAGCAGACCCAATCCGTTGTATCGGTTAGTCGACAGGGACTACCACGAGAATTTTGACGCGTACTCGCCCCGGAGAACGGATTTTTGCGATTTGGTTTCCGCCGATCTTCCTACGGGATGGGAAATTCAGCGCAAGGGCATCTGGTTTCATTGCGGTTCACCGCAGAATGCGGTGCCGCAACAGGGCTGGAAGATCCACGTTTCCGCCACACCCGCAAATGCGCGAGATGTGCTGCAACGCGTGAGTTCCGTGCTGTTTGACCGGCGCGACACGGATTTCAAATTCGCTCTTGATATGTCAACCCTGTTCCTGCTCAACAGCAAGAATTGGTCGCGCGGAAGATCAGGAAAATTCATCACCATTTACCCCCATGACAATCCACATTTTCTTGACTTGATCGAACAATTGCACCGGGTGACGGAAGGACTGCGTGGGCCCTACATCCTTTCGGACCATCGTTACAAGAGCAGCAATGTCCTGTTCTTTCGCTACGGCGGCATGCGCCTCTATGACGTGCTAAACGTAAAAGGCGAGCGCACACCTATGCTGGTGGCGCCGGATGGCGCGGAGATTCCTGACCAGAGAACCGCCTATCCCGTGACTCCATCCTGGGAAAATCCACCCTTGCCGCTGGACGAGCCGTCCACGCAGGAGCAGAAAACCCCCGGCATGAAAAACGGGCGCTATCAGATTGAGGACGTACTCGATTTTTCCAATGCCGGAGGCGTGTACAGGGCCCTTGACCGGCAGACCGGCAAGAAGGTCGTTATCAAGGAAGCCCGCCCGTGCATTAACTCCACATTCGATGGCTATGATGCCGTGGAGTTACTCAAGAAAGAATACCGGCTTCTTACCGTGCTTAAGGATACGGGAATCGCACCGCAGCCGGTGGACCTCTTTAAAGAGTGGGAACATTGGTTTCTAGTAGAAGAATATATTGAAGGCGTCTCCATGGGCGTCCATTCCTCGCAACATAACGTGTTGCTGCGGACCAGGCCGCGTACCGAGCAGTATAAGGAGTGGTATGAGACCTTTCGTTCGGTGAGCATCAGCCTGGCGAAGATCATGGAAGTGCTGCACCAGCATCAAATTGTTTTCGCCGATCTGTCCATCAATAACCTTATCGTGCTCGCGGGAAAGGCAGAGCTGAGGCTGATTGATTTTGAGGGCGCCAGCCAGATCGGCGTGGACCGTCCCAGTTCGCTGTTTACGCCGGGCTTTGTTTCAGAAAACCGTCTGGCCGGGACCAACGCCGCCTATGAAGACGACTACTATTCGGTAGGAGCCGTACTTCTGGCGTACCTCTTCCCGATCAATGCGCTTTTCCATCTCAAGCCAAAGGCAAAGCGGGAAATTATAACCACGATTCAGAGGGATGCGCGGCTTCCCAAAGCCATCGCCAAACTGATGCTGGACTTGATGGACCAGGACCCCGGCCGGCGTCCGGTCCCGGCCGAAATGCTGGAAGTGCTGGAAGCCGAGCCGGCGATTACGCGGGAAGAACCTGCCGCACATTGCGATCGCGACTACGAACCGCTGCTGACAGGAGTTGTTGCCCACATCGAACAGGCTGCGGCCTACTCGCGGCAGGACCGGTTGTTTCCCGCCGATCCGAAAGTGTTTGCCACCAACCCCCTGAGCCTTGCCTACGGCGCAGCAGGAGTTGGATACGCGCTCAAGAAAATCACGGGGACACATTCAGAGGAGCTGCTTAGCTGGATTCTCCGCCACAAGATCACGCCGCAAACCTACGCGCCCGGGCTCTATATCGGCATATCAGGAATTGCATGGTCGCTGCTGGAAATGGGCGCTGTACGCGAAGCAGAAGAACTTTTTCAAATGACCTTCCAGCATCGTTTATTGCATGACGCTCCCGGCATTTTCTATGGGACCGCTGGGTGGGGCATGACCAATCTCCGTTTTTTCCTGCAGACGGGGGATCAGCGTTATCTGGACAATGCGACGCAGGCCGGTAACAAGCTGCTGGAGACGTGCCGTTTGGCGCCCGCAGGTTATCACTGGGACACACCCAATGAGACGCCACTGGGATTCGCCCATGGGGCCAGCGGCATCGCCGCGTTCCTGTTGTATCTCTACCTGGCTACCCGCAACGAGACGTTCCTGGAAGCGGGACGGCGAGGGCTGGAATTCGATCTTAGCTTTGCGGTGACAACGAAAGACGGCGGTCTGTCCTGGCGTCAAGCTACGCAAGGGCAATCGCCGCTTTTCCCTTATTGGCGTTTCGGCAGCGCCGGCATCGGCATGGCTGTTGTGCGCTACGCCAGGGTCCTGGGAACAGAACCCTACGGCTCAATCCTGGAAAAGATCTTCATCGATACCGATCGCAAGTATGTAGTGTTTCCTGGCCGGTTTATCGGTCTGGCCGGAATTGGCGACTTCATGCTCGACATGCATGAGTTCACGGGAGAAGCACGGTATCGGGAAGCAGCCATGAAAGCAGGCGAAGGCATCCGACAATTCCGGGTGGAAAGGCCGCAGGGCATCGCCTTCCCCGGAGACATGCTGTCCCGGCTCTGCTGTGACTACGGAACCGGTAGTGCAGGGATTGGACTGTTCTTGAACCGCCTGCAGGGACGGCAAAAGAGTGACTTCATGCTGGACTGCCTGCTGGAACAATCCGGGCCGGCACCCTCGTCCCGGGAAATTCAAACGCTGGCACCAGCTTAATGTGCATTAGATCGGAGGCCCCTGGTGGAAAACGGCAAAGACGAAAGCAACGATGCCGTTGAAGAGCGGGATGAAATAGCGGAAGCCCTTGCGCGCATTTTTCGTCAGGTCAGTGAACATTCAGTGGCACGCCAGAACGGTTTCGCCACAGCATCCGGCGACCTGGCGGCGGACGGACAAAAACCCCTTATTCCGGGCCCGCAACTTTACGATGGGATCTCCGGCATTGCACTATTCCTGGCAGCCTATCACTTTGCCACGAAAGACGCAGATGCCCGCGATCTGGCGCTTCATACCGCGGCTCGATTGCGCCTGGAGACGAAGCAAATCGCCGCGGCCGCAAGCGCCGCTCATCGGCCGTCCAACGGCACTGGAGGGCTGGCCGGCGTCGGCTCGCTGCCTTACGCATTCGCGCAACTGGCAATCTGGTTGAAGATGCCTGACCTTTTTGATTCGGCGCGCGAAGCGGCGAGCGCTATCACTCCGGGACAAATTCTCACCGAAGAGCGACTGGATGTCATGCGCGGTTGTGCCGGCACGTTACTAGCCCTCTTGTCTTTCATTGAAGAGGTGACCGCCATGGGCCTGGACAGCGGCATGGCCCCCGAACTGGCCCTTCTCTGTGGCCGGCGGCTGCTGGAGAAACGGGTCTCATACAATTCCGGGCCGCGGGCCTGGCCGGCGGTTGATTCGCTTCCGCTTTCCGGATTCGCGCACGGCGCCGCGGGCATCGCGTACGCATTGGTCCGCCTTTTCCTGTATACCGGAAAGGAAGAGTTTCGCGACGCCGCCATCGAAGGGTTTGCCTTTGAACGTACCCTTTATATACCCGAGCTGCAAACCTGGTTTGATCCGCGATGCAATTTGCCGCTGAACAAGGCCGCATGGTGCGAGGGAGCGCCCGGGGTGGCATTGGGTATTTTGGGCAGCATGCTTGCCATCGATTCACACGCTCTGCGCCACGATCTGGAGCAAGCCCTGAGCATTACCCGCCAGCTTCCGGATGGTCCGGTTGACCATCTTTGCTGCGGCAATTTTGGCCGGGTTGAGATCATGAACATTGCCGGCAATGCTCTTGGCCGATTGCATCTGACGGCGCACGCGCGCCACCTGGCGACGCAACTCCTGGCCCGCGCAGCCGCCTCCGGCTTTCGTTTTCAACCGCATGACCACCAAACTGACTTGCCGGACAGGCCTGATAACAATCCCTCTCTTTTTCTGGGGCTTGCAGGAGTAGGCTATACGCTGCTCCGGTTGACCTACCCCGATCTCTTTCCCTCGGTCCTGTTGCTGGAAACGCTCAGCTGAACTTCATTGCCCGCATGGTTTGAAGTTGCGGCAATACCTTCCGCGCATTGTCCGCGACTGGAAAGCGGCGTCCAGAGCTGGACAGGAAAAGCCGTTTGAAGCGCAGGTAAAGCTTGTTAATTCAAATGAAAACGATTGGCAACATTCTTGCACTCCGTAAAGTGTGTGAGTACGGTGGTTGCACTGGCAGAACTTGATCAGTGAATCAGGTTGGCAAGATGCAGATGCCGGTTTTATGCGATAGCGCCAGGCGACCCCCTTAGCAGCACAAGGAATGAGAGGGGACGATTATGGGCGCTATTGGCTTTACTTACGATCAGGAGTCGTTGTTCGCGGGACTATCCATATTGCTCCGGGGGATTCCTTATCCCAGCCAAGCCGAAGAGACCATTTCCTCATCGTTTGAATCAGCCGCCCGAGGATTAGGGATTGTTCGCGGTGGTTTGTTTCTGGTTCGACACCAGCCCGATTCCGTTCGTCTGGAAGCGCTGTGCCATTGCGGAATGACGACACAACAAATACGCGCCATCGAGTGCGGTAAAGATCTGGAAGACAGGGCGACGGGCAGCATCTGGAAAATCTTCCGTCAAAGCTGCGCCCAGGAACCGCCTGTTCCGCGTGTGCAACCCTGGGAACCGATCCAGAGAATATCTCCGGACCTTTATGTTCTTACTTACCCGATTCTAGATCCGGTTTTCGATGCGCCGGCGGCCATCCTGTACTTTGAGAAGGAGACCGGCAGCGATCCTGAATTTGAGGCTGTGGCAAACAAGTGGATCACGCCGTATGCACTCGCCCTTGGACAGATCATCCATCTGGGCTTCCCTCGCTTACAGTCTGTAGACGAAACCGAGGTCAAAAGCATCGACATCAAGACACTGGAGAACGCTCCGGAGCTGGTTGGCGTGTCCGTGCAGACCCAGGCATTGCGCCAGGAGCTTCACGAAATTCATATTCCAGCGGCCAGTGTCCCGGACCCCGATCCCATCCTTATCCTTGGAGAAAAGGGGACAGGCAAAGACCTGGTCACCCGATATATCTATGCGTACAGTTCCCGCCGCAACCGGCCCTACGTGGCTGTCAACTGCGCAGAGATCACAGATGAACTGGCGACAGCGCGTTTTTTTGGCCACAAGAAAGGGTCCTTCACCGGTTCTTTGGCCAACGAGCCGGGCCTCTTTCGCGCAGCGGACCACGGCGTGCTGTTTCTGGATGAGATCGGCGACCTTTCTCTCAAAGCGCAGGGAACGCTATTGCGCGTGCTGGAAAATCGCACCGTGGTCCCGCTGGGCGAAACCAGAGAACAGAAGATCGACGTGCAGGTGATTTTGGGCACCAACTGCGATCCCGAGCGCGCGGTTGCCGACGGCCGGATGCGGCCCGATCTGCTGGACCGCTTTCGTACCCAGGCGATCCGCCTGGCGCCGTTGCGGGAACGTCCATGGGACATTCCCGCGCTCGTCCGGCACTTCATTGCCTACAATGAGAAGCGCACACAGAAAAAAATCCTGGCCTTGCATGCCGATGTGCTCAAGCTGATGGTCGGGTATTCCTGGCCGGGCAATGTACGAGAGTTGGCGCGAGTCTGCTCATTGCTGGTGACTCATGTGAAGTCCGGCAGCCCGATTGACACTGCGCTATTCAGCCGGCTGATACCCAACATTGCCAAAGATGAGTGCAACCCTAGAGCGGGCGCCATGCTGGTAGGCAACGTCCCTATGCGCGAGGCCCTGGAAACCTTTGGACGGGAACTCATTCTTGCCCGTCTGCGGCAGCACAATTGGAACATCAAATCGGCGCGGGAGAGCCTTGGCCTGCCCAAGACGACATTCCATCGTTATACACGCGCGCTGGGAATTGCCGGCTCAGTCCGCGACGAACTGGCAGGCATGGAGCAGTTTCCATACCAGGCGAAGGTGGCGGCCGGAGGAGGCGTCCCTGCGCTGAGCTAAAGGATTTCCAATGGCAAAAGTCGCGTGTCGCAATGCCTGCCTACTGGGGATATTGTGATCGCTGCCGTTGCTCCACTTCGCGGTATCTCTTGAGAATGATCAGCAGGTTTCCGCCTAGCACGGTGGCGCCGACAAAGCCGGGCAGCAGCAGGCCGTACCAAACACCCCAGGGCTGCCTGCCGAACAACGCCACGACTCCCGCAATGAGAAGAGCGATGGCCGCCAGCCAGAGAATGACCCACGAACTCACCATAAATCTTTTGGCCAGACCCTTGGGGACGAGCCAACCCGCTAGAGCTCCCAATACTAAAGCCATGCAGCCGAATACAGTGCCCGGGATCCAGGCACATCGATTCGGATCGAACCATGGTTCCATCATGAGTCCTTCGTTTCCCCAGCCGCAACTTGCGGTGAGTATTCCAAGTTTGTATGCCGCCGGCGATATGTTGCCCTGATCGCCAATGCCGGCACAGTAGAACGCACCTACTTTAACACTTCAGGCTGAAAGAGTATGTCTGGATATGAACTGGATAATGGACGGAGAGGGCTGTGGGGGATGTGGTACTTGGCTACAGAGCGGGAAAGCTTTGGGGGAAAGCTTATTGATTAGGGCTGTTTAGAGTGACCTGCCTAGCGGTCAAGACTTATTAGCGCCCTGAACGAACTCAAACCGCACCTCAATCTCGCTTTCGCGGTCTGCTGGCTCATACTTCCATTTTTTTACTGCCTGGACCAGAGCGGCTACCAGGACCGGGTTGCCGCCAAGTTCTTTGACACCAACCACTCTTCCATCGGCAGTGACGGTGAGCAGGACTCGTGCCACTCCCTGGATATTCATCTTGCGCGCGAGCTCCGGATATTCCGGCGGCACGCTCAGCTTCAGCTTGCGGGAGTTGGTTTGCAATTGCGAAGTTTGCAATGCTGCGCCGGACACTGTAACGGTGTTCCCGAGCAGCAACGATACGATCAGAAGAAAGAATGTAGATTTCAGGAGACGAAAAGTAGTGCTTGACGAGTTGGCGATCATGACTGTGCTTGTGCCCTAGCGATCCAAATTGTAAAACTCAAAATCAAATGCAAGACACTTCAACGACTTTGAATCTCTGTAGCACGATCATAGCCCCAGATCGTTTCAAGCGCGCCATCATAAAGCGAGCGGGTGCTCACGGAAGTTAACTGAGCGATAGTCCTTTTGTAATTGCATGGTTTAAAGCACGTTACTATTGTTTGGCTTCCATCCGCAGGGTTCCATATCGGAACGCCACTTAATAAAACATAAGTCAGAATGCAACATGGTCCCATGAAGTGGATTATGGGGTAGTTTACCTATCGATCCATAGTTCCAAAATGGGAAAACAGCTATGAATTAGGCTGGATTATTGCCATAGTAATACGACCCACGTAACTACCGCACCGCGCTTGGAAGCACAGATAATCGAGCCGCACAAAATCACTTTAAGTGCTTCGGCCGGCCGCCCCCAACGATCCGATTTGCACAACATGAAAGTTGAAGAGGAAAGAAAATGCTGCTGCAAAGTTTACTTCGTCGCCAAAAAGTATTGAGTGTGTCTGCGTTGCTGTTGATGTGTCTGCTGGCGCAGCTTACATTTGCCCAGTCAGATGCGGGAGCGGGTGCGTTGCGTGGTGAGGTCAGCACGGCGGACGGCAAGCCGGCCGCGAGCGCCTCGGTAACGGTGCGCAACGCCGAAACCGGTTACCTGCGCGAATTGCATAGCGATAGCCGGGGGCAATTTGACGCGCAAGCGCTCCCTGTAGGCCGCTACTTTGTACAGGCGTCGCAAGGCGAATTCAAGACCGATGAAGTTGAGGCCATTGTTACGGTCGGACGGACCCACACCATGATCCTGGCGCTGAAGTCGGCGAACCAGGATATGGGTGGAAAAGAAACAACGGTCCAGACGCAGACCATGGTGATGAATACGGACAGCCCGATCGACACGCACGATGTTTCCAGTTCAGCCAGTGTTTACTTAAGGTCGATCGCTACGGCGCCTATCCGTGGCCGGGCATTTCCGGACTTTGTGCAATTGACCCCGGATATCTATCAGGAGTCGGACCGCAACGGCCTAGTGATCTCCGGACAGCGCTCGATCAATTCCTATGTAGCGCTGGATGGCGCGGACTTCAACGATCCGCTGCAAGGCAACCAGCGTGGCGGCAATGATCCGGTATTTTTCTTCCCCCTGGCGGCGGTGCGGGAGTTCCAGGTGGTGCGCAGCGGTCTTGATGCGGAGGTCGGCCGGACCAACGCAGGCTTTGTCAACGCCGTGACCAAGTCCGGGACCAACGAGTGGCATGGCGAAGGCTTCTATACCAATCGCAATGCGGATTTCACCTCGCCGGACGCCTTCGGCAACCCAGCCGTCAACATGCAACACCAGTTCGGCGGGGCGGTGGGCGGGCCTATCAAGAAAGACCGTACGTTCCTTTTTGTTGCCGCTGAGCAGAACTTCCTGAACCTGCCGTTTGTCGTACAGTTCCAGCCACAACCGGTTAGCGTAACGCTGCCTGCCAGCCTGGCCTCGCTGCAGGGCGAGAAAGAGGGCACGAACAACGTGACCTCGACCTTCGGCCGGCTCGACCATTCACTCACTTCCAAGCACATGCTGAATGTGGACTTCCTGTACGCGAATCTGGACGCGAAGAATTTTGCGCTTTCGCCGCGCACGAACGATATCTCAGAGTCCACAAACTTTGACCGCCAGGGATCGAGCGTCGCGATCAAAGGGAGCCTGGTTTCCGCATTCAGTTCTTCTTTGCTGAACGAACTTCGCGGACAGTTTGCGACAGACTACCGGTTCGAACAGCCGAACGCACAGTCATCGATGATCGTGATTACCGGCGTCGGCACGATTGGAACCGAGGTCACGCATCCGCGCATGTTCGATAACAGACGCTACGAGGGGACCGATAACGTCAGCGTCACCAAGGGCCGTCACTCAATCCGCTTTGGCGTGGACGGCAACATTACTCCATCCCGCCAGCAGCGGGAAACGTTTATGGCCGGACGGTATGATTTCAAATCTCTGGCCGATTTCAACGCCGGCAAGATCTCGCGGTATCGCGGGACGCTCCCGACCAATGGCGATCCTAATTCGCTGATTTATGACGCTACCCAGCATGAATTCGGAATGTTCGTGCAAGACAAATTCGCCCTCGCCCGGAACCTGATGGTCAATGCGGGCTTCCGCTGGGACGGGCAATGGAACCCGCAACCTCCGAATCCTAATCCGGCAGTCTTGGCAACACAAAAAATTCCCAACGATCTCGCTATGTGGCAGCCGAGGCTCGGCCTGGCGTGGGACCCCAAAGGCCGCGGGACCACCGTGATTCGCGCCTCCGCCGGCATCTACGATGCGCGCACGCCGGCCAATCTGTTCCAGCGCATGTTTACGGACAACGGCTTGACGACAGCGGTTCTCGACAGCAAATTCGACAAGAATGTTTTGAATTTCGTCCAATTTCCGAACACCCTGGCCGCGATTCCGGCGGGCGTGAACCCGGCCCCGACGAAGGTGGTTGGCTTCTCGCCCAGTTTTGAGAATCCGCGTTCCTTCCAGGCAAGCGCCAGCGTGGAAACTGCGCTGGGCGATTCCTGGTCGCTATCCGGCGGATATACCCGCAACTCAACCTGGAGCCTGCAACGCCGGCTGGACAAGAACCTATTTCCGGCAACATTTGACCCGACGGGCATGCCGATTTTCCCCACCGTGCGTCCTTTCCCGGCTTTCGGGCCCGTGTCGATTAACGAATCAGAAGCGCATTCCCGCTATGACGGATTTGATTTTGCCGTCAACAAGCGCATGAGCCACCACTTGCAGTTCCAGGCCGGCTACACGCTGGCGTGGAACCGCGACAACGAGTCGGGCGAACGTGTTTTCAATCGTGAAGGAGCGCTGGACCCGCTGCTGCCCGAACTTGATGCCGGCCCTTCCAAGAACGACATCCGGCACAACTTGCGTCTGAGCGGCATCCTGGACCTGCCGCACGGTTTCACCATCAGCGCCATCACTCTGAACCGTTCCGGCGCGCCGTTCACTCCGACCATCGGATTCGACACGCAGAATGACGGCAATGACGATAACGATCGCGCCCTCATCAACGGGCAAGTCGCCGGACGCAACAGCATGCGTGGAAAACCGTTCTCCGATCTGGACATGCGCATACTGAAATCGTTCCGTCTTGGCGAAAGGTCCAAAGTGGAAACCTTTGCCGAGTTCTTCAACATTACCCACAACACCAACAAAGGCTACGGGCCTGACGCGGTCAGCTTGTTTGGGACCGCGGCCGTGCCCAATCCCACAGCAGGCCAGGCCCTGTTCGCGCCGTTCACGACGCGGTTTGGCGGGCCCAGGCAGGTACAGATGGGAGCGCGATTCAGTTTCTAACGATTTTCAAGGGCATCTCCCCCCACGGATGTAGAGCAAAAAGGTGTTATTCCGTCTTCCGGTAGGTCATATATCAACCTGCGGCGCGGCACTGCCGCAGGCAAGGAGATATTTGTGAAGAAGCAGAAGCAAACGTTGTTTTTCTCAGTTTTGATTGTCACGATGGTTCTTTTGGCACAGACGGTTTCCGCTCAGCCGGCAAACGTATGGACCGCAGAGAGCCTTCCTCAACAATCCCATATCACTGGGGGGCCCTGGACCCTGCAACAAAAGGGAGCAAGCAATGCGCTTCCGTCGGCGGGCTATTGCGTGAATGGTATCCCGCAACCCAATCCCGGCACGGAACGTATGGCGCCCTATTACTTTCCTTTTGTGACCCATTCAGGTCAGACCATGCACGGACTTTTTGACTATCGTCCGCGCAACAGCAATGAGGCCATCGTGGCAGCCACATCCACTGACGCCGGCCAGACCTGGCAGTTCGACCAGCAAGTGCTGGAGTTGAACCGGGGAATCTGCCCGGCAAGCGATGCCGTGGATCTGGCGAGCGAAGCCGGATTGGGCCATCCTTATGCCATGACGGTCAACGGCCGTCGTTTTCTCTATAATCTTGATCGCCGCGTCGGTCAGGTGGACTCCAGTGGCCTTGTGGTCCACGAACTGTTCCCGCAAGCCGGCGCACCTCTTAACGGCGTGCCCGCAACGGTCGATTTTGCCGCTCCGCGGACAACCGGGTTGCTGAATCCTGACGGCATCATCGCGGAGATACCGGGCTCTTCGCCGAAGACGATTTTCTATGTGCAGAAGATCCTGAATGGCGACCGCACGGCTCCCACGGCTTTGCCGGTGGCGCAACAGTGCGGACCGCCATCCGTGTTCAATGAGCCGGCCGCCAGCCATGACATCTCGATTCCGCGCATGGCTTCAACCGAAGATGGCGTTAACTTTACCGACCTTGGGCCGATCAACGGCTTGAATGACATTACCGGTGTGGGGCCTACCGATATTCGTTACATCGGGCCGCGCGGCACCCTGCTGCGCTTTCCCGGTGGACGATGGGGGCTGATCTTCTCCGGCGGCAACTGCCTGGATGGCGACTCCGACGCGTTTCATTTCCTTGGCTACGCCGAGTCCGACGATCTGCGTAACTGGACCGTGCTCAACGGCATTCAGAACCCAATCGCCTCCATCATCCCGTTGACCGTGGTGTTCAATGGCTCGCCCGTAACCGTTCCGGCCAACAGGCCGGTGGTCGGCAACACGCTGGGCTGGTTTGACGGCCGTATCTATAGTCCGTCGTTTGTACAAACCAGCAGGCATGACGGTGTTTTGAGTTTTGCCGGGTATCACACGCCGAGGCCGAACGACGACCGCAGCGGCTATCGTGGCATCGGCAGCGTGCAACTGCACAGCTCGCGCCCGATCCTCGCCGTAAGCAACGGGGACGACGAGGACAACAACCAATAACAATTTAAGGCTTCCTCTAAACGCTACCGGGGTCTCTCACGAGACCCCGGTTTTTTTTTACGGCAAGCGCTTAGGCGCTGCGGGCCAAACGGCCCCGCAGTTCTGGCGATTCTCCCGTGCGCGATCACCCAATCCTCATCGCTCTGCTCAGTTCCACCACCTCCAGCGGACACTCCGGCCAATTATGCTTCCAGCAAACGATCAAGTCGCAGCCTTTCACCGGATGCATGTGCTTGAGGAAATTGCGGCTCTCGTGTTCGAACTCAATCCGCACCCACTGCCATCGGTTTTTGCCCACCTGGCGCATGGCCTCGCAATCCGGAAACTCGGGCTGTATCCGCATCACCACAAAACCCAGCCGCGCGGAGAGGGCGCCAAACAGGTAAACCACCCCCATCTCATTCGTCGGTCCATGGGCCAGAGTACACTCATGCATCACGGCGCCATACACGGGACGATCGGGCAGGATCTTGGGCCACTCCGTTCCATCGTCCGGTTCTTCCGCGTCGCCTCGCTTCGTCTCTTGTGCGGCAATCGTCTCCAGCACGTCCCGCCACTCCTCCGTCCAGCCATGCTTTTCCGCATAGTCTTTGAAGCTTTGCGCCACCTGCACCCAGCTCCCAAAGCGCTTCCGCAAGGGCGTTTCGCTGTAGCGGGCCAGGTGCGTGTATTCAAGAGCGCTGGGGACCTTTTTCAGCTTTCTCGCCACTGCGCCCCAGTCACGGAACAGCGCATCCAGCTCCAGCCTCTGGCCGCTAGTCCTTTCCAGGTTGCACGCGCGCAAGGCCCAGCTGTACTTGCCGAAATGCTTTTGAATGCCGCGGGGACTCACATTGACCATCTTCGCCAGTTCCGTCTGGCTGGGTGCATGCCCCAGCTTCCTGGCGCATTCTTTGATTGCTGTCATCATTTCTTGTTTTGTCATGTCCTTGCTCCAAGGAGCCCCGTTCGCGCGCCGTTTTTTGCGCGTGAATGGGCAGAATAAAAAAGCCACCTGGTGGGTGGCTGCTGTTTGTTGATTTTTTGGTTTTGTGTTTCTTGGGGTCCTGCCAAATACCAGTATCAAATACCGGAACTTTGGCTAGTTGCTAATGGCTAAGTGCTAATTGCTTCTTTGGACACACTTCTAGCTCGAGTGGTTATGAGAGCTGGACAGGGGACACACCGCCCAGAGTCACACGAGAGGTTGCAGGCCGTTTCCCGCTTCGCCAACAGGCTGATTGGTCTGCTGTTGGAGAGGTTCTCGCCGGCGCCGCTCCCGGCTGGAACTGTTACGAAGCATAAGCGAAAAGCATTTTGCGGTCAATGAAATTCAGCTCTGGATGCGGCAGGAAATAGGCCATCTTGACAAAACCATCCTGCGGAACTGTTCGTTTTCGCACACACCCGCTCCGCTCGTCTCCTCGCTTTTCAAAAGACTAACCCCACCACGGCGAGCCGCCGCCCTGCACCTGTAAAACCTCCATCAGAGACTCATTGTGCGGCCCGCGCACAAAAACATGGTGATCTGGGGCAATTTTGGGGGCAGCGCAATAATCGAAGCAAACGTGCTCATCACAACGTTACAAGCTTGAATAGTCTGCAAAATAATATCCGCGACCCACGGCAGTACCGAAGCAATGTTCTCATTGTAATGGTGTTCTGGACGCCATCCCTGAAATGAAGCAAACGGAGCGGTTTTCGGGTTAACACAGAATCCGCGCTCGGTGTCGAAAACGGCCCCGAAAGCACGTCCTCCATGAATGATGTCGTCCCGAATGTCACGCAGACGAGAAAAGAATGGGGCTATTTGAACATACGCATTCGCCAAAGGCGAAGGTAGTTGGTATTGCTTTTCGATTTCATCTGCAGTTTTGAGTCGTTCCTTCTCATAAAGAACCAGCTTAGAAAATGTGTCTGGTAAGGCGCGGGAACGTCGGCGCGCTTCAGCTTTTTCATCAAGTAGTTTGACCCGGCTCTTCCAAACCTGTGAGATGATCTCTTGTAACAAGTCGAACACAGTTCTGCTGAGAATTACGATGTATTCCAGTTCAGTTGATGCAAACCGTCTTGTGACTCCTGGCTGGAGGCGAACCCGGCATTCAAAGAAGTGCCGCAACTTTGCTACCGATGTACCCATGTTGTGAAAGTCATCGGAGATAGCACTGATTACTGGGCAGATTTCGGGCCAACTCGCTTGCTGCCACATAAGATCAACGAAGGGAATAAAGAGATCAGATGGCTTAGCAGGTGTCACTGCGACATAATCTCCCTCGACTGTATCGACAACTTTTCCTTCTACGAGCCCTGCTGGTGTTGGAAACCACATTCGCCAGTTTTCACCATCCCAGAGCGACATGAGGTTGACTGTTCTGTCCCCTAGATGTTCGACGTTCAGATAGGACACGGTTCTCAATTCCTCAATAGTCAGCCTCACTCATTGACTCCTTAAGTTCTATTTTTCTCGCCCAATATTTCGGCGATTGTCGTGCATTCGCATCGAACTGATAAAATCACGTTACGATCATCATTACACATGTCTGTTCGCCAAGATGGTACACGCCAGCACTATGTGCCTAGGTTGCTGCTTCGCGGATTTGCGAGTGGCAAGCACAAGCAGGTCTATGTTTTCGATAAGGCGACGAGGAAGACGTTTCGTACATCGATTCAAAATATTGCGTGTGAGCACGGTTTTTATGAATATGATGGCCAACCTGACAAATCTGCGACAGATTCGTGGCTTCAAGAAGCCGAGAACGGATCGGCACCGCTTATACAGAGAATTCGGAGTCAGCAAGGCATGGGCAGCCTGGATGAGGCTGACCGTTCTTCCATCGCTACCTTCGTAGCTGCGCAAATCCTGCGAACGAAAGCGCGCATGGAGCAGTGGGTTCATATTAACAAGACTGTTGCCGACACCTTGCGGCAAATGGGCGCTGATCTCACAAAAATTGAAAACTATAAGGAATTAACCACAGAAGAGGTTCGCATTGACTTTATATCAAGCCTCGCACAATCGGCAGCAAAGTTATTTCCGCACATTATGGCGAAAGATTGGGTTTTATATACTGCTAGGAAGCCTCTCAATTTCTGGCTTTCAGACCATCCGGTCGTCCTGGACAATAATTTCAATAAGGGGGACGGAATTAGGGGTACGCTAGGTCTTGTAGTTGAAGGCATTGAAGTTTATTTACCCATCAGTTCCTATCTGGTTCTTGGTTTTCTCTGTCCGACTATCCGTAGACAATTGGAGCTTGCTCAAGCCAGAATGAATTTGTTCGGCTTCGATGTTCCAGCACGAGTCAAGAAGTTTATGCAGGCGCTAAGAGGCCTGGGCCCGGCGGAACAGATCGCAGACAATGTTACATACTTTAATTCCCTTCAAGTAATCAATGCCGAGAGGTACATATTCTCCGAATTCAATAATTTTGAGTTGGTGAATCAGATGCTCTCAGATAATCCAGGACTTGAAAGAGGTCAACGAGTCGAATTGGCGAATACAACTCGTCGCAAATGACGATGCGACTCGCCTTTGCAATTCGATTCTGTGTCCTTGTCACTCTTTCGGTTTTGCGAGACACGTAACAGACACGACTTTAGCCCTAATGACGGCAACGACAACGCTGCAATAGCTGTGAGGTTCCAAGCGCCGTTAGGCGCGACCAGAGGTTAGCCCAGTACGGCCCGAGGCGCGCTTGCGCGCTGAAGGGGTAAGTGCTGGGCAAGGAAAGAAAGAGACCATTCCTTGTGCCGCAGGCTCGCGCGCAGCGCAGTGGAGCGCGCATAAAAAATATCTAACGAATAGTTCTTGACAATGTTCTATCTATATGTGACATTTGGGTCATAATGAATCGGTACTCGACGCGCCAGGCCGCAAAGAAACTCGGAATATCGCACAACACTTTGGCTCGCCATATTGAGTCAGGCAAGCTCCCGTCACCGGAAGCCGTGATTCCGGGCATAAGGCCGACGCACGTCTGGACCGAGGAAGAAATCGAACGCGTCCGTCAACTCCTGCCCAAGATCGCCAACGGCAGGAAAACCCGTTACCAGAAACTTCGTGCAAAACAAACGGCACAGGGCAAATCGCCTGCGCCGCGCAAACTTAAAAAGAAGAAATAACCCGCAACCTCTGGCCAAAAGCCAAAAGCCAAAAGCCAAGAGCCAAGAGCCAAAAGCCAAGAGCCAATGGCCAAGAGCCAAGAGCCAATGGCCAAGAGCCAATGGCCAAGAGCCAATGGCCAAGAGCCAAACCCTAACGGGCAGCGCCCGGTGTAGTGAGCACCGAACGCGCCCTAACCAAATCGCCTTGATAAGGAGGCAACATGGCTGTTACTGAAAATAAACGCTCTCTCCCCTCTGCGCAACCTACAACCCCAACCGCAAAGCACCGCAGCAGCAAACGCGCAACCATCAAACATACGACCAAGCCAAACCGCAAAAAGCGCGATAGGCTCCCGGCCTCCCTCCGCCCCATCATCACCAAACGCGGCAAGACCACCATCCGCCGCTATCCCGGACGCAGCTTCCACCGCTTTGAAGAAGCCAAAGGCAAGCCCATCGACTACGTCGAATTCTTCACCGCAGGCGGGTTCCACTGCATTGACATCGCCTTCGAGGACAAAACCGCCATGCACTTTGTCATCGAGCCCAGCTTCACCCTGGAAACCGAATACGCTGACTGGAAGACCGGCAACTGGCGTCCTATCAAGCGCTGGCCGCACATCCGCAGCGCGGGCTTCAATTCCTGAGCCATTCGGCAACCGGCCCCAAACACAGCACTGCCCGGAGCGCTTGTTTTCACTCCGGGCAGGTTTAACTCATTTTGGATGTTTTAGCCTTTTGTGGCCGGCTGTTCCACCTGCAAGTTGTTCTGGACAGAGAACACGCCGGGCACGCCATTGGCGCGAATGAAGGCATCGTCTTTGTCAGTCTGGGTCCGGACCACGCCCTCCAGATTCACATGACCGTTCTTCACGATAATGTGAATCGGCGGCACAGGCTGGATCGCATAGGTAGACAAGCGCGCATCGTTGAATACGGCGCGCGCCACCTGCCGGCGGATGCGGTCGTCATTGAACGACGCGGGAAGAATTTCGATCTGGTTATCCACGCTCGTCACGCCCTCCAGGCGCTTGATTCGTTTTTCCGCGGAGTCCTTGACGATGGCGTCGCGGACCTGGCCGGAGAGAGTGACAGTGCCGCCGTCAACCCGGTAGGCCAGATTGTCAAATAGAGTGAATTGCGGGATCATCGCCAGCTCGTGGCGGACCTCGCCGGAAAGCCGCTGTTCGAAGCGCGTGTCACCGCTCGAAACGACTGTTTGTGAAGCCTGATCGACGGCGAATGCCGTCCCCATGATTCCCAGGCCAAAAAACATAGCTATCAATACTCGCAAAGCCTTTTTCATGGCTTCTCCTTAATGTCGACCACCACTGGGTTAAGTGCTTAGTTAATTCTTTAGATGGGAACCGATGGGCAAAGTTTCTGCGCCAAAGCGGAGATGACAATTCTTAACGAAATGAGCGGGCAACGGCTTAGCGCGCGTCTAAATACTGCCGCCGTTCTTCTTCCGGAAAGGCGCTCATTGGCGCAGAACAGCATTGTCCGCGGCATGTTTCCGGAATCTGAGTCCAGAATCGGTGCAGCGTTTTTGATGGTCGCGCTTGTCCCCGGGGCCCGGCCTGGATGGTGAGCTTGCATAACGCGCGGGCGGCTTTTGTGTATCCTATTATGTTGCGCTTGTGGATGCGGTCAGGGCGGTCAAAAAGCATTGCCAAGGCTGGAAGGGAAGTAACCCCCGGATAGGCGACCCTCATCTCAAGCTAGAGCAGGAGCATTGGCCCATGAAATCCTTAACGGCAGCAGTCTTACTTTTACTCTCCGCCGGCTCTGGCGCCGCGTCGCAGGCGCAGAGCCAACCCCCACCTCAGCCTCCCGCAGGAGAGCAGAGTGCGTCCACGCCGGACCTGAACACGATCCTATTGCAGATCCAGAAGGCGACAGGTTCCGCAAGCGTCGATCTCGGCAAGCTAAGGATTGAAAAGTGGAAGGCTGATTCCGACCAGAAACAGCAGTCGCAGCAGGTCTCGGACTCTTTACAGAAGAATATCGCCAATGCCATTCCGGGCATGGTCAGCGCTGTCCAGGCCAGCCGGGGAAGCCTTTTGACAAGTTTCAAGCTGTATCACAACCTGAACGTCGTCTACGAGAACCTGATCTACATGGCTGATGTCGCGGGCAGCCTGGGCAAGAGGGAAGAGTTTGAACCGCTGGCGGCGGACATAACGGCGCTGGAGTCGGCGCGAAAGGAGCTATCGCTATATATAGAGCAAGCTGCTGTAAGGATCGAGAGCGCGAACCGGCAAATGAGTGGCACCATTCCCATGCCGGCCCGACCGGGCCAGGGCGCGGCCGTCCCGGGAAAGAAGGTTGTGATCGACGACGAAGACAGCCCACCCCCCAAAAAGCCCACAAAACCAACAAAGAAAAAGACTTCTCCTGCTCCCACCCCCTCGCCCGCCCAGTCCGCGGGCTCGCCTCACTAAAAATCAAAGTTTCTGGAACTTGTCACCCTGAAATGGGGTCTATCTATTTGAAGGAATTGCTGTATCCCGTGAATTGGTTACCGCCGTTACAGAGCAGGTAGTTGTAGCGGCGCCCATATCCTGCGAAAATTGGGGTGACGCCATGAGAAAAATGGCGGGAGTAACAGCATTGGGAAATATCGCCACCGCAATCGGTGTAAGGGCTGAAGAAGCCTCAATTGTTGCGGAGCTGAAAGCGGGCTCTGAAGAGGCTTACAACTGGCTTGTGGCCCATTATCATCAGCCGATTTACAGCCTTGTGTACCGCATTCTTACCGATCCCGCGGATGCCGCCGACACCACGCAGGAAGTCTTTCTCAAGGCCTTTCGCGGCATGAAGCGCTTCAACAGCGAATGCAGCCTGAAGACGTGGCTCTACCGGATCGCGATCCATGAGGCCTCGAACCAGAGGCGCTGGTGGTTCCGGCACAAGAGCAAAGAGACCTCCATGGAATCGCAGGTGGATCAGGAGGGAAACTCCTTCGGCTTGTGCGACACGATTGCCGACAAGCGGGATTCTCCGCTGGAAGTTTTCGCCCACGAAGAAATACGGGCGCGGGTGGAACTGGAATTGAAACAAATTGCCGAGCCTTATCGTACAACTTTAGTGTTGCGCGATATTGAAGGGCTGGCGTATGAAGAGATCGCCGAGGTGCTGCAGATTTCGCTGGGAACGGTAAAGTCCCGTCTGATCCGCGGCCGCGACGCACTAAAAAAACGATTGGAGACATTCGTCAGGGAACTGGGTACTGGGGTGGGGGGAAACAGGCCGGAGTCGGGTTACCGTTCGCCGGCCCAAGCAGAAGTGGAGGCACAGTCATGAGGTGTACAGAGGCCCGGCCGCTGTTCTCATCGTATCTGGACCGCGCCGTCACCGGGACGGAGATGCACGACGTCTCCGGGCACCTGGAACAGTGCGGGGAATGCCAGCAAGAATATGTTCTTCTGGAAAATACTCGTTCATTGGTTTCGTCGCTCGGACGCCGGCAGCCCCCCTCTGACCTGGCTCTGAAGATCCGCGTAGCCATTTCCAGCAGCCGTTCACGCAATTCGCTGGGGTGGCTTCAGCGTTACGCTTTGCGCATGGAAAACGGGTTCCGGGGCTTCATGTTCCCGGCCACCGCGGGCGTCCTTTCGGCCGTTGTCTTCTTTGGCGTATTGATCGTGCTGCTGGTTCCGGCCCAGGTCAGCGCCAATGACGATGTGCCGTCAACGTTTTACACGCCGCCACGGCTGCAGCTTTCCGAGTATCCTGAGAACCAACTGAACCTGGATTCGCCCGTGGTGATTGAGACCTATGTGGATGCCAGCGGACGCGTGGAAAACTACCGCATCATTTCCGGACGTGATGATGAAGAGATAAGGGAACAATTGAACCGCGCTCTGCTGTTCACGATTTTTGCACCGGCCCAGTCCTTCGGACGCCCCGTCCCGGGAAAGGCGATTATGTCTTTCTCGCACATTAACGTGAAGGGTTAGGGTCGTTGATTCCGCGGAAGGGTCAAACCGAGCGTTTGACCCTTTCTGTTTTTCTGGCCTAAACTTAAGTTTCCCACACATTTGGAGGGGGAACCCTGAAGCGGAAACTTCGACCATTTCTGTGCTCTCTGCTGTTGTTCACCGCGGCCTGCGGAACTTCTCTGGCCCAGGCCACCAAAGCCCAGCTGGAAGTCAGCGAGACATTCTTCACCCTGGCGGCGGCGCTGAACAGCTGCGGCTATGATGCCGGCCTGGAAGCCTCCATGCCGTTACGCCAGGCGGTGCGGGCGGAATTGCAGAGCGCCATCCAGCAATCGCCGGAGGCGATCAAAGCCCGGAACGGCATCTGCCAGTTCTGGATCGAGCACCAGCAACCGGGCAAAGACAATGACGTTACGCCTTATCTCTCCCTGGCACTCGATTTGGGGCCTCCGCCAGCGTTCGCTCCCACGCTCTCAGAAGCTGACCTGGCCCCGGACGCGGCGCATGTGCTGGGGGTGGTCTCACTGCTGCAAAAGTTCTATCGGGCAGCGGGGATACAGGCTCTGTGGCAGAAGCATCAACCTGAATATCAGGCGCTGGTGAACCAGCTCCACGATCCGGTCTCGCAGGTGCTCACACAGACCGATCTTTATTTAAAGGTGCCTTTCAGCAATTATCCGGGCCAGCGATTCGTGGTTTACCTGGAACCGCTGCTTTCTCCGGCGCAGGTGGACTCAAGAAATTTTGGAAGCAATTACTACATGGTGGTCTCGCCCGACCGTGAAGGACACGTGCGCTTTCCCGAGGTGCGTCATACGTACCTCCACTTCGTTCTCGATCCCATGGCCATGTCGCATGGAACCAGCCTGAAGCAGCTGGAGCCCATCCTTGAAGATGTGCGCACAGCGCCGATGGGAACATCATTCAAGAACGATATTTCGCTGATGGTCAACGAATGTTTGATCCGCGCGATTGAAGCGCGCATAACGATTCCCAAGTCCAACGAGGCCGCGCGCAACGCCTATGTGCAGCGTTCCGTGGAAGAAGGGTTTGTTTTGACCCGCTTCTTCTATGACCAATTGGGCGACTTTGAAAAGGAATCCACCGGCTTGAAGAATGCTTACGGCAATCTGCTGCATGTCATGAGCCTGGAGCGGGAGAGAAAACGCGCGCACGAAGTGGTATTCCGCGACCAGGCCACGCCGGAGATTGTGAGCGCAGTGCAGCCGGCGCCGGATGAGGAGCGGGTCCTGAACATCGCGGAGCAAAAGCTTGCGGCCGGCGACCGTGAAGGCGCGCAGAAGCTGGCGGCCCAGGTCGTGCAACATAACCACGGCGGCGATGGGCCAGGGCACGCGGTGTTCATCCTGGCGCGGATCGCCACGCTTGACGGGAAAATGGAAGAGGCGCGTGTCAGCTTTGAGCAGGCGGTGCAATCGGTGCACGATTCGCGGATGCTGGCCTGGAGCCACATCTATCTGGGCCGGATCTATGACATTCAGCTGAACAGGACCGTCGCCGTGGAGCACTATCGGGCAGCGCTGGCGGCGGGCGATCCTTCCGCCGACACCAAGGCCGCGGCGGAAAGAGGCCTGGCAGCGCCTTACCAGGCGGGGAGGCCGGCAAAGCCATGAAGAAATTCTTGCAGAAGGCAAGTTTGATTTTGTTGCTGGCGTGTTTGAACGCCGCGCTACCGGCGCAACAGCCGTCGGGCAGCTCCGGTAAACAGGCGCAGCCGGCCGGGAAGCATGTTCCCCAGGCCAAGACGCATCCCGAATTCAATGATTACAACACGGCGTACGCGGTAGCCGGCGGAGCCGCGTCAGAGAAGGCAGCGGACGATTTCACAGCCAAGTATCCTGACAGCGAACTCAAGGCCTTCCTTTATTCCAAGGCCATGCATGAGTATCAGACGGAAAACAACAAATCGAAAATCCTTATCATGGGCGAAAAGGTCCTCCAGTTTGATCCTGACAATCCGATCGCGCTGGTGCTGACCGCCACCATCATGGCGGATGATCTGAAAGACCTCAACAAAGACCCGGACAAGAGCGGCCGGGAAAAGAAAGTGGCCACCATCAAGAAGAACAGCGGCCACGCTCTGGAGACAATTAACTCTGATTTTGTTCCAGGCGCAAACGTTACACCGGAACAACTGGCGGCTTATAAGAAAACCCTGCTGGCAATGGCGCATTCCGCGCTGGGGATCGTGGCGCTGAAGACGGATGACGATGCCGGAGCAGAAAAAGAGCTGAAGGCCGCGGCCGACGCGAATCCAGGCCAGCCCGATCCGTATGTCTGGTACCATTTGGCGCTGGCCCAGGACCACCAGAAAAAATATCCCGAGGCGCTGGTTTCCATCAACCAGGCGGTGCAGTATGCCGGGGCCGATCCGGACCTGGCCACACTGGCGCAGGGAGAGTTGGCACGATTGCGGACTTTGAACCAGACAACGCCGGAGGCAGCGAAACCACAGCCAGCCCCGCCGAAGTAGAATGCATTTGTCTTTATGACTACAGAGCCCACAGAACTTGCAGTCTCTCGATCGAGGGAAAGTTTCTCCCGATGGAGGCAAGTTCTCGTGGAAAGCGTTTTGCTTTGCCTGGTCGCGTCGGCTATGCCCATGGTGCAAGCCCGTGCGCTGGATCAGTCGGCTGCCGACAATGGTGCGCAGGCAGCCTTAGGGACAAGGCGTCCCCAGGCCAGAAGTCAGCAGGAGCGTGACGATTTCACCGCAGCCTATGCCTTGACCGGTGCGGCCGCCGTTGAAGCCGCGGCGAACGGTTTTGCGGCCAGATATCCCGCCAGCGAACTTCGCCACTATCTTTATTCCAGCGCCATGCTGCAGTATCAGCGGGAGAACAATTCATCCAAGATGCTGGCGATGGGGGAAAGAGTCCTCGAACTCGATCCTGATAATCCACTCGCCCTGGTGCTCACCGCCACGGCGCTGGCGGATGCCCTGAGCGATCGGGACCGCGACCGGGAAAAGAAGGTCGGGACCATCAAACGCAATGCCACGCGCGCCATCCAGACCGCGGAAGCCGGTTACACGGATACCCCAGCGGGCGCCCCGGCCGTCTATAAGACGACGTTGCAGTCCATGGCCTATTCGGCCCTGGGAATCATGAAGCTGAAGACAGGAGACGATGCCGGCGCGGAAAAGGACCTGACAGTGGCGGCAGAGCTGGCAAAAATCCGGCCCGATCCTTATATTTGGTACCATCTGGCCCTGGCCCAGGACCATCGCAAGAAGTATGCCGCGGCGCTCAGCTCGGTGCAGCAAGCGTTGCAGCTTTCCAGTTCCGACCCCGAATTGCAGCGGCTGGCTGAAGTTGAACATGAGCGACTAGCCGGACTGGCGAAAGGCCCGCGCAATTCAGCGCCAACGGGGCCGCAGTGAGCGCAACTGTCATGAAGTCCGATCTCATTGCCTTGCAATCCGCACTGGGACACACGTTTAAGCGTCCGGAGATGCTGGAGCGGGCGCTGACACACAGCTCGCACGCGCACGAAGAGTCCAAAGCCAGCGGGCCGGATGCGGTCACGGAGAAGCTAGATAACGAGCAATTTGAGTTTCTGGGGGACGCCGTTCTCGGGCTGGTTACCAGCCAGCTCCTGTTCGAGAAATTCCCCACGTTCCATGAGGGCCAGCTATCGAAGCTCAAAGCCCATCTGGTCAGCGCGGAACATCTGGTCAGCGTGGCCACCAGAATCGGACTTGGACAGTACCTCCGACTGGGACGGGGCGAAGAACGCAGCGGCGGGCGCTCCAAAGGGACGCTGCTCTCAGATGCGATTGAAGCGGTGATCGCCGCGATGTACCTGGATGCAGGGCTGGAAAAGACACGCGACTTCATCATCCGGCAAATTCTGCAGTCTGAGCTGGAGACGATTACCGCGGACGGAGACAATGAATTCAGCCTGGCGGATTACAAGTCGGCCTTGCAGGAGCTTTTGCAGTCGAGCGGAAGGCAGCAGCCGGTCTACGTCACGGTAAAAGAAGAAGGACCGGACCATCGCAAGACTTTTACGGTGGAAGCGCGCATCTATATTCAAGGACAGAGCAAACCGGAATACGTGGCCCGGGCCGAAGGCGGGACCAAGAAGAAAGCCGAACAATTAGCAGCCAAGCAGGCGTTGGAGCATCTGCGTGGCCAGGCTGAGAATGAATGAACGATCAAGACCAAACCCGGGCAGACCAGCCGCAGGCTTTCCAGCCGGCGCCGGTTGATGCTGGGTCCGCAGAGACGGCCGCGGCAGGGCCCGCCACAGCGGAGCCGACTCAGGCGGAGGCTGTGCCGAACGCGAGAACGAATCACGCACCGCCACGGAGCATGTTCGGGATACAGGCATTTTTTACCGTCGTGATCTTCAGCATTTTCGTGATTACTTTCATTGTGCAGGCTTTTCAGATTCCATCCGGCTCCATGGAGAACACGCTGCTGGTAGGCGATTTCCTCCTGGTGGATAAACTGCATTTTGCCGGAGATGGCGGTCCTGGCCGTTTGCTGCCTTACGGGACGATCAATCGAGAAGACATCGTTGTTTTTTATTTTCCCGTAGAGCCTTCGCAATTCCTGGTGAAACGGGTGATCGGGCTGCCCGGCGACCATATTCGGCTGCGTGACAAGGCCGTCTATGTGAATGGCGCGCCACTCCATGAAAGCTACGCGATCCATCAGCAGCGAATGCCGGACGGATATCGTGACAATTTTCCCAACCGGCAAGGCTACTCGCGGGAGATCGACCGCCACTGGCGCTATGAATTGTCGCGGTATGTGAACGAAGGTGAACTGGTGGTGCCGGCAGACCACTATTTTGTCCTGGGTGACAATCGTGACAATAGTCTGGATAGCCGCTATTGGGGGTTTGTACCGCGGGCCAACATCGTTGGCAGGCCCTTGGTGATCTATCTCTCGGTCAAAGGCTCGGAACCGGGCGGTTCCAATGATAAACTCATGCATTCGGGACAAACGCTGGCCCACCTGCTGCAACTGGCGCGGTGGAACCGCATGTTTCGTCTGGTTCGTTGATCCATAAACTCTGATCAGGAAGACCTTTTGTTCGCCAAAACCAAAGACAAGAAAACGGAAAAGAAGAAAGAAAGCCTCTCCGAATCCATCGCCGGGATTGCGGCGGTGCTGGTGTCAGGGCTGTTCATCATTACGTTTATCGTTCAGGCATTCGAGATTCCGTCAGAGTCCATGGTGGAGACGCTGCTGGTAGGCGACCACGTTTTCGTGGACCGGCTCTCGCCCACGGCCAAGGCAGGCTATGTGGGGCCGTTGGTGCCGTACCGTGAAATCCGGCATGGCGACATTATTGTTTTTCTCCATCCCAAGGAACACGGCATGTATGTGGTCAAGCGGATCATAGGAGTGCCCGGAGACCGCATTCATCTGCGCGACGGCAAGGTGTACAGAAATGGCGAAGAACTCAATGAGCCCTATGTAATTCATCGAGGCGGCCGGTTCGATCCCTATCGGGACCAGTTTCCGTCAATTCCGCCTTCCCCGGACAACGAAGTAAATCCGGAATGGCCCATCGTGATGCGGGAGCACGTCAAGAACGGCGAACTGGTGGTTCCGCCCGATAATTTTTTCGGCATGGGCGACAATCGAGACGTAAGCCTCGACAGCCGGTTCTGGGGGTTCATTCCCAGAGAAAACGTGATCGGCCGGCCACTCTTTATTTACTGGTCCTTTGATACGCCGAAAGGCCAATACCAGCGCACCTCCATGGAAGATCGCATTGGCTTCGTGTTCCACGTGATAATTCATTTTTTTGATGAGACACGCTGGCGCCGCATGTTTCATGTGGTGCGCTGATCCCAATTCAGGTCAGGAATACATCTTTGCAGCTATTTAAGAAGAACCCGGCGAAGGAGAAAGAACCGGAGCGTCCCAAAGAGACACTGCCGGAATCGATTGCTGGAATTGCGTCCGTGCTGGTGGTGGGACTCTTTATTCTCACCTTTGTCGTACAGCATTTTGAGATCCCGTCACGCTCCATGGAACGGACGCTGCTGGTAGGCGACCACGTATTTGTCGACCGCCTTACGCCCGTGGGCAAGGGACTGATGGGCTGGGTGCTGCCGTATCGCGATCTTCATCGCGGAGATACCGCAGTCTTCCTGACGCCGAATCCGGCCGAGCCGGGAGTCTACCTGGTAAAACGGATCATCGGCGTGGCGGGTGACCGAATCCGGCTGCACAATGGCGAGGTTTACCTGAACGGCGTGCGCCAGGACGAGCGGCGATACGTGATCCGCAACGGATCGTACGATACTTATCGCGATGAATTTCCGGCGGCGTTTGCCTATGGCATCGGGCAAATGGCGCCCGGATGGTCCACCACGCTGGCAGAGAGCATTCACAACGGCGAGGTGGTCATACCTCCGGACCATTACTTTGCCATGGGCGATAACCGTGACAACAGCGCGGACAGCCGCTACTGGGGCTTTGTCCCGCGAGAGAACATCATCGGGCGTCCGCTGGTGGTTTTCTGGTCATTCGACGTGCCGGAAGAAACCACTGAGCCCAAGGAAATCACGGACCGCATCGCGTCGTTTGTGCACACGACGGTGCATTTTTTTGGCCTGACCCGGTGGAACCGGATATTCCGGCTGGTGCATTGATCTTGGCGTTTACGCGAAAAAAAATCGCCGCCGTTGTGCTGGTGGTCCTGGCACTGTGCATCTTCTTGCCTCCGAACATCAATGGCGCCCGCTTCAGCAAGCGGCTGGCTGCCACGCTGAGCGCGGCGCTGGGCAGGGAAGTGAAGATCGGTTCGGTAAAGTACAGGCTGTTTCCGCGCCCCGGATTTGATCTCTACGATTTTCAGGTGATGGACGATCCCGCGTTCAGCGCGGAACCGTTGCTGCTTTGCGGCAAAGTTACCGCCGATCTGCGCCTGACCTCCTTGTGGCAGGGGCGTTTGGAGATCGCCAACCTCAAGCTGACCGACGATGTTGCTCCGCCCAGCTTGAACCTGGTTTACGCCGGCGATCATTGGAACCTGGAGTCTCTGTTGTTGCGTGTGGAGCAGGTCCCCACGGCGCCCACGGCAAAGCGAAGCGCGGAGCAGCGCTCCCGCTTCCCCTACATTGAGGCCAGCTCCGGCCGCATCAATCTCAAGATCGGCCCGGAGAAAAAGCCGTACGCTCTCACCAACACCGATTTCGCATTCTGGCTGGCAGCGGAAGACACCTGGCACATCAGGCTCGAAGGCCATCCTGTCCGCACGGACATGAACCTGAACGATACCGGCACGGTGCGTTTGGAAGGAGACGTAAAGCGGTCCGCCACGTTGCGTGACATGCCGGTGAAGCTGCAAGTCTCGTGGGAAAAAGCGCAGCTGGGACAATTCTCAGGCCTGGTGATGGGGCAGGACAAAGGCTGGCGCGGGGCCCTGGACGCGAATGCGCTCATCGCCGGACCGCTCGCCGACCTGAAGATCACAGCGACCGCTGACCTGAATAATTTCCGCCGCTTCGATATCAATCGCGACGTCATGCCGCAAGTCCGGACCCGCTGTTTGGGAGATTATACGAAAGGCATTCTGGGGCTGAAATGCGATACGCCGCTGGGCGCCGGCGGCCTCTTGATCACAGCCCACTTCACGCCCAGCGCAAGGAACTACGACTTGTCCCTGGTGGCGAACCGCGTGCCGCTGTCACTGCTGGCGGCGCTCGCCCGCCAGGCGCGCCGCTCGCTGCCCGACGATTTTACGGCCAGCGGTGATCTCAATGCGGCGTTCGGCTTCCATTCCCGCGCGGGCGTACGTGATTTTCATGGGACGGGCATGACCACGCCTTTCCTGCTGCAATCTTCGGCTGGAGACAAACCTTTCCCGGTCAGCGCCGTGAGGTTCCATATCGGCGCCGGGGACACGCCTGGACTTGTGGTGGCAAAGAAGAAGAAAACAAACGCGCCGGTCCCGCCGGTGCCTCCCAGCGCCGCCTTTGAACCGGCATCCCTCACGATCGACGCTTTCTCCGTTCAGATGGGGACTTCAACAACACTTGAAATTCAGGGAAGCCTGGATGGCAGCGGCTATTTTGTCAGCGCCAAGGGCATGGTGCCGATGGAGCGTCTTCTGGCGTTCGGCCGGGCCACCGGTTTTCACTCTGACATCACGAATGCCACGGCTTCAGCGCAGGTCGATCTGAGCGTGAACGGTCCCTGGGCCAACTTTGCCGCCCCCAAACTTCATGGGACGATTCACCTGCAAAACCTGGCAGCGTGGATTCCCGGGTTGAAAGACCGCCTGGTTTTGTCAGAAGCAGACGCGCTGCTCACCGACACGGCGCTGACGTTGAACCGCGTGAACGGCCAGTTTGAACATAGCCCAATCGCATTTACCGGGTCGATCAGCAGCCCGTTCACTTGCGCCGGCGGTACTCCCTGCCCGCTCCAATTTGATCTCCACCTGGATTCGCTGGCCATGCCGGATGTGGCCGGCCTTATGGGTTTCACAGAAAAGGGATGGAGCCTTCCTTTTCTTTCCGGCTCCGAGAATAAGTTTCCGGATTTTCGGGCCGAGGGAAGCCTGGCCGTCGGAGAATTGAAGATCGCGGATGTGCCCCTGGAAAAGTTTGCCGCGCATGTGACGGTAGGAGACCATTCCCTGATCGTGAACCAGGTAGCGGCGAAAGTGGGCGGCGGATCGACGCAGGGCGAGTGGAAGATCGACTGGAGCGGGAACCAGCCGCGCTATAGTGGAACCGGATCGGTCGAAGGTGTTGCCATGGACCGTGTGGGGCCGCCCGATACGGTTGCCGGACAACTGGCGCAGTGGGTCTCCGGCAAGGCCCAGGTAAGTTATTCAACCCACTTTGAAGGCAAGAGTCCGCAGGAAATGTTTTCCAGCGCGGGAGGGCGGCTGGAGTTCCAGGTGAGCAACGGCGCTTCACGGATGCTTACGCTGGACGCGGGCAGGCCGCTGAGATTCAATGCTTTGCAGGGCGCTCTGGAGATCGACCGGCAATCTTTAAAGATTCTGCCAAGCAAATTTAAAGCAGAGAACCGCATCTATCTGATGAGCGGGACTGTATCCCTGGCGAACAAGCAGGCGAAGCTAAAGGTGAGCACCAGCGGCACCCAGTGGGAGATCACCGGGGCTCTGGAGAAACCACAGATTACGCCGCAACCGCTGACCGCCCAGGTGGGCCCCGCGCGTACAAAATGATCTCACGTATCGTCTTAACCATATTGCTGGTTGCCAGCGTGGCCTTTATTCTCGAGCGGGGACCCACTTCCGCGCAGCAGGCGCCAGCCTCGTCACGGCCATCTTCCCCGCCGGCAGGCTCCGGACATCGACTTGCCGACAGCATGCAGGGGAAGCTGGACCACATTCAGCAGAATGCACAACGAGCGCATCCGGACCAGACGCCGACCGTGATGACGGAAGAAGAGGTCAACGACTACATCGCTTCGGGCCACATCGTGCTGCCACAGGGCGTAAAGAAGCTCAGGATGGAAGGCCGCACGGGCGTGGTGACGGCTTTTCTCAATGTCGATTTCGATGAGATCCGCGCGGGACAGAAATCATCCAACCCGATGCTCTCCATCTTCAGCGGCCGACACGATGTGCGGGTTGAAGCGGATGCCTCCGGCAGCGCCGGACAGGGAAAAGTGAGCGTGCGCGATGTGAGCATTGACGGCTTCAGCGTTCCCCGCATGGCGCTGGAATACTTCGTCAGTAAATACATTACCCCGAAATACCCCAATGCCGGGCTGGACTCTCAATTCCAGCTGCCGGATAAAGTGGACCTTGCCACCGTGGGATACCACAAGTTGACCGTCACGCAAAAGTAGAGGCGGGCAGTGCCTTGGACGCTGAACTTCGTTAGAATATCTTCCTATGCTTAAGCACATCCGCTGGAATGACGTAGAACTGGAAAAACTGAATCCACTGCTCGACCGCCAGATGATTACCGGTGAGAACCTGATGCTGGCTCGCGTCCTGTTGAAGAAGGGGTGCGTGGTCCCCGAGCACAGCCACGTGAACGAACAGTTGACGTATATCGTGGAGGGCGCACTCAAGTTCTGGATTGACGGCAAGGAGATCGTGGTCAAGACCGGCGAGGTGCTCTGCATTCCGCCCCATATGCCGCACAAGGCCGAGGCCATTGAAGACACGGTTGACCTGGACGTCTTCTATCCGCCGCGCCAGGACTGGCTCAGCAAGTCTGACGCTTATCTGCGCAACGCTGAGCCGGCCGCAAGCCGCTAGGCCGCGCGCCGATCTGCGATTGAACCTGTGAGTTGTTCTGCGCAACAATGGCTGGCGAATTCTCGCCAGCCATTCATTTTTTAGAGATGAAGTAAGAGAGGCTGGTTGGAGAAATAAACCAGCCTCTCCGGGTGGTGGATTAACTGCATAGCGCAGTTCGTGAAAACGGCAACCCGTATTGAGATCTACATAGCCGCCAGCCCCGGGACAATCTTGGCCGGCGGTTTGCAGATCTTCTTTACGTCGACGCTTTTTGGGGGAGGAAATACCACCGAACCAAAAACGCGCCGCAGTCGTTTGTTACCGTTTCCCGGCCCTGGCTGATCGATGCGCCGGTTCGAGCGGGCCAGCGCTATCGCTACAGGGCGTGCGCCGGATATCGACGAGACGATTAGCGGGATCGCGACGTCAAGACCAAGCGCCACCCTTGCCAGAGCGCCCCCAACCACCACACCAATACCTAAGCTATTGAATTTACTGATCCAAGCGGTAGCGTGATGACTGGCTACCCGCTGGGAAGATATTGCTCAATGGTCAGGGGGCAGATTTATTTCGTGCTAAAGCTCTCTCCTACGCGCAGCTGACAAAAAGGGCCGTACTTTTAGCGATAGCCCATAAGGCGCCGCCTGTTTTTGATTTGGGTTCAGTCCTAACGCCTTGCTTATTTCAACAGCGCTCACTTAGAAGCGGATTAGCACACGATTAAAATTTCTCATCTTGCTTTGCATCTGCAAAAAATGTGAAACAAATTACCCACAAAGCCGCAGGTGAGCGGGGGACGGGAGTCGCGGGGACGAAAATCGGCAGGTTGAGCCTGGGCATGCTTTTTTGTGAACCGCGGAGAGTCAGTCAGCGTTCGTCAGACACATCCAGGCCAATGGACTTCATCAACTCCAGGCCATTGCTGGTTGTGACCACGCCAGGGCGGAGACAGTAGTCAAAAGAAAGGCTGTCATCTTCAAAGCGTTCCTGGAAATGCGCATTGCGGACGCGTTCTGGAAATACCTCTTCGAGGGAGGTCAAGGCGAGATCGTGCGTTGTGACCAGGCCGATGGCGCCATTGCAAATCAACGTGCGCAGCACGCCCTCGGCGCCCACGCGCCGGTCATGCGAGTTGGTGCCCTGCAAGACCTCGTCCAGAAGAAACAAGGCCGGCTGGGAAGAAGAAAGGTCTACGACCTGGCGAAGGCGTTTGATTTCCGCGTAAAAGTGAGAGATGCCTTTCTGCAACGAGTCCGACACGCGCATGGAAGCCCCGATCGCCACGCGGGAGAGCCGCAAACGGCCGGCCCTGACCGGTGCACCCATCATGGCGAGAACCGCATTGATGCCAACCACGCGCAAGTAAGTGCTCTTGCCTGACATGTTCGATCCGCTTACCAGAAGGACTTGGCTCTTTCCTCCCAGCGTTACGTGATTGCGCACGCATTTTTCAGCGGGCAACAAGGGATGCCCCAGGGCCTGGCCATCAAAGCAGGCTTCGGTTTCAGCCGCGATGAATTCGGGAAAGGGATCTTCAGGATGTTCATAGGAGTAGGCCGCAATGGAAGCGAGCGCTTCGATTTCTCCGACTGCGTCAAGCCAGGCCGCAATGCCGCCGCCATAGGTGCGGCGCCATCGTTCCAGCGCAAAGGCCACTTGCAGCGAGTACAGCAGCGGAACGTCGAAGAGACGGACGAACCAGTTGTGGCGCGAGTCGTCCAGGTCCGCCAGCGTGTCCAGGCGCGCAATACATGCGGAGGGCGGCAACCCGTGCGTGGTGAGATGCGCCTGCAGCCGGCGCAGCATGGGTGAGTCAAACTTCTCCGCTTCAATGCGGCGCAACAACAGCGCCAACGAATCGAGGTTCTTGTGCGTTTCGCCGATGCCGGCAAAGATCTTTTCCAGTCGATGACGGGCACGGAACAGGATTGAGCCGTTGACCAGAAGAAGAGCAACAAAGGGCGTCCACCACACCACGAAGCCATAGACCAAAGCGGCGAGGTTGAGGAGGGCCAGAACTGCGGCCCACCAGCGGCCGTCCTTCAAGCCGCTTTCCTCACGCGCCCAGCGCGCGAGCTCTTCAGGATTGGCGGCGATACGCTCGCTCTCGCCGGTTACGGCCAGGTCTTCCCGTAGATCGAGCCTGGCCTTCAACTCGGAAACCGAGCCCTGGCGTTCCTGGACTTCCTGCATGCCGGCGTGCGTGAGCAGCCAGCGAGCCAGGCATTGCCTGCCCATGTGGGTGCGAGCCGTTGAAAGCAACTGGAAAAGGCTTCCTTCGCCCAGAATATCGAGGTCCTCAGCATATAAATGGAGAGGGTCCTTGAACTCTTCGCCGGTTTCGCCGCTTCCGGCCCAGCGGTCTTCCATCCGCGCGAGGCCGCGAGCATAGACCGCCACCGCACGTTTGGCCAGGGCCATGGCGCGCACCACACGGCGATGCGAGATGACAAGGCCGATGAACAGGAGGATCAGCGCCCCCAACCAAAAAAGGGAAGGATAGCCCGTCTTTCCGATGATCCAGGAAAGAACTATGATCCCGACGAACACAGCAATGCGCGCGTTGCCTAGCCAAAAATGCCTGCGCTGGAGACGCGCTGCCGATGATTCATGCTGTTGTAAGCGTCTTTGATATTCGAGTTTCGCTTCCGCATGAAGGGAGCTTTCCAGCGGATGAGATTGCTCGATCGTGCTTTCGTGCTGTGGCATTTCGATGGTCACTCGTACGGTACACATTCATTCTGGCTGCACTTGCGCACAAATGCAAAAAAGGCACGGCGGAAAACCGTGCCTTCAGAAGGACCTGGTGTTTCAAAGTCTTTTGCTTCACCACACGCGGCATGCGTTTTCCGGAGCCATGGGCTGGCCGGGCTTGCAGCCGAAGGCCTTCTGGAACTCTGGCATGTTACGGACCACACCGTTGACGCGCCAGCGTCCGGGGGAGTGGGGATCCACGCGGACCAGCATGCGCGCCAGTTCGGGCGTGGTGTTCTGGCACCAGACGCGGCCAAAGCCCAGGAAGAAGCGTTGATCTGGGGTATAGCCGTCAACTTTCTTGTCCGGGGCCTGCTTGGTCTGGGCCATCATGTCATGCAAGGCCATCAAGGCGATGCGCGCACCGCCGTTGTCCGCGGTGTTCTCGCCCAAAGTGAGCTTGCCATTCAGCTTGAGATCGTCAACCGCGGTGAAGCTCGAGTATTCATCGGAAACGCAGCCGGCGCGTTTTTCGAACTCCTTGCCGTCGTCGGCGGTCCACCAGTCACGCAGATTGCCTTTGGGATCGAACTTGCGGCCCTGGTCGTCAAAGCCGTGGGTCAATTCATGGCCGATCACCAGCCCAATACCACCCATGTTCACGGCATCATCCATGCTGCGATCAAAAAAAGGCGGCTGCAGGATGCCGGCAGGGAAGACGATCTCATTGTGGCTTCCGCTGTAATAGGCGTTGACGGTGGGCGGAGACATGACCCACTCCAACTTGTCCACCGGCTTGCCGATCTTCTGCACCTGCCGGTTGGACTCAAATTCGCCGGCGCGGTAAAGATTGCCGAGCATGTCTCCGCGCACGATGCTCAGTTTGCTGTAGTCGCGCCATTTATCCGGATAGCCAATCTTGTTGCGGATGGCCGCCAGTTTGAGCATGGCTTCCTTCTTGGTAGTTTCGGTCATCCAGGGCAGGTCGGTGATGTCATGCTTCAGGGCGCTTTCCAGCGCATCCACCATTTTCAGCATGCGCTGCTTGCCCTCGACGCCAAAGGTCGCGTCGACGTAAGGCTGTCCCAGGGCTTCGCCCAGAGCGCTGTCGGTGGCATTGATGCAGCGCTTCCAGCGTACCGGCAGCTCTTTTTGACCGGTGATGGCCTGCTGGAACTTGAAGTTTTCCTGAACAAAATCGTCCGAGAGCCAGGCGGCCGCGCTGCTGAGCATCTGCCACGTCATATACGTCTTCCATGATTCGAGCGGCGTGGCGTCGACCACCGGATTCATGGTCTTGAAGAAATCAGGGTTGCCGACGTTCACCTCGGCAAACGACGGCGCTCCGCTGGCGGTGAAATAGCGGTCCAGATGAAAATTCGGCGCCAGGGCCAGCGCATCGGCGACCGCCATTTTGTGGTCGCGGTTTTTCGGATCGCGGCGCAGAGTGCGTTCCATGTAGGCTTTGGCCAGCTCGGTCTCAACTTTCAGAACGGTATCCGCGTTCTGGGCTGCCTGCTCCGGGGTCTGGCCGATCAGCGAGAACAGCTTCTTCATGTGATCGACAAAAGCGGTGCGGATGGCGACCGTGGGAGCATCGTCTTTCAGGTAATAGTCGCGGTCCGGCAGGGAGAGGCCGCCCTGGTCGATGTGGGCGATGTTCAGGTCGGCGTTATGCAGGTCCGGCGCGACGCCAAAAGCCATGAGAGGGTTTATCCCGAGCATCTGCTCATGGGCCATCACTTCCATCATCTGTGTCTTGTCTTTGATCGCGGCAATGCGGTCGAGTTCGGGCTGCAAAGGCTTGTATCCGGCTTTGTTGGCCGCGGCTTCATCCATGCATGAGGCGTAAAAGTCGCCGATCTTCTGCACCACCGGGCTGCGTTTGGGATCGTTGGCGCTGGCTTTCTCCAGGATCTGGCGCAGGACCAGCAGGTTGTGCTCATACACTTCGCTAAAGCTGAGCCAGACCGGCTGGTCGCCGGGGATGGGATTGTTCTTTATCCAATTGCCGCAGGCGTACTGGTAAAAATCAACGCAGGGGTCAGCCGCCTTATCGATGTTGGCGATATCGAACTTGGGCGCGGGATGCTCCGAGGCAACGGGTTGGGGCTTCGGCGCCTGGGCGAAGGCCACGGCGGCGGTAAACAACAACAGTGTGCTCAGTCGCAGCAGGTGATTCAGCAGAGTTTTATGCATGCGTCTTCCCTCCAGTTGGGAACCGGTCATTGTATAAGACGGACGGGACCGCAGGACGTTTGCTGCCCTGGCGAGCATTACGAGAGTTACTTACAACGACAACGGTGTCCGGAGAGCGAAAATTCAGGTTTTCCTCGATTGGCGGATCGGCAGACCGGCGGATTGGCGGACCGGCGGCACATTCGCAAACCCTGGAGTTGGTGTAGAGTAAAGCGGTCAACAACCCAAAAAAGCCAACTTTGCACATGACGCCTGAGAGGGAGCCTTGAACTACCGCAGAACCGTTGTGATTCTGTTGTTGTCGTGGTTGTCAGTGTCCGCCAGGGCCGATGATGTGGATGCCTATATTGAAGCCCAGATGCGGCAATTGCACATCCCCGGCGTTTCCCTGGCCGTGGTTCGCGACGGACGCATTGCCAAGCTGCACAGCTATGGACTGGCCAACGTGGAGTTGAATGTACCGGTCGCGAACGGCACCGTATTTGAGATCGGGTCGATTACCAAGCAGTTCACCGGCGCCGCCATCATGATGCTGGTGCAGGAAGGCAAAGTCGGCTTGGATGAAAAGATCGGCAAGTATCTTGCCGGTGTCCCGGAGGCATGGAGCGGCGTGACCATACGGCATTTGCTCACCCATTCTTCGGGGATACAGAACTATCTCCTGGTGCCCGGCTTGTTTGAAGCAACGGCGCGGCCCGGCCAATCCCATGATGACATTGCGCGGCTTTTCTTCGCGCGCTTGCAGCAGTTGGAGTTTCAGCCCGGCGAAACCTGGGCCTACAGCAACACGGCCTATATCCTGCTGGGCAACATCATTGAGAAGGCGAGCGGCAAGTCCTACTGGGAGTTTCTGGATGAGCGGATCTTCCGCCCGCTGGGCATGCAGGCGAGCCGCAGCGGCGAACCGGCAACCATTATTCAAGGCCGGGCTGCCGGGTATGAATGGACCGGCAACAGCCTCAAGAACCGCCCCGCGCTCACGGAGAATGCCTATGGCGCAGGCTCGATCGTATCCACCACCGGCGACCTGGCGAAATGGGATGCCGCGCTGTACGGCGAGAAGCTTCTCAAGCGGTCGAGCCTGGACCAGATGTGGACGCCCGCCCGGGCGGCAGGCGGCGCCATTTCTCCCATCAACTATGGTTTCGGCTGGTTCGTCGACACGTATCACGGGCATCGCGTAATAGCGCATACCGGCGGCACGCCGGGATTCTCGTCGGCCATCTATCGTTTCACTGACGATAAACTGACCGTGATTCTGCTCACCAATCATGCCGACCGCGTTATCGATCACCTGGCAATCGACGTGGCGGGCATGTACGTCCCCGGACTGGCCAGACCGAAAGTCTTGGAAGCCGATCCGGATGCCAGCACCTCCCAGATGCTGAAGAAAACCCTGGTAGGCCTCTGCGCCGGCAAGTCCGATCCAAACCAGTTCACACCGGCCATGCAGCTCTTCCTGAAAACAGCCATAGGAAAAGAGGTCTGGCCATGGGTCTGCGCCGATGGCGAGATCGGGTCTTTCACTCTGGGCGAGAGCGAGAGAACAGGCGATGGGCGCATTCTGCGCTACAAGGCCGTGCTGGGCAATGCCACGCGCTGGTTCAGCTTTACCGTTACCCCGGAGGGAAAGATCGCGCAGATTCTTTGGTGGTAATGGCACGCGGCGATAGTGTGTCGCCACCTATGGGGCTCGCTGTGTTGTTTGGTCCACGATTACCCAGGGCTTCCGCGCCTGGGCTAGGCTCGTCCGCCCCGCCGGGGCTGGGTCAACAAATTGCCCAGCAGCGCGATTTTTTTCTTGACATTTTTCAAATCTATATCGATCATTGAACGATAATGAAGACGTATTCAACTCGCGATGCCGCCAGGAAGCTGGGTATCGCCATGTCAACGCTAAGCCGGCACATCCGACTCAAAAAGATAGGAGCGCCCAAATCGGTGACCAGCGGCGGCATGACCATTCACCTTTGGACCGATGAACAAATCGAAACCCTCCGCCAGCTCCTGCCCAAAATCGCCAACGGCAGGAAAACCCGTTACTCCAAACTCCGGGAAAAACAAAAGGCACCGGCGAAATCGCCCGTGCCTCGCAAACCTAAAAAGAAAAAATAACCTCAACCATTTGGCTAATGGCTATTTGCCAATTGCTAGCTGCTTAATCGGGCAGCGCCCGGTGCTCTAAACACCGAACGCGCCCTAACCACACCACCTGCACAGGAGGCAGGAAATATGGCTACGAATAAAGTTAAACGCTCCATCCACCTGGCGCAACCACAACCCCAATCCGCGCGCCGCAGCCCCAACCGTCTTACTTCCAACAACGAGGCCGCCGGGCTGACGCCGGTCAAGTCCCACGTTTACCAAGCCATTGCTGAGTTTACTGCCGGACTGGAAAAGGCCATCCACAACCTGCAAATGCTCCAGAGCAATCAACTGTTCGGCGCTTCCGGCCTTACCGCCATGAATCACGTTCTTCGCGGGATTCGCGCGCGGGCCAACCGCCAGTTGATGATGGTCCTGAACGAAGGCGAAACCGCCAATGCCGCGCACTTCCAACAGCAGGAGCCGGAAAACCGCTAGGCCGCATCACCACCAAACCAAAAAAGGCGCATGCATTTCCTGCATGCGCTTTTTCGCGCCCGAATCCGCCAAAAAAGTTTTCAAAACGGGAACCCGATTCGGGAGTCTTAGAAAAAACTTTTCGCAAATTTCGGCACGAATCGAAACTCGCAGACCGATAATGATTTTTGTTTGTCAACGCAGTTGAACTTTCCTAGCGGCCTTATTCAGGCAAGATAGAGGTGCTCATGAACAAAAAACTTTTCGGTTTGTTACTCGGAGTTTTCGTCATTTGGGGTTCCACAATTGCTTTTAGCCAGTGTGGTGACCACATCAAGCAAACATTTCAGACCTGCGGCGGACATTGCGGTTCGGTAGTCCGGCTCACCTGTGAGGGCGTAGGAAGCAACTGCCAGGACGATACCGGAGACCTTGGGTTTGGATGTTGCGGGCTCATGCTTTTTGAGCCTGGCGGATGCGGCTTCGCCGGCGTCACGCGCCCCCGCGAACTGCCTCCATCCGTGGAATTCGCGGCCTTTAAGGAAGCTCTTGTTTTGCGCAAGAAGCCAACCCTGACAGGAACGAACCTTCCGGCGATTGCCTCCTGTGGCGACAACAAGAATGCTTTTAACCAGTGGCTGGAAGCGAAGCTGAAACAGCGGCAAGTAAGCCGGTAAATCCACTGAAGGAGTCCAGATATTATGTGGATCGCCGCATTGGCAATGACGTTTGCTTTTATTACCGGCGCCGAGGGGCCGGACGCGCTCCCCAGCGCCCGGGTTTTGCAGATTGGCTCCACCCAATCCATGGAAGCTCCGCCGTTCAGCTTTTATGGAGCGGCCCAGTCGGACAAAGCCGGCAATCTTTTTTTTCACATCAGCGCAGGCAGCTACCGGCGTCCGGTGGTGTTGAAGCTGGACCGCTCCTCGGGAGATCCCACGCTGTACTCCTTGGACGACACAGACATGCAGAAGGCCGTCTTTCGTCAGTTCAGCGTCACGCCCGCGGGTCAGGTGTCCATTCTTTGCCAGATGACTGACGGCAAATTCTACGTGCTCAGGTTCTCCTCCAAAGGCACTCTGCTGGAAAAGATCCCGATGGACCTGCCGGAGCAACTGAGTACGGAGAGCTTTGTGGCCTTTGACAGCGGAACATTTCTTCTTTCGGGATTCTATGGCGGCCAGGCGGAGCCGGAGCTGAGAGGCAAGGGCTTTATGGCCCTGTTCGCCGAGTCAGGCAAGATGCTGAAGAAGTTCAGCAGCGCGGAAAGCGTCGACCTGAAGAGCGTCTCCCAGCGGATCAGCGAAGGCGGCGCGACCGTGGGGCCGGACGGGAATATTTATCTGCTCCAGGCCAGCCAGGTGCTGGTGATCTCGGAGTCCGGCAAGATCGTTCGCCGCATCAGGTTCCAAAAGCCAGGAAGCGCCAGCGCAGTCAAGATTGCCGTGTCGCAGAACCTGGCTTCCATCTGGCTGCTGAAAGCGGGAGAGAAGAAGAGCGTGACCGCGGACTATCTGGTGCTGGACCTCTTCACGGGAAAGCCCTTTGGTTATTACGTGCCGGGCAAGGACCTTGGCAGCGCCGCCATTGCTGTTTCTTTTACCAGCCATGAAGGATTTACTTTTTTCGATACACAGAATGGGCATGTTGATTTGATATCGGCGCCGTTGAAGTAAATGGCCCCGCCCATCGCCGGCCCGGCTGAAATAAAAAAGGCGCATGCATGGCTGCATGCGCCTTCTTTGCGTACCCCCTGATTTATTTCCTGCCGAACTGGAAGTCGATATGCGTACCGTCATTCAGTTCAATGCGGAACCTATACGTAAATCCGTTGGCAAGTTTCTTGCTATCGATGCGGAACAGCCAGAGCTGGTCTTCAGCGAAGACAAAGCCGTTGGTGCCCGGTTTGGGATCAACCGGCAGGTCGACCGAATTATCCAGCGTTCCCTGGATTACGTCGGTCAGCCGGATGCTGGTGACCACGCCCGGCGTGGATTGCGAGACGCCGTTGGCGTCGCACACGCGGAACTTCACGTCGATGGGCCCGTTGCCGTTGAAGACGCTGGAGCCGTCAGGGCTGATCGGCTGAAAGACCTGATGTGAAGGTTCCTTGTCTTTCACGCACGCGCCATCCGGAGCATAGATGATATGCAGCGTTCCGGCTACGTAAGTGATGGCGTAGTTGGTTGAGGTTTGTCCGGAGCAGGTGATGGGATAGCCGCCCACAGGACTGGTGGTGACCGCAGTTGTCGTGCAGCTCAGAGTGCCGCTGAGCACGCCCGGGCCTTCGCCCAGCACAAAGCCGCTGTAGGTGGCGGTGAATGCGGGGTTGGGCGCGTTCAGGATCTTGGTTTTGTCATCGGCCGTGATGGTCAGCGGCGCGGGGTTGATGGTAAGCGTGCCGTTGACGCTGGTGACGGTGTAATTGCCCAGCTTGGAATCCGGATCAACCAGCGTGGGCACGATGGGATAAGTTCCCACCGGACTGCTCTGCGTGGCGGTGGTGGCGTACGTTGCGGTGATGTTGTCACCATTCTTGATGCCGACGATGCTGCCGGTGAGCGGCGGATTCGCCTGGCCATAGAGTTTGCTGGCATTGGCCGCAGTGACCGTCAGCGAAGCCGGGTTCACTTGCACGCTGATGGGCGCGGATGGGCTGACGTCAAAGATGCTGTCGCCGCCAAAGGTCGCCGTAATGGAGTGCGTTCCCGCCGAGAGCAGGGAAGTGGTGAAGGTAGCCGTGAATGGCGCGCTGCCGGTCAGGCTGGCGGATCCCAGCGTCAGCGATCCATCAGTGAATGTTACGGTGCCCGAAGGATTGGCCAGCACACCGTTGGGGCTCACCGTGGCCGTGAAGGTCACGTTGTCGCCATACGTAGAAGGATTGGGCGAAGCGGCGACCGTGACCAGAGCTTGCGCTTTGGCGGCAGCGATCTCCCATGCGCCGCGTCCGTGCGTGGCGATGCGCACCAGGCGGTTGGGGCCCTGGAAAGCCGTATCGAAGACGGCGACGCGCGGCAGTCCGGTGCCGAACGGGTTCCACGTGTTGCCGCCATCGGAAGAGACGAACACGCCGATGTCACTGCCCGCATAGAGCATATTGGAATTCAACGGATCGATGACGAAGCCGTTGAATGGAACATCGGGCAGGCCGATGGCCGCGTTGGTCCAGGTGGGCGGGTTGGCGTTGAGGTTCGTGGTCTTCCAGATTTGCTGGCCCGCGATGCCGAATCCGGAGAATGTTACGTAGGCCGTATTCGGGTTGTTGGGATCGATGACGGCGCGCGAAACGTACTTCGCCGGCATCGAGGCACTCCTGACGTTAGCGAGCGGGTTGGCGCCGGTGGTGGTGGCGAAAATCCCGCCGTTGCGCAAGCCGACAATCCTCACGTTGTCATTCTGCGGGGAGATGCCGATGGCGCTGACGGCAACGCCCGCCTGGAACGGGCCCTGACTGACCAGTGTCATGGTGGAACCACGATTGACGGAGCGGTACAGGCGGTCCGTGCCAAAGTACAACGTGTTTGGCGTTCCCGGTCCGAGTGTCATGGGAGCGTAGAAAAGCACGGTATCGGCGCAACGGAAGCCGTTATTGGCGACCGTACCGTTGCAGCCCAGGAAGCCCCAGCCATTGTCATGGGCGTTGGCGGTGGTCAGAACGCGTCCAAAGCCGATGAGATTGTTGGTCTGATTGAAGTAGGTGTGATACATGGTCACGTTCGTGGTGTCGGTAGAGCTCTGGTCGATCAGAGCAAAGCCGCCGTCGCCAAAGTCGGCGCGTGTCCAGGTACCGTCAGGACGGAGGAACGGCGTTCCATTGTCCTGCGTGCCGCCGATGGTGAAATTACGGTCCGTAGGATGCACGGCGATGCTCTCGAACTGCGTCGCGTTGAACCCGGTTGTGTTGATGCTGGACCACGTTGTGCCCTGGTTGGAGGAACGCCACACGCCGCCATCGCTGCCGAAGTAGACGACGTTCGGATTGGACGGAGCCACGGCGACAGCGTGCGTATCGGCATGCAGGCCGGTATCGATGCGGGTGAAGTTGGTTCCGTCGAGCGTCCGCGTCAGGACGTTGCTGCGGCACGTAGCGCGCGGAGGATTAACATCCGCATTCGCCGAACCGCCGAGATAAATAATGTTGGAGTTGGTGGGATCCATGGCCGGTGCCATGTCATAGAAGCATTGCGAATTGCAGAAGCCGCTGGTCTGGATGAGCCCGAGACCAAATGTAACGCCGCCATCCGTGGACCGCCGCACCCAGCCCGGCGCTCCGCAGTTCGAGCCATTGCCGGGAGCCGCTGGCGTGGTTGCCGGGGCTTCACCGGTTGCGGCCAGAATGGTCGTCACGCCGCCCACAGTGTTTGAAGCCAGCCTGATCTGGATGGTCGCCGCTGCTGTTCCGACAACTACCTGGTTGGTGAAAGTTGGTATGGCATCAAAGGCGTTGGTGGTGCGCCAGATGCCGCCATCATTGCCGCCGGTGCTGAAGCCGTTCACGCCGGCCAGCAGAATATTCGGCGTGGCGCCAAAAACGATGTCCGTAATACCGCGGTTGCCGGCGTTCGCGGGCTGCACGGTAATTTTCGTGAACGTCGGGCTCGCCGACATGAAATTCGTGGAGCGATAGAGACCGCGCGAAGGCAGATTGGCAGTGATCACGGAAGGAATCGAATCCGCGCCAACGCCGCCGATGCCCGACGTGGTAGCGACAAAAACAATATTGTCGTCCGTGGGGCTGACCAGCACGCGCGTGATAGCGCGGCCGGTGAAAATGTCATTGTTGGCGCCGTCTTTATTGAACGGGCCAAGAAGCTGGGGCGTGGTGTCAGCGTTCTTGATCACGTAAACGCCGACGCCGAAGAAGCTGTCGGCGGAGAGATTGCCTTCGCCGGTGCCGATCACCAGCGTCGTCGGGTCAAGAGGATCGATAGCGATGGAGCCGATGGCCAGCGAGAGCGCGCTGTCCGTTAGCGCCGTCCAGCTGGTTCCGCCGTTGAGCGAACGGTACAGTCCGCCCTGCGCCGTGCCCACATAGACGATGTTTTCGTTCGTCGGATGGACCGCGATCACGGTCACGCGGCCGCTCACGGCCTGGCTCACTCCGGTGGTCTGGCCGTTGGGAATAGGCGAGGGGCCCAGCGGCGTCCACGGCGCAAGCAGGCTGGCGGGGATCGTTGGCGCGGAAGCGTTTGGACCCGTCGGGCCGACAAATGCCGGATCGCCACTGCCGGTGGAGGCGGCGTCCTGGAGCTGTTGCTCGCGATTTTGCATCACGTAGATCGCGCCGTTACGACGCTCCAGTTGGAATGCCGGGTCCATCAGTCCGCGCAGGCGGCGATTGTGCGCGTTTCTCATACGCAGATACTGCTCGGTATCGATTGAGCCTTTGAAGAACGCCGGCAGGTCAGGGCTGTCAGTATCGCTGACTAAATCGATGCGGTCCTGGTTGGTTGGATCTGCTGGCGCTGCCGCGTTTGGATCGTCGGTGGCCGCGCCGGGGTCGGGCGCCGGGGTCGCCGAAGGATCAGGTGTTGGGGATGCTTGTGGGTCTGGAGCTTGACCAAAAGCGGATGTGGCAAACAAAAGGCAGATGAAAAGTGACAGAGCTATGTACATGGCACGAAGGGAGGGCTTGCGCATCGGGTCTCTCCAACAGATTGATTTTTGGGGCGCCCTGAAAAACGGTCTGTCTTTTACAACTTCACGCCTGTAAGACAGTAGGCAGGCCGGAAGACAGCTCTGAAGTTGCGGCCAGAAGTATCATGGAAGCTAGTAGGAAAAGCAATGGCCATGAAACCCGCTAAAATCGCGGGGTTCAGAGGCTTAAAAGCATCGTGAGGCGATAAACAGGTTACCTGGGTACATGTCCCACAAGCCCATGGGTTTTCGAACAAAAGGGTGGGGTTCCTCCCGCCTGAAAGCCCAATGCCTGGACAGAAAGCCGCTCACCCTGCAGAAAAGCCCAGGCTTCCACAGAAAAGCCGGGCCGCTGCGCCCGCCGGACGCCGTTTGTCGCCCGCGTGATGTATGCTTAAGGGTGCACGTTATTTCTAGGCACGGAGGGATTGCTTGGCAGAAGTCAGATTGCAGGAAGGCGAGCCGCTTGAGAACGCGCTGCGCCGGTTCAAACGTAAAGTCCAGACTGAAGACATCATCAAGGAAGTAAAGCGGCACTCGTACTACCTGAAGCCGGGCGAGAAACGCCGCGTGAAGCAGGCCCTGGCGCGCAAACGGGCCAAGAAAAAGATCCGCAAAGACCGCGACTCCCGCCCCGACCGCGACTGATCGCAGTGGGGAGGCTCCGTCTCCCCGCGTCGTTCCCTTTTGTTCCTGTTCGCTCTTACGCCACCGCACCCGCCGGTGCCGCGACCTTCTGCGTTTTTGCGAGGTGCGGCCAAGGGTCGTTATGTGTATATGGACCGGGTGCGCTCAATCGTAACGGCCCGCCAACGTCCGTGATAATTGTTACTGCTAAGGCTGCGTGACGGAGTTAATATTTCTAGAGAGCTTCAGCTCAGCGAAGCTCCCACCCAGGGGTCCGTCGCGAGCAGGATGGCGCCAGCAGATCTGAAGCCGCATTTGGAGGACGATTATGACAAATGCAGGCGCCTCAAGATTGCCCAAAATCCCCCAGCCCCTCGGGGATTTCGGCCCAGCTTATTTTGACCACGTCCTTGCCGAATTCAAGCTTCTGTCTCCCGACGGAAAGCTCTCCGAGAAGGTACAGGAAATCATTGAAACGCACGAAAAGGAAGCAAAGGAAGGCAAACCCGTTGTATTCAGGTGGGGAGATCTTTACCTGCTGGAAAAATACGTGATTTGCCACCAGTCGGAAGACGTGCTGAGGGCGCGTCTCCCGGGTCTGCGTCTCAGCTACCGCGGAATCGTGGGCGCGGAAGCGTATGAGCAATATCTGCAATCGCGACAAGCCGCTCCACCCAACGGCAAAATCGAGGAGTTGAGAGCTGACGCAGGCCGCTTGCTGGATGCCCTGCACTGGGCCTACGCAATGGCTCCCGAACGCGAGAGAACACGAATCAGCATTCTGAAAAGCATCACCTGGGAGATGCTAATTTCCAGCGTGATCGGCGCGGCGATCTTGTTTTCCGCCTTCTACCTGGGGCAGACGCTGGCGGCGACCATCGTTTTGGTGGTGTTCATGGGCGCGCTGGGCGGATTCCTGAGCGTGCAACAGCGAATTGAACAAATCCCCACCGAGCAGGACCCCATCCTTACCATGTTCCAGCTGTGGAGCGGACGTTTTGCGGTGCGCCTGGCGCCTCTCACCGGCGCAATGTGCGCGTTAATCCTCTTCCTGGTATTTCAAGCGGGCCTGCTCGAGGGAGCGCTTTTCCCCGACATGAGCGCGCTCCAACTCTGGCTGGGGAAAGGCCTAATGCCCGGCGGAGGGATTATCGACTCCACGAAAGCCACGGAATATGCCAAGCTGCTGGTGTGGTGCTTCATCGCCGGGTTTGCCGAACGGCTTGTCCCCGACACCTTGAATAATCTGATCGCCAGGCGCGAGGAGGCGGCGGTAGCGAAAGCACCCTCCCTGGTTCCCCTGCCCAAGACTGAGGAGGGAGACCAAAGAGGTCAAGGCGGTGGAGGAGGAGGAGACCAAAAAGGGCCACAAAGCAAAGAGACAAAAGGCACGGTGGTTACCATGCCCAAGCCTGAGCAGGGAGGCGCGGCGGCCCCTGCCGCCAAAGAAGAGCCGGCTGCAACGGTCTCCGCAGAACAGAAAGGGCCAGGCAACAACACCCCCGAGGAGGTCAAGTCCACCGAGCATCCAGAGGATCTCGCAAAGTAACATCGGCGGGGTGTTCGACAAATTGTAGATAAACGGAAAGGGCGCACCTTGAAAGCGATGCGCCTTTTCTGGCTGCTACTTTTTCTTTCCGCGAGAAATCTGGCCCATTCGCACACGACCGCAATTCACGATCGGGAGCGTCGGCGCTTGCGGTTTGGTCTTTCATAGCGCATACGCGCCTTTCGCTCAAGTCCTTACCCGGTTGCCGCGCTCATTTCCAGATAGCCTTGCGACGGGAGTCCAAATGCGTCAGCTACCCGGTTGAAGAAGGCGAACATCGCTGTGACGTAAACCGCTTCGGCAATCTGCGGCTCGGTCCAGCCCGCATCGCGCAGTTGTTGCACGTCCGCGGGCGTGGTGCGCGGAGCGGCTTCCGTCACTTTCCTGACATAGTCAAGCAGCATGCGTTCTTTGGCGGACAATCCGGCATTATCAAGGTTGCCCTCCACGATCGCCGCCACCATTTTGTTCCCGGCTCCCTGAACACGCAGGAAGTAACCGTGCGAGTCCACTCAATACGGGCAACGGTTCAGATACGACACATAGGTGGCAATCGCCTCTTTTGTCTTGCGATCAAGATGGCCTTCAGAAAAATGCACGCCGTTGCTGAAGGCGATTACCTGGCGCAGGAAATCAGGACGATGGCTGAAGCACTTCAGGATTCCCGGCACCTGCGGCCGGCCCGACTGGGCGCGGCATTCGTCATAGATTTTGGCGAGCTCGCCGGTCGCATCCGCGTCTTCAATAAGGTTGATTTTGGGCTCCACTTTTTCCTTCATCATGGATGTGCTTCCTTAGATATCTTCCTATCGCTTGCCGTCAAGCCAAGCGCGAATGTTTTGCTGCTGCATCTCTGGCCTGCGCAAAGCGACTTGTGCGATGTGATGCTGTTGTTGCGGCTGCCGATTCTCCATCGATCACGGCAGGAGAGTCAAGACTTCAAGAAATTGTGCGTGTTTTGCAGCAAAAGGAAGGGAAATGCCGGGCGGAGATCATTTTGCTCGACATAATATAAACCCAATCGCGCTTCCGCCGGGTGGGCAGAATCGATAAACCGGCCACGCATTGTTACAATAATCAATTCACCTAAACGCCACTCAAGGACATCCATGCATCGTTGGTCACAACTTTTTATTCCCACGCTACGCGAGGCCCCGGCGGACGCCGAGGTCGCCAGCCACAAGTTTCTCGTCCGGTCGGGATACATACGTCAACTGGGCGCCGGAATCTATTCGTACCTGTTCCTGGGACAGCGGTCGATCCTGAAGATTATTGACATTGTCCGCGAGGAGATGAACAGGATTGGGCAGGAGTTTCTGCTGCCGGCGATCCATCCGCGCGAGTTGTGGGAGCAGAGCGGACGCTGGCAGGTGATGGGCGACAACATGTTTCGCCTGAAAGACCGCAAAGGCGCCGACCTGTGCCTGGGCTTTACGCATGAAGAGATCATGACGGACATCGCGCGGAAAGAGCTGCGCAGTTACAAGCAGTTGCCGCAGATCTGGTACCAGATCCAGAACAAGTTCAGGGACGAGCCGCGGCCGAAGTCGGGGCTGCTCCGGGTGCGGCAGTTCACGATGAAAGACTCGTACTCGTTCGATATCGACCAGGCCGGGCTGGATGTGAGCTACCAGAAACATTATGAGACCTACCGGCGGATCTTTGATCGCTGCGGGCTGAAGTATGCGGTGGTGGAGGCGCATTCGGGGTCGATGGGCGGGTCGCAATCGCATGAGTTCATGGCGATGACCGATGCCGGCGAAGACATAGTGGTAGGCTGCGAAAAATGCGGCTATGCCGCGAACCTGGAAAAAGCGACTTCGCAATTGGGGCCGGCGCAGGACCTGCCGGGCGATGAGGAGCCGGAGGAAGTCCACACGCCGGGAATGAAGACGATCGAAGACGTGGCGAAGTTCCTGGGCGTTTCTCCGACGCAGAAGATCAAGACGCTGGCGCTGATGCAGGTTGAGCCGGACAAGAAGAATCCGGGGCAGCAGAAGACGCGGCCGGTGATCGTGCTGCTGCGCGGCGACCACACTCTGAACGAAGCTAAGCTCACTACGGCGCTGGACGGCAAAGAGTTTCGTCCGATGCATGAGGAAGAGATCCAGCGGATATTCATGTCGCCTGCCGGGTATCTGGGACCGGTGAAGGTGCCGGCGCTGGCCCATGGAGCGCAGATTGGCAGCGTGACGCAGGCGATCATCCTGGAGGCGCTGCCGCTGATGCTGGCCGATACGGCGCTGAAAGGCCGCAAGAACCTGATTTCGGGCGCGAATAAAGAGAATTACCACCTGAAGAACGTAACGCCGCTGCGCGACTTCCATCCTACGGAGTGGGTTGACCTGCGCAATGTGGCCGCGGGTGAAGGCTGTCCGAAGTGCGGCCAGCCGCTGGTGGTCGGCAAGGCGATGGAGATTGGCCACATCTTCAAGCTGGGATACAGATATACGAAGTCGATGGGCGCGGCCGTGCTGGATAAAGACGGCAAAGAGGTCACCCCGATTATGGGCAGCTACGGGATCGGCGTGGAGCGGATTCTGACGGCGGCGATCGAGCAGAATAATGACGCCGACGGCTTCTGGCTGCCGCCGCAAATTGCCCCGTTTGACGTGGTCGTCACCCCCACGAATGTGAAGGATACGGCGGTGATGGCGGTGGCGGAGGAGATCGCGCAAAAGCTGGAAAGCGCAGGGTTTAGCGTGCTGCTGGATGACCGCGACGAGCGGGCAGGGGTCAAATTTAAGGATGCGGATTTAGTAGGAATACCTTACCGGATCAATATTGGCAAGAAGGTTACGGAAGGGAAAGTCGAGGTGGTTTCCCGCTCGACACGCAAATCACAGGATGCTAACATCGCCGGCATTGACACCACTTTTACGCAGTTCGTGCGGTCCTGAAGGGGGATTTGCGGCTGTTTTATGGGAAAAGCAAAAGGGTTAATTGGGATATTGATCGTCGTCGGCAGTTTTTACGTCGCCTGGAATATGATCCCCCCGTATTTCAACAACTACCAGCTCCAGGATGCACTGGATGACATCGCGCGCAAAAACAGCTATACAACGCTGACCGACGATGACATTAAGAAGATCGTCGTCACGAAAGCTGACAGCGAAAACATTAAGCTGAGGGAAGACCAGGTCGTGGTCACGCGGACGCGCGACGGACTTGGAATCAGCGTCAAATACCGGATTCATGTCGATATGATCGTTCATCCGGTGGACTTGGATTTCACAGCAAATTCTTTGAATAAACGGATATAATAATCAAGACCTTAAAACTTCTCAGCACCAGCAGGTAACGCTCTGGCCCGCCATGTAGTCTGAGAGAACTGACGGCGTACTCCGCCAACTTGGAACATGGCTATTAAAATAAAAATTCCTCGCGTCAAAGGCTTCCGTGGCAGCCTGAAGAACCCGTTTTTCCGTGCCGGGTTGGCTGCTTTCCTCATTATTTCACTCGTGATGTTCGGCGTGTTCTCGTACTACTACATCAAGTACCAGAAGATCGTCGACAAGCGCATGAGCGGCCCGATCTTCGCCAATACGGCCAAGATTTACGCCCAGCCGCGCGACATCCGCATTGGTCAGAAGGCCGATCCTTGGGAGATATCCAACTACCTGCGCCATGCCGGTTACACCGAAGTCGGCGAGCAGGGCAAGTCGAAGCTCGGCGTCTACAAGGTGATGGAGCACTCCATTGAGATCAAGCCCGGCGAAGAGTCTTATTACAACGCTGAGGGCGCGGTGGTCCGCATCAAGGATGGCCGGGTGGAGAAGATAACCTCCCTCGGCGACGCCGGCGATCTTACCGGTTACGAAATTGAGCCCCAGCTTGTCACCGGCTTGTTTGATGGCCAGGCTCGCTCGAAGCGGCGTCTGGTGAAATACGACGACGTTCCCAAGGTCCTGGTCGATGCCGTGACCTCCATTGAGGACCGCCGTTTCTTCCATCACAGCGGTGTGAACTATTGGCGGCTGATGCAAGCTGCCTGGGTTGATCTGCGCCAGGGCGGAAACCGGCAGGGTGGTTCCACCATCACCATGCAGGTGGCGCGCGGCTTCTTTCTTACCCCGGAGAAGAAGCTGAAGCGCAAGCTGACGGAAATCCTGATCTCCATCGAACTGGAGCAGCGTTTCTCCAAGAAGCAGATTTTCGAGCTGTATGCCAACCAGGTCGATATGGGGCAGCGCGGCTCGTTCACCATCACCGGCTTCGGTGAAGCTGCACAGGCCTATTTCGGCAAGGACCTCAAGGACATCACCCTGCCCGAGGCTGCTTTGCTCGCCGGTCTGGTGCAGCGGCCCAGCTTTCTCTCTCCTTATCGCCATCCTGAGCGGGCGCAGGAGAGAAGGAATCTGGTGCTGGAAGCCATGGTTGAGACGGGCACCATCACGCGCGCCCAAGCCGATACCGCCAAGGCTGCACCGCTCAAGCTGGCCCCGCAAAACGTGGAAGCCAGCGACGCGCCTTACTTTGTCGATCTCATCCGCGAGCAACTGGTCAGCAAGTATGGTGAAGAAGACCTGAACGCCGACGGCTTTCGCATCTATACCACCCTCGATCCCGCATTGCAGCAGGCGGCGGCGCAGGCCGTCGTTCTCGGGCTGAAAGAAGTGGACGCGCAGGTGAACAAGCTGCGCACCAAAAGGGTGAAAGTCGGCAAGAACAAATTTGAGACCAAACTGATGCCCGGTCCCGACCCGCAGGTGGCGCTGGTTGCGCTCGATCCTCACACCGGAGAGGTGCTGGCACTGGTTGGTGGCCGGAATTACGGTTTCAGCCAGTTAAACCATGCTGTGGCCAAGAGGCCCACGGGCTCGATCTTCAAGCCATTCGTTTACGCGGCCGCCATCAACAACGCCGTGACCAACGAGCAGCCAATCTTCACTCCAGCCAGTCTGGTTGACGACTCTCCCACGGCTTTCATCAATGGCGACGATATCTACACCCCGCGCAATTACAAAGAGGAATACCACGGCCAGGTCACGGCCCAGTTCGCTCTGGCGCATTCTCTGAACAACGCCACCGTCAAAGTTGCCGAGATGGTCGGATATGACAAGGTGGCAAGCCTGGCCAAAGTCGCGGGGATCTCTTCCGTCAGGGCCACGCCTGCCATGGCTCTGGGGTCCTATGACGCCACACCGATGGATATGGCCGCCGCCTATACCATCTTCACCAATAACGGCCAGCGCATTACGCCGATCATGGTCCGTTCGGTTCGCGACGCCAATGGCGACATTGTCGATAATTTCCAGCCGCAGAAAACCCAGGTGCTCGATCCCCGCGTGGCCTACGTCATTACGGACATGCTTCAAGGCGTGATCAACAACGGAACGGCAGCCGGTCCGGCGGGAGTTCGAGCGCGCAAGTTCCTGGCTCCGGCGGCCGGAAAGACCGGCACCTCGCACGATGGCTGGTTTGCCGGTTTTACCTCCAATCTGCTCTGCATTGTTTGGGTGGGATATGACGACTATAGTGACATCCACCTGAGCGGCTCCGCCATCGCGCTTCCGATCTGGACAGAGTTCATGAAAAGGGCCGTGGACCTGCCCAATTACTCTGATATCAAACCGTTTACCCCGCCCCAGGGCGTGGTGGAGTTGACCCTGGATCGCACCACCAACCAGATCGCCACTCCTGCATGCCCGGATGACTACACGACGGCTTTTATCGACGGCACCCAGCCGACCCAAACCTGCGAGCAGTCAGCCCACGGCAACGTTTTCCAAAGAATTTTTGGCATTGAGCCCAAGCCAACTCCTACCCCTTCGGCGTCTAATGCAGTAAGCGGGAGTGCTGCCCCTGGTTCGGAGCAACGTTCGGGACAACGCCCGGGGCAAGCGTCGGTGAGCGTACAGGACCCGGCGCAGCCGCCTCAGGAAACAGATAAGAAGAAAAAAGGCTTTTGGGGCCGTCTTTTTGGTGGTTCCAAAGACGAGAATAAAGACGATAATAAGCAAATCAAGCCTGCGGCCACCCCCAGTCCGGGCAAGGACAGGCCGCACTAAGGAGGCCTACCATGGGGTACTCTTTGATGGGGTTCGCTACGATCGGTCGCTTCAGTCGCTTGTTAATGATCATCGGGCTACTGGCGCTTGCCTTGCCGCTGTGCGCCCAGGAGCCTGCCGCCGCCGATTCCCCTTCTCCACTACGCGTGCCGCCGCCCCCCGAAAATGCTACCGCGGCGGAGCTGGAACGGCAGGGTGACGTCCTGCGCGGACAAAAAGCCTATCTGGATTCCATCGACTACTACCGCGCGGCCATGAAGAAATCTGAAACCGCGATCCTTCACAATAAGACCGGCATCAGCTTGTTCCTCTTGCGTCGCGATTCCGAGGCGAGAAAGGAATACGAGCGCGCCATTCGGCAGGACAAGGATTATCCTGAGGCGCACAACAATTTGGGCGCTCTCTATTACAACAGCAGAAAGTATGGCTCCGCGGTCAGGGAATACAAGAAGGCCATCAAGCTGAATGAAGACAACGCCAGTTTTCACAAGAACCTGGGCACGGCTTATTTCGGGCAAAAAGATTTCGATGCCGCCAGCCGGGAGTACACCCGCGCCATGCAGCTTGATCCGGGTGTCTTTGAGCGCCAGCCCTCCGGCGGCGTTTCAGTGAATCTGATCACCTCCAACGATATTGGCCACTTTCACTACGTCATGGCCCAGATGTACGGCCAGCATGGTGACCAGGAGCATTGCCGCTTCTACCTGAGCAAGGCCAATGAGGAAGGCTATCCCATCAAGAGCGCGCTGCATGACAATGAGTTCGCCGCCCTGCGCAAAGACCCGGATTTCGTGGTCTTTGTTCGCTCGCTCAAGCCGCCTCCGTCCGATTCGAACTGACGGTGTTGGGGCTGAGGCTAAGACCATTTTCAGCGAAAATGTAGACCATTCCAGGGTGGAGTAGATATTTTAGGCCTGTGGTTATGATGCAATAATCACAGGGCTTGCCCCTGAGGTTTTTCTCCGAGCGTTTACGGTAACTCTGAAACTGGTCTAGCGACTCGAGTCTGGCAATCTTCGAGCCGGATGATCGCGGCAATTTTCTCGCGCCCTCGGCAACTGATTTCCGAGATGCTGCTTCTAAAGTATGTAGCTGCAGTACCTGGCAGCGAACGAAAAAAAGACCCACCGGTTTGACGCGCAAGCGCCTTGGCAGGGAAACCGGTGGGTTATTTATTTTGAGGCGTTCAGGAGGCGTGAGCGAAGCGGGTCCCCGGCATGCGCGGTTTTCGCGTGATGGGGTGCAAGCGGGAGCCTCCTGCTGAAATCCTGAGCGCAGCGAAGGATCTGTCACTTGTCGCTTCGCTCCACACCGCTTCAGGTCCATCTCGACTTAGCACTCTTCGGCACTTACTGCACGCGGCTCGGCCAACTTGTGTGCCGAGCCGCTCGTCCCGTGCCCGGCCTCGCCCCTGCTTGTTCGCCACGATGTGTTCGACGATTTCAGCAATTCCTGATCAGTGTCATCAGTGGTGAGATCTTTGACTTTCCTGATCCGCGTTCATCTGCGTCGATCCGTGGTAAGCCTTTGTTTTCCGATCACGGCGATTCTCATTGCTCCCGGATCGACGTCCTGGCATGAATATACGCATCAATCACCCGATCTAGTGTGCCCTGCGCCTGAAGGATGTACTCCACTGCGTCGCGGGCTGCGCCGTGACCGCCGCTGGAATCCGTCTCATGATGCGCGATCGCCTTCACCTGCGGGCGAGCATTGGCCACAGCGATCGCCAGCCCGCAGCGGCGCATGATCGGCAAATCGATTACGTCATCGCCCACATACGCGATTTGTTCCTCGCGAAAACCGCTCTCGGCCAGGATTTTGTCCAGAATCTCTGATTTGTTCTGCGCTCCCTGATAGAGAAAATCGATCTTCAAATCGCGCGCACGCAAGGCCACCGTTTCCGAAATGCGTTTGGTCACCATCCCGGTCTTCAGGCCGCCCAGTCTTGCCAGCGAAATAGCTGTGCCGTCATGTGCGTTGAAGCCTTTGGCCTCGATCATGTTCTGGCTGATGATCCCGAATCCCGGCGCGTCGGCGTGCTTCTGCGCGTGCGCGTCCGTGCTGCGCGGGCCCGCAGCCGGAGCAGGGAAGAGCCAGATGGAGCCGTCGGTCAGGACGCCGTCAACGTCAAATAATACGACTTTGATTTTCTTAGCGCGATCGGTGGAATCGGTCATTAGTATTTAGTATTTAGTATTTAGCTGGGCTGCGGTGTTTATTCAATCAATTCCCAACACTAAGTACTAAATACTAAGTACTAGCGGCTGTTTCACACCATCTGCGTTCCCCACAGATCATGCAGATGAATGATGCCCTCCACCGTGCCGTCCGCACCGGTCACTACCAGTGACGTGATTTTTTTTTCTTCCATGATATGGAGTGCAGTCACGGCGAATTCCCCCGGCAAAATAGTTTTTGGATTTGCGGTGAGGCAGTCGCCCGCGGTCATGTTCAGTACGTCTTTGCGCTTCTCCAGCAACCGGCGCAGGTCGCCGTCGCTGATCACGCCCAGCAGCCTGTTGTTCTCCACCACCGTGGTGATGCCCAACCCTTTGCGCGACATCTCATAGAACACGTCTACCATCTTGGTGGCGCGTTCCACGCGCGGCACCGCGTCGCCGCTGTGCATCAGTTGCGCCACCCGCGCCAGTTTCTTGCCCAGCTTGCCGCCAGGATGCAGATGCGCAAAATCCTCTTCTTTGAAGCCGCGTTTTTCTGAGAGCGCTACCGCCAGCGCGTCGCCCAGGGCCAGCATGGCGGTCGTTGACGCCGTCGGCGCCAGCCCCAGCGAGCAGGCTTCCTGGTCGATCGAGCAATCGAGTGCAATGTCCGCCGCCTGGGCCAGCGTGGACCGTTTGTTTGAATTTCCAGAATTCCCTGTATTTGAAGAGTAGAGCTTATCGCCGGTGATCGTAATCAGCTTGCTGCCAATCCGCCGGATCGTCACCAGCAATTGCAGGATCTCTTCCGTCTCTCCGCTCGACGAGAGGGCCAGCACCACATCTCCCGGCACTACCATGCCCAGATCGCCGTGTACTGCCTCCGCGGGATGGAGGTAGAGCGCCGGCGTGCCCGTGGAGCTGAGCGTGGCAGCGACCTTGCGCGCGATGATCCCGCTCTTGCCCATTCCGGTGACCACCACGCGCCCGCCGCAGGAGTGCAGGCACTCCACCGCCCGTTCAAAATCCTGCGCCATCGGCCCGTCGATGCGGTCCGCCAGCTCGCGCAGCGCTTCCGCTTCAATGCGCACTACGTTGGAACCTGTGGATTTCACTCGGAATAATAGTAGCAGAGATAAAATCAGTGCTTGGCGCCCAACAGGTGACGGCCAAAATTGAGCGCCCGAAGCACTGGATGTTACGTTTGCAACTTGAATAGCGTGCTTGCTCGCGTTGAAGGCAACTCCCAGGGTTTTTCTACGCTACCGCAGCTTGCACGCCGTTCGCGGCCTGTTCGATAAGGTCTGCGACGGCGGCCGGCTGCGACACATAGATCGCATGGCTGCCTTTGACTTCGACAACCGCAGCGCCCGTGCGTTTGGCCATGGCGCGTTGGGCGGCGGACGGAATCATCTTGTCCTCGGTAACCACCAGGTACCAGCTAGGCTTGGCCTTCCACGCCGGCTCGGTGATTGTGCCGCTGAGAGCTTCCACGCCCCACGGAACTTGTGAGTCTGCCATGAACGCGGCTTCTTCCGGGTCCACGTCAGCGGCGAACGAAGCGGGAAACTTGGTTTTGTCGAGGAATAAATAACCTTCCTGTGGGGGGAGTATCGGCGGCACTGGTGCGCCGGGTGGTGGATCTTTGATCAGTGAAGCGACAGATTCGCCCTTGTCCGGTGCAAATGCGGTGATGTAGACGAGCCCCGCCACTTTGGGATGCGTGCCCGCTTCTGTAATGACTGCTCCGCCATAGGAGTGGCCGACAAGAATGGCTGGCCCGTCTTGGGCTTCAAGCGTGCGTTTGGTAACAGCAACGTCATCCTTCAGGGATATCGTAGGATTCTGAACGATGCTGACGTTGTAACCGTTCTTTTTTAGGATTTTGTATACACCTTCCCAGCCCGAGCCGTCCACAAAACCGCCATGAACCAAAACGATGTTCTTCATGCTCTTGCCTCCTTTTTGATTACGGTTATTGTCTGGCGCGTATGTCGCGCAATTTTTTTGCTAACGGTCGAAGTCTTTCATTATATTCTTGAGACAGTTAGGGGGCAGAAGAGTCACGCGGATTTTCACACAAGAATAACAGTGGCGGAGAAGAATCACCGCACCCCTGCATCCTGGTAGGCAGGTCAGGTTGAGCCGCGAATCAACGCGAAAACGCGAACCAGAACTTGATTCGAACCGGCTTTGAAATTCGTGTTCATTCGCGCAAATTCGCGGCCAGGTCTTTATCTACGCTTATCTGCGTAAATCTGCGGCGAACACGCAGCTCAGCGGCAATTCACACCTCAACCACGCGGTACGCGCGCGGCGGGTCCTGCGCCATCAGCAGTGACAGCGCCACATTGTGCACCGGCACTCCGCCCAGGGTTTTGCCCTCGAGCTTGCCATGATGTGCGTGGCCGTGGAATGCGACCACGGCCTGATGGCGGTCAATCACTTCGGCGAACCGGGAGCTGCCTAGATAGGGATAAATTTCCTGTCGTTCTCCCTCCACCGTTTCGCAAATCGGCGCATAGTGGGTCACAATCACGATCTTCGGCGTGCGCAGCATGGTGAGCGCGCGCTCGAGTTTCAGCGTCTCGTCCAGTCCTGCCTGCACAAACGCCTTGACCTCTTTTTCGCCGAAGGCCGTCAGCATGCCCTTGCCAAAGCCGCCGGGAAAACCCTTGGTGCCGGCAAAGCCCACGCCATCGCGCTCGTAGCTGCTGCCATCCAGGACCTTGATGCCTTCGGTGGTCATCATCTTGATCAACTCTTGTTCCTGGCCGCTTTCGTAATCGTGGTTGCCCAGGATCGCCACGATGGGAATGCGCAGCCGCACCAGTCCATTCAGGAGCGAATGCATTTCTTCCGGCTTGCCGTAGTTGGTCAGGTCGCCGGCAATCACCAGCACGTCGGCTTCGTCCCGTACCCGCGCCAGCGGGTCGCGGATGCGGTCATAGCTCTGCGGCGTGAAGTGAAGATCGGCTGTGGCGGCGATTCTCATAAGCTGGATTCCCAGGCGCCCGGATGCAACCTTCGTTTACGCCGCCTCCTCCGTTTGCCGGTAGATCAACTCGGCCTTGGTGCGATGCTCCTCCAGGATGTCGCGCTTCCCCCATTCCGCCACGTCGATGGCGAACATCTTGTCGTCGATCAGGCTTCCCCGGAAATCGACGCCCTTGTTAGGGTGCGCAAGTTCCACTCGGAAGCGATGCATCAATTCCGTCCATATTTCTGCCGGCACATAATCGGTATTCGCCGGATAGATGTAATGGTAGAGCACCAGGCACCAGAACAGCATCTCCCAGTGCTCGCCGATCAGGCTCATCAGGCGCTGCCAGTCAAACTTGCCGCGGGTGCCGTAAATCACGTGGCAGATATCGGCCCCGTCAAAGCGTTCCCGCCGCGTGACAAAAATCTTGGAAGCGATCAGCTCTTCCGGCGCCAGCACGCGCACGGACATCCCAAAAACATGGGCCCGGCTGGCATGCCTTACCCATGAATAATCCACCCGCACCACGGCGTTGCTCATGCCGGTGATCAGGTCAACGAAGAATCCATCGCGTTTGGCCTTGGCCAGCCACACAGCATCCAGGATCTCGGTTTCAAACCCGTCCTTTTCCAGCAGCCTGAGGGTGCGTCCCACCTCCTGTGAAGGCAGGAACAGGTCCAGGTCCTTGGTGTCGCGCCAGATTCCGGTATGCTCATGGAGGGCGAAGGCGCCGGAAATCACAAACGGCACGCGGTTCTGCTCCAGTAACTGGATCACCTCGCGAAACAGCGATTCCTGTTGCTTGCAAAAGGCCGGAGGTTGTGACGAACTCACCGGCAACGCCTTTTCCTGCCCGTCTGACATCCCCGAGTTAGATGGCCGATCGCGCTGTCACGTTGTTGAACTACACTGAAAAATGCATGTTGCGCCGGCTTGGCCCGGGGACGCTCTTCGCCAGGCTGCGCATCTAATATGCAAGTTGTCTTTTGTGCGTGCTTGAGGAGCCAGCATGACCAGCAAAGAATCGTTGATCGAGGTCGAGGGCCGGGAGATCAAGTTATCCAACCTGGAAAAAGTCCTCTATCCCAAAGCCGGATTTACCAAGGGCCAGGTGATCGATTACTACATGCGTATCGCTCCGGCGCTCCTGCCTCACCTTGACGGCCGCCCGCTCACGCTCAAGCGCTATCCCAACGGCGTGGATGGAATGCATTTTTACGAGAAGAACTGTCCCAAATACCGCCCGTCCTGGATGAAAACGGCAAAAGTTTGGAGCGAGGGCAACCACCGCTTTATGGATTATTGCGTTGTCGCGGATCTGCCCACCCTGGTCTGGCTGGCCAACCTGGCCGATCTCGAACTCCATACCTGGCTTGCGCGCGCCCCTGAAACCCAGCGCCCTACGGTGATCGCCTTTGATCTTGATCCCGGCGCTCCGGCCGACATCGTGCAGTGCTGCCAGGTAGGAATCTGGATTCGCGCTATTTTTGAGCAGCTCGGATTGCAGGCTTTTGCCAAGACTTCCGGCTCCAAGGGGCTCCAGGTTTACGTTCCTTTGAACACCGCAGTGACCTACGAGCAGACCAAGCCCTTTGCCAAAGCGATAGCTCAACTGCTGGAAAAGCGCCATCCCGGCGAGGTGGTTTCTGACATGAAGAAGTCCCTGCGCGTGAACAAGATCTTTGTCGATTGGAGCCAGAACGACGATTTCAAGACCACGGTCAGCGTCTATTCTTTGCGCGCGCGGGAAAAGCCTACGGTTTCCACGCCCGTCACCTGGCAGGAAGTGGAAAATTGTTTAGCGAAGAAAGACCCCGAGCTGCTGGTCTTTACTTCGGACGAGGTCCTGCAGCGAGTAGAAAAAATGGGAGACCTTTTCGATCCCGTGCTCAAGCTCAGGCAGAAGCTGCCTCCGCTGGAAAAGCTCGGCCAGCCTTTTGCCGAAGGCGCAAGGCCCACAGGTATTCGGAAGGCAGAGAAAACCATTTCCTCCGGGCGCACTCGGAAGCCGGCGGCGCGGTCAGGCCGGAAAGCCAGGGCTCGTTGATGTGCCTCCTGCAAAAAGAGAATCTCGTTCTGGCGGCCCATAATCCAACGGCATATGAAAATCCTCGCTGCAATATTCGTTGGCTGTATCGCTTCCGTTTCTCTTGCCGCCCAGACTGAATTCCTCAAACCCGATGGCCTTGCACCCGCCACCGGCTATACACACGTCGTGGTGGCCCAACCAGGAAGGCTCGTTTTCATCGCCGGCCAGGTAGCAAATGACAAGCAGGGCAAACTCGTCGGCAAAGACGATCTCAAAGCCCAGGCCACGCAGGTTTTTGAGAACCTGAAAACGGCCTTATCGTCAGCCGGCGCCACCTTTGATGACGTGGTCAAGATCACCTGGTACGTCAAGGGATATAAGCCGGAATACCTCCCCACCTTGCGCGAGGTGCGCCTGGCCTACGTGAATAAGGACAAGCCGCCGGCCAGCACGCTGGTAGGCGTTGCGGCGCTTGTCCAGGACGACTACTTGCTTGAAGTTGAGGCCATTGCCGTCATTCCGGGCACGCCCGCCAAAAACGGCAAAAAGAAATAGCCCAGCACGGCGGAAGCCTGGACTCGCGCTGGGTTTTTTGCGGGGTCGCAACCTGCCTTGTCAAGCCTGGTTACTTAAGGGTAATCCATGCCCCGACCGGTGACAGCGAACCACCGTTGGCCATGTTCCTGCCCAAAACATGCTGCATTCCGGAGCTCCCACGCATCAAAATAGGTGTGAGCCAGCATGGCAGACAAAGGGTTCCAGATCGCTTCCCGGTTGCGCAACCTCACCACAGAGCTGCGGGCGCTTGAGCATGACTTGAAGTCGGATGCTATTTCTGACGCCGCGGCCTTGCAAGATTTCCGCCACGCTGTCGACGAAATCCGCATGGCGGCTTGGACCGCGGGCGAACTGCACAACGCCCAGCACGGACGAAAAGAACTCCTGGCGTCGTTTCTGGCGGCGGAGAGGATTCGCCGTTTCGCGCAGATGATCCGCGACATGTCCATCGACCTGGAGCACCAGGACCTAACCTGGGAGTCCGGCGGCATTCAGACTCTCTTCGATTCTGTCAGCGTCCTGCAAGCCCGTCTGGACCGTCTCATTCGCGAGCACCGTGCAGCTTTCCGCAACTTGAAAGACGAGCAACGTTAAGCTGCACTAATTCTTCGCTTCCAGCGTGTATTCCGGGTGCACAATGTGCAACGTCAGCGCGCGGCGCCTGTTGGAGCCGGTGCGGCCGTGGCCTCGCGCTGGCGTCCCTGTGCCAGGCGATCGAGTGCGGCAGTGATTCCGCCGGGCTTGTGCGGAACTTCTGCCAGGCGCAGCCCCATCTCCACGCCGCTTAACGTGCCCGCGAGCATGAGATCGTTGAAGTGGCCCAGGTGTCCGATGCGAAAGACTTTGCCTGCCAGTTTCGAGAGTCCCGTTCCCAGGGACATATCAAAATTTTCCAGAATGATCTCGCGCAGCCGGTCGGCGTCGTGGCCCTGCGGCATCAGCACCGCGGTGAGCGAACTGGAATATTCTCTAGGCTCTTCACACCAGACTTCCAGACCCCACGCCTCCACCGCCGCGCGCGTGGCCTCGGCATGTCGATCATGGCGGCGGAAGACGTTCTCGAGCCCTTCCTCATGCAGCATCAGCAAGGCTTCGCGCAGCCCCCAAAGCAAATTCGTCGCCGGTGTGTAAGGGAAGAACCCGGCACGATTCGGTTTCAGCATCTCCTGCCAATCCCAGTAATAGCGCGACATCCGGGCAGTCTTGTTCGCGGCCAGCGCTTTTTCTGAAATCGCATTGAAGCTCAGCCCCGGCGGAAGCATCAACCCTTTTTGTGAGCCGCCTACGGTTACATCCACACCCCATTCGTCGTGCCGGTAGTCGATTGACGCGAGCGACGAGATGGTATCCACTATCAACAGCGCGGGGTGGTGCGCCCGGTCCATGGCTTGCCGAATCTCGGCGATCCTGCTGGTGGCGCCGGTGGAAGTTTCATTGTGTACCACCATCAGCGCCTGGATCGCGTGCTGCTTGTCTTCCGTGAGCCTCTGTTCTGCGTGCTCCGGCCGCGCTCCTCTGCGCCAGTTCCCGGGAATGTAATCCACCTGCAGCCCATGCCGCAGAGCAATATCGCGCCACAAATTGGAGAAATGCCCAGTTTCAAACATCAACACGTGGTCTCCCGGCGAAAGCGTGTTCACAATCGCCGCTTCCCACGCGCCTGAACCTGAACTGGGGTAGATGACCACAGGACTCTGCGTCTTGAAGATTGACTTCAAACCTTCTAGCGCCTCCGCACCCAACTTCGCAAACTCCGGCCCGCGATGGTCGATGACCGGCCGGTCCATCGCGCGCAAAATGCGGTCAGGAACGTTGGTGGGCCCTGGGATCTGTAGAAAATGGCGGCCGGTATGGATCATTGCTTTTGTCGCTCCGCTCCAACCCGCTTGAGTGTGTCGCGGTCGATTAGTTTATGCTGCGCCCGTAACCTGTCGCTCGACGTGCAACCCAGCCTCGCGGACGCTATCTCGCGTACAGGGATGTTGAACCATAAACTAGCATACGGTCTCTCCGGCCCTTCAGTCTAAAATAATCTTTCGAGTGTATGTGGCGAATCAGCGCCTGATCCGTGTCATCCGCGGTAAGGTTTGTCTTCCTGCACAAGGGAATCAGAGGTTCGCCACAATTCTCTGTAACTCCTTAGCAATCTCCTCGGGATCGTCCGTTGGCTCGAACTTCACCGGATCGCCAATCTTCACCTGCACCGCGTGCGGCGGTGCGTAGTGTTTCTTGGCGATCTTGAATGGGAACAACCCATCGATGCGCATCGGAATAATAGGAAGGTTAAGCTGCGTGGCCAGCAATCCAATGCCGCTGCGGAAGGGGGCCATCTCTCCGGTTTCTGTGCGCCTGCCTTCAGGAAAGATCACCACGCTGTAGCCGTTGTCGGCCAATTCGCCGGCAAAGCGAAAGCTCTCCCGGTATTTTGCCCGCTGCGGCAGCGAGAAAACGTTAAAGAATGCCGCGATCAGCGCGTACTGCAGCTGCTCCCACCAGCGTTTCACAAAAAACCATTCCTTCGGCGGATGGCGCATGCTCCGCAGTTGTTCCCCTTGCATGGCCACGCCCAGGCGGTTGCGCAAACGCATGGGCAGCGCCGCCATCAGGAACCCGATATCGATCTGAGCAATGTGGTTGGAGATGATCAGCGCCGGCCCGAGGAAACCTTTCAGCCGCTCGCGGCCGGTCACTCTGGGCCGCGCCATGACCATAATGTAAGGCAGGGTTACCGCATGGTAGACCAGTACGCGAATCCAGCGGACCAGCCAGTTCTGCGCCCAGCGGGAGTAAGGGTAGTCTTCTTTCTTCTTGGCCTGCGGCGTAGTTTTCTTCAGCAGATTTTCCAGATCGGCCACCGTATTGATCTTTGAGAATTCGCGGTCGCCCAGATCGATCTGATAGCGGTTTTCAATCGCCGACATCAGTTCCACCCGGTCCAGAGAGCTCATGTTCAGGTCGTTTTCCAGGTGCGCTTCTGGCTTCAGTTCCACATGGCGCCCTGCGATGTTTTCCACCAACTCCTCCAGCGTTCCAGCAGGCACACTGTTGCGTGTCGCGGGAGCTGCGCCCTCCGATTTGCCATTGATCTGCGCTCCGGATACCTGCGCTCCGGTGATCTGGGCTTCTGCCGCCCGGCGGATCACCTCCAGCTTTGGTTTTTGTGTCGATGTGCGGGGAAAGTCGTCGTCCGGCCAGACAAACCAGCTGCGTATCTTTTGGAAGTCCGCCAAAGACTGATTTGCGTTGCTGATTGCCGTCTTGCCGGAATCGCCGTTGTTCAACAGCAGAACGGCGCATGCCTCCGCATTGCCCCCTTGGGCCACGCCCACCACCACGCAGTCGCGCACCTGTGGCTGCTTGCGCAGCGCCTGCTCCAGGTCCTCCGGATAGACTTTCAAGCCCGCCGGCGTGACGATCACATTCTTGCTGCGGCCCTTGAAATAGAGATTGCCCTCTTCGTCCATCGCGCCAAGATCGCCGGTGCGAAACCAGCCTTCCGCGCCCGTGACAGGCTTCAACTCTTTCCCCTGCCAGTACTGCCGCGCCACGTTTTCTCCTCGCACCAGGATCTCCCCGGTTTCGGCGTCAAGCTTCATCTCGCGGCCGGGCAGCACTTTGCCGATCGACCTGCGGCCAACTTTGAACGGATGGTTCAGGCTGATCAGCGAGCTGGTCTCGGTGAGCCCATAGCCTTGCACCACCACGTAACCCAGCCTTCGCCAGAATTCTTCCGTATTCTGGTCCAGCGCCGCGCCGCCGGAGATGATGGCCCAGAACTTCCAGCCAAAGCGCCGCCGGACCTGGCGAAAGCGCCACCAGCGCAGGAGGAAGTGCTCTTTCTCGGCGCGCTCCCAGTTTTTTTCGATCAATGCCCCCAGGTCATCGCGAACTTTGTTCTTCAGCGACTCCACCACGCGCGGCACCGCCACCAGCACGGAGATCCGCTCCCGCTTGATGGTGGCGACAATGTCGGTCGGTTTGAAGCTGTCCTGGAAATGCACGGTGCCGCCGATCAGCGTGGGGATGAACATCCCCATGAATTGGCCGAAGACGTGGCTGAGCGGCAGCAGCTCAAGAAAACGTATGGGATGAAACAGGCTCTCTGACCGGCGGTACTTGGGAAACTCGCGTTCAATGGGATCAACACTGGCCAGAATATTACCGTGCGTAAGCACCACGCCGCGCGGCTCCGCGGTGGTGCCGGAGGTGAAGACAATCTGCGCTGCATCCTCCCGCTTGACTCCGGTTGGCACATAAGGTTCGCCCGAATGTTGGGCAATCGCGGTACTTAGATTCTCAAGCTCAAGATAGGCGCGGCCGGCGACATGGGGGACTAGCGCGGTCGAGCAAACCACCAGCTTCGCCTCCACGTCGGACGCAACCCGCTGCGCGAAATCGGCTGCGGCGATTCTGTCCATGGGCACGGCCACGGCCCCGCGCAACATGCAGCCAAAAAAGGCGCCGATCCATTCCGCCGAGTTCTCGCCCCACAGCATCACCCGGTCGCCCAGGCCAATGTTTCTGGCCTCCAGCTCGCGGGCAAAGCGGCACGCCAGCTCGGCGAGCTCCCGGTATGTCCACCGCAGCGTGCGGAAGCCGCGGCGGTAGACATAGGCGATCTCGCTCTTCCGGGCCCGGTGCAGCTGCGGATATTCGGCTAGGGTCTGTGGCATCTGTCTCTAAAATACCGATTCAGAGAACAGTACGCAAAGCGGCAAAGCGCGGCAAACAGCAGCTTTATGTGAAATACCGAGCGGAGCGAGGCCATTTGCGGAGCCACAACCCTTCGCATTCTGCTGGATCGAAGGGCCAGTTTTTGATTGACAGTCGATGATGGTTTTAACACTAACACTACATGTTCAGATTTGGGCCGGGCAGGGGGAATAGGAATACGGCATCGAGTAGGAAACATAGGCCACTCGTCCAGAGCGGCCTATCATAGTTTTTCTGCCGGTTCGTCCCACACGTCTATCCTGCGTTTGCTTTTTGTACAGCCCCTGCTGCTTGCTTGATCGTAGCTATAGCTTCGCTGTGTAACCTCTCTGCGATGCCTCGATCTCCGGCTTTGGCGGCAGCTCGAAGCATCTCAACGCCTTGCAGAAGCTCCCCCACTTGCTTCCGCCAAGGAGCTGGCTCAGGGTCCGAGATTCTTTGTAGCACCGTACTCCAGAAGTTATCAGGTGTTGGAAATACATATTTCCACCACCATTTCGGTGCGCCGGTCACCCAGTCGCCTTCATTAGGCTGGACAGCGGTTGCGACTGCTTCGTTTATTTCGTCATGCTTTGTCATGATTCGTTCCTCGCTATCTCGCCGGTTTCCGTGACTCCAGTTCCTTCACGGCTCCGTTGATGTTGTTGATCGCCTCGCCCTTCAGTTTTGCAGCAGCCGACCGATCTTTTACTGCCGCAGAGGCCTGGAGCATCACCGCGGCCTGGAGAATAGCGCCAGTCTGCTGCCGCCACGGTTCCGGACGCGGTCCCAGCACGGCAGCCTGCGATACCGCGCGCCACAACGTGTCAGGTGTAGGGAATACATACTTCCACCACCACTTCGGCGTACCTTCAACCCAGTCGCCTGGTTCAAGTGCTGCTTGAACGGTTGGTGGTTCAGTGTTGTTGGTTCGGTCTGGTTCGCCAAATAGAAAAGCACTCCAGGCCAAGGGCAAGAACGAAAAGCTTCTTACAAGATGTCTTCTTGTTAAACGCATGCTGATCTCCTAGCAACTAACAGAGCGTGTCATAGTATCACATGGGTAAAAGCCAGATTTGTCATGGCCTGTGTTGCTGTTCCCCATTTACCTGTACTTCTAATTCACTGTTGTGGTTCTATTCCCGCCCCAGTCCTCTCTTACGCTCCGCGGTATTCTCCACTTTCAACTTCCGTTAACAACACTCTTCCGAAAGATTTCTGATTATGAATAGGGCCTCTCGCTCGCGCTTGGGACTTCGGAAAAGCTGAGCTGATTGCTGAGTGCTAGGTTGAGTAATCCGCGTTGATCCGCACATATTCCGCCGTCAGGTCGCAGGAGAGAAACTCCAGGCTCGCGCTTCCCGCGCCCAGGACGATCCGGACTTCATAGACCGGTTCCGACATGTAAGCATGCGCGCGATCGTGATCGAAAGGGCAGGCCGCTCCATGCCGGCAGATCTGCTGCTCGCCCAGGTATATGTTGATGCGCTCCTGATTGATCTGTACCCCCGAATACCCGACAGCGGCCAGCATGCGTCCCCAGTTGGGATCGGCGCCGGCCCAGGCCGTCTTGACCAGCGGAGAATTCGCGATGGCGCGGGCAATCTTCCGGGCCTCGAAGCGGGAGCGCGCCTGCTCTATATTCAGCCGGACCACATGCTTCACCCCTTCGCCGTCGGCGACGATCTGCGCCGCCAGCGACCGGCAAACCTTGGTCAGCGCAGCCTGGAATTCCCGGGCGATGGATTTTAAATGCACGCCGCTCTTGCCGCTGGCCAGCAGCAGCGCCGTATCGTTGGTGGAAGTATCGCCGTCGATGGAGATATTGTTGAAGCTCTGGTCTGCCGCCGCCTTCAGACACTTATGCAGCTCACCCGGGCCGGCGGCGACATCGCTGAACAGGAACACCAGCATGGTCGCCATATTGGGATGGATCATGCCCGCGCCTTTGGCTACTCCGGCCAGCATGATCTCGGTCCCGTTGTGCGTGATGGATTGAGTGGCGATCTTCTTGTGCGTGTCCGTGGTCAGAATGGCATTGGAAAACTGATCGAAAGCCATTTCGCCTTCGGCGGCGGTGCTGATGAGACTGGGCAGAGCGGCGTGGATTTTTTCCACTGGCAGCGGTACGCCGATGATCCCCGTGGAGGAAGGGAAGACCTGATGGTCGCGGGCTTTGAGCTGCCTGGCCAGGCCGGCGCAAACGCTCTTGGCGGCCTTCAATCCCTGCTTGCCCGTAGCGCAGTTGGCATTCCCGGCATTCACGATCAGCGCGCGCATCAGCCCTTCCCCGCGTCGCAGGTTCTCACGCCCAACGATGACCGGCGCGGCGACTACCTGGTTGCGCGTGAACATAGCCGCGGCCGATGCACCGTCTGGAACCAGCGCCAGAGCCAGGTCGGGATTGCCGCTGGCCTTGATGCCGGCGGTGCAGGCGGAAAAGAGAAATCCCCGGGGCGGGCGCGCGTTCACGCTTCCAGCCTCACCAGCGGTATCAGAATTTGCGCGTCACGCGGGCCCACGCTTTGCGGGATTGGACCGCGCACCATGGCCACTTCGTCGCACGCGTAGAGGTTGGGGCAATGGACGCAATCTTTATAAATTTTGTCAGGAAGCTCTTCGCGCGTGGCCACTGCGAATCCCATGTGTCCGAAGAACTCGGGAATCCGCGTGAAGAGGCACACGCAGGTCACTCGATGCTGTTCCGCTTCGTCCAGCAGCGCTTCCACCAGCTTGCGTCCCGCGCCGCAACCTTTCGCCGTTGGCACAACAGCGATGGTGCGGATTTCGGCCAGGTGCATGCCGTAGAGATGCAATGCGCCACAGCCGATAATCCGGCCGTCATCTTCCGCTACTACAAAGTCGCGCACGTTTTCACTGAGCTCAGCGATGGTGCGCGGCAAAAGGGTGCCTATCTCCGCGTACGGGCGGATAATCGCGTGAATGCGTTCTACATCCGGCAGAATGGCTTTACGCGTGTGTACCATGCGCCTCCTGCATTGTGGCCAGCTTCTCGCGGGCCGCGCCAAGCGCCTGCTGCACGCGATGCGGCGCCGTGCCGCCTGCCACATCATGGCAGGCCAAAACGGCTTCCACCTTCAATGCTTCGTAAATATCGGCGTCGAATGCCGGACTGAATTCGCGCAGCTCGTCGAGCGAGAGCTGTTCCAGTTCGCAATCCTGCAATACGCACTTCTGCACCGCCCGCGCCACGACCTCATGCGCCTGGCGGAAAGGCACGCCGCGTTTTGCCAGATACGTGGCGGCTGCCATCGCGTTCATGAATCCACTCTCACATGCAGATTTCAGGCGCTCCTGGTTAAACGTCACTTTGCGCATAAAACCCGCTGCCACCTTCAGACAATGGCCGGCCGTGGATACGGCTTCGAACAACGGCTCCTGCGTCTCTTGCATGTCTTTGTTGTAGGCCAGTGGCAATCCTTTGATGGCGGCAAGCAATGCCATCTGGTTGCCGATGAACCGTGCCGACTTTCCCCGGATCAGCTCCAGCGAATCGGGGTTCTGCTTCTGCGGCATGGCGCTGCTGCCGGTGGAATAGGCTTCTGGCAGCGTGATGAACCCGTATTCCTGCGTGGCAAAAAGGATGAACTCTTCCGCCCAGCGGCTGAGATGAACGCCCAGCATCGCCAGCGCGCTGACAAACTCAAGCGCGAAGTCGCGGTCGCAGGTGGCATCCACGCTGTTCGCCGTCGGACGCGCAAATCCCAGCGCGCGGCTTACCAGTTCGCGGTCAAGCGGCAACGTCGCTCCGGTGACGGCCCCTGACCCTAGCGGGCATTCGTTCGCTCGCGTTCGGCAGTCGAGCAGGCGGTCGCCATCGCGCCAGAACATCTCAAAATAAGCCAGGAGCCAGTGCGCTGTCAGCACTGGCTCCGCCCGCTGGAGATGCGTGTAAGCGGGCATAAAAAGCGTCTTGGTTTCATCGGCGCGGTCCAGCAGGACTTCCAGAAAATCGCCCAGCAGACGGCGCAGATCGTCGATGGAGTCGCGCACAAACAAACGCAGGTCGGTAGCGATCTGCTCGTTGCGGCTGCGTCCGCTGTGCAACTTTTTGCCGGCCTCGCCGATCAAGGCGACCAGCTTTTTTTCCACGAAATGATGGACGTCTTCGGCTTCAGGATCGTCGAAAAACTCCGGGGTCTGCTCGCTGGTCTTGCCGATCTCATCCAGCGCGGAGACGATCAGGCCGAACTCCACGGGCGTGACGATGCTTGCGGCCTTCAGTGCCTGCGCGTGCGCGCGGCTGGCCGCCAATTCATAACGCAGCAGCTTCTGGTCAAAGGGAAAAGACCGTTGCCACTCCTCGAAATGTGGGTCCAAAGGCTGCCGGAACCGGCCTGACCACATCTTCACTTCGTTGTCTCCTGCTTTTGCTTCAGCCGGGCCCGCGAGCGCGCGGGCAGGCCCAGGATGCGGATGAACCCTTCTGCATCTTTCTGGTCATAGGTCTCGCTCATGGTGAACGACGAGAGGTCCGTGCGGTAGAGAGAGAACTCTGACTCTCGCCCGCCGATGCTGATGTTGCCTTTATAGAGTTTCAGCGTGACCGTGCCGGTCACTTCCTTCTGCGTCTCCGCCACAAACGCATCCAGGGCCTCGCGCAGCGGCGTGAACCACAGCCCGTAATAGACGATCTCCGCGTACTTGAGTGCGATCTGCTGCTTGAAGTGCATCAGCTCGCGTTCCAGGCAGAGCGCCTCCAGTTCGCGATGCGCGGTGAGCAGCAGCGTCCCGCCGGGCGTCTCATAACAGCCGCGCGACTTGATGCCGACAAAACGGTTTTCGACCAGATCAATTCGCCCGATGGCATTGCGCCCGCCAATTTCATTCAGCAGCTCGACCAGTGACACCGCGTCAAGCTTCTGCCCGTTGACCGAAACCGGCGTGCCGGCTTCATAGCCGATCACGACAGTCTCTTCGCGGTCGGGAGCTTCCTGCGGTGAGCGCGTGAGCTGCCAAGTTGATTCAAACGGAGCGTTGGCCGGATCTTCCAGTTCTCCGCCTTCGTGACTCAGGTGCCATATGTTGCGATCGCGGCTGTGGATCTTCTCCCGGCTCGCCGTCACGGAGATGCCGCGCTGCTCGGCGTAGTCCAGGCAGTCTTCCCGCGACTTCAGGGTCCACTCGCGCCACGGTGCGATCACTTTCAGCTCCGGGGCCAGCGCCTGGAAGGCGTGCTCAAATCGGACCTGATCGTTGCCTTTGCCGGTGCAGCCGTGTGCCAAAGCAGTGGCATTTTCCTTCAGAGCAACTTCCACCTGATGCTTGGCGATTACCGGCCTCGCCAGCGACGTGCCCAGAAGGTACTTGTGCTCGTATTCGGCGCCGGCCCGCAGGGCGGGGAAAACGTATTCGCGCAGGAACTCCTCGCGCAGGTCTTTGACGATCACCTTGGCTGCGCCGGTCTTATGGGCCTTCTCCACCACTGCGTCGATGTCGTCGCCCTGGCCCACGTCGGCGATCATGGCGATCACGTCACAATTGTAGTTTTCTTTCAGCCAGGGAATGATGATCGAGGTATCCAGGCCTCCGGAATACGCCAGTACAACTTTCTCACGCATGGTTGCTCCTTGTGGGCGTGGTGCGCATGCCGCTGCCCAGCAGCAAAAGTAAGATCGCTTTCTGAATATGCATGCGGTTCTCCGCCTGGTCAAAGACGATGGACCGCGATGAATCGATCACGCCGGCCGTTACTTCCTGGCCGCGATGCGCCGGCAGGCAGTGCATGAAGACCGCGTGCGGCGCCGCATAGGAGAACAATTTCTCGTTCACCTGGTAGGGCGCGAAGATTGTGGCTCGCTCCGCCGCTTCGGCTTCCTGTCCCATGCTGGCCCACACGTCCGTGTAGATCGCGTTGGCGCCCGTGACGGCCTTCACGGCGTCGTGCGTAATGTCGATGATGGCGCCCGTCGAACGTGCAATCTTTTGGGCGGCATCGGTGATCTCCGGGCTTGGCTCATAACCCTGCGGCGTGGCGACGGCAATGCTTGTTCCCAGCGCGGCTGCGGCCAGCATGAGCGAATGCGCCACGTTGTTGCCGTCGCCCACATAGGCAAGATGCACGTTGCTCAAGTCGCCGAATTTCTCTTCCAGGGTGAAGAAGTCGGCAAAGGCCTGGCAAGGATGTTCAACGTCGCTCAGGGCATTGATCACCGGGATGCAGGTATGCCGCGCCATCTCCACGATGGTTTTGTGCTCAAAGGTGCGGAGCACCACGGCATCCACCCAGCGCTCCACGTTGCGCGCGATGTCGCACACCGGCTCGCGTTCGCCCAGGAGCGAGCGCGTCTGGTCCATGAACAATGACGTTCCGCCCAGGCTTGCCATGCCGGCCTCAAAGGTAAGGCGCGTGCGCAAGGACGCTTTTTCAAAGAACAACACCAGTTGCTTGCCCGCCAGAGCCCCGCGGAAATCGGCCGGGCGGTGCTTGATGATGTGCGTCAGCTCAAACATGGACTTCGTCTCTTCCGGTGAGAAGTCCTGCGCCGAGACCAGATCGCGGCAGATGACCGGCTGTTCGATTGGCGCTCTCATCGCTGTAAGGTCATACATTCTTGCTGGCATCATGGTTATTTGTTCCTCCCCGCTGCCGTGGTGGCCGTTGCCATGGTTTGTTTCGTCAGCGCTTGGTCAAGCTGGCGGATGGCAGTGTCTACGTGTTGTTTCTTGATGACGAAGGGCGGCAGGAACCGGATCACGGTTTCGTCCGTGCGGTTCACGATAGTGCCGTTTTTCAGCATCTGTTGAAAGACCCCTTTGGCCAGATCGGCGGATTCAAGCTCCAGGCCAATCATCAGCCCCAGCCCCCTGATAGCAACAACGGCCTGGTGCTTCTTTTGTAATTTGTGAAGCTGCTCCAGCATGTAGCCGCCGACTTTTTGCACGTGGCTCAGCAACTTTTCTTTTTCCAGGATTGTGACTAGCTGCAACGCAACGGCGCAGGCCAGCGGGCCTCCACCGAAGGTAGTGCCGTGCATGCCCGGATGAATGCATGCGGAAACCTTTTCTGACGAAAGCAGCGCACCCAGAGGCAGACCGCCGGCAATCGGCTTGGCCACCGTCACCAGGTCAGGTTGGATATCGTAATGCTGGTAAGCAAACCATTTTCCCGTGCGTCCCATGCCGCTCTGAATTTCGTCGGCGATCAACAGCGCGTTGTGCCTGCGCGCGAGCCTGTGCGCAGCCTGGGCAAATTCATGGCTGACCGGCCGGATTCCGCCTTCGCCCTGCACGAACTCAAATCCGATGGCGCAGACCGTGGAATCGAACTTGCGCTCCAGATCGGCGACGTCATTGAACCGAACGAACTCCACGCCGGGTACAACCGGCACGAAGGGCGCACGATACTTTTCTTTATGCGTAGTGGCCAGCGCGCCGAAAGTGCGCCCATGGAAAGCATGCTCCAACGCAAGGATCCGCCATTTTGGTTCCGCGTCCTGAGCGCAGTTCGCTCGGGCAAAAGCGCGCGCCAGCTTCAATGCGCCTTCCCAGGCTTCGGTACCGCTGTTGGTGAAGAAGGCGCGGTCCATGCCGGAAATCTTTGTAAGCGCGGCGGCCAGGCGGCCCTGGTACTCGTGATAAAAGAGGTTTGAGGTGTGCACCAGAAGCCTGGCCTGCTTCGCGATCGTCCTGGTGAGCGCCGGATGCGCGTAGCCCAGCGCGTTCACGCCGATGCCGCTCAGCAGGTCAAGATATTTGCGGCCCTTGTCATCATACAGGTACACACCGCGGCCCTTGCGCAACAGCACGGGATAGCGGTCGTAGGTCGAGAGCAGCAGTTTGGATTCGAGTTTGCTTACCTGCTCCAGGTTCACGCGACCAGCACCTCCGTTCCGGAATCAATCTTGGTGAAATAAAACTCCGGCAGGGCTTCCACCTCCGCCGCCGGAAGAATGCGCACGCGGTTCACGCCGTGCAGCAGCGCATCTTTGCAGGCCTGAAGTTTGGGCAGCATGCCGCCGCCGATCACCGATTTCTGCGTAAGTTCGGCGGCCGTGCCCAGGTCAAGCCAGCGTATGACCAGGCCGTCAGCGTCTTTTACGCCCGAAACGTCGGTCAGGAAGATGAGCGCGTTGGCGTGGCAAGCCACGGCGCAGGCGGAAGCCATCTGGTCCGCGTTGATGTTGTAGTACTGCCCGTCGCTTCCCAGCGCGACACTCGAGATCACCGGCACGCAGCCTTCCTGCCAGATGGTCTCGATCCAGCGCGGATCGACCGAAGAAATTTCGCCGACAAAGCCAAGGTCGTGTCCGTTGCTGGTCTTCTTGCGCGCGCGGAAGGCCTGGCCGTCACCGCCGCATAGACCCATGGCGGACTGCCCCACGCTGCCCAGCGCCGCAACAAGTTTCTTGTTCATATGTCCGGCCAGGACCATCACCGCGAAGTCGCGCGTTTCCGCGTCGGTGACGCGCTGGCCGTCAATGAACCGGCTCGGCTTTCCCATTTGCGCCAGCATGCGCGTGAGTGCCGCGCCGCCGCCATGGACCACGGCTACCTGGTGTTCGCGAGCGAGTTCCTTCACCGCCAGCACGGCGCGCTGCAAAAGAGCGGCGTCTTCCAGAGTGGCGCCGCCGAGCTTGACCACGATCCTCATCTCAGGCCCTCCTCTTCATTCCAGCCAAACACCACGTTCATGTTCTGCACTGCCTGCCCGGCAGCGCCCTTCACCAGGTTATCCAGGCAGGAAACGATCACCAACCGCTTGCCCTCGGGCGCCAGCGTGAAGCCGACGTCGCAATAGTTGGTGTGCAGCGAGTATTGAATCTGCGGCAGCTTGCCGGCAGGGAAGATCCGCACCCAGGGTGAGCCTGCGTAGAACGTGCGCATGCAGTCTTCGATCGCTTGCGCCGATATGGTTGAACGCAGCCGCACGTAAATGGTGGACAAGATCCCGCGCGGGATAGGCAGCAGATGCGGCGTGAAAGTCAGTTGCTCCGGCGCCAGGCCAAGCTGCTCCAGGATCTCGCCCGTGTGGCGATGGTTGAAGACCGAGTACGCGGAGAGGTTCTCCGCCACTTCCACAAAATGGGTTTTCTGTGTGGGCTGTTTGCCTGCGCCGGATACGCCCGACTTGGAGTCGCAAACGATCCCGTGTTCCACGTCAACCAGGTTTGCCCGCAACAGTGGCGCCAGGGCCAGGATGATGGACGTGGCGTAACAGCCGGCGTTGGCTACCAGCCGGGCGTTGTTCAACTTGTCGCGATGCAGTTCCGGGATGCCGTACACCGCTTGTGCGGTGATTCTGTCCGACAGTTCGGCATTCTCATCCTTGAACTCGTAGATTGCCCGGTACTCGGGCGTCTCCAGCCGCCATGCGCCGCTCAGGTCAATCACGTGGACGCCCTGGCTCATCGCCTCCGGCGCCCATTCGCGCGAGACTTCGTGTGGCGTGGCCAGAAAGAGCACGTCCACGCCGTTCGTGCGGAGCGCTTCCCAGCGGAAGGGCTCCAGCGGATAGCCGCCATTGCCGCTGAGGTGAGGGTAAAGCTCGTCGAGCTTGGCGGTTGCGCCGGCCTCGCCATTGCGGGTGAAGAGCACGGGCTTTTTGGCATGAGGATGATGGGCGAGCAGGCGCGCCAGTTCAAAACCGGCATAACCGGTTGCTCCAACAACCGCGGGCTGGATTGTCTGCGGCATCAGGCACGCATATCCTCAAGACGCGTCTGCAGCTTTTTTGCGCTTTTGTTGTCCGGCGTAACGATGAGCACGGTGTCATCGCCTGCCACGGTGCCCACAACTTCGTCCCAGCCCTCCGCATCCACCGCGAGAGCGACCGGCTGTGCGCTGCCGGGGATGGTCTTGATCACCAGCAGATTCTGCGCGCGCCGCACCTCGCGCACAAAATCCCGCACCACGCGGGAGACCGCCGGCAACGGTTCGGATGCAGCATCCCCCGTAGGAAGCGAGTAGCCTTCCGACGTGCGCACCAGGTGGAGCTCATGGATGTCGCGCGAAAGCGTGGCCTGCGTCACCGGGAAGCCCCGGCGCGCCAGCACCTTGACCAACTCCTGCTGGTTGGGCAGGGGGCCTTCGTGCGCGAGTTCGACAATGAGCTGCTGTCTGGCCAATTTCGTCATACCGAATAATTATGCAATCCGATGTATAAATATGCAGCTTGGCGGACAGCTGTGTCAACCCAAAAATGTGCGGGGAGTTGCAGAAGGGAACGTACCCACGAAGTCCGGGGGCTTGATCCACAAAGGCCACGAAGGAACACAAAAAAGTGAGCCACGCAGCAGCCGGAGAGTTGCCGGTGGTCCACCACAAGATCTTTTGTTGCCCAGAGCTTGCCTTTCGTGTTCCTTCGTGTCCTTTGTGGGTAGCCGTTATTTGATCAATCCGTCCAGCACTTTCTCCGCCTGCCGGTGCAGGTCAGGAGGCGCGCCATACATCACGCTGGCGGTTTTGCCGGAGCGGTCAAACATGAACATGGTCGGCACCGCGGTGATGTCGCCAAAGGCCTGCGCGGTGGCTGCATCGGTGATGGCCCAGCTTAGATCGGGGTTGAGCGAGGCCACGGTCTCGCGGACCTTGTCTTCCGGAGACTCAACGGCAAGCGCCAGAATGGCAACGTTGTCACCGTATTTCTTTTTCAGCTCGCCGAGCCATTCCAGGGTCGAACGGCAGGGCGGACACCATGTGGCCCAGAACTCCACCATCACCACTCGTCCTGCCGCCTGCTCGGTCGTGAGCGGCTTGCCGGAAAGATCGGTCAGAGTGAATTTGGGCAGCGCTGTAATGGACGCCATGTTGGTGCTGGCGCCGGCATGCTCGCGGCTGACCACGTCTTTCTTGCCCGCCAGAATCAGCTCGATCATGCGCGAGAGGTCAGTTTTGAATTTTGCCTGGTTGTCGGCGTTGCGCCACGGCGCGTAACGGCCTGTGCCTTCTTTTTCGCCGAAGTACCCGAAGTCGCGCGGCGCGGCGATCAGGACCTCATCCAGAAAGATGGCGGGATAACCCTTCACGCCAAAACGGTCTGCGAGTTTTGAGTCGCCGAAGTTCTCGCTCACGAAGGTAATGCGTCCCGGGTATTTTGCCGCAACTTCCTGGGCCAGCAAACTTGCTGGATCGGAGATGTTTCAAGTGTAGGGCCAGCGTACCAGGGTGAGCGTGGCGCTCCGGCCGGCCCGCTGCTGCAAGGGCGCCGCGGGCTTGAGCGCGGCGTAATACGCCGGCAGAACCTCTTCGACGATAGTTCGGATCGCCCGCCATTCGTCGTTTGAGGGCGCCGTGCCATCCGCTTTGCTGAGCCAACCTTCTGCCCGTTCCAGGAAGATTTGCGCAATTGAGTCATCGCGTTTGGCCGCGCCGGCTTTCTTTAGCTCCTCGGCCGCCGTGGAGCGCAACGTTGCCTGCTTCGCTGCGTCGGGCACAACGGGGTTGAGCATGCCAAAGTGGCGCACCGCTTCAAGGTACTGGTAGAGCGCGCCCGCGTATGCCTTGGATGAATCCAGCTCACGGGCAAACTTGAGCGCGGAGTTCAGCGCGATGAAGCGCGGATGCATATCGATGGAACGCGGCGGTTGGAATGCCGCATTGGTCTTCTCCTGCAGCGCCTGTAGCTCTGGCAGCACCGAACGCAGCGGAAACGGAACGGCCTTGCGCGGAGAGTTCAATTTAGCTACAAAGGCGGCGAATGCAGCTTCGCCTTGCGCCTGGCCCATGTAAAACAGGCCGTCTTTGGGTTTGGTTGCAGTGGCGAACCCGCGGCCACCCTCCAGCAGCGGAATCGTCCTGCCCTGGGCCGCTTCGAAGAGTGCTCGGATGCCTGCCGGCGCGCGGTTCCAGTCTCTTTCCCGGGCCGATTTTTCCATCGCCGCGAGATGGACGCTGGCCTTTGCCCATTCCGATTCAAATGCAGGCAAGCTGTCTTTGATCGCTTCGGCTTTTTCGTCCAGGCTTCGGGCGCCTTGCAGGAAATCTTCCGCCTGGCCGAGTCTTTCCAGGCTCAGGTAGAGATGTCCGGCAGCCAGTGCCGCGCGTGAATCTTTCAGCGTGTCGCCAACCATCGTGCTCATGTTCGGCAGGTCAGGATTGGAAACTGGCTTGTCCTGCAAAGACTGCTGCAGGCGTTCGATCTCGGCCCTGATTTTCGAAGCAACGTCCTGCAACGAAGCCTCCTGCGCCCTTGCGGTCAGCGTGGAAATGAGCAGGAACGCTGCTACGAATATGGCGAATTGACCGGTGGTGATGCCACGACGTGTGGTTCTCGATGTGAGCTGAGCGGGGAATGAAAGCGTGTCGATCAAAAACCGGCCCCCCCTTCCTGGGACGCAGGCGACTGCTGGCTCTTGGACGCGCCTCGACAGGCGCTGGTTAGCGCGCAGCCGTGCAACTCATCCCATGAATTTTCTTGCGTCAGGCAATACAATGCAGGGCGTGGATACGGAGCAGAGAAAGTACCGGCCGGCCCAGCAGCGCTCACGGGAGCAGGTGGAGGCAATGCTCAGGTCCGGGCAGGCCGAGCAGATCATCGATGCTCTGTTGAGCGCGGCTTATTACGATCCCGACTGGAAGTGGGTCCAGTCGCAGTGCCTGGCAGCGCTGGCGCATGCCGATGTCTGGGTTCGGCGGAACGCCGCCACCTGCCTGGGACTGCTGGCCGTATTTCACCAGAAGCTTGATGTTGAGCTTGTGCTGGCCGCGCTACGCAAAGCCGGCGAAGATGCTGAGGTCAAGCCGTGGGTTGAAGACAGCCTCTCTGACATCCGCCACTACATGAAAACGCAATAAATCAGAACTAGCTCGCCGGGGCGAACATGATGGGAGGCGTGGGTGTTTGGCTTCCGCTGGAGGGCTCAATGGTCACGGCGAAGCCCTTGGCACTGATTCCCGCGGTCATCTGGTGGAAGATCATGCCGTGCCCCTTGCTGTCCGGTTTAAACCAGCCCGCTGGCATGGGCGCGCTGCCGTCAGCCGGAAGCAGCCACAGCTCGTAGATTTTGTCTTGCGGCAACAGGGGCGCCTCGTTCGCCATGAGCAACAGTGAGCCCTTCTGTTGCGAGTAGATGACTTTCATCTGCGGCTGCGGCGGCGTCTTGACTCCCACCAGCGTGAGCGGCCACGCGTCGGGCGCGTGCAGCAGGTCTTTGACCGCCTTGGCTTCCACCAGTTCTTTATTCTTGTGCTCCAACTCTGCCTGGATCTGCTCAACCTGCGCGCGTGCCTGCCGGAGTTCGCGCCGGGTGTTGCGAAGATCGCGCCACAGCAACAGGCTGAAGACGGCCAGCAGCAGCATGACCGCGATCGGCGCGAAGGAGAACCAGCGCGGACGCAACCGGCCCACGGCATAGCGCTGCGGGGACTGCTGCTCGGGGCGAGGTTCGGCGGCGATGGCGCTGAGCAGACGCTGGCGCGCCCGGTCCGGCGGCTTCGGACCAATAGCGGACAAGGCCAGCAACGCCGTGTCGGCGCGAAGGGCTTCCAACTCGCGACGGCATTCGCCGCACGCGCCCAGATGGGCTTGCAGCTCCGCCAGGTCCTGCGGATTGTCGAGTGCGCCCATGGCATAGAGCGCCAGCGCCTCAGCGTATTGTGGATGCCCGTTCATGCAAATGCTTTTCTCAAAGCCAGCAATCCTGTCCGGATGCGAGTTTTGACCGTGCCCAGCGGCTCGCCCGTCTTGCCGGCGATTTCCGTGTGCGTCATGCCTTCAAAAAATGCCATCTCCAGCGCTTTGCGCTGCTCCGGGGGAAGTTGCGTCAGCACACCGCGGACTTTTTCAACTGCTAGTTTTCGTGCCGCATCGCCTTCCAGGTCGACTCCGGTGGAGATGGGCAGTTCATCAATATTGTCTTCCACAGGGCGTTTGCGCAGATGGTCGATGGCCCGGTTGCGCGCGATCACCGCCAGCCATGGGGCCAGCCTTCCGCGATCGGCGTCAAAAGCCTGGGGATTGCGCCAGAGCTGGAGAAACACCTCCTGCACCACGTCCTCCGCCGCGGTGGTATTCGCCAGCACGCGTAAGGCGACGGCGTACACAACTCCGGAATAGCGGTCATACAAGTCGGCCATGGCGCTCTGGTCCCCCGCGCGCATGCGGGCGATCAGGGCCGCGTCATCTTGATGATATGGCGCTTGCGTGCCGCTCACGCGCATTCTCTCGCTTTCCTATAAGTACGAATCCTGCCCCCAATTGGATTGCACCTTGTCCCAGCCGCCCAGGCAGCATTCTCCATCGTAACAAATCCGTTTCCGCCGTGAGAGCGTACCATATTGTGCTTCCGCGAAATGCGGCTGGCGCTGCAATGTTCTTGTACCCGCCTGTCGCGTGATAACATCTCCGGCATGCGGACCCGAACGATAGCTCTTGCATCCGTTGTAATCCTCATTTCTTCTATTGCTGTTTGTGCTGACACGCCCGATTTCACGGTAAAAAAAATCGGCGAGGGCGTTTATGCGGCCATCGGCGCCGATGGCGGCAAGGCCGGAAGCAACGCCGGATTTGTGGTCGGCAGCAATGGCGTGCTGGTCGTCGACACATTTCAAGATGCGGCCCCGGCGCGCGACCTGCTGGCTGAAATTCGCAAAATTACCAACCTGCCCATCCGCTTTGTGGTCAACACGCACTATCATCTGGACCACACCGGCGGCAATGCCGTGTTTGCCCAGGCCGGAGCGACGATCCTGGCGCAGCGCAACCTTCGCGGCTGGCTACGCTCGGAAAACCTGAAATTCTTTCGCGATCCCAAGCCAGAACAAAAAGCCATGGTGGAAGCGCTGGTGCTGCCCGACATGGTCTACACCGATGCCGTCGACATTTACCTGGGTACGCGGCAGATCCAGGTCCGCTATATGCTCGGGCACACCGGCGGAGACTCCGTCGTGACCGTCCCCGATGCCGGCGTTATTTTTGCCGGCGACCTGGTCTGGCAGAAACATCTGCCTAACCTGATTGACGCCACCACCAGCGACTGGGTGAAGACACTGGAGACGTTGCTGGCCGACCATCCTTCAGGAACTTTCGTCTCCGGTCACGGCGATGTTGCCACGGCTGCCGATGTCCGCGACTTTCACGATTATCTCGTGACGTTGCGCGAGGCTGTAAGCAAGGCGCAGGCGGCAGGGAAGGCCGATCAAGCTCTAGTCGATGCCGTGCTGCCTCAATTGCAGGAGAAATACGGTAATTGTCCTGCCCCGACCACGCCGCCCGCGCCGCCATCGAGTACCTGCTGGGGCTTCTTCCGGCCTTTTTCCACGCGCAACATTACGCAGACAGCGGCTGAACTGGCGGGAACAAAGAAGGTTCCAGTTCCCGCGGCGGACTTGGGAGGAAAATAAATATCCCAACTCTGGTTCAGCGGCTGCGGGAATGGAGTCCAACGGCAAAGTGGGGAGTCGTCGCTACCGTATGCATCGCGGCCACGGCCGCTGTCGCGTTTCTCCCGCCCATCCCCCAGCCACAGGCTTATCACCATTTTGCCGATCAGCGCAGTATCGCCGGCATAGCTCACGGCCTGGATGTACTGTCGAATCTGGCTTTCCTGCTTTCTGGTCTGCTGGGCCTGGGGTTTGTGGCAAGGGCCGGGCTGACTCTGGATGCAGGAACGCGCTGGGCCTTCGCCACGCTTTTCTTCGGACTTGCGCTCACCAGCATGGGATCTGGCTACTACCATCTCGCGCCGGATAACTCACGGCTGGTGTTTGATCGCTTGCCGATGATCATCGCCATGTCAGGTTGTTTGGGCGCGGTGATTGCAGATCGCTTCGGCGGCGCGACGGCCTGGTCTCTGGCCGGGCTGATGGCGATTGGATTGTGGACGGTCCACGAGTGGAGTGTGAGCGAACAGCTTGGCAATGGCGATCTCCGCTGGTACGCGCTTTACCAGGGACTGATCATCTGCCTGGGCGTGCTGCTCTTGCTGCTGTTTTCCTCCCGCAATGCCGCTACGCCGGCGTTCGTGATTGCGGTGGCTGGCAACATAGCGGCCAAACTATTTGAGCTTCTTGATAAGCCGATCTATGCGCTCGGCGGAATCGTGAGCGGTCATACGCTGAAACATCTCAGCGCGGGCCTGGCGTTTCTGCCGCTGGTGTTTTTGATTCAGCGAATCGGGAAAGAACGAATGGTGGAGGACACGCACCGGCCCGATCTGGCTGCCGCTCGCTCCGGACGCTAGCGCGTCCGCGGAAACAGCCGGTAAAAGTTTTCCGCTGTCTGCCGGCCGATTTCTTCTTTGCTTGTCCCGCGTAGCTGGGCGATAGCTTCCGCTGTGTTCACCACAAAGCTGGGTTCATTGCGTTTGCCCCGATGCGGCACAGGCGCAAGATAGGGCGAATCTGTTTCTATCAGCATGCGATCGAGCGGGACCTGCTTCGCGGTATCACGAATGTTTTCCGCTTTGGGGAAGCTGACGTTTCCGGCAAACGAGATGTAAAAGCCGATCTCCAGGGCTGCCTGCGCATGTTTCCACTCGCCGGTGAAGCAGTGGAGAATTCCCGGCAATCCGCTGGGCGCCCAGTTTTCACGGAGCATTTGTAGAGTGTCGTCCCAGGCGTTTTCGCTGTTGTTGCTGGGGCGGCAGTGAATGATGATCGGCAGCCTGGCGGTTGCTGCCAGTTCCATCTGGTGACGAAACACTTCTTTCTGCACCTCGCGCGGCGAGTGGTCATAGAAATAATCCAGGCCGATCTCGCCCCAGGCGATCAGCTTGGGATGCCTCGCCAGCCGCTCCATCTCTTCAAAGTCGGCTTCGGTGGCTACACTGGCTTCGTGAGGATGCAGCCCGGTACTGGCGAAGATCCAGTCATGCTGCTCGGCGATCTTCAGGGCACAGTCATAGGTGCCGGGGCCGGTCCCGCTGCCGATGGCGAGAATGCGCTCCAAGCCGCCATCGCGGGCGCGGGCGAGCATCTCGGCGCGGTCAGGGTCGAATTTGTGGCCCTCAAGATGGGCGTGGGAGTCGATGTACACGAACTCTCCTCTAGTCGGCATCTAAATAATGCCACAAAAGCCCTGATTGTCTTTTAGGAGGCGTTGGCGGGGGAAGGCTGTCTCGATTTACCTTACCTTGCTCCCTGTGTTCTTTCTTGCCCTGACGAGCTTTACCAGCCTTACGTGCTCTATTGGTTCGCCGCTCTTGCGTCGTGGCTGCACTCGCCTTTTTTCCCGCCGCGCCTGCCAGCCTCATGATAATTTTCCCCCGAAGGGGATAAAATAATGAAAACACTAAAAATAATTGGCCTTGCACTGGTTATGGTGGTGCTGGCTGGCCTCGGAACTGGTCTTGGAACTGGCATGGTTAAGCAAAATGCGGTAAGAATTTCAAAATGTTGTGGTATTCCGCCGCCAGTATGCCCAGGCTCTCCAAACTGCCCGGCTATTAACAGATAATCAGACGGTCTAAAAACCGATTACCCGAGGGGCGAGCTAATGAAGCTGGCGAACTTTTTAACATGGCAGAATTGGGCGCTCCTTGGCCTCAATCTCGCTGTTGAGTCTCTTATCCTGTTCCTGTCGATCAAGAGAGACTTTTACAAGCGATTACTCATGTTGACAGTATTAGCTGGATATTGTGTTTTGATCGATGTCGCTTTTATCGTGCTGGCGCTCGTTGTGAATGTTGATTCGTTCTCAGGCAAGATCTACTACTCAAGGATCAGTTGGAATTTCTATTGGCTGTCTCAGATCGCGGCCAGTCTCTTGATTCTCTTGCTAAGCGTTCAAATCGCTATTGAGACCCTGAAACTCAACTATGTTACGGCCCTTTGGGGAATGATTGCATCTACGTTGCTAATTTTGGCTGCTGGCATCTTGATTCCAGGCATGGTGTTAGGCAACATGCTCATGCTGTTGACAATTGGCGATGTTCTTGCAGGATTGGCCCTGCTTATTATTGGAGCTCTGCCAAGTACCAAATGGCCTCAAGGTTTTCCATTGGTGGTAACGGGGATCGTGCTCTCTGTGACGCTCCATGCCCTGTGCTCGATTGGAAGCGCATACTGGCACACACTCACGCCACTTTTTAATATAGGCGTGCCTGTTTCCTCACTGCTAGGGATGATTATTTTTGCCTTGGCTGTTTACCGCCATGGAGAACGAAATCCAATCCCCATTACCTGAAACGTCTACACGCCACCCATGTGTGCCCGGCACGTGAAATCACTTCAGCTTGGCACCGACCGGCACATCTTCCAGGAAACCCGCCAGGACTGGCTTACCGTCTTCGCCGACAGACGCAGCCACGATCATGCCGTTCGATTCCAGTCCACGCAGTTTGCGCGGCTGCAAATTGGCGACGATCACGACCTTGCGTCCGATCAGGTCTTCCGGCTTATAGGCCAGCGCGATTCCAGCGACCAACTGCCGGACTTCGGTGCCTATGTCGACTTCGAGGCGCAGCAGCTTGTCGGCGCCTTTTACTTTTTCCGCCACTTTCACCTGACCAACGCGCAACTCCACCTTCATGAAGTCGTCGATGGAGATCTTGCCGTCGGCGACAGGCGGGGCGGGTTTGGCTGCGGCAGCGGCTTCAGCGGGAGCCTTCACTGCTGGTGTGGCCGGCAGTCCGCCCGCTGGAGCAGGCTCGGCGGCGGTTGCCGGTGACGACGTGGTGGAGGCGGCCTGTACTGCGCGCTCCTGTTCCATTTGCTGCATCCTCTCGATTGAAGTTTTGTCGGCGCGGGGGAAGACCGGCTCCACTTTGCCGAGCTTGCCGCCCAGTGGCAACTGCGCCCACTTCAGGTCGGCGAGATTGAACTTGCTGATCTCACCCAATCCGAGCTGGTTCCAGATCTTCGCCGTCGACTCCGGCAGCACCGGGTGCGCCAGGGCCGTGACAATGCGCAGCGCCTCGGCCGCCGTGTACAGGATCGTTGCCAGGCGCGATTTGTTCTCTTCGCCTTCCTTTTCGGCGACAATCCACGGCTCTTCATCCACCAGATACTTGTTGACCGCGCCCACCAGGCTCCACGCCGACTCCAGCGCGCGGGAAAATTGGTAATCATCGAACAACTGCCCAAACTCCTGGATGACCGTGAGCGCCTGCTCCTTGATCACATCGTCCGTATCCTTGCGGGCGACCGTGGGCGATGGATAAGGTACGGAGCCATTGAAGTAGCGGTTGATCATGGTCAAGGTGCGGCTGGAGAGATTGCCGAGATCGTTGGCAAGGTCGGCGTTGTAGCGCTGCACCAGGGCGTCAAAGCTGAAGGCGCCGTCCTGCCCGAAGACGACCTCGCGCAGCAGGAAGTAACGCAACGCGTCATTGCCCAGCACGTCGATGACGGTCTCAGCGCGCACAATGTTGCCGCGCGTTTTTGACATCTTGCTTTCCTCAAACAGCAGCCAGCCATGGGCGATGATCGACCGGGGCAGCGGCAGCTCCGCTGCCATCAGAAACGCCGGCCAGTAAACACAGTGGAAGCGGATGATCTCCTTGCCGATCATGTGTACGTCGGCGGGCCAGTAGCGCTCGAACTTCTTCTGCTCGTCTTCGCCGGTGGCGCCCAGTCCAATGGCGCTACAGTAGTTGATCAAGGCGTCAAGCCAGACATAAATCACGTGTTCGGGATCGCCCGGCACCGGGATCCCCCACTTGAGTGTGCTGCGGCTGATTGAAAGATCGCGCAGTCCGCCCTTGACGAAGGCGATCACCTCATTGCGCCGTGTGTCCGGCCGGATGAACCCGGGATTCTGCTGGTAATACGCCAGCAGCTTGTCGGCAAAAGCTGAGAGTTTGAAGTAATAGTTCTCTTCGCTCACGGTTTCCGTGGGGCGTCCGCATTCCGGGCATGGTGCGCCTGGGCCAACAGAGTCAACATAAAGCTCATCGAACACGCAATACTGGCCGGTATACGTGCCCTTATAGATGAAGCCCTTTTCCTGGATGCGCTTCCACAATTCCTGCGCGCCCTGCTTGTGGCGTGGATCTGTGGTGCGTATGAAATCATCGTTGGAGATGTTCATCTTCTCAAACAGTGAACGGAACATCCCGGAAACTTCGTCGGCAAACTGCTTGGGGGTTTTGCCGGCGGCCGCAGCGGAGCGCTCCACTTTGTGTCCGTGCTCGTCCGTGCCGGTGAGGAAGTAGGTGTCATACCCCAGCATGCGTTTGCGGCGCGCAATGGCATCGCATACCAGCGTGGTGTAAGCGTGCCCGATGTGGGGGCGCGCGTTCACGTAGTAAATGGGCGTTGTTATATAAAATTTCTGACTGCCCTTATCCATTGGCCCTTTCCATGTAGATCTTGATGGCTTCCTGCATGACTGTTTTCAACGGCACATTGTGCTCCGTCGCGATACGGCGGCAATCTTCATATTCAGGAGCGTAGTTGCTGATGCTGCCGTTCAGGTTGGCCAGCTTCATGCGCACATCGCCCCATTTAGTGGCCACGCTTACATGCCGCCGGACCAGCGCGGCCCTGCTCTCGCGCCGCATGCGGACGCCCAGAGTCGTTGTCTCGGTCAAAATGAGTTTGGTCAGCCGCTGGCTGTCTTCGGTCCGGCACAAGACGGTCAGCAGCATGCCCGGACGGCCTTTCTTCATCTGGACCGGAGTCGCAAACACATCCAGCGCGCCTTCCTGCAAAGCCCGCTCCATAGCATAGCCGAAGACCTGCGGGGTCATGTCGTCGACGTTGGCTTCCAGCACGCTGATTTCCTCCACAGGGAATGGTGACGGCTGCTGTTCGGCCGTTTCACCCACGGTAAGCCGGAGCACGTTAGGGAAGTTCTTGAAATTGCGCGTTCCCGCGCCGTATGCGACCTTCTGCGCCTTCATCGTGGGAAAGTTCGAGTAGCGCGAGGCCAGCACACTCACAATGGCCGCACCCGTCGGCGTGACCAGCTCTTTCTGGATCTCGCCGGAATAGACGGGAGCTTTCTTCAACAGCTCCAGCGTGGCTGGCGCGGGAATGGGGAACGTGCCATGAGCACAAACCACGGTGCCTCCGCCGACGTTCAGGGGAGAACAGACCCACTCGTCCACGCCCAGCGCTTCCGAGCCGACGGCGGCGCAGACGATATCGACGATGGCGTCGATCGCGCCGACCTCGTGGAAATGAATTTTCTCAATCTCGGTATTGTGAACTTTTGCTTCCGCCGCGCCCAGCGCCTCAAAGATCGTGATGGCGCGGTCTTTGGCCGATTGGCTGATGGCCGCCGCGTTGATGATGTGGCGTATTTCCTTCAGCCCGCGATGCGAGTGCGCGTGTGCTGCTCCGTGTTCATGAGTGTGTTCATGGGAATGGCTGGGCTCGGAATGTGTGTGCGAATACGCATCCGAAGGCGAAGACTCGTGGCTATGCGAGTGTCCGTGATCGTGTTCGTGCGAATGCGGCAGGACCGGCTGGCGATTGTGCGTATGACCGTGCTCGGCTGCCTGTTGCTCCTTTTCCCAGAACTCTTCCCGAGGCAGCTCTTTTTCGCCGGCGGCAATCACATCCAATTTGGTGGCGCTGATGCCGCTGCGGTCGACGCGGGAAATTTCCAGGCGCGCGTCCACGCCCAGGGCTGCCACCGTCCTGGTGAGAAGCTCAGGCGGAACTCCGGCGTCCAGCAGCGCGCCCAGGAACATATCGCCGCTGATTCCGGAAAAGCACTCTAGGTAGGCAATACGCATGAAGGCCTAAAATTTCCATCATAGGTTCAGTGGGCCGTGGCGTCAAACCGCCGCTAGCTTATACGTTTGCTATAATCGCCTTTTTCATCAGTAACTTACGGCTTGAAATCAGCCCCAACCACTAAAATCACCTGGCAAAGGCAAACACCTTGTATCTGAAATTGCAGCAGCAACTTATCCAGCGGGTTCGCGACCTTCTGAAGCGCCAATATGATCTCGATTTGCCGCGGGTAGTTGTGGACCAGCCGCCCAACGTTGGGCTGGGAGAATATGCCCTTCCGCTGAGCTTTGAGCTGGCCAAAAAGCTGCGCAAACCGCCGCGCAAGATCGCGGAAGAGATTGTGGCTGGGCTGGGACAGGTCCCGGGATTTGAGAAGTTTGAGGTCGCTGGCGCGGGCTATATCAATGCCCGGCTCAACCGCACTGAGGCAGCTCGTTGCCTGCTGCAGCCTGAGGCCGAGGGGCGACAAGGTTCAGCAGCAGGCAAGAAAATTCTGGTCGAGCACACCAGCATCAATCCCAACAAAGCGGCCCACATCGGACACCTGCGGAACGCAATTCTTGGCGATACGTTTGTTCGCCTGCTGCAAGCCGCCGGCGCCCATGTGGACGTGCAGAACTATATCGACAACACGGGCGTACAGGTGGCGGACGTAGTCGTCGGCTTTCTGCACCTGGAGAAAAAAGGGAAGAGCGAGATTGCCACGCTGATTGCCAACGGCGGGCGTCCACCCCATTCATTTGATTACTACTGCTGGGACCTCTACGCGCGCGTTTCGCAATGGTATGAGCAGAGCAAAGATAATCTGAAGGCCCGGCTGCAGACCTTGCACGATATCGAGCAGGGTGGGAATGAGCCGGCGGAGATCGCCAGGCTCATTTCCAACGCCATCATTCGCCGCCATCTCGAAACCATGCAGCGGCTTGGTATTGAGTACGATTTCCTGCCGCAAGAAAGCGAGATTCTGCACCTGCACTTCTGGGAGTCGGCGTTTGAGCAGTTGAAGCAGAAAGGCGTGCTCTACTTCGAAACCGAAGGCAAGAACAAAGGTTGCTGGGTGATGAAGCGCGCCGGCGCCAAAGCCGCCGCTGATTCGTCGAGTGACGCTGCGGCGGATGCGCCCGAAGGCCCCGATGAAGATGCCAAAGTCATCGTCCGTTCTAACAATACGGTGACGTATGTGGGAAAAGACATTGCGTACCATTTGTGGAAGTTCGGCTTGCTGGGGCGCGATTTCGGCTACCAGCGCTTCTATCGCTACCCGGATGAGCGGCAGGTTTGGATTTCGGCGGAGTCCGGGGAGGCCGGCCATCCGCACTTTGGCGGAGTCAACGCGATCTACAACGTGATTGATTCGCGCCAGGCCGATCCGCAGAACAACGTGATTGAAGCGATTCGCGGGCTGGGTTACGCGGAGCAGGCGGAAAACTACCATCACTTTTCCTATGAGATGGTGGCGCTCACGCCACGCTGCGCCATGGACCTGGGCTACGATGTGCCGGAAGAAGAGCAGAAGCGGGCTTATATTGAAGTTTCCGGACGCAAGGGCTTTGGCGTAAAGGCGGACGATCTGCTGGATTCGCTGATTGTCGCCGCACAAAAAGAAGTGGACACGCGGCATCCGGAGATGCAGGAACCCGAGCGCCGGCAGATTGCGTCGCAGATCGCGATTGGCGCATTGCGTTACTTCATGCTCAAGTTCACCAAGACCTCCGTGATCGCGTTTGATTTTAAGGAGGCGCTGAGCTTTGAGGGCGAGACCGGACCGTACGCGCAGTATGCCATCGTGCGCGCGACCAACATTTTCCGCAAAGCGGGTCTGAGCGCGGAAGAGATCCTTACCGGTGAGACCGATTTGCGGTTCCTAACCGAAGACGACGAGTTGTGGGAACTCTGGCTGCGCGCCGGCCAGCTTTCCAACATGGTGGAGCAGTGCATCGCCACGACGGAGCCCGCTTATGCGGCCAAATTCGCGTTCCAACTGGCGCAGCAATTCAACAACTTCTACCACAAGCACCATATCCTTACTGAAGAAGACGAAGCGCGGAAACGTTTCCTGCTGGTGACTGCGGCGGTGGTGCGCCGTGCTCTGATACAAAGCCTGGAACTGATGGGGATCGACGCGCCGAGCGTGATGTGAACACTGAGTCACCGGCATGCTACCTTCGTAACCGCAAATTTCAGCATAAATGATTCACAATGGATTCAGCGACTTGGGACGTTTCCCCTGAACTGGCCCGATGGCTTGCACGATCCGTGTTAACCATCCAACACCGGTCGGCATGACTCGCTCGCCAAGTGCGCCAGACGACTCCAGAATTTCCTCTTGCCAGGTACAGGTCAATACGTTTTATGACGCAAGCCGTTCTTGAACCCGTAGTTGCCGCAAAGCCGCGCCTGCGGCTCCATTTCGGAGTAACCATCTTCACCGGCGCCTTCCTGCTTTTCCAGGTGCAGCCGATCCTGGGTAAATACATCTTGCCTTGGTTCGGAGGCATGTCGTCTGTGTGGACAACCTGCATGCTGTTTTTCCAGGTGCTTCTTCTTGGCGGCTATTTGTACTCACATCTCCTGTCGACAAGGCTGAAGCCCAGGACACAGGCAAGCGTGCACTTATATGTCCTGATGGCTACGCTGGTGGTGTTGATTGTGGGGGCCGTGCTGTGGAAAGCGCCCATTTTGCCTGGAACCAGCTGGCGGCCTGACTCACCGGAGCATCCCATCCCGCATGTACTCGCAGTTCTCGCGGTTGCTGTTGGTCTTCTATACCTCATGCTGAGTTCAACCGGGCCCCTGATGCAAAACTGGTTTTCCCGCGCCCATTCCGGTGAGTCACCGTATCGTCTTTATGCGCTGTCAAACCTCGGGTCTCTGCTGGGCTTGATTACCTATCCAATCCTGTTCGAGCCCACTTTCGGACTGCGCGCCCAAGCCTGGATCTGGAGTGCCGGGTATGTGATCTTCCTGGGCGGATCGATCTTTTGCGCCATTCGTCTGCGACAGGTCCCCGATGCTGGGGCTGAGCCCAGCCGGCCGGAACCTTTCTACAATGGAGAGCCGCATCCAGGAACTTCTCCTGCACGGTCCACGCAAACCTTATGGTTTTTGCTGGCGGCATTCGCCTCCCTGATGCTTCTGGCAACAACCAATCTTATCTGCCAAGACGTTGCGGTAATTCCATTCTTGTGGGTACTTCCTCTCAGCCTGTACCTGTTGACCCTGATTATCTGCTTTGATAATCCCAAGTGGTATCGCCGAGGAGTTTTTCAAACGCTGCTTGCTATCGCTCTCCCCTTCGCGGTGCTTGCATTTTTGAAAACCACTCCCAGCAAACCCGTTTTCTTGGTGATCGCGATCTTCAATCTCGTTCTATTTGCTTGTTGCATGGTGTGCCACGGCGAGCTGGTGAGATTGAGGCCTCATCCTGTTTATCTCACTCGCTTCTACCTGATGGTTTCCGCGGGCGGCGCGGCAGGCGGGGTGTTTGTCGCCCTGATTGCTCCCATGATCTTCAGCGGCTATTGGGAGTTCCAGGTGGGCCTGACTGGTTGCGTCTTGCTGGTCCTGATCTTGCTCGCGCGAGACAAGACATCGTGGTGGTATTGGCCGGGTCCAGCGTTGGGACTGATCATTTTTTTGGGCCTGGCGTTGACTCCTCATCTCTATGTCAGCTACATGCGCTTCCCGAAGCCTCCCCAGGCCTTCTTTGATTTTCATTACTATGCCTTGCTGACGGTCCTCACCGTGGTGGTCGGCATTGTTTTTTTGCGCGCGCGAAGATTGGAGCCGACGTTCAAGAAGATCAATCTAGCGCAAGTTGCAGGCTTGATGGTCGTGCTGGCGCTGGCCGCAAGTTTTTGTAACCAGGTCATCGAGGTAAGTAAAGGTCAGTTGCGCCAGGATCGAAATTTCTATGGTTCGATGACGATCTATGATTTGCCGGGGGGCAATGCATCCCGGCTGCTGGTGCACGGCCGGACAACCCACGGCTATCAACTGCTCAATTCCGCGAAAAGGCCCACGATGTATTACGGACCTGAAAGCGGCTTGGGGCTATTCATGCGCTCGCGGCCCATGTGCTTTGGGCCGTGCCAGATGCGGTATGGGCTGATCGGCATGGGCGTGGGCACTATCGCCGCCTACGGACGCCCCGGCGAACTGATGCGGTTCTATGAAATTAATCCCCAGGTCATCGACTATTCTTTTGCCCAGGACCCCTATTTCACCTTTATACGCGACTCCGGCGCACGGATTGAAACCGTTCCTGGAGATGCGCGGCTCTCACTGGAGCGTGAGCTGAAAGAACACCATCCCGGAGCCTTTGATGTGTTGGTGGTGGATGCCTTCAACAGCGACTCCATTCCCGTCCACTTGTTGACCCAGGAGGCTTTCCAGATCTATCTGGCGCATTTGCGGTCAGCCAATTCGGTGCTGGCCTTTCATATTTCCAACCGCGTTCTGGATTTGCGGCAAGTGCTGGTTGCTCTTGCCGGGCAAAATCATCTCGCTTACGTGCGCCTGCACAAGGAGATGACCGGAGACATTGAAGAGTACAGCGAGTGGGTGCTCATGGCCCGGAATCCGGAGGCGCTGCATCTGGCAATGTTTGGGGACCGCATTGCCCCCATGCCGCCGCCGGAAAAGGCGATTCTCTGGACTGACGACTACAGCAATCTGTTCCAGATCCTGAAACACTAAGGCTCATCACAGCCAAACAGTCGGAACCAGCCCGCCCACGGCTGGGAAAGAAGCGCCATCCGGCGGCGCAACCGTCCAAAAGAAACAGGGGAGTAGCTCACTGGGCGGGACCGCCAGGGTTGTTCTCGGCATGTGACGCACGTCACAGCCGTGGCGCCCTGCGCGGGCCAATCATAGTTTCATGAAGGAATTCGAACGAACGTTCGATAGTCTTTACGAGGGGATGCAGGACCTCTCTTTTGCCGGCGTGCGAAACTGGAAAGAGCAGCATCCCGGCGCCAAGGCCGTCGCCTTCTTTCCGGTGTATGCCCCCATGGAGCTGGTCCATGCGGCCGGCATGCTCCCGGCGCTGCTGAGCGGCGCGGGCGACCGGCTCGATATTCAGCACGCCGATTCACGCTTTGGTTCGTTCATCTGCTCCATCATCAAAACCACCATGGAGATGGCCATGACCGGCCATCTGGAACCGTTTGACGGCCTGCTCTTCTCTTCCATCTGTGACTCCGCCCGCAACCTCTGTTTCGTGGTCAAGCGCAACTATCCGCAGATATATGTGGATTTTCTGCATTTGCCGCACAGTACTTCGGAATCAAGCGTAGATTTCCTCGCCGCAGAATACCGCAGGATCATCACGGAACTGGAGCGGTTGGGAGGAACGCCGGTCCAGGATGCGGCGCTGCGCCGGAGCATCGAACTCTACAACGAACAGCGGCGACTGGTGCGCTGTCTCTACGAGTTGCGTGCCAAAAGCCCGCATCTCCTGCGGGCGTGGGAATCATACGTGCTCGTCCGCAGCGGCAATTTGATGCCGGTAGAAGAGCACATCCAGATACTGAGGCAAGCGCTCGAGTACCTTCCAACACGGCCGGGGAAGAAGCGGGACGCGATCCGCGTGGTGATTGAGGGCTCGTTCTGCGAGCAGCCTCCCCTGGAGCTCATTCGTTTGCTGGAAAACGCCGGCTGCGACATTGTGGAAGACGATCTGGCCATTGCGCAGCGCTGGTTCACGGAAGATGTTCCGCTCGCAGGCGACCCGGTCCGCGCGCTGGCGGAGAGCTATGTGCAGCGTTCGGTGTATTCGTCGGTGCGCCACGATTTTTCCAAGCCGCGCTGGGAGGGCCTGGCGGAAAAGGTCCTTGGCACGCGCGCTGAAGCCGTTATCTTCCTGATCGCCAAATTCTGCGAGCCGGCATATTTCGACTTTGTGCTCTTCAAGAAGAAAGTTGACGAAATGGGCCTGCCGCACCTGCTGCTGGAATTCGAGGAAAAGCTGTTCACCTTTGACCGTTTGCGCACGGAAGTGGAGACCTTTGTGGAATCCCTGGTCTTTGATTGAGCAGACCAGATTGAGCAGACCAGATTGAGCAGATCAGACTGGACTCAAAAGGAGTTGTTTTAAATGGCCGAAAAACCTGCAAGCGAATACCGCGGTAGCATTCACCAGCAGCAGAAGGACCTGATGCTGGATTGGTACCAGCGTCTGGACCACGCGGCCGGGACTGGGGACCCGCCTACCGTGTCCATGATGATTTCCGGCAACTGCGTGGAATTGCTGGAAGGGTTCGGCGCCATCCCGCTCTACCCGGAGGTGAACGCGTTGCAGCTGGCCATCCGGCACCAGTCGCTGGAGCCGATCCTGGCGGCCGAGGAGATGGGCTATGCCGGAGACAATTGCGCCTATGTGAAGGCCGATATTGGCTGCATGCTGAAAGGCATCACTCCCACCGGCGGACGCCTGCCCAAGCCCACGCTGGTGTTGTGCAACTTTGTCGGCTGCAACACCTATGTGAAATGGTTCGAGCATGTGGCCGCATTCACCGGTGCGCCCCTCTTCGTCCTGGACGTGCCATTTCTCCGCGGCGACCAGCCATCGCAGGCGGATATTGACTATGTTGTCCGGCAGCTCAAGGAAGTTGTGGCCCAACTGGAGAAATTGACCGGGCGCAAGTTCGACTATGACCGCTTTCGCCAGTCGGTGGCCTACTCCAGCGAAGTCGAGGACCTCTGGTCACAGATCAAGCATCTGGCAAAAAACTCTCCGTCTCCTTTTGACGCCTATTTCGATGCCATCACCCTCATGGGACCTTTGTATGTCTATCGCGGCAAGCGTGAAGGAGTGGAGTTCTTTCGTGCCGCCCTCAACGAGTTGAAGCAGAAGGTCCGGGCAGGCGAGGGCGTTTATGACCAGGAGCGCTTCCGTGTGGTGGTGGAAGGCCCGCCGCCATATCCCTACTTCCGCACCTTCCGAGACATGTTTGCCAGTTGGAAGGCGGTTGCCGTGGCATCCACCTATTCCACGGTCGGCGGTTTGTGGGAATTCGGATTCCGGCATGATCCAAGCTGTCCATTTGAATCGGTGGCCATGCATATGCTGGCGCAAAACGTTACCAATCGTAACTATCTGCAGCGCTATGACCAGATCCGGCGCTACGTGCAGGAGTGGAAAGCCGATGGCGTCATCATCCACTTCGTCAAAAGTTGCCGCCTCTTCTCCGCCGGGCAGGGAGACATGCGCGATTACTTCACCAAGCAACTGGGCGTCCCCACCTTATATATAGAGTCTGACCTGGAAGACCCGCGGTATTTTGCCGAAGCCCAAACCAAAAACCGGATCGATGCTTTTTTTGAGTCTCTGGAGCATGCCAAGCGTACGGCGGGACACGCCGTGGGTGTGTGAGGTCACAATGCGAATTGCAGCAGGAGTGGACGTAGGATCGACGCAGACGAAAGCTGTGCTGGTGGGCGCCAATGGTGATGGCGTAAAAGTGTTGTCGCGGTCGCTCATGGATACCGGCGCAAACGTCCGCAAGGCGGCAGAAAGGGCCTTCGACGAGTGCTGCCAGGCGGCTGGCATCTCCCAGTCCGACGTGGGCTTTGTGGTCGGCACCGGCTATGGCCGTTACAACATTTCCTTCGGCCATACGCAGATGACGGAGATCAGTTGCCATGCCCGCGGAGCGCACTTTCTCTGCCCCGGCACGCGCACGGTCATCGACATGGGCGGTCAGGATGCAAAGGCGATCGGGGTGGGCCCTTCGGGCGAAGTGCTGGACTTCGTGATGAACGATAAATGCGCTGCCGGCACAGGACGCTTCCTGGCCAATGCCGCTGAGGTGATGGGGCTTGGCTTGGACGATATCGGACCGCTGTCTCTTCGTGCGACGCGCCCGGTGAAGATCGCAACCGTGTGCACCGTCTTTGTGGAGTCTGACATTCTCTCTTACCTCTCTCAAGGGAAGAAACCGGAAGACATTATGGAGGGCGTGCACCTGGCGATTGCCAAGCGCACTTTGTCATTGGCGCGGCGCGTAAACATTGAGCCGCTCGTCACCATGACCGGCGGCGTGGCCCGCAACATAGGCATGGTGCGGGCATTGGAAACCGTATTGGGACAAAAAATCATAGTCACCGCGGACGCCCAGTTCATGGGCGCGGTGGGGGCAGCGCTGTTCTCGCTGGAAAAACTTGGTGAAAGCTTTGAATCCACCGTTTGGAGGGACCATGCCGTTAGTAGCAGGGATTGATTGCGGATCGGGATTCACCAAGGCGCTGGTGGTTGCTCAGGACTCACCCGGAGCCGAGCTGAGGATCCTGGGCAGAGGGCGCGCGCGCAGCGGAATCAATGTTGACCAGGCGGCAAACGATGCGCTGGACCAGGCCCTGGCGGGCAATGCAAGGTCGGACCTGAACTACATTGCCGGCACAGGCTTTGGACGCTACAACCTGAGCTTTCGTGACATTGCCATTACTGAGATCACGACAGCCGCGCGCGGCGCCTATTATCTCTTTCCCCGGCCCGGCGCCGTGCTCGACATCGGCAGCCAGACCACACGGGCCATCGCAGTCAAGGAAAACGGCCGCGTGAACACTTTCAAGAGCAATGACAAGTGCGCCGCGGGCTCAGGCATGTTCATCGCCCGGGCGGCGAAATATCTGGAGGTCCCGCTGGAGCAGGTGGGCGAACTTTCTCTGCATGCCGCCCATTCACATCCCATCAGCAGCGTGTGCGCGGTGCTGGCCGAAAGCGAGATCATCAACCACGTCAGCAGCGGTGTGAGTGTGGAAGACATTTTGCGCGGCATCCACGATTCGCTGGCTGACCGCGCCGGCGCGCTGCTGAAGCGCGTGGGCCTGCACGGCGAACTAACCTTTATCGGAGGCGTTGCTCATCAGCAAGGCATGGTGCGGGCGCTGGAACAACGGCTCAATGTGAAGGTGAATGTGGCCGAAGATTGTGAATTCGTTTGCGCGCTGGGTGCGGCGCTGCTTGGCTTGCGCCGCCTCGCCAGCAGGAACTGAGAGGAAATCATGGCAATCCAGGGAGCTTACGGCTATCAGCTCTCGACCGTGGGAAGACCGCTTGACCTGGCGGAGCTGCCGAAACTTGAGCCCGGACCGGATGAAGTAATCGTCAAGGTGGCCGGCTGCGGAGTATGCCACACCGATGTAGGCTTCGCCTCTGACGGCGTTCCCACGCGGCACGCTCTTCCCCTGGTGCTGGGGCATGAAATTGCCGGCCATGTGGTTGCCGCGGGCGATAAAGCGCCGTGGTGGATGGGGCAGGCCGTGATTGTTCCCGCGGTGATCGCCTGCGGAGAATGCCCCGCATGCCGTGCGGGCCGGCCAACCACTTGCCGGCGGCAGTTCATGCCCGGCAACGATGGCGACGGAGGCTTTGCCACGCACGTGCGCGTGCCCGCGCGCGGGCTTTGCCGCGTTCCAGACAAGCTGCCCGCGGGCGTTTCTCTTGAAGCTCTGTCAGTCGTGGCTGACGCGGTAACGACGCCCTACGAAGCGATTCGCCGCTCCGGATTGCAGGCAGGTGAAGTGGCAGTGATCGTCGGCGCGGGCGGTATCGGCAGCTTCGCGGTGCAGATTGCCGCCGCGATGGGCGCAAAGACAATCGCGATTGATATCGACGCAGAACGCCTGGAACTGGCGCAGCAGTATGGAGCGTCTCTCATATTGAATTCCGATCGTAGTGATGAGAAGCAGCTCAAAGCCAGCGTGCGCAATTTTGCCAGCGAGCAAGCTGCGCCTGGCTCGACGCTGAAGATTTTTGAGATGAGCGGCACCGCAGCCGGACAGGTTACGGCGTTCAACCTGCTCGATTTTGGCGCTTACCTGGCCATCGTTGGCTTCACGCCGAAGAAAGTTGAAGTGCGGCTGTCAAACCTGATGGCCTTTGATGCCACAGCGCGCGGCAACTGGGGTTGCCCCGCGGAGCAGTATCCTGCGGCGCTGGATCTGGTGCTGAGCGGCAAAATCACGATTGAACCGTTCATTGAGCGGCATTCATTAACCGAGACTCCGGAAGTGCTTGCGGGAGTCGCCCGGCACGCGTTTCGCCGTCGCGTGGTGCTGGTGCCAAATTAAAGCCTGGGAGGCAGTCATGAAAGATCATAATCTGGTTGAAAATTTCATTCCTCATGAAATCCTGGTGGAACAGAAGCCGGTGCGAGACCGCGAAGGCAGGGCCGTTCCGGGACTGCACAATGTGTGGATCACCCTGAACAATCCAGCCGAATTGAACAGCTACACGACTTCCACGGCGAAAGAAGTGATCCTCGCGCTGCGCGAAGCCAGCAATGATCGCGCCGCGGTGGCTGTGGTGCTGACCGGCGCGGGCACGCGCGCTTTCTGCAGCGGCGGCAATACGCGGGAGTATGCCGAAATCTATGCCGGAGCGCCGGCCGAATATCGCCAGTACATGCGCCTGTTCAATGACATGGTCACGGCCATCCTGCATTGCGACAAGCCGGTGATCTGCCGCGTGAACGGCATGCGCGTGGGGGGAGGACAGGAAATCGGCATGGCGTGCGATTTTTCCATCGCCAGCGATCTGGCCGTCTTCAGCCAGGCCGGACCCAAGCACGGCTCCGTGCCGGATGGCGGCAGCACGGATTTCCTTCCGCTGTATGTTGGAATCGAACGGGCCATGGCCAGTGCGACTCTCTGCGAACCCTGGAGCGCGCACCGCTTCTATGCGCTCGGCGGCCTCACGCAGATCGTTCCCGTGCTCAAAGCGAATGGAAAATGGACGCCAAATCCGCTGGTCGTCACGGACCGCTTCCTGGATGAATTCGGGCGCATGGTGCTGGGCGATTGGAAGACAGGCGAGGAGAAAGACCGGGCCAGGAAATTCATGGCCGAGTCGACCGTTGATCTGCAACTCCTGGACGAAGCGGTGGAGAGCATGTGCACCAAGCTGCTCTACACCATGCCGGACTGTCTGACCAAAACCATCGAAAGCCTGCGCAAGCACAAGCTGGAACACTGGGACCGCAACCGGGAGACCAGTCGCGCATGGCTGGCCCTGAACATGATGACCGAGGCCAACGCGGGATTCCGTGCCTTTCACTTCGGCACCAAAGAGCAGCGCGAAGTGGATTTTGTGCGGCTGCGGCAACGCCTGGGAGAGGGCGCGCGCTGGGGAGAAGAGCTGATTGAAGAGATCGCGCCCTGGGTTTCTAGAACAGAGACTTCTGGAACAAAGACTTCTAGAACAGAGACGGCCAAGCCGGAAATGGCAAAGGTATGATTATGGAGGACAAAGTCCGGCTTGCACTTACGCACAACGGCCAGATCGCCCGAATCACATTGTCTGCGCCCAAAGCCAATATCCTGGACAAAGCCATGATGCTCAGCCTTGGCGCGGTTTTGGAAGAATTGACAGCGCATGCCAATTTGAAAGCCATCGTGCTGGCCGGCGCGGGCCCGCACTTCAGTTTTGGGGCCAGCATCGAAGAACATCTGCCGGATCGAATCGGCGATACCCTGGTTCATCTCAGAAAACTCTTGCTGAAAATGGCAGCGGCGCGGGCGCCGATGATCGCGGCGGTCCGTGGACAGTGCCTGGGCGGTGGATTTGAACTCGCGCTTGCGTGCGACTTGATCGTTGCAGAGGAGAGCGCGCAGCTCGGGCTGCCGGAAATAAAGCTGGGAGTATTTCCGCCTGCTGGTGCGGCACTGCTGCCGGTGCGGATAGGCTCGGGGCGCGCCGCGGAAATGGTGCTGACCGGCGCCAAGTGGACAGCCGCTCAGGCCGCAGCGGCCGGATTGATCAATAAAGTTTTTCCCGACGGAGAACTTGAGTCGCAGCTCGACGCCTGGCTGGAGTCCGAATTTCTGCCTCGATCAGCTCCGGCGTTGCGCTTTGCCGCGCAGGCAGCGCGGCGGCCGCTGGTTCGTGCGCTGGAAATTGATTTGCCCGCTCTGGAGCATCTTTATCTGAATCAACTGATGGACCAACCTGATGCCGTTGAAGGAGTGCTGGCGTTTCTGGAAAAACGGCAGCCGCGCTGGTTGGCTGAGCGTCCAATTCCGGCGTAACTATCCGGACTTGAGGGAATCTTCTCATGGTCAATCGGACCCGCAAGAATGTTTCGATTTTCTACCCTTTCAATGGTTTCGCCTTATGCAGATTTCGGCTGAAAAACCAGCCGGCCTGGATTCTTTAGTTCGCCACGCAAAACATTCCCAATCGGTACGGCAGTGGTTTTCCGGGTGCGTTCCCCGGTCTGGGACCCTCATATGACCTTCCGCGATACCTTCCGTGCGAGCATATTTTCGGGGTAAGTGATTGACATGCAATGGTGGGCGGTGAAGGACTCGAACCTTCGACCTCCTGCTTGTAAGGCAGGCGCTCTAACCAGCTGAGCTAACCGCCCGGCGTGCGGCAATCATGGGACGCGGTGCAGCTTATCCGCAGGTTTCGAGTATAGTGGCTGCGCTGGAGGCGGGTCAAAGCAGGTTTCGCGAAAGGGGATCGTCTATGGTTGCCGGAGTGGTTACTGAGGTCACTCGCGTCACTTTCTTTAAGGCGTGGCTTCGCCGGAAGGTCATGATAGGCTCAGCTTTATAAAGATTGGAAAATTGCGGGAATGGCCATCTTGTTCGACAAGCTCCCCACCATTCTAGTGTTGGCCGTGATGGTGGGCATTTTCGTGGCGCTCCGCCGGCACGTAAAGTCGGCCCGGCTGCACCTGTGGATTGCCGCCTGGGTCCTGATTTTTGGCCACTTTTTTGTCCAGTTATTTGAACCGGCGGATAGCAACCCCGCGCCGATCATCTCCATGATTGACCTGGGTTGCCTGCAGCTTTCCGCCCTCTTCTTTATAGCTTCGCTGACATCGTTTTTTGAAAACACGCGGCTGACCGTTGGCCTGCTGACGTTGACTGGCATACCTGCCCTGGCTTACACGGCCGGGCTGGCCTACGACTTGAAAGCCCGCTGGTTTTACATTGTCTGCGCGGCCATCCTTTATTACGGATCGCCCCTGTTCGTGGCGCTGCGCCGCAAGCTGATTATTGACTTTTTTATTTGGGCTCCGCTGGCCGTCATCAGCGGCACCGCAGTGCTGATACGGGCTTGGCGCCATGACTTCGATTTTGGCCTCAATGCCATGCTTACGTTCGGTTTTGCCGTGCCCGGGTTCCTGTTCTGGAGGCGCTACCCGCGCTGGTCGCCCGGCGTGGTTGTCAGCGCCGGCGGGTTCTTGCTCTGGGGCGCCGTCTTTCCCGTTGGGGCCATGCTGGATGCCTGGGCCCCCAATCTGAAGGTGAATCCCGAGCTTTGGAACACGCCAAAGTTTTTTGTCGCGTTTGGAATGATCCTGACGCTGCTGGAAGACAAGTCAGAGTTTCTGCGGGCGGCGGGAAAACGCGAGCAAAAACTGAATCATCAGCTGCAGAAATTTTCCGGCATCACATCCCGACTGCTGAGCGGCGTGGAAGTCAATTCCGTTTGCCACGAAATCGCCGCGGCCATCCGGGAAACCAGCACTTTCAACCGGGTCGTCATCATCCTTAGCCCTGACGGAAACAGCCTGTATGCAGCCGGACACAGCGGCTATGAAGGTGACGCGGCCAAGCTGATCGAATACAAATGCAGCGAAGTATGGAAGTTCGAAGACCTGGTGGAAGCCTGCACGGTGGGCGAGAGATTGGGCGAAAGATCGGTCTTGCTGCGGCCGGAGCAGATGGAAAAATACGGCCAGGTCCCCAGCGCGATGGAATACCCGCCTTCCCCGCAATGGGCGAAAGGCAACCAGGTGCTGGTGCCGCTGCGGTCCATGCGCGGGGCGCATGTGGGATGCATCGGCTTGAGCGATCCACGCGATGTCACGCGAGTGAACGCCGAGGAGATGACAAAGATCGAACTGCTGGCGGGCGATTTGGCGGTGACGGTGGATAATACCACCCTGCACCGGCAATTGGCGCGCGCAGAGAAGCTGGCGGCCATCGGCCAGCTTGTAGCCGGCGTGGCCCATGAACTGAACAATCCACTGGCTTCCATCGTCGGCTATTCGGAGCTGATCAGCGACGAGCTTCCACCCGGACCGGCGCGGCAAAAACTGGACAAGATGTTGCGTGAGGCCCAGCGCATGAAACGCATCATCGAAAACCTGCTGCGTTTTGCCCGCCAGAACAGTTTGGCCAAGAAATCGGCCAACCTGGAAACTCTGTTGCAGGACGTGCTGGCTTTGCGTGAGTACCATCTGCGCAACCACGATATCGAGGTGCAGGTGCAGATTGAGCCCAATTTGCCCCACGTCGCGCTCGATGAAGACCAGTTCAAACAGATTCTGTTGAATCTGCTGAACAATTCCATTGACGCCATGGAAGGGGATTCCGCGAAGCGAATACGCATCGAGGCCGGCTGCAGCGGCGGCCGCGTGACCATGCGTTTTGACGACAATGGTCCCGGCTTCCGCGACGTAAATCGCGTGTTTGATCCTTTCTATACCACCAAGCCGGTAGGCAAAGGCACCGGGCTGGGTCTGAGTATCTGCTACGGGATCGTGAAAGAGCACGGCGGAGAGATCCATGCGGAAAATCTGGAGCCGCAAGGCGCCCGCGTGGTCGTGGAGTTACCGGTCGAAACAACCCTGTTTGCCGGCGATACAGCGCTGGCAGGCAGATGATTCAGGAATAATATTGCCTATCCCGTCCTTGTGCGGTTGGCCTCGGAATGCAGCCTCTCCATGCTTTTTTGAGCCTTTCCTGGTTTCTATGACTAGGCTTCGCAAGAAGAAATCCCTTAGCCCAAACCACACACCCACGAAAGTCACAGCTTCAACCTGAAACAGACGCAAAATATCAGAACACTTTCCGTTCTCCTGCTGTCTTTCAATGTAGGAAGGCAAAATGGCGGGGCAGGCAATTCTAGGAGAGACGGTGCTGAAACCGGCAATGGCCATGGAAGCTGAGGCGCCCACAGTCGAAACACTGGTGGCCAGCCACACGCTGATGGTTTTTCGCATCGCTTACTCCATTCTGCGCAACCACCATGATGCTGAAGACGCGGCGCAGGAATGCTTTCTACGGGTCTTGAAACACAAAGACCGCTTGCCCGAGGTGCAAAATGCCAAGACCTGGCTGGCCCGGGTAGCCTGGACCACGGCGCTCGACAAGAGACGGTCTGGACGCGTGATGGTTTCGCTGAATGACGAAGAGCCGGGAGCGGAGGCGCGGCAATCGCTTTCCGATCCATCTCCGGCCCCGGATGAGCAGGTTGCAGGCAGGCAGATGCAACAAATGCTGCAACGGCTGATCGCCGGTCTGCCCGAAGAGCTTCGTCATCCGCTGGAGCTTTCCACGGTGCAGGAACTGAACTCGGCGGAAATCGCCGAAGTCATGAAGATACCGGAAGGTTCAGTGCGCACCCGGATCTTTCGCGCGCGCAAACAGCTCAAAGAGAAACTCGCCGTTCTATTGGAGGGCAGACGACATGGCTGACCGGAAAAAAGACCAACAGATGGATGAAATGCTGGACTCGTTGCTCGCCAATTATTCCTCGGCGGAACCCCGGCCTGGCCTGGAGACAAGGATTCTGGCCAACCTGGGCGATGCGGGAAGAAGGAAAGCATCTTCCGCGTCATGGAGTTTCAAATGGTTGTGGGCGGGCGCGGCGGTTGCGGTGGCGATCGTGATAGCAGTCTTGATGATCGGCGGTCACCACCATGTTCCGGCGTCGACACAGACTATCGTGCAGACACCGCAACCCGCTCCTCGGCAGCCAGAAGTTCAACATGTTTTGCCACCGACGACGGCCAATACCGTGCGTCATGGCCGCAAACCGTCCGTGGTGGAGCGTCCGCAGAATACGACGCTGGCGTTGAGCCAACGTCCGGCGATTTTTCCAACGCCTACACCTTTGTCCGACCAGGAGCAGTTGCTTTTGCGCTATTTTGCCGGCACGCCTCGTGAAGAGGTGGTGGCGCAGAGCCATCCTGACGAACCGCCGGTGAGTGCTCAGGACCAAACAGAAGCTATACCCGATCTTTTGCACGTTCCGCAACGACTCAGCAATACTCGATAAGGAGAGATCCATGAAGGTTCTTAACAAGGTGATACTCATTCTGTTTCTTGCATCAAGCTTGCTGGCGCAGCAGCCGGCGAAGGGCAGCGCCGATCAACCGGCCAAGAAAGATTCCGTTGAAAACCGGGAACCGGCGGCGACGGAAAACTTCTATAAGTTGGTTTTTGTCGTCTATGAACTCGACGACGGCAAGCGAACCAACCAGCGCGATTACATGATGATCGGCAAAACCAACCGTCAGCCCTCAAGCATACGTATCGCAACCCGGGTCCCGGTTTTTACGCAGGACAAGCAAATGCAATATGTCGATGCCGGATTGACGCTTAGATGTACTGTGACAGAACAAGCAGATCGCCGGCTGCAAACCGAATGCGACATTGAAATCAGCAACTTTGTACGTTCGGACCATGACGGACCAGCAATTCCAGCGGCAGGGAACTCTGCACCGATCATGCGTACGACCCGGACTTCGTCCTGGGCTCTGCTTACGATGGGCAAACCTACTGTCTTTACAACCGTGGATGACGTGAACAGCGCCAAGCGCATGCAGGTCGAGGTCACGGCCACCAAGCTGGATTAAGCTCCATCGCGGAAGGGAAGAGCGGCCAACGGGCCCTCTTCCCGTTTGCGGCGTAAGACCTTGAGAAATGGCTCGGTTTTCAAACTCAGGCGTTGCAAGTATGCTGGAATCGTGCGTTCTCTGTTGGTGATCCCGCTCCGGGCTTTCCTTCTGCTCATTCTATTGGCGCCGCCGCTGCCAACACAGACACCTGCGCCCACTGCTGACGATCCGATGGCAAACGCGCGCCAGCTTTTTCGCCGGGGAGATTTCCCAGGCGCCGCTGCCGTGTTCCGGAAGATGATTGAGGCTAAACCGTCTCCGGAGGCGTATTCAGGACTGGTGCGGAGCCTGCTCAAGCAAGATGACGTCAAGGCGGCGGACGAGAGTTCACAAAAATCGCTGGCAGCGTTGCCCCAGTCGGCGCTGGCCCATGCGGCGCGTGGAGATGTGTATTTCCGCCGCGGCATGATTCCTGAAGCTGAAGACGAATACAGAATCGCGCTTAAGCTGGACGATACAGTGGCCCGCGCATGGCTCGGGCAAGGGAAGGTTGACTCTGTACTGGCCCGGCGCGGCAAATCAAAAGCGGCCATCACCAAGGCGCACGAACTGGACCCGGACGATGGTGACGCGATCTATGAGTGGGCCATCCGCCTGCCGTATCCGGAAAATGTTGCCGCGCTGGAAAAGCATCTCGCCGAGTTTCATAACGATCCGGAAGAGGAGCGGCATGAGCGTGAATACACGGACTTCGTCAAGGGAATTGCAGACCGCAAGGTCTGGGTCCCGGCGCGGGAAGTGGAGCGCACGGAGATCAAACTGGAGCTGTTGACCATAGGTCCCGGCATGGCGCGTCGCGGTTACGGCCTGCGCGTGCGGCTGAACGACCGCACCACCGTCACTCTGCTGCTCGATACCGGCGCTTCCGGCGTCATCATCACACGCAAGCTGGCGGAAAAAATTGGCGCGCGCAAGTTTTCTGAGCAGGCTCTGGAAGGCGTGGGCAAGTCCGGCGGCAGCGCCGGCTACAAGGCCTGGGTGGACAAGGTTGCTATCGGCGATCTGGAGTTTCACGACTGCTTTGTCCATGCCACGCCGCGGGAAATCGCGCAGGTTGACGGGACGATCGGAACCGACGTCTTTGCCAAATATCTGGTGACCGTGGATTTTCCCGGACACAAGCTCCGTCTTGATCCGCTGCCCGCGGCTGCCGACAGCGCCCCGCTTTCCGCTGCGGAGCCTTTCACGCAGGCTTTCAACTTCGGCCACCTTCTGCTCATCCCCACGGATGTGGGGAAAAAAGCGTCAGGGTTATTCGTGATCGATAGCGGCGCCAACGCCAACACCATTTCGCCGGAGCTGGCAAAGTCTGTGCCCGATTTGCGCGCACTCAATGTTCCCATGTCGGGAGCCAGCGGGCAGGTCAACAGCGCCTTCATCGCCGACGATGTCACTCTTCGCTTTGCCCGTGTGCGGAAGACGGGCGAACGCATCAGCACGGTGGATCTGCGCTCCATCAGCAAGGACCTTGGCGTTGAAGTCTCCGGCCAGATCGGCTTTAGCGCCATGGAGGAGATGAAGGTGGTGATTAATTATCGGGATGGGCTGGTGGAGTTTGTGGGGAAATAACGCGGGGATATTAGGTTTAACAAATTAAGCACAAGGTCCCTCCAGCCTACTCGCGCGCTCTGCCCATTCACGCCAAGAACCGGGCGTCCACCCCAGCACGCAATAACCGCGCTCTCTGGGGGCCCCGGGCGTGAATGGGAACCCGAGTACGCGCGCATCGCTTAACGGCGTCCGGGATGATGAAGTTAAACGTTTTGGTTTTTTCTTTACCACACTCGATTTAACAAGCTAAACACAAAATATGGGGTTGACCTAAGGTTGGCAACCGAAGGAATAGCGCAAACGCATGACCGCGAAAATGCGTTATCGCCGAGCAAGAAATCCATTGACTCTTCAGCCAAATCATGCTAATGTAACTCATTTATTTTCATCATCTTAGGGGGTATGGAGGATGCGCTCCGTGGCGGGAATAGACCATGTATTTTCCGGGGTTCCGGGGGTGGATGCCGGGGACAAAAAGAGCCCATCCCCGGGGCTGAATCGTGTAAGTCTATATTTTTCGGGGTTGAACGTGTGGGGGAGGAAGGTCCTTCGACTCCTTCGGCGAGCCTCAGTTCGCTCAGGATTTCGCCTGCGGGCTCAGACGCCCGCAAAGCGGCTCAAGTTGAATGGTGTAAGTCTTTATTTTTCGGGGATGACCTATGGTGGGGGAGGAGAGTCGCCGAAGGCGTATCATGATCCCGCTCGACCCACAGGAGCCAACATCCGCATGATTTTCCGGAGCCGTGTTTTTGTTTTCCTTTTGATTTGTCTTTTCTCTCTTTCATTCGCGCAATCGCCGCAGACTTCGCCAGCGCAGACTTCGGAAGATAAGCGGGCCAAGAAAGCTCCCGCTGCCAAACAGCCCAAACCGGCAACGAGCAAGCCCGCGGCGCAGCCGCAACCCGCTTCATCGCCGGGCCAGATCGACGAGAAGCTCTTTGGCGCCATGCGCTGGAGGCAAGTTGGCCCGTTCCGCGGCGGGCGCGTGCTAGCCGTCACCGGTGTTCCCGGCGAGCCGAGCGTCTTCTACTTTGGCGGAGCCTCCAGCGGCGTATGGAAGAGCACGGATACAGGCACCAGCTGGCAACCACTTTTTGACAAGCAGCCCATTGCTTCCATCGGCGCCATTGCCGTAGCGCCTTCCGATCACAACATTATTTATGCCGGCACGGGCGAGGCGTGTATCCGCGGCAACATCTCTTACGGGAACGGCGTGTACAAATCGATCGATGCGGGCAAGACCTGGAAGAACGCCGGCCTCAAAGATACGCGCCACATCGGCGCGGTGATCGTCGATCCCAAAAACCCGGACATTGTCTTTGTGGCCGCGCTGGGCCACGCTTACGGACCGAACGAAGAGCGCGGCGTCTTTCGCACCACGGATGGCGGCGCTACCTGGCAGAAGGTCCTCTACAAAGACAACAAGACCGGCGCGATCGACGTGGTATTCGATCCCAACAACTCCAGCACGCTCTTTGCCTCGCTGTGGGAGGTCTACCGCACGCCGTGGAGCCTCAACAGCGGCGGCCCGGGCAGTGGGCTTTACAGGTCCGCTGACGGTGGCACAACCTGGACGCACGTGGAAGGCCACGGTTTGCCTTCAGGAATCATGGGGCGCATCGGCGTCTCCGTTTCCGGCGCGGACTCGAATAAGGTTTACGCCATGGTGGAGTCGAAAGAGGGCGGGCTCTATCGCTCTGACGATGGCGGCGAGAATTGGATCCGCATGAATGAAGACGGCCGTTTGCGCCAGCGTGCCTGGTACTTCAGCCACATCTTTGCCGACCCGAAATCCGCCGACACGGTTTACGTGCTCAACACAGGGATGTTCCGCTCGACGGATGGCGGACGCACGTTTAATCTTCTGCCTGCGCCACACGGCGACCATCACGGTCTGTGGATCGATCCTGACAATCCGGAGCGGTTGATCAACGGCAATGATGGCGGCGCAACAGTTTCCATCGACGGCGGCCGCACCTGGTCCACGCAATACAACCAGCCCACAGCGCAGTTCTACCACGTAATCACAGACAACCGCTGGCCGTACTACATCTATGGCGCGCAGCAGGACAACTCCACAATCGCCATCAAGAGCTATGACGATTCCGGGGTGATCGGCCGCCAGGATTGGTATGCGGTGGGCGGCGGCGAGAGCGGCTACATTGCGCCTTATCCTCCCGATCCCAATATCACGTTTGCCAACGCTGAAGCATTCACTTCACGGTTTGATAAACGCACCGAGCAGATCGTGGACATCTCCGTGTGGCCCATAGATTTTTCCGGTAACGGTGCGGAGAAGCTGCCCCATCGCTTCAACTGGACCTCGCCTCTGATGCTTTCGCCTCACGACCCCAACACGCTATTTACCGCAAGCGAGATGGTGTTCAAATCCATCAACGGCGGGCAGAGTTGGACGGCGATCAGCGGCGACCTCACGCGCAACGACAAGTCCAAACAGAAGCCTTCCGGCGGCCCAATCACGCTGGACATTACCAGCGTTGAGTATTACGACACGATCTTTGCCCTGGCAGAATCGCCGCTCAAGAAAGACATGATCTGGGCGGGAACAGACGACGGCCTGGTCCAACTGACCACAGACGGCGGCCAGCACTGGACGAAGGTTACGCCCAAAGACATGCCCGAATGGAGCATGATCAGCATTGTGGAAGCGTCCCATCACGATCCCAACACGGCGTACCTGGCTGTGGATCGCCACAAGTTTGACGACTTCCGCCCGCTGATCTACCGCACCCGTGACAGCGGAAAAAACTGGATCCTCATCGCCAACGGCATTCCGGAGGGCTCTTATGCCCGCTCCGTGCGTGAAGACCCCAAACGCAAAGGGCTGCTCTTTGCCGGGACTGAAACTGGAGTTTACTTCTCCATTGACGATGGCGGTCACTGGCAGCCATTGAAACTGAACCTGCCAGCTGTTCCGATCCACGATCTGGAGGTGCACGGTGACGATCTGGTCGCAGCCACCCATGGGCGCTCTTTCTGGGTGCTGGATGACATTACGCCTTTGCGCCAGCTAGATGCCGTGCCGGCGAATGCGGAGATGGTCCTTTATAAACCACAGACCGCGCTGCGCCTGCACCTGCCCACGGATATCGAGCGCCGCGGGCCTGTGGGCGACAATCCGCCGCCCGGAGCTATCATCGACTATTACTTTAAGTCTGCGCCGAAAGATGAAGTAAAACTTGAGCTCGTCGATTCCAGCGGCAAGGTGGTGCGCTCACTTTCCAGCAAAGAAAAAAAGGGCGACGAACAGCCGCCGGAGTGGCCCGATCAGGTGAAAGAGATCACCACCATTCCTGCCGCGGCCGGCATGAATCGCTACGCCTGGAACCTGCGCTGGGAACCGCCGATCAAAATTCCAGGAGCGTTTTACAGCGGGATCGGTCCGCAAGGCCCTCTGGCGCAGCCCGGGCAGTACACGGTGAAGATCACAGCGGGGAACCAGAGCCAGTCCCAGCCTCTTGAAATCGTGGTGGACCCGCGGGTCAAGGCCGTGAATGCCGAGGACCTGCGCAAACAGTTTGAACTGGCCATGCAGGTGCGTGATGCCAACACGGACCTGCATCGTGCCGTGAACCAGATTCGCACTTTGCGGGCCGAAATCAAGGCCCTGCAACAACGCCTGGAGGATGATGCCGCGATGAAGCCGCTGCTTGACCAGGCAGCCGCGCTAGACAAGAAGATGACTCCCGTCGAAGAACAGCTGATTCAGGTCAACATGAAAGGATCAGAGGCCAACCTGGCCTTCCCCAACATGCTCAATGAGCAGTTCGATTCATTCAGCGCGGTCGTGCAGGCGGGTGACAGCGCGCCTTCACAGCAGCAATATGAGGCGTTCAAGATGCTGCGTGGGCAATTGGACCAGCAACTGACGGCATGGAAACAGATCATGGCCACAGACGTCCCGGCCTTCAACGAGCGCATGAAGAACACCAACATCCCGGTGTTGTATCTGCCGCCTGAGGGCGAATAAGGCCTAATATCCAGCATAACTTAGGGGTTTACAGGGTTCATACTGGTTTAAAAATACTGTGCTCTGTAGGCATCTTTTCTGGCGTATGATGAAACAAAGAACTGAGGCCGTTGGCGCTCCTAATCGCGGCCTCGCCAAACCGGTCCCAACAACCCTTGTTCCCAGGAGGCATTCATGCAAGCGATCCTCTTCGTTGATGATCACGAAGTGCTGGCAAGACTGAGCTGCGAGATTCTGGAGATGCAGGGTTACCGGGCCGTGAGCGCATACAGCGGCGCTGACGCGCTGAAGAAGTTCGAAGAAGACGACTTCGATATTCTAGTCACCGACTTTCGCATGGACGGCATGAATGGATTGGAACTGGCCCGCAAGGTCCATGAAAGGAACCCCGAGGTCCCGGTGATCATCGTCACCGGCTACGGCCCCGTGGAGGGCGGCAAAGATGTGGTCGCCTGCCTGCAAAAAGAAGACCTCTTCCCCGCGCTCCTGGAGAAAATCAAAATGTTCCTGGGCGAAAGAGAGCCCCGCCCACAAGAAGTAAAGACGGCGTAAGACATTTTCTGGGCAAATCGATGAGCTTAATCTGTGATCGGGTCGGGGATTGTTGGGCCATTCTTCAGGGCCCAATACAGCAGAATTGCAAAAGCAACCCAGATAACGTCAGCAACCACCGTCCGGGTCTGTTCGCTTCTCCGCAGCGCATAACCGGTCAACAAATCGATGAAATTATAGAGTACCAGCGCCACGAGGACCACTGAGAATCTGGTTTCCAGAAACAGAGAACGCGCCTTTTTGACGGCAAGTATGAAGATCCCTGAAAGGACGAGCGCGAGCGCAGTGGTAGCGAACAGGAATCGTGCGGCGTCCTCCAGTGTATTGGGCTTCTTCACCGTTGCGTTCATTAGCCCGTAGGCTCCTGCGATGGTCAAACTCATCGTAATTACAAACCCCGTAACTGCGGTCCTTCGCGTCTTCTTGTCCGTCCCTCCCATGCGGAATAGAAATTCATAAACAACAGCAACGGTAAAGAGGAATGTGAGAATGGTGGTTGCGTGGTATCCGACTAAGTAAACCTGGCAGAGGGAGTATTGGATTGCGCTCGAGCAAATTCGCAGCGAATAAGATACTAGTAAAGCGGCAGAGCCAGTTATTGCAAGGAACCATACGTAAATGCTGAGTACAGGGCGGATCCGAAACCAATGCTGCCGCCATACTGCATACGCGCCAAGTGAGACTATTACCACGCTGAATATTGGCAGCGCGAAGTCAGTGAGCCATTTTTGTGTGGCTACGGTGCGCATAACAAACTCGCCTAAGATATCGCATTTTACCCGTAATATAAAAGGATTTGAGATAGGGTTGGACGGAAAGCAGGCATAAAAGCCCTCTGTTAGACTCACCACGTGCGCCGTCTCATCATCAATGCAGATGATTTTGGTCTGACCACGGGCGTGAATCGCGCTATTGCCGAAGGCAATCGCTCCGGCGTGCTTACCTCAGCCACGATGATGGCAAATGCGCAAGCGTCTGCGGCGGCCATGGACATTGCCAGGGAGCAGCCAGCGCTGAAAACCGGCTGCCATATCGTGTTGATCGATGGCGTCCCCATCTCTGCGAATCTGCCTTCACTCACCAGCGGCTCCGCGCGCTTTCGCAGCAGCTTGAAACAGTTCGCCGTCGCCGCGGTCCGCAAGCAGATTGCCCCAGAAGAAATCCAGCGCGAGGCGGAAGCACAGATTCGCAAGATCCAAACGCGGTGCATTGCCCTCACCCACGTTGATAGCCATAAGCACACGCATATGTTTCCCCATGTGTTGCGCCCGGTGCTGCGCGCCGCGCGGGCCTGCGGGGTTCGGGCCGTCAGAAACCCATTTGAGCCGCTGCGAAGCTGGCCCCGCAACATGGTGCTTGGCACTCCCGCACTGTGGTTGCGGTCGGCCGGTGTAATGGCATTCCAAATGTTCGCCGGGGAATTTCGCCGGGCGCTGAAAGAAGAAGGTATGCTTTCGACCGACGGCACGGTGGGCATCGCCGCTACTGGCAAGCTCGACCAGAAAATGTTGCTCGGTATCCTGAACGCGCTGCCGGAAGGCACATGGGAACTGGTCTGCCATCCGGGCTACTCTGATGCCGACCTTCAGGCTTCTGGAACCCGCTTGACCCGATCACGAGAAACTGAGCTGGCCGCCCTGGTTTCAACGGAGACGAAAGAGGCAATTGCCCGTCAAAAGATAGAGCTAATTTCTTATGCTGATCTTTAAGGTTTATGAATCTCTCGAGCAAGGCGTGAATCAAAGACAAAGCGCACCAGCAGAAGTATCTCGAGTGGAAAAGACTGTCCAGCGGGCCGCAACAAGCGCAGAAGTATCTCGAGTGGAAAAGATTGTCGAGCGGTTTTGGAGCGAAGCGACAGGATTAGAAGACAATGAAAATAGGAATCACCTGTTATCCCACCTACGGCGGCAGCGGGGTTGTGGGCACCGAACTCGGGATTGAGTTGGCGGCGCGCGGCCATGAGGTGCATTTCATCGCTTATCAGCAGCCCATCCGCCTGAACACGCAGCAGCCGCAGATTTTCTTCCATGAAGTGACTGTTTCCCAGTATCCGCTGTTCGAATATCCGCCGTATGATCTGGCGCTGGCCACGCGCATGGCTGAAGTGGCCGAGATTTACGACCTGGACATCCTGCATGTTCACTACGCCATTCCGCATTCCGTCAGCGCGCTGCTGGCGCGGCAGATGCTGGCGGCGCAGACCAACGGAAAGGCGCGCAAGCTGCCTTTTGTGACCACGCTGCACGGCACCGATATCACGATCGTCGGCGCAGACCGTTCGTATCTGCCGGTGACCCGCTATTCCATCGAGCAAAGTGACGGAGTGACCGCCATCTCGCAATACCTGAAACAGCGCACGCTGCAGGAATTCGATATTCGTAATCACATTGAGGTCATTTACAACTTTGTGAATTGTGACATCTACAAGCGCGATCCCAGTGCCGCCGAGAAGCGCGCTGAATTCGCCGACAAAGACGAGCGCATTCTTGCGCATGTATCCAACTTCCGTCCGGTGAAACGGCTGTGCGACGTGATTGAAATATTCGACAGCGTGCAGAAGAAGGTCCCGTCGCGCCTGCTGCTGATGGGGGATGGGCCAGACCGCTCGCGCGCCGAATGGCTGGTGAATCAGAAAGGATTGCGCAAGAAAGTGGAGTTTCTGGGCAAGGTTGATCGCGTTTATGAAAAGCTTTCCATTGCCGACCTGTTGCTGGTTCCGAGCGAAATGGAGTCATTCGGCCTGGCCGCGCTGGAGGCGATGGCCTGCGAGGTGCCGGCTATCGCAACCGAAGTAGGCGGCGTCCCCGAAGTCATTGAACACGGCCGCAGCGGCTTTCTGGCCCAGGTAGGCGATGTGGAAACCATGGCCCGCTACGCTATCGATATTCTTGCCGATGAGACCCGCCTGCGCGAGATGGGGAAGGTCGCGCGATGGGAAGCGCAGAGCCGATTCTGCTCCAGCAAGATCATTCCGGAGTACGAGAAATTTTATGAGCGCGTGCTGGAGCGGGCGGCATAGATGGCGGCGGCAGCGCCGGCGGCGGGCATATCCGCATTCAGGACCGGGAGTTCCAGCAACACCAGCGTTCCCTGGCCATCGCGGCTCTGCACGGTCATTCTGCCTTCATCGCCGAAGAGAACGTGGAGGCGCTCCGCGACGTTCATCATGCCGATTCCTCGTCCCGATGCCATCTGCTGCGCCGCCACTGCCGGAGGAGCGCTCATGCCCACGCCGTCATCTTCCACTTGAATGATCAGCTTGCCATCCTGAAGCCGGCTGCGCAGCGTGATGCTGCCGCCATCGACTTTCGGCGCAAGACCATGCTTGATGCTGTTCTCCACCAGCGGCTGCAGCAGAATTGCCGGGATCACAATGTCTAGAGTCGCCGGGTCAAGATGTTTATAGACGCGCAGCTTGTCGCGGCCAAAGCGCGCTACCTCGATGTCCAGATAATCGTCCACGAACTCGATCTCCTCGCGCAGCTGCACGAATTCATCATGCTTGCCCAGCAGCCGGCGAAGGATTTTTGAGAGCTTCACAATCAGCTCGCGCGCGCGGTCGGGATCAAAGCGGACGAGCGAGGAGACGGAATTCAGGGTGTTGAAGAGAAAATGGGGATTAATCTGGCTCTGCAAAGCATCCAGGCGGGCCTCCAGCAGCAATCGCTCCTGCTCCTCCAGCTTCATTTCGATGCGCGTGAGGTTCCAGATCTTGATGGGGATGGCAATGGTCGCCACCGTCGTGGCAAAGACCGCCAGCAAGGCGACGGGCGTGGGCAAGTAGAGCACCCACAACCATCCTTTGGGGGCCGCCCATTGCAGCTCGATGCGGGCCGCCTGCAGGGCAATGATCATCAGGAAGAACGCGGTTTGCCAGTCGATGCGGGGATGCCGCAGGTTGCGCTTGATCCAGCGGTACACGCTCAGGTCGATGAACGGGGAAAATGTCCATATTTCTTCCTGATTGCGGCAGAAATGACGCAGAGACCCGGCCAGCATTCCTGCTCCCGCGTTGACCGGCAGAGTCAGCCATTCGCCATAAAACAACGCCGGCAGCGACATGATGGCGCCGCCCAGTGTGCCGGCGACGCGTCCGCCCAGGACACCCACCATGATGGCCGCCTCAAACCCGAGGTCAGCACACTGGAAGTTCCTGACTCGGATACGGAAATAGACGCCCAGGGCAAAAGGGATGCAGGTGAAAAGGACGAACAGGATGTTTCGTTCCCGCGAGCGTCGCGCAGAGAAGAGGAGCTTCTTGAACTCATGCGACCGACCCAGGGCGCTGGCCACGGCCGTGGCTACGCCCATCTTGAGCAGAAGTTGTATCAGCAGGAACTCAAGGTCCACAGCCCTATTTTTTCACGATTTACGCGCGAGTGCTCAAGTTTCGGTGGAGTATGCGCCGCTCTTTAGGCCTTGGCCGGCGCAAAGCGTGAGACCGCAAAAGCGCCAATATCCAGGCCCGGGGCTTTTCCGGTCACCAAGTCGGCCATGATCTTCGCTGTAATCGGGGCCAGAAGGATTCCATTGCGGAAATGGCCGCTGGCGATAAAAACGCGGGGAGCCTCTGTTGGACCCAGGATGGGCAGGTCATCCGGCGTTCCCGGCCGCAGTCCAGCCCAGCTCTCGATGATTGGGGCCGACTTCAGCTCAGGCAGGTACTGCGCGGCTGCGCTGATCAAATCCTGAATCGTCGATGGCGTAACTGTTTTGTCAAAGCCCACATTTTCAACGGTAGCGCCGACCAGGATTTTTCCCGTGCTGCGCGGGACAATATACGCGTCCGGCGCGCGCACCACATGCTGTAACAAGTCCTGCCGCTGTGGCTGGAGGTAAAGCATCTGTCCCTTGCGCGGCTTTACCGGCGCTCCTGACCACGCGCCGCGGCAATTTACGGCTGTGCCGGCCACGAACAGACCAGAATCGGTCACGACTTCGACCTGGTCCTTGTGGGCGCGAATTTCTTTCACTTCGGCGTTTTTGCGAATCTCCACGCCGCACTTGTGTGCTGCCGCCAGTGCGGCATGCATCAACAAGCGTGGATCGACGGTGTCTTCCTGGACAAAGTACGCAGAGTGACCGTGGCTTTGCAGAACTGGTTCCAGACGCCGAAGATCGTCGCCGGACAAACTGGTGTACACGGACGGGACTGAGGGCGCCTCCAGAAACGCAATCGTGCCGTGGCGGCGAAAATCCGTTTTTATTCCTGAGAGGTCTTCCAGTTTGCGCACATATTCAGGAAACATCCGGGCGCTTTCTAGCGCGAGCGGTTGCAGCGCCACCGGCGTATCGGGGTCGCCGGCGGCCAGCATGCCGGCCGCGGCAGAAGAAGATTCGCCACCGGGCTCTCCACGGTCGAGCACCAGCACCTTGGCGCCACGCTCGCGCAGTTCCAACGCAAGCGCCACGCCGATGATTCCTGCGCCGGCGATAATGACATCATAGGACTTCACTCTGTCATTGTAATAAGAGGGCGCTATTGCCCGCTCGCATGCGCCTGGGCGGCCTGCTTCGTGGGTTGACCATCGCTTTCAATCAGCTTGGAAAACACCACCAGCCGCTGGGGGGCGGGGCCGATATAGTAGGTGGGATAGCAGGTGATTAGCGTTAATTGTGCATTCGTGGTTGGCTTGAGCACGCTGATGTCTTCCGGCATGACGATCTTTTTCCCGGTTACTTCATAGGTAAAATTCCGCCCGTTGCGCCGCACCTGAATCTGGTCGCCCTTGTTCAGTTCGTAGATGTGCCGGAAAAACGTATCGCGATGCGCGGTAATTACCGCGTTGCCAGGCTCTCCGGGCATGGCGGTCTCCTTCATGTGCCCGGGACCGGCGGAAAGGTCTTTGCGCGACGCGCCCTCCACCACGATTGCGTCCATGCCGATCTTGGGGATCACGACGCGGGTGAGCATCTCGTGGGGCGGGAGACTGGTCTGGCCAGCCGTGGTGGCCGCGGCCTGGCGTTCCCATTCGGCTTCCAGCCTCTGCTGGCTGCGGTACATCGCCCAATATTCGCTCCCAACGTAACCAAGCAGCCCAATCCCTATGAGCACCAGGAGGAGAGACAGTGTCCGCCGGCTGATATACGGCTGCAACTTGCCTGCCAGTGTTTTGTTACGTTCTGTCAGCCGGTTCAAAGAAAGCATATGTAAATTAGATGCAAGATCGAGCTGATTTGCTATCAAAATGTATTCGGCGTCAGCGCCAACCCCCGATTTATCATTGATTTGGAGCAAAGTGCATAACAAAGGGCCACTGACCGTTTAGGACGATCGCTCAATTGACATCGATTCAGTTCTGCTGAACAATGTTTGTGCTTACCCCAAAAATCTTTCAGTGGAGAGAATCAATGTCTGATGCGCCGCAGAACGACGGAAACCCCGTGGTGCGCACGATCCTTATGGTTGTGGCGGTGGTTTACGTAATCGGTTCCGTGATTTTCATGGTGCAGGCCCAGAACCGCATCGGCGATATGGAGAAGAGGCAGGCAGCGGCGCAGGAAGAAATCGTCAAAAAAATGACCGATTCCACCGCCCAGACACGCGCCTCCATTAATGTTCTGGCGGACCGGGTCGGCATGACGCACAAGCAGCTAAGCAAGGAAACCAGCGCGCTGCAGGCGAAAGAGCAAGCCACCGAGTCGCGCCTGAAGGCTGACGAAGAATCCACCAAGCAGCAGTTTGGCGCGGTGGCTACCGAAGTCAACGGGGTCAAGGGCGAGGTGGGCAAGGTCAGCGCTGACGTTACCGACACCAAGAACGATCTTGCCACGACCAAGGGAAAACTGGAACACGCCATCGGCGACCTCAACCGGCATAGCGAACTGATTGCCACGTCGCATGACGAACTGGAACTGCTCAAGCACAAGGGCGACCGCGATTACTTTGAGTTCACGCTGAAAAAAGATAAAGATCCCACACACCTTTCCATTGTCAGCCTGCAGCTCAAGAAGACCGATCCCAAGAAGAGCAAGTTTACGCTCTACGTGCTGGCCGATGACAAGAAGATCGAAAAGAAGGACCGCACCATCAACGAGCCGCTGCAGTTTTACTCCGGCCGCGAGCGCGCCCTCTTTGAAGTGGTGATCAATACCGTTGACAAGAACACGGTGACCGGGTATCTCTCCACGCCCAAGAACGTCGCCACCAGTCAGATGCCGAGCCACGCGCCAAGCTCGCAATAAGAATTATTCCAGTGAAATGGACGAAAAGGCACGGGCAAGCCGTGCCTTTTTTCCTGTATCGCTTTTCGCTGTCTTACGATCAGATAGACTGTTGATTCCATGGCCGCCAGCCAACAGAGCTCTTCCTCATTCAGTCGCGCTCAATTGCTCGGCTATATCTCTCTTTGCCTGATCTGGGGCAGCACCTGGCTCGCAATTCGTTTGGTCGTACGTGATGTGCCGCCTCTGGAGGCTGCCGCGCTGCGCTTCCTTGCGGCAGGGTTGTTGCTGTTGGGGATGGCGGTGCTGCAAAAGAGACGCTTGCCGGCGGACGGGACCCAGTGGAACGCGCTCCTGGTATTGAGCGTGACCATCATGGCCCTGCCCTATGGCCTGCTGTTCTGGGCAGAGCAGCATGTGACCTCGTCGATGACTGCGGTCTTGTATTCGGCGATGCCGCTGGCCGTCTCGCTGTTCACGCCGGCCATGATGCACCGCAAGGTTCCGCGGCGGGCCGTCTATGCCATGGTGATTGCGTTCGGCGGATTGCTTACGCTTTTTTACGCCGACTTGAGCACAAGCCACCGCGCGCTGCTTGGCGGCGTGGCAGTGCTTGTGTCGATGTCATTGAGTGCATGGTCTGTGGTCTACGCGAAGCAGAGGCTGAGCAACGTTGACTCCGTGGTGGCTACAGGGTTGCAATTGCTTTTTGGCTCCGTCATCCTTCTATGGGGGACCTGGGCGCTGGAGGCGCATCGCCATGCCAACTGGACCCGGACAGCGCTGCTTGCCATGGCCTTCCTGACGGTCTTCGGATCGGCCGCCGCCTTCGTTATTTATTATTGGCTGTTGAAGAAGTTGCAGCCGTATCAGCTTTCCACGATCAGCTTGATTGTTCCGCTCATTGCGTTGCTGGAAGGATTGCTGGCAGGCGAGCGCGTGCCCCTGATCATGCTGGTTGCTGTGGTGGTGGTTCTGAGCTCGGTGCGGTCCGTCTTGCGCGCCGAGAAGGAAAAGGAGCCGGAGGGCAATGACATCTTGATGCTTCGGGACAGGGCGCAATGACACCGGCAGCCGTGCTCTTGCTCATGCTGATCGGCTTGTCCGCCGGGGCGTTCGGAGCGCTGGCAGGCGTGGGCGGCGGAATCATTGTCACCCCGCTTCTTGCCATCTATTTCGGGCTGCCCATGCATCAGGCCATCGGCGTGACGCTGCTGTGCGTGATCGCGACTTCCACTGCCACGTCCGCGCTCTATGTTGAGCGCCACGTCACGGACGTCCGCCTGGGCATGACGCTGGAACTGGCCACCACGGTCGGGGCATTGATCGCGGCTTTGGTCGCCCGCCAGGTGAATCGCCGCACGCTGGCCGTCCTGTTTGCCTGCTTTCTTCTCTATAGCGCCGGTTCCATGATCAAGAAGGCATGGAATTCGCGCAACGTGAAAAGGGAAGAGATCATTCCCGACTACACGCCCCAGAATTATCCGCTGGGACTGGCGGCTTCGTTGATTGCGGGAGGATTTTCGGGGCTTCTCGGGATTGGCGGCGGCCCCATCAAAGTGCCCGTAATGTACCTGTTCATGAAGGTCCCCTTGCGCGTGGCCGCGGCCACCAGCAACTTTATGATCGGCGTTACGGGAGCCACCAGCGCTTATATCTACTGGGGACGGGGAGACGTGCGCATTGATGTTGCCGCGCCGCTGGTGGCCGGCGTCTTTGCCGGATCGCTCCTGGGCGCGCGCTTTTCACCCAAGGTGCGCTCGTTTTACATTTTGTTGTTGCTGATCGGTGTCGCCGGCTGGCTTGCCGTGCAGATGATTTACAAATTGCTTACCGGAGGCTTTCAATGAGCCGCCAGGACCTTGCCGCGGACCGCATCCTGTCTCTTACGCTGAAAGCGGGCGCCTATACGGCTTTTGTCCTGATTATTGCCGGGCTCCTGTTGCAATGGGCCACGCCATGGGGCGCAAAGGTGGCGACGGCCGGCTTGCTGGTGTTGCTGGCTACGCCGGTGCTGCGCATTATTGTGGCCAATATCCAGTTTTTCCGCGAGCGCGATTTGAAGTATGCTCTGGTGTCACTGGGCGTGCTGTGCATTGTGGTGCTGGCTTATTTTCTGGGGATACAGGCTTAGCCGCGTTCGCGGCCATCCCCCTGCTACGTGCATCCTGGAGGAGAGATGAAGAAGTTTTTGCTGTTTACCGCAATATTATTCGCGGCGGGCAATGCCGCCATACCGCAATCTTTGCCACCGGTCTCTACTTTTTCCATCGTGGCTATCGATCCGCAAACCGGCGAGATGGGCGTTGCCGTGGCGTCGCGCTATTTCTCCGTTGGCTCGGTGGTGCCCTGGGCCATGGCGGATGTGGGCGCCGTGGCGACGCAAGCCAATGTCAATGTCGGCTACGGCCAGCAGGCGCTTGATCTGCTGCGCCAGGGGCTCACCGCTCCCGAAGTCCTGAAAAAAATCCTGGCCGACGACAAATTCGAAGGCAAAGACGGACGCCAGGTGGCAATCGTCGACGCGAAAGGGAACGTTGCCGCTTACACCGGACCCAACGCGCCCAAGTGGGCCGGCGATCGCCAGGGCAAAACCTGGTCGGCGCAGGGAAATATTCTGGTAGGCGCGCAGGTGCCGGAGTCGATGGGCAAGGCGTTTGAAGCCACGCAAGGCGAGCTTGCGGAAAAACTGTTTGCCGCGCTCAAAGCAGGAGATACCGCCGGCGGCGATGCCCGCGGGCGCCAGTCGGCTTCCATCCTGGTGGTGAAGAAGCTGGGCGGGCGCAACATCAACAACGATCGCGAGGTTTACATCAACGTCGACGATAACCCTGACCCGTTCACCGAGCTGCGGCGTCTGCTCGACCTGAACCTGGCGTACGTCTATGGCGACCAGACTTTCAAAGCGCTCGACGCCGGCAACATCGAGAAGGCCCGCGCGGCCGCGCAAAAAGCCTTGCGCTATGCGCCCAACAGCTTCGGCAGCCACATGCGCCTGGCATTTTTGAATTACCTGGTTGGCGACAAAGCGGCGTCGCTCGATGAATTCGCCAAAGCGAAGGCATTGAACCCAAATAATTTCGATAAGCAGTGGAAAGAAGAAGTGGCATTTGACCGCTTCAAGCCCATGGCCGGCGACAAAGAATTTCTGGGGAAACTATTTCCGAACGGGGCGCCGCAATAATTGCAAATGAGCGATCTTAGCGCAGTCCCGGAAAGCACCGAGGCGGACGCGCTTCCACCCCCGGAAGCGCCCAGTCTTCGAGCGCGAATCATTACGCGTCTCGTTCGTCTGGTGGTGAAGAGGTGGCCGCGCGGCGACTATCAAAAGTTGGTCCGGCGCGCCCGGCGGCTCTTCGGCCTGCCAAGCTGGATGAGCTTGCTGGTATCGCGCGATGTTACTTATGAAGAGGCGCAGGGAGCCGATCTCTGCGGCGAATGGGTCATCCCCGAAGCGAATTACTACGAAGAGAAGGTGTTGCTGTACCTCCATGGCGGCGGGTATGTAAGCTGCTCGCCGCGGACGCATCGTCCGATTACCGCCGCTCTGGCGCGGCTGATGTACCAGCGGGTATTCGCGCTCGACTATCGCCTGGCTCCGGAAGTCCCTTTTCCCGGGGCGGTGGACGACGCCGCGCGGGCCTTTGCTTGGCTGATGGAAATCGGCGTGAAGCCGCAGAACATCTCCATCGCCGGAGATTCCGCCGGCGGCGGCCTGGTGATAGCGACACTGCTTCGATTGAAAGCGCGCGGGCAGCCCCTGCCGGCATGTGCCATCTGTCTTTCTCCCTGGGTGGATCTGACCGGCGCGGCCAGCTACGGCAATTCTGAAACATGCGCCATGTTTCGGCCTGAAGACGTGAGCGCTTTTGCTGAGTTGTATCTGAATGGGGCCTCGCCGCGAAGGCCGGAAGCCTCGCCCATATTCGGAGATTTACACGGCTTGCCGCCGCTGCTGATCCAGACCAGCACCACGGAACTGTTGTTCGATGAAGCCGTACAGCTGCATGAAAAGGCGTTAAAGAGCGGCGTGGAGAGCACGTTGCGCTCTTATCCCGCGCTGCCGCACGTCTGGCACATGTTCATTGGCTTGCTTCCTGAAGCCGGCGCCGCGCTTCGGGAGATGGCGGCGTTCGTGCATGAGAAGACCAAATAGAGACGGCCCCATACAATCCGGAACAGCAAGATTGGTACAACGAATTTCTCGCCCGCACGATCCCAATAGGCTGGGAAACCGTGGCGTACAATTAGCAAGATCGGCCAAAGCTCAGGGAGCGTTCTTCCATGTCCAAGACCCTCACGCGGGATGAAGTGGCCAGCGCCGGTGCTCTGAGCCAGGAAGAGTTAACCAGTATCGATCGTTATTGGCGGGCAGCGAATTATCTTTCCGTGGGACAGATCTATCTTCGCGATAATCCGCTTCTGCGCGAGCCTCTCAAGCTGGAACACACCAAGCCGCGTTTGCTGGGACACTTCGGCACCACGCCCGGCCTCAACTTTATTTATGTGCACATGAACCGTGCCATCCGCAAGCGCGATCTCAACGCTATTTATGTGACGGGACCAGGTCATGGCGGTCCTGGGATCGTGGCCAATACGTATCTGGAAGGTACGTACACGGAGTTTTATCCCCAGATCACGCAAGATGAAGCGGGCATGCAGCGCTTGTTCATGCAGTTTTCGTGGCCGGGCGGGGTGCCGAGCCATGCGTCGCCGGACACTCCGGGATCCATCAATGAAGGGGGCGAGCTGGGATATTCATTGCTTCACGCTTATGGCGCAGCCTTTGACAATCCTGACCTGCTGGTCTGTTGCGTGGTGGGAGACGGCGAAGCCGAAACCGGCCCGCTGTCCACCAGTTGGCACTCCAACAAATTCCTGAATCCGGTGCGCGACGGCGCCGTGCTTCCGGTGCTCCATCTCAACGGATACAAGATTGCCGGGCCTACAGTGCTGGCACGCATCACGAAAGATGAACTCATCGATTTGTTTGCCGGTTACGGATACAAGCCCTACTTTGTGGAAGGCGACGATCCGCCGGTCATGCATCAGTTGATGGCGGCAACGCTGGACCAGGCGCTGGCTGACATCAAGAACATTCAGAGCGAAGCGCGGCAGAATCCCGACTGGCAACGCGCGCATTGGCCGATGATCATTCTGCGCAGCCCCAAGGGCTGGACAGGGCCGAAGACCGTCGATGGGCTGCAGGTGGAAGGAACGTTTCGCTCGCACCAGGTTCCTGTGACGGACCTGGAGAAGCCCGAGCACCTCAAGATCCTCGAGCAGTGGATGCGCAGTTACAGAGCTGAAGAGCTGTTTGATGATAACGGCAAACTGCTGCCGGAATTGGCGGTGCTGGCGCCGAAGGGAGACCGCCGCATGGGCGCGAACCCGCATGCGAACGGCGGCCTGTTGCTCAAAGAATTGAAGATGCCTGATTTCCGGCAATACGCGGTGCAAGTCGCGCAGCCGGGCAATTCATTTGCTGAGTCGACGCGCGCTCTGGGCCGGTTCTTGCGTGACGTGATGAAGCTCAATCAAGAGAACGCAAACTTCCGCATCATGGGGCCGGACGAGACCGAATCCAACCGCTTGTCGGCGATATTCGAGGTCACGGACCGCGTTTCCACGGCCGAGATACTCCCCAGCGACGACCATGTCGCGCGCAATGGGCGGGTGATGGAAGTCCTGAGCGAGCACATGTGCCAGGGCTGGCTGGAAGGCTACCTGCTGACAGGGCGGCACGGCTTCTTCGCATCGTATGAAGCGTTCATTCATATCGTGACCTCCATGTACAACCAGCATGCCAAGTGGCTTGAAGCGGTGCGGCATATTCCCTGGCGCAGGCCGATCGCGTCTCTCAACTACCTGCTTACCTCACACGTATGGCGGCAGGACCACAACGGCTTTAGCCATCAGGACCCGGGATTTCTGGATAACGCAGTCAACAAAAAACCCGAGGTCGTGCGCGCCTACTTTCCGCCCGACGCCAACACTCTGCTTTCCGTGGCCGACCACTGCCTGCGCAGCAGGAATTACGTCAACATTATTGTGGCCGGCAAGCAGCCGGAGTTGCAGTGGCTGGATATGGAATCGGCGATCCAGCATTGCACCGCCGGCATCGGCATCTGGAAGTGGGCAAGCAATGATGACGGCGGCGAACCCGATGCGGTCCTGGCTTGCGCCGGCGATGTGCCCACGCTGGAAATCCTGGCCGCGGTTTCATTGCTGCGAAAATATGTTCCTGCTTTAAAAATCAGGGTGGTCAACGTGGTGGACTTGATGACCTTGCAGGCCCCAGGCGAGCATCCGCATGCCCTGAGCGACGAGCGCTTTGACGCGATGTTTACAACGAACCGGCCCGTCATCTTCGCCTATCACGGCTACCCATGGCTGATTCATCGCCTCTGCTACCGGCGCAGCAACCATGACAACATGCACGTGCGCGGCTACAAGGAAGAAGGCACCACTACTACACCGTTTGACATGGTGGTGCGGAACAACATGGACCGCTTTCAACTCGCGATCGATACTATCCGCCGCATCCCCGGGCTCAAGGCCGATGATGCCGTGAAATTGTTCCAAGGCAAACTGGCGGAGCACAAAACGTACATCAGCTCTCACGGTGAAGACATGCCTGAGGTGACAAGCTGGCGCTGGGGCCAGAACTGAGATGCGCTTGAGCGCCGGAGTTCGATAATGGAACGGGCCATCCTGTGCCTGAATGGCGGCTCGTCCTCGCTGAAATTTGCCGTCTATCGCCTTCTTGGGCCGGGGGAAGAACGCATCTTTTCCGGAGCGGTCGAAGCCATCGGCGCATCCGGCGGAAGAGCATGGTTGCGCGCCGGCAATAAAGTTCTTTCCGACGAGAGCGGCACATTCCCTGATCATTCCGAAGCCGTCAAGACGATGTTTGCCGCGCTACGCCAGCAGGGTGTGGAGAAGCCGGCGGCGGCGGGACATCGCATTGTGCATGGCGGCCCGTTGTTCACGCTGCCACAGCGGGTCGACAAAAGGCTTAGAGGAGCATTGAAGGACCTAGTTCCGTTTGCTCCCCTGCACCTGCCCAGCCAACTGGCGATGATTGACGCCGTGACCATGCACTATCCTGATCTGCCCCAGGTGGCGTGCTTTGATACGGCGTTTCACAGCCGCATGCCGGATGTCGCCAAACGTTTTGCTCTGCCGCGCGAGCTTTGGGAGCAGGGAATCAAGCGCTATGGCTTCCATGGTCTTTCTTATGAATTCGTTGCCGGGAAGCTGGGTAAGGAGATGGGGCGTCGCGCCATCATTGCTCACCTAGGCAATGGCGCCAGCATGGCGGCCCTGAAGGATGGCGTTCCTGTGGATACCAGTATGGGCCTTACGCCCACGGGCGGTTTCATAATGGGAACGCGCAGCGGCGATCTCGACCCCGGCGTGCTGCTCCACCTGATGAACTGCGGATACTCCGCCGACCGGCTGGAGTCGTTACTCAATCATCAATCGGGACTGCTGGGCGTTTCCGGCGTGAGCAGCGAGATGAAGGTCCTTTTGGAACAGCGCCAGACAAATCCCGCTGCCGCCATGGCTGTAGAGATGTTTTGCTACCAGGTGCGCAAGTTTATCGGGGCATTTGCAGCCGTGCTGGGCGGGCTGGATACCCTGGTTTTCACAGGCGGAATCGGCGAACGCGCCGCGGCGGTCCGGGCGGAGATATGCTATGGCCTGGAGCATCTGGGCGTCGAGATCGACCTCTCAGCCAATGCCGGAAACACCGAAGTAATCAGCGTTGCAGCGAGCCGCTGTGCGGTTCGCGTGATTGAAACCGATGAAGACCTGATGATCGCGCGGCATACCCGCGGCGTGGCCCTCCCAGAGTAAAAAATCATGAGGAAGATTTAATTCTGTCCGACTAGCCGCGAATCTAGTACTCAAAAAACTCATTAGATAAGTTGTGGCTAGGCAGGCCGATAGTTTCGTTTTCAGAATAAGATATTTCTTAGGAATCATAATCAGTATTCAGGTTGTAATTGTTTATACCTAGTTTAGAATGGGTTCACTTTATTTTTGGACAGGGCCCCTTAGCACCCCCGACGGAGAAGCAATCCCGGATGCGAATTCTGATCGCGGAAGATGACGCTCCACTCGCAACATTCATCGCCAAGGCCTTCAAGTCAGAAGACCATGTCACTGAAGTTGCGGCAAGCGGGGATGATGCGCTGCAGCGCCTGCAAAAAGAAAAATTCGACCTGCTTATCCTTGACCTGAATCTTCCGGTCATATCGGGCAGCGAAGTTCTTACCAAGGTGCGAAGCGTAAACGCTGACATTCCCATTTTGATTCTCACCGCAACCGACGAGGTGGGGGACCGCGTAGCGTGTCTTGACGCCGGTGCGGACGATTATCTGACCAAGCCTTTCTCGTTCTCAGAACTTTCGGCGCGCATACGGGCCGTGCAGAGACGGCGCGCGAGCCAGGCGCATCTGAAAGTAGCGGACCTGGAACTGGATTACCTGCAGCGGACCGTGCAGCGCTCCGGCCGCACCATTGACCTGACGCCCAAGGAATTCGGCCTGCTGGAATACTTTATGCGCCATCCGGGCAGCCGCATCACCCGCAATATGATCATTGAGCATGTCTGGAAGCTTTCACCGGATACGACGACCAATGTGGTGGATGTATATGTCAATTACCTGCGGAAGAAGATTGACGAAGGCGCGAAGGTCAAACTGATACGGACGGTCCGTGGCGTTGGATATGAGTTCGGCGCACCTGAGAAAGCCAACGAAGCAAAAGAATAAGACCCGGATAAGGTCTGTTCGCGGCGAGGTAAATAAAAAAGAGCCGGCCCCAGGAGGCCGGCTCTCACATTTGTCCGGTGAGTTACTTCCCGATCGGGTTCTGCTGCGCGGGGGTAAGCTGTTGTTTGAACGCCGCAGGCAAGTTCTGCACCCAACCGTTATATACCACCGGTATCGGCAGCAGGCCCTGGCCCCCCATGCCATCATTCCCGACGATAAGATCGTCAGTGGCAGTTGTGGGCAGGGTCTTGAGCAGAACGCGCCCGGCAACCTTGGCGTGTGTCAGGTCGCCGCTGCCGTCAGGGTCCGGATCCACGATATCAAGCACGTTGGAGAACTGAGTGCTGACATAGGCGTAGTACCCGCCACCCTTCTTGGCGCCCCACTGCACGCCGTGGCAGCCAGCGTCACAGGCCAGCATGGCCACCAGGGAATCGGTCTTTGTGTCAATGAGCGTAATCGTGTCAGTCAGAATGTTCGCTGTTACCATGACACGCCCATCGGGGCTTACGGGGGTCTGGATGGGAAGCGCGCCCACAGGGCCGCTGATCGCGCCGGAGATCGGGTCATAGTTCGCGATCAGGTTGATGGTCTTTGTAACAGCGCCGGTTTTCGTATCCACCACGCTCATGGAGCTATCGAGGAAGTTGGCCACGTAGTACTTGCTGTCATCGGGCATCATGCCGGTTGCAATGGGAAGGTTGCCGACTTTGGTCAGCGCGCGGATAGAGTCCGCGGCGAAATCAAAAATCGTGGTGTCCGCGGTGAAGGTGTTGGGCGTAACCATGGTCTGGCCGTCATGTCCCATCCAATGCGCGTGTGGATGACCTTCAGCAATATTGATGCGGCGCTCGATCGCTGTGCTCAATGGCGTGAGCTGGACCACGGAAAAAGGGCTATCTTCTCCATCCAACGCCACATGAAGATGGTCGGTATCGACGCGCGTCATGACGTGGGAGGGATCGGGGCCCACCTCGAGGTCGCGCAACAGCCGCCCGTTGGCGCGATTGAAAGTGGTCAGGCGGAAATCAAACCATTGCGTCTGGTAAATGACGGTCTGATTGCGGTCGGTCCACATGTTGTGCGGGTTGTTCATCTTGATTTGCGGCAGAGCCACTTTGCGCACCGGCTTCCATGAGACAGCGTCAACATTAGTGGCGGTGCCGGGCTTGTCTTTGCTGCGCGTGAGTTCAAATTGCGTATCCACCCAGACTTCGCCCACGCCCGGCGTAACGGGATTGAAGAGCGGGGCCAGCGGCGTGTCATTGCCATAACGCGCGTTGAGCACGGCAGGCAGATTTACCACGGCGCCGCCTGTAATGCGCACGTTCACATTGGGATAGGTAATGTGCCAGATCGCTTTACTGTTGTCCTGCCAGTTGGCAGGATTGGTGGCGATGAAAAAAGTCCGCAGCAACCGGGTAGCCAGATCGCTGCTGGTAGGCACGGTAATACCATTCACTAGAGTGATGCTCTCGCCCAGATCGAGTCCCGTGGTAGCCGGATCGTCAACAATGACCGCGGCGAACATATAAGGATGGATCTTGCAGGTGAAAACGTAAAGGCCCGGCGTGGTCAGAGTGAACCTGGCTTGATCGCTGAGATCGAGGCTGCCGGAATCAAAAGGCATGCCGGCCGCGCCGGTAGGAAAGATCAGGCTGGTGACTGTGTGGATGGCGTTGGAGTTGCCGTCTTTGAAGCGGAGCTGTACGCCGGGTGAGGCGACAGCAAGGGATTGCGTACCGGCCACCGGACCGGCTACGTTCTTGAACCATCGTCCTGGTTCGTCAGTACGCAGGAAAGTGACGGTGTTGTCGTCCGCATGGGCGCCAAGCGGGAATGCAGAAAAAATCGCAGCCAGAAACATGGCTGCGCTCATGAGGCGAACGGTACCAGCGACAAATTTCATCGAACCCTCCTCAAAAAAATCTGTTTTGAGCAGGGCGGAGTATACCGAAAAGGAAGATAAGACGCGGCAAGGAGCGGCAGAAAAATGGAAAATGGAAATTCTTTTTTTCCACGAAAAAATGTATCGTTCTCTGTAACCAAAAAGCGCCGGCAGACTCGCTCATTCGAATCACCAGGGACACGATCTTCGCGCGCAGGTCATTTCTTTTCCGCCACGGGCGCGTGCAGCCCCTCCAATGCTTGTTTTGCGTCCTCCGACCGTGGATTGGCTTTCAGGGCGCGCTGAAAGGCGTCGATGGCTTTGTCGCGCTGGTTGGTAAGCACATAGTACGTACCCAGGGCGGAAAGTGCTTCATCATCTTCCGGGTTGTTCCGGGTGTACTTCTCCAGATACTGCGCCGCGGTTTGGTAATCACCGGCTTCGGCCGCCCTCATGGCCAGGCCCTTTTGCGCCAGGGCACTCTGGTTTTGGACCAGTTCACGGCCGCCCGCGGCCAGTACTGCGGAAGTGATTATCAGGGTCAGCAGTTGCAACATCTTGTTCTTGCGGGCAAAAGCGCCCATGGGCAAACCGATGAGCAGGCCGGTGACGAACCCGCCAAAGTGGCACATGTTGTCGATGTTGCCAGACATGCCCAGGACAAAGTTGATCACGGCAAAGGTTACGACGCTGCTGATGATGCCCCGCTTCTCACCGGTTGAAATATTCAGGTCGCCGAATTTTACCCCGGCCAGCACGGCGCCGACGATGCCGAAAATGGCGCCGGAAGCGCCCAGTTCGCCATGCTGGGGCCTGTATGCGATGCTCAAAAGCGCTCCCCCGACGCCCGTGACCATGTAGATGGCAAAGGTCTGCCACTTGCCAAACAGTTGTTCGGAGAGACGGCCGAGGCTCCAGAGGCACCACATGTTGAAGCCGATATGGAAAATGTCGGCGTGCAGGAAACCGGCCGTGAACAAACGCCAATATTGGCCGCTGAGCGTATATGGTCCAATGTTGGCTCCCCAGGACTTCAGGTCAATGCCGGTGAACATGGGAATGACGTATGCCAAAATGTTGATGGCCAACAGCAAGGTGGTGACCGGGTACCGGCCCAGACCTCCCATGGCCATGGCACGGCGCGCGCGGCCAGTGGCCACTCCAGCACAACGGTCGCACAAGACCGGCGCGACTCCTTCTTCGTTCACGGCAAGGGCAGTGCCGCATTTCAGGCAGCTAGGCATATAGTTACAGGATAACAAGGAAGTCAAAATTTGGTATCTCAGGCACATCATAAAGAAGCGATTCGTGGAGGTCCCAAACCGCTGTACGGGTGGCGAGTCTATCTGGTTGACATTCCGATGCGGCTCTTTTTCCAGAGCATGGGGTGAACTAAAGAAAAAAGGCTTCCTCCAGGATGGGGGAAGCCAGAGTTGTTGATGGGCTGGATGCGGATGCCTTGCTCATTGTCCGAGTGTCTTGCAGGTGAATGAGCAGATGCATTTCCCGGCATCACAACTGTAGGTTGCTATGTGGCCCAGGCCGCACAGTTGCTGCGCCAGATTTGCGCATCCATTACAAAAAGTTACGGGGTCGCACAGTGGCTGGGGCGTCGGAGTTGGGGTCGGCGGCGGGTCCTGTACCGCGTCCTGGGCTGATACCGGCAGTGGGGCCGATGCTCCGCTGACAACCGGACTGGCACACTGCGGTGCAGTGAGGCTGCTTCCGTCCTCGGCAATATGCGACCATGCCGGAAATGCCGGCTCGCTGGTTTGAGAGAGTCCTGAATTTGCCGCCTTAACAATATTCGAAATGCTGCTGTCTAGGGAGTCGCTGCCGATCTTGGCGTTCAAAATGCTGACCGCCGCCCTGTCACTTGGGCTGAAGGAGCTCTTCAGAGGAACCAGAAACACCCTTGTTTCGCCTGCGTGGAGATATTCCCGCGAGGTCCAGCTTTCGCCGCCTTTGGGTACGCCATTGGCGTCATAACGGATCAGAGTGAGTCTCACGAGGGAAGCCGGCGCCAGGCCTTCGTTGGAGATGGAATACCTCAGGGCAAATGTGCCTCGACCTGTGTCCTGCACTTCAACATCGCCAATGCGCAACGGAATGTTGGGAATGGAGACCGAATTTACCGGAATGTTCGTGCCAACCGGTTCAAGTCCGCGGTTGCCGGCAGAGTTTTGTGCGCGCGCACCGAAAGCGCCGATGCAGAGCGCGCCGGCGAGAATCAGGCCGGCTATCGTGGTATTCCTGACGATCTTTTTCATTTCTTTCCTCCAAGATTGGTCCTTTCGCGGTCCGCGAATGCTGAACTTCAGGCTCAAGGGAGTTTCTCAAGAAGCCTTTCCAGTTCGGGACTCGCCGCGGATAAGGACCGTCTGCGCAAAGGAAGTGCAAGTACATGGCCAGCATCGCTCGCCCTGGAAAGCGCTGTGAATTCATCTGGGAGATCGGAGCGCGGAAGGGGCAATCCGTCCGGCTCTGGATAAAGCTGTCCACACGCGGACAGCCTGACGGGCCTGGAGTGTTAGAATTTTCCTGTGGAACCTTCTTTACTTACCCGCAGCATTCAGAAGCGCCCCGATCAATGCAAGTTTGAGGGACGTATCCTCTTCCTGACCGAAGATCCGGAGCTGATCCGCCGGCAGCTTGCCGGGGAAGACCTGCCGTGGGACACGAAGAACCCGCAGAACAATCCCAAGCTGCGCGACGACATTTCCACCGACGAGATCACGCCGGCGCACATCTGCTTCTTCTTTGACGAAAAGCTGGGCGAGTGGCCCTATACCGGCCTGAAGTGCGGCAATGAAATGCCGATCAAGCGCGGTGACGTGAAGAAGGGCGGCTTTGTGGCCGCAGTCAGCGGGAAGCGCCGCGGCAAGGGCTCCAGCCGTGAGCAGTCGCCGTATGCCGAGCTGTGCGCGGGCATCAAGCTGGTGATTGCCGAGAACATCGAGCGGATCTACAAGCAGAACTGCCAAAACCTGGGCGTGCTTACTTCAACCGATTTCAGCCTGATCGACAAGGTCCGCGCCGGCGAGGAGATCCCGCTCAGCAAATTCACCGAAGGCGAGGACGACATTACCCGCCAGGTGATCGAGTATGGCGGCCTGTTCCCGTTCAACGTGGCGCGCATGCAGAAGAGAGTCTTCCTGCCGCCGATTACCACCGGCAAGCGGCCGATGACCATCGCGGAGAAGATTTTTGCCCGGCACATGCTGAACGCGGAAAATGAGCAAGGCGTCGCTTACGTAAAGCCCGCAGACTCGGGCTTCGCCCGCACCGATCTTCGTTTCAGCCACGAATATGTCACACCGATGTCGGCCATCTTCTTCGAGCATTTTGTGGGCAAAGATGCCAAGGTGAATGACCCTTCCACCATTCTTTTCTTCCGCGACCATCTGACGTTTCTCGATGAAGTGATCTCCGAAGAGAAAAAGAAGATGGGGCTGCTGGACCTGGCGGGACAGCTCAAGTACAAGCAGGAAGATTTCGCAGCCAAGCAGGGCATCAGGCTGCACGGCGAGTTGAAAGACCGCAAGGGTTCGGAGGGGATTTGCCATTCGATCGTGGCGGAAACGTACGCCCTGCCGGGCCAGTTGAATGTTGGCTCGGATTCGCACACGCCACACGTGGGAGCGGTGGGTTGCATCGCGTTCGGTATCGGCACCACGGACGTTTTCAATTCGTGGATTACCAAAGACGTGCGCGTGAAGGTGCCGGAGTCAGTGAAAGTGATTGTTCGCGGCAAGCGCAAGTCCAACGTCACCGCCAAAGATTACATTCTGCTCCTGCTCAGCATGGAGTACATCCGCAGCGGCAAGGCCCTGGCCAAAGTGATGGAGTATTCGGGCGAGGCCATTGAAGCTCTGAGCGTGGACGAGCGCGCCACCATGACCAACATGGCGGCGGAGATCGGCGGTTTTACGGGAATTGTTGCGCCGGACGAGAAGACGGTGGAGTTTTTGATGGAGCGGCGCGGCATGTCACGGGCCGAGGCGGAAAAGCTCTGCCAGGGGCTCTTCAGCGATCCGGACGCGCAGTATGCACACGTGATCGAGCTGAACGCGGACGATATCACTCCAATGGTGGCCACGCCGGGCGACCCCGGTAATGGCAAATACGTCCGCGAACTGAATACGCCGGTGCCGGTGGAGATCGCTTACGGCGGCACCTGCACGGCGGGCAAGAACGCGGACATGGACATGTATGCGCAAGTGCTGGCTGAAGCTTTGCAGCAAGGCAAACGCGTGGCCGGTTCCTGCAAGTTCTATATTCAGTTCGGCTCACAGGAGACGCGTGAGTACTGCGTACGGAAGGGATACCTGGATATTTTCAAGAAGGCCGGAGCCATCGTCATCGAGCCGAGTTGCGGCGCGTGCATCAATGCCGGTCCGGGAGTTTCCACGCGTCCGGACCAGGTTGTGATCAGCGCGCAGAACCGCAATTTCCCCGGCCGCAGCGGCCCCGGACTGATGTACCTGGCCAGCCCCTATACAGTCGCCGCCAGCGCCGTGGCCGGATACATTGTGGAATACGAACCGAACGGCAAGGAAGCCGCGCTGCCGGGCATCGCCCTGGAAAAACAGGGTCGCAAGTAAGGCCGGTTTGTATTCACTCAGAGCAAAGAAAATCCCAACCAATCAAGGAACGGCCTTGTTCTATTTTGCTTCCAGAGTGACCTGCTCGACCTTGTAGCCCTTGTCTCGGAGCTGTTTGGCCACGCCCTTATCGCCAATGATGTGCGCGGCTCCTACTACGACGAAGACCGGATCCTTGCCCTTCAGGTATTCCTCGATCTTTGTGGTCATGAAGACATTGCGGTCATCGAGGAGTTTTTTTGTCAAGCTCTTGGATCCCATGTCGGATTGCTCATCCATGATCTTCTGCAAGGCATCGGGGTCGCCGGAGATGTACGCCGCCTGAACCTGCTTGATCATTTCTTTGGTCTTGTCGCCCATTTTCAGGATTGTCACCAGCATGCCCTGCTGTTCCTCTTCGGTGGCGGTGGCAAAAATCGAGAGCTGGGATTCCATCGTCTCCAATTCATCCACTCGTTGCGGCGGCTTGCTCTCATTCAGGAAGTGCATGTCGATGCCCAATGAGGGATTTTCACCCGCCTGCTGCCAGGCCATTGCGGCAATCGTTACGGCCACCACCCAGGGCTTCAACTGCTCTATTCCGGTGCGCGGCACGCCGTGCTTGGTGCAGTAGTCCTCCAGGGCGGCGATCGTCTCTTTGGAAAGATGCTTGGTAAGGGAATCGTCAGCGCCATACATGCCGTATTGCTGCACCAGGCCGAGCGCTTTGGACTGGTCCACGTTCTTGATGTTGATCTCCACGGCCAGCACCTTGGCGGCGGCAAAGGCCGACTCCACTTCGCTGGGAAGCGGATACATGCTGCTATCGCCGACATGGATGGAGCCCACCAGGTAAACCGTTGCGGTGGGCGATGTGGCCTTCCACATCAGGAACCGGCGCGGTTTGGGCTGCGCTGGCGCGGTTTTCTGGGACTGTGCCTGGGCCACGCCCAGAAAAGCCAGCAACAGAATCCAAACTGCATAAATATGGGACCGCTTGAGCATGCAAATCTCCTTCGTGGAATGAACCATGGCGGGGATGAAACAGATTATACCGTCTGGCATGGCCCGTGGCGAACCCCGGCGGCCCTGTCCTTGGGTAAGGTGGGATGACATTTTCATGTTATGTCCGTCAGAATGATTGGCATGCGGCGTTTCATCCTTCTGATGATGGTTTGCGGGTTGTGCCTTGCGGGGTATTCGCAAACGCCGGCGCCTTCACCCCAGCGCGAGCAAAACCGGCTCGCTCCGGGAACCCCGGCGACGGGCACGGTGCACGCCGCCGTCACGGAGATTGCCGACCCCTCGAACAGCTACGCTCTGTATCTTCCTTCGGCCTATTCCCCGGTGAAGCGCTGGCCGCTCCTGCTGGTATTTGATCCGTTCGCGCGCGGGGAAGTATCGGTCAAGCTCTTTCATGAAGCGGCAGAGAAGTATGGGTTCATCGTGGTGGGCAGCAACAACTCGCGCAATTTTCAGGACCCGTCCGCCGCGATCCGGCTGCTTTGGGAAGACGTGAAGGAGCGCTATGCCATCGATCCGCGCCGCATTTACACGGCCGGCCTCTCCGGGGGAGCGCGCGTGGCATCGTCGGTGGCACTGGCGTGCAAAAATTGTATTGCCGGGGTGATCGCCAATGGCGCCGGCCTGCCGCAAGGCGCAGCCATGCCCGGCCCGGAAGTTACCGACTGGTTCCTGGTGGCCGGCACCACCGACTTCAACTATCCCGAGCTGCTTCATCTGAAGGAATCGCTGGAAACGCACAACGCGGCGAGCCGGTTTGTGATCTATGACGGCCCGCATAACTGGATGCCAAAAGAATTTGCCGAACTCGCGCTGGCATGGCTGCGGTTGCGGGCGATGGTCAAAGACCTGGCGCCTGCGGACAAGGAATTTCTCGGGCAACAGTTTGACCGCCGGCTGGCGGAAGCGCAGTTGGCACAGAAGAGCGGCGATATCCTGGCCGCGACCCGCGCCTACCGTGAGATCGTCCAAGACTTTCATACGCTCCGCGACGTGAAAGAGCAGGAAGCAGCCGCCAAGTCCCTGGCTGAGTCAGAGGAATTTCGTAAAGCCAAGAAGGTCGAAAAAGCCACGCTGGAGCTGCAAGACGAGGTAGCTACCAAGATCGGCAATCTGGTTGCCGGCATCGCTCAAAGATCGGATGACCGTGCGGCATTTATTTCTCAGTTGCAGTCGGCGGTGAACAACGCATATCGCGACGAGAGAGAGAACTCCAATCCTGCGCGCAAACAGGCCATTGAGCGCGGCTTGGCTTCAGCATTTGCTTTTGCCGCCGAGAGCGGCCAGCAGGCAATGCTCAAGAAAGACTTTCTTTCCGCTAAAGACATGTTCCAGGCGGGCGAGACCATCCTGCCGGAGAGCGCATGGGCAAGCTATCTGCTGGCTACGGCAGAGGCGCAACTGGGCGAGAAGAAACAGGCGATCCAGGAGCTGAAGAAAGCCCTGGAAAAGGGGATGACGAATGCAAAGGCGCTGGACGACAGCGCGTTTGACCGGATAAGAGAAGATCAGGGATTCAGGGAACTAACGAACCGCTTGGCGCAATCACAGCCAAAGTAATCTCAACGTTGGACGGGAATCTAGAGTTTGCTTCCGGTTGCAGGCTGACCAGCGAGTAGAAATGTCTTGGGATATACACCCTCACCGCAGAGCTTAAACGAACCAAAATCCTTGAACCAGGGGCCTTCCGGCACCTCCGGCTTCGATTCCATCCAAATACGGAGTCGATTGAGGTCGTCCAAACCGATCTTCCGGTCATGCATGCGCTCGATCAAATGCTCACGAATGGCCTGAGGGAGACGAGACCACATTTCGATCTGTGGCATTATTCACCAAAGACGAAACGTCCTAATTCGTCTCCTAATTGCTTCACCTCCGTGGGATCATTGGAACTGCGGAACCGCTCCGCGAGTTCAAAGAAGGCCTTTTCCTTCTGCTTGCGGGCTTCAAGCCCCAGCTCAACCAGTTCCACCAAGACGCGGTTGCCGCTGAGGCGACGGTTCCTGGCGATTGTCTCAATCTGTCTGTCCACTTGCGGAGGGAGTGTCACACTCCGTCGAACCTGTTTGTTTGTTGCCATGTATTCATTATACACCATTATGGTGCAGAACGGTGCCGCAACTCTGCCGTTCCAAAGCACTAGGAGATCGCGAACAGATATGCCAGCCCGACAGCGACAAGATCTTCAGGAATTGCAATCATCGCGTCTTTGACCTTCAGGGTTTCCACCAGTTTCTTGCGGGTATGGTAACCGGCAAAAGCCCCGATCACAGCACCGATTCCACCGAGGCATGCCCCTGGAATCCAGGACTGGCCGGCTGAAACATACAGGCAGACGCCGCAGAAGCCCCCGGAGATGATCCGGGCAATTAAAGGTCCGGGAGCGATGCGACTGGGGGTTTTGGGCAGCAGGTCTCCCACGTATTCCACCAGAGCGAGCAATGAGAGGACAGCAACGGCCGCCTTTGAACCCATAAAAGCGAAAGGACTGCCATTCAGCGCAAGTCTCCCCAGGTGCGCTCCCCAACTTACGGCCGCGGGCGCAGTCAAAGAGCGAAGGCCGGCCACCAAGCCTATGCCGAGCGCCAGCGCGAATAGGTAATTGTGCATTTGCCTGGGCCTCTTCCAGAATTATAGGCCGGTATGAAGGCTGGCGGCAGACGCCGCCAGCCATTCTTGTGGATATTAGGAACGGCGGCGCTTGAGTGAAATAAAGTTTACCGACAGTCAGGCACGCTTATGACGGACGACATTGAAATTTTCGCCATCTGACGGAGGTTGAAAATATGCGGTAATGGCTTCAAACTCTGCCTCGGTGGTCCAGGGAGAGCCAGCAGGCAGGCTCTTGCTTCGTTCCGTAAGCTGACCTTTGCACAGCGCATCTGACGCGTCTACAAAGTGCAATTCATGCTCAACATTAGCCCGCTCGATCAACTCGCGAAACCACGCACGTTGCGCCTTCGTATTGCCTGGAAAGTCGAGCACGACAGAGATACCCTTGGACAAGAGAGCGCAAACGTGGGGCGCGAGCGCGCTCTTCAATCGCGACGAACACCTTCCATATCCCGGTATGTCAGTGATCTCGCCGGGGAAGAGGGCACTCAGAAATGCATCCTCCACAAGGAGGACGGCATTTTTTCGTTCCGCCAAATCTCGTGCGAGAGTGGACTTGCCCGCCGCCATCTTGCCGCACAAGAAAATCAACTTCGCCGCGGTATTCATGCTTTGGTCTGATCTGCTGCTGAACTTACGCCATTATCGCGCAGGGGCGCAACTGGCGATAACAGGCGATTAGGCGGTAGTCCATCGGAATCAGCCAATTGCCGGTTGTCAATTTCACGTGTCGGATTGCTACTGTTTTATCCTTTCCCCAGACTGGCGCTGAGACTTTTCGCTTGACTTTCGTAGAGCAGAGTGTTAACTTAAGTCTTTTGATTGCAATGGTTTATACCATTTATGGTAGACCGAATCTTTGCAGTACAGAGGGGGACTCGGACGAACACTGGCTGGCTGAACTCTGTGCCAATCGCTGCTCAGATGCGTGAACCCCACGCCAAATTGGGATGCCTTCTGCCCATCCACGCGAAAACCGCGCGTGGACGGGGCCCGGTTGGGACGTGGGTCGCTCAAGTCTACGCCAACCTGGGATGAGCTAGGGAGGGGGAGGAGGCCCCAGATTTGGTAAATGGGTAATTTGGTTAATTGAGTCATTGAAAACCAAACCGAGGGAACCCCGGGGGTGAATCGTGTAAGTCCTTATTTTTCGGGGATGAACGGGTGGGGGTGGGGATCGCCGGCATCGCGCGGGATCGGAAAGGCAAAACCTTACCACGGATGAACAGGGATAACACTGATCAGAACAAGGGATCGGAACTTTGCAAACCACGCATACCGGATGACACGGATCAGGACTCGAATATCGGAAAACCCCTGAAACCGTACCGTTCAAGGTGCTGATGGCGCCAATTAAGTTGAAAGAGTCGGCTAAGGGAAAGAACGTAAGTAGAATAGTTGGAAGCGGGAACCCTGGTAGGGTCTCGACTTTGGCAAAATGAAACCATTTCTAGAGACAGTTCGCGAGCGCGTTGTGATCTATGACGGCGCGATGGGCACGGAGATACAGGAGCGGCATCCGTCGATGGATGACTTCTGGGGCAAAGAGAATTGCTCTGAAGTCCTGGTGCTGAGCCGGCCCGACATTATCAAAGATATTCACTCTACATACTTCCAGGCCGGGGCCGACGTGGTTGAGACCAACACCTTCGGCGGCACCCGGATTGTGCTGGGAGAGTTTGACCTGGCCGACCGGGTCCATGAGATCAACAAGCGCGCAGCGGAGCTGGCACGCGAGGTGGCGCGGGATTTTTCCGGCAACGGCAGGCCGCGCTATGTTGCAGGCTCAATGGGACCCGGAACAAAGCTGCCGTCGCTGGGGCAGATCAGCTATGACGACATGTTCAAGGCCTACCTGGAGCAGTCTCTGGGGCTGATCGACGGCGGAGTGGACATCCTGCTGATCGAGACCTGCCAGGACATTCTGCAAACCAAGATTGCCGTGGCTGCCGCGTTTGAAGCCATGAAGCAGGCGGGCAAGCGCATCCCCGTGCAGGCGCAGGTTACGCTGCAGGAATCGGGAACGATGCTGCTGGGCACCGAGATTGGCGCGGCGGAGACGGCGCTGGAGCCTTTCGACTGCGAAATCCTGGGCTTGAACTGTGCGACCGGCCCGAAAGAGATGAACGATGCGGTGCGCTACCTGGCGCACAACGCGCCCAAGGAAATCTCCATCCTGCCCAACGCCGGCTTGCCGGAAAATGTGGGTGGCGTGGCGCATTACCGGCTCACGCCGCAGAGCCTGGCGGAGTGGCACAAGAAGTTCATTACGGAATACGGTGTCCGCATTGTGGGCGGATGCTGCGGCACCACGCCGGTCCACATCAAGGCGGTGGCCGATCTTTGCGCCAACCTGGAACCGGCGAAGCGCGAGGTGCAAGTTACGCCGTCCGCTTCAAGCGCCTACAGCACTGTGCCGCTCGATCTTGATCCCAAGCCGCTGATTGTAGCGGAAGAGATGAATACCACTACGCGGGTGGAGCATTTCAAGAACATGGTCCGCGAAGGGAAGTATGACGACATTCTGGCGCTGGCGAAAAAGCTGGTGGCCGAAGGGTCGCACATGCTGGACCTGTGCACGGCCATTGTGGGCGAGGACGAGAAGGGCTACATGAGCTCGATCCTGGAAAAAGTGGCGACGCGTGTGCCCGCGCCCGTGCTGGTGGATTCCACGGAAGCCGATGTGATCGAAGAGGCGCTGAAACGCATCCCCGGCAAGGCGATCATCAATTCCATCAACCTGGAAGATGGCGAGAAACGCACGTCCAAAGTGCTGCCCATGGCGAAGAAGTACGGCGCGGCGGTGATCGCGCTGACCATTGATGAAGACGGCATGGCGCTGACGGCGGAGAAGAAAGTGGCTGTCGCCAAACGAATCTTCAAGCTGGCCACGGAGAAGTACGGCATACGTCCGGTGGATTTGATCTTTGACGCGCTTACGCTGCCGATCTCCACCGGGCAGGATGACTATCGCACGGCGGGCATGGAGACGCTGAACGCCATCAAAGGCATTAAGCAGGAACTTCCCGAAGTTAAAACGATCCTGGGCGTGAGCAATATTTCCTTCGGCCTGAACACGTATGCGCGGCGCGTGCTCAACAGCGTATTCATGAAAGAAGCCGTGGATTACGGTCTGGATATGGCGATTGTGAACTACGCCAAAATCTATCCTTTATATAAGATCCCGGAAGTTGAGGTGGACCTGGCGCGGAAGCTGATCTACTTTGACAAGTCCGCGGGCGATCCGCTGCAGATTTACATGCAGCACTTCACCGGCCTGGACAAACAGCCGGAAGCGGACGCCGTGCCGCTGGAGTCACTGACGGTTGAAGACAAGCTGAAGCGCTGCATCATCAATGGCGAGAAGGCGCTGGGCGAAGGCGCGCAAAAGCAGACGCTGGAACAGGTGCTAGACATTGCGCTGGAAAAATATTCGCCTCTGGAAATCATCAACACGGTCCTGCTTGACGGCATGAAGACCGTAGGCGAACTTTTTGGCGCGCGCAAGATGCAGCTGCCCTCGGTGCTCGATTCCGCCGGCGTGATGAAGCAGGCGGTCGCCTACCTTGAACCGAAGATGGAGAAGAAAGAAGGCAACCAGAAGGGAACGCTGGTGCTGGCCACGGTGAAGGGCGATGTCCACGATATCGGCAAAAACCTGGTGGACATTATTCTGACCAACAACGGCTACAAGGTAGTGAACCTGGGAATCAAGCAGCCGTCGGATTCGATTATTGCCGCGGCCCGGCAGCACAACGCCCATGCCATCGGCTTGAGCGGACTGCTGGTGAAGTCGACGCTGGAGATGAAGTATGTGATCCAGGACCTGCAAGCGCAGGCGCTTGATTACCCGGTGATCTGCGGCGGCGCGGCGCTGACGCGCAAGTATGTGGAAGACGACCTGCGCCGGGAATACGCAAACTCGGTGTTTTACGCCGACGATGCGTTTACCGGCCTGCACCTGATGGACGATCTGACTTCGACCAACGGAGCAAGAGAAAAGCGGCTGGAAGAAGGGCGCACGATCAAGGAGTTTGCCAAAACCACGCTGGTAGCGGGAGGAGAGGCGTCCACGAGCACGGAGAGATCGCCGGTGGTGCAGCCGCCGCCGAACATTCCTGTACCGCCGTTCTATGGCGTGCGCGTGCGCAAAGACTTTGACCTGAACGAGGTCTTTAAGTACATCAACCACACTGCGTTGTTCAAGAACCAGTGGCAGTTGAAGACGGCCTCGCAGGCGGACTATCTGCGGCTGGTGGAAGAAAAGTATGTCCCCGTGCTTTCTGAGTTGCAGAAAGAAGTAATTGCGAAGGGCTGGTTTGAACCCAAGGTCGTCTATGGCTATTTTGGCTGCTATTCCCAAGGCAATGACGTGCTGCTCTTCGACCTGCCGGAGACACGGCACGTGATCCAGCGCTTTACCTTCCCGCGGCAGCGCGAGGGCCGAAAACTATCCATCGCCGACTTCTTCGTGCCGAAAGACGCGGGCAGGTTTGATGTGATCGGGCTTTCGGTGGTGACGATCGGCGCCCGCGCCTCTGAAGAGACGAAAAAGCTCTTTGATGCCGGCGAGTTCACCAAGTATCTATACCTCCACGGGCTCAGCGTGGAAACGGCAGAAGCGCTGGCCGAGCTTTTCCACAAACAGGTCAGGGAAGAGCTGGGGATCGCCGGGGACGATGCGCCGCGAGTAGGAGACTTGTTCCACCAGAAGTATCGCGGGTCGCGCTATTCGTTTGGATATCCGGCATGTCCGAACCTGGAGGACCAGACAAAGCTATTTGCTCTGCTGAAGCCGGAAGAGACGATCGGCGTGCGGCTGACCAGCGGCTTTCACATGGAGCCGGAACAATCGACCTCGGCGATTATCGTGCACCATCCCCAGGCGAAGTATTTTGTGGTTTGAGCTGTCGCAGCGCGTGTCTGTGTGGACACGTGCGTCTACAGGTTGACACACCAAGGCGCGCTCACGGCGCCTGAACTCTGCGCCATTTGCCGCGCTCATGCTGGCCGCAGCCTTGCAAGGTGCAAGCCCGGAGCGGCAGATGGACACGCGTGGCAAGCCGGAGAGGAAACCAAAAAATGTTTCCGACCTTGTTCGTGGGGACACGTTGAGATGTATATTTTCATTCACAACCAGAATGAAAATTTCCACTCGACTGAAGTGGCGCTACGCGGTTGCCATCGCTCTGCTCCTGGCCCTGGGCAGCGCGGGACTGGTGTTCTGGCGTGCCCAGCGCGTCGTGCGCCTGGCCACGCTGGAAGTGCGGTCGCACGAGACGTTGCGTTATTCCGTGCGCAAGCTGGCCCCGGTCGCCAGCAGCTTCGAATGGATCAGCTCTCCGGAGACGTTTTCTGGGGCGGCAGTTTTCAAAGGCGAGTTCTATCTCTGTGGCGCTTCCGGGCTATTTCGTTATGACAACCACGGATCGTTGATCAAGCATTACCGCCCGGGAGAAGACCTGCCTTCCACGCCATTGCTGCGGATAACAACCGGAGTATTAAAGGATGCCAAAGAGCCGGAACTGCTGATTGCAACGCAGTCGGAAGGTGTGTTGGCGTTTAACGGGGCCAATTTCCGCCAGCTATTTCCCGCGGATGCCGACGCAAGGTCGATTACTTCGCTCCTGCCGCTCAGTTCCGGACAATTGCTGATCGGAACGCGCAAGCGCGGCGTGCTGGTCTATGACGGCGATTCGCTCCGGCCCTTCCATCCCACGCTGGCTTTGCTGCGTGTTACAGAACTTGCCGGCAGCGAGGCTGATTTGTGGATCGGCACGCAGGACCAGGGCGTTGTGCACTGGCAGGCTGGCCGCACGGAAACATTTGCCGAAGCGCAGGGCATGCCGGATACCCAGGTTTTCTCCATCGCGCTGGCCAATGACAAGGCTTACGCCGGGACGGCGGTGGGTATTGCTGAGTTTGAGAGCGGACGATTTGTCCGCGTGCTGGCTCCGGGATTGTTTGCCCGCACGCTCTATGTGAATGGCGCTGCCTTGCTTTCGGGTGGAAGCGGAGAGGGCATTGCAGAGATCGACCCCGCACCCAAGCGTATGCAAGGCATTCTGCGGCCGGCGACTCGCGCCCTGTCCGATGTGCAACAGATTTTTGCCGCGGGCGAGACACTCTACGCGGTCACGCGGAGCGGTCTTTACCAGAAGGAAGGGCAGCACGGTGGGTGGCGGCGCGTTCTCTCCCCGGCAAGTACTACGCTGGCTGACCGTAATATCTCCGCGCTTGCCACGGACGGCGCGGGCCGGCTTTGGGTCGGATATTTCGACCGCGGTCTCGATCTTTTCGAGCCTAACCTCCGCAGCGCCGTCCACATAGAAGATGACAATGTTTTCTGTATCAACCGCATTGTGCCGAATGCGGCGGCCGGCACTGTCGCCGTGGCCACCGCGAACGGCCTGGTTTTGTTTGACCAGTCCGGCAAGAAGCGGCAGGTGCTTGGCCGTGCTGACGGTCTTCTTGCCGATCACGTGACCGATGCGGCCCTCTACGGCACCGGCATGGTGCTGGCTACGCCCGCGGGGCTCACGTTCCTGGATGCCTCCGGTCCCCGCAGCCTCTATGCATTCCATGGTCTGGTGAACAACCACGTGTATACGGTGGGCGCGGCGGGGAAGGAAGTGGTTGCGGGGACCCTCGGCGGAATCTCCGTCCTGGAAAACGAAAATGTGGCCGCCAATTACACCGTGGCAACGCGCGGTCTTACGCACAACTGGATCTCCGCCATTGTGCGCACAGGCAATGATTGGATGATTGGCACGTACGGTGGAGGCATTGTTCGCCTGCTGGCCAACGGACGCTTTGAGCCGTTCGATGTTGCCACGGGAAAATTTGAGGTCTATCCCAACGCCATGCTGGCCACCGACCAGCATGTTCTTGCCGGCACTCTGAGCCAGGGACTTTACGTCTTCAATCGCGGGGCCAATCGCTGGAGCGTGATGACGGACGGGCTGCCGTCGCTCACCGTGACGGCGCTGGCCGCCGGCAATGGGTTCATTTATGTGGGCACCGATAACGGCTTGGTGCGCATTTCGGAGCAAAATCTGCCATGAAACGGCTGCTCAAATTCCTGGTTGTTCTCTGCTCGCTCACTTCCATCACCTGGGGCGATGCCGGCGTCCTCATCCCGCGCGACAAAGCGCAACCCGATCCGGCAATTTTGTCGCTGGAGGAGATGGAGGTCACCATCCGCATTGATAATTCCGATGCGCGTATCTTCGTGAAGCAGATCTTCGCCAATCACACGGGAAGAATTGAGGAAGGGAACTACATCTTCGCGCTCAACAGCCATGCTGTTGTTTCCGATTTCGCCACCTGGGACGGTCCGGTACGCATTCCCGCGGTCATTCTCGAGCGCAAGCGCGCGGAAGAGATTTACAACCAGCTCAAACAGCAGTCGATCGATCCCGGCCTGCTGCAAATGGGCGAGCGCACCGCCAGTGAAGCGCGTCACACTTCCACCTTCAGCGCCAGGATCGTGCCCATACCGGCATATGGCACGAAGCGCCTGGAATTTGAATACCACGAGAGCATACCCGTGGAGGGCTTCAAGTCGTATTTTGGCTTTGGGCTCAAGCCTGAGGCGTATCATTCGCAGACCGCGCGCCGCCTGATCATCCATTTTGAATTGCGCTCGGAGCATCCCCTTCGCGACTTCAAGCTGGGGAGCACGGTCTATCCTTTGAAAATCAGCCAGCAGAACGCGCACCTGGTAACAGGCGAATTTGCCGGCGAGAATGTGGCTCTCACGGAGGATTTCAGCGTCCAGTATGAACTGGACCAGGCCGCCGGGGATTCATTGCACGTGCTTGCCTATCGCAACCCGGATTCCGGGCAGCCCGATCCCACGGAGATGTCGCCGCAACGCAGCAACAATGAGCCGGGCTTTGTTGAAGTGGAATCGTTGCTGGCGAACAAGAAGGCCTCTGCGGCGATTGGAGCACCAGCACGTCCGCCGCACAATGTGATTGTACTCTTTGATAATTCTCTTTCCATGCAGTGGGACAAGCTGGCGCGCAGCTATGAAGCCATGCAGAAAATTCTGCATTCACTTTCTGGCGATGACCATTTCAATCTCCTCATGTTCAACAGCAAGGTCAACGCGTTTCAACCAGCCATGAGCGGCGCCACCCCGGTAAGTTTGCAGAAGGCGACGGATTTTGTCCGCAACAGCCGGCTGCGCGGCGGGACCGATCTCGAACGCGCGCTGGAGGCCGGGCTGGCACAGTGCGCGCCGGGTTCGGCCAATAATTACATCGTCCTGCTGACCGATGGTTCCGCCACGCGCGGCCCAATCCAAAGCGGCAAGCTCTCGGCGTGGTACGCGGAGAAATGGAAGTCGTTGCCGGAAGCCGGCCGTCCCAAGCTATTCGTTTTTGCCGTGGGAGACGATGCCAATCTGCCGCTCCTGCGCCTGCTCACTCGCAATGACGGGCTGCTGGAAAATGTTCTCTCCACCGAGCCCACCGAGTTCAAGCTGAATGCTTTCATCTCCAAGATGAACATGAATCCCATCGGTCAGCTTGGGCTCACGGTTTCTCCGCAGTCAACGCTCGACCTTGTATATCCCCTGCAAGACACTTCCTTCGCCGGCTCCATGGCTTCATGGGTTGGGCAGTACAAGACCGCGCAGAAGGGCGTGAGCTTTGAGGTGCGCGGGGTGCGCGATGGCGATGCTTTCAGCATCCATGGTTCCGCCGACCTGCCGCAGAAGTCGCTTGAGCACGATCAGTTGCCGCGATTGTGGGCCAGGGCCCGCGTGGACGCCCTGCTGGAAAAAATTGAGCGCGAGGGTGAAGACAAAGCCAGTATCGATGAGATCATTCGCCTGGCGCGCAAATACAAATTCGTTACGCCTTACACTTCGTTTCTGGCTGTGCCGCGCGCTCTCCTTCGCCCCCGTGTGATTCGTCCCGGTGATCCGGTGATCCGCGTGCGCACCGATCCCTCCATTGTTTCGGTGGTTGCACTTTTTCCTTTTGGGCTGACCAAACCGCTGCGTTACCTGGGCAAGGAGGACATCTGGCAGACACGTTTCCTCGCGCCGGTGGATATGGAAGACGGCACGCATACGGTCCGGCTGGTATTGCGCGACCACAACGGCGCCGTTTATCGCGAAGCTAAAACCTTTGTGATTGCCAGCAAGCCCCCAACGGTGAAGATCATTCTTGGCCGCAAGCAGTTCAGAAAGGGCGAGTCGATCCAATTGCGCGTCCACGCTTCATCCAGCACACGCACGTTGCTGGCGCAACTGGAAGGCGCAGCACCGGTGAGCCTGCGCTGGAACCCGGACGAGTCAGCGAGCACCGGTGAGATCTTGGTCCCCAGCGAACTTGCTCCGGGGCGCTACCGCTTGACTGTGACGGCGGAGGACATCGCCCACAATATCGGCGCGCAGGAGGTGCAAATTGAAATTATCCCGTAAAGCTCTAGCGAAGACCTCCTTGCACTTGGTTTGTATCGCGGCGGGCCTGTTGGCAGCGCGCGCGGCCATGCCGGAATGGGTGCAGAACATTGAAGTGCGCTCGCTGGTTGAAGCCGCGATCTTTCGTACAGTTTCGTTGCCTACGGGGCCAATCTCTATCCACCGTCCTCCCGCGGAGTCGGTTCCGGCGCTGGGCGATCTGGTGAAGCAGCATCCGCAGCAGGCGGATTTGTACTCGTTGAAAGCGCTGGAAGAGGAGCAGAAGCTAGACTTTGCCGCCGCCGAATCCGACTGGAAACTCTATCTGCAAAACGCGGCCGATAAAACCGCCGCACAGATAGAGCTGGCGGATTTTTACCATCGTCGCCACCGGCCGCAAGATGAGATAAACGCTCTCTCCGCGGCGGGGCGGATGCCTTCGCCGCCGTCAGAGAAGTTTACCGCCGTCTCCGACCAGCGCTCGTGGCAGGCGTTTGAAAGGTCGTTTCAGGTGATTCAGGCGCAGGCGTTGGGGAAGAACGCATCCATCGAACAATACAACGCCTGGATCGCACGATACCCGCAGGAGTCGGGACTCCATGGCCGCTATTTTGAATTTCTGCTAAATGAAAAAGATTTCAAGGCTGCAAGCGACCTGATTGCGAAATATCATGCCAAATTCCCCAACGACGAAATCTTTCCCACTAGAGCACGCGCCTTGCTGGCGTATAACCAGGGTTCCGTCGAAGAAGGACTGGCAGTCTATGAAAAAAGCTTCCAGCCGCTATGGCCGCCCGAACTGATCAAGAGCTATTTCGACCTTGTGCGTGAAACGCGCAGCCTGCGCAAGTTCCTGGACCAGGCCCATGCAGCGCTGGCTCGCAATCCTGACGATCTCAATGCCGCAGCCCGTGTCTTCTATTATTACCAGCAACAGGGCAATCTCCAGGCGGCACAGCAGGCGGTCACGGACTATCGCCTGCAGAAAGACGCTCGCAAGGCCGCATGGACAGCGCAAGAGCTGTACACCTTTGCGCGGCTGCTTGACGCAGTGCATCTCTATCCTGAGGCCGCCCGCTATTACTTCGCGCTCTACAACAGCCCTGGCGGCGACTCGCCGGAAAAGGCTCTGGCCGGGTTGACGAACATCCTGTTAGTCGCTCCCGAGCAGCAGGTCCGCTTTGGCGCCGGCGATATCTCCATGTACAAAGACATCGCCACCATGGATTCCGGACCCGGCTACCTGAACGGCATCCTGTCGTTGATTCTGAATACCAGCGCTCCCGCGTATCACTATTCTGAAGAAGAGCAGCGCGCGCTCCCGTATTTTCACCGTTCCCGTGCCGCTGAACTGGTGGCGCTATTTGATAAGCGTTTTCCTCAGTCTGCGGCGCGGCCGGAATTGCACGCCCGCCTGATCGATGCCTATGCAAGCTACGGGGAAGATGCGGCGGTGCTCAGCGCCGGCGGCGATTTCCTGGCCGCATTTCCTTCCGCTCCCCAGCGTAATCAGGTCGCGCTGCTCATGGCGGACAGCTATGCGCGCGGCGGCAACACCAAAGCGGAGTTTGCCCTGTATGACGCCCTGCTGCAGGAACTGGCACGCAAAGCTGATGGTGTGCCGCTGGGAGAGAACCCTGATCAGTCGCCGCCACGGCGGCCATACCAGTCCGCTGAAGGCATGACACAGCAGGACGGCGATCATGACAGCGACGAAGGGGAGCAGCAGCTGCAACACAGAGGCAGAGGAACGGAGCCCCCGGCATTTTCAGTGCAGAAGGCGCCTGTGCAGCCACAAACGGGCGGGGCGCGCTCTCCTGAATACCAGCGCGTGCTGGACCGCTACATTTCGCGGCTCGTATCGCTCCGGCAGATTCCGGCTGCGCTCGCGGTGTGGCGGCAGGAGCTGGACCGCAATCCCAACGATCCCGGTCTCTATGAGAAGTTCGCCGTTTTCCTGGAAAGCAACCAGCTTGGCACGGAAGAAGAAGCCGTGTACAAGCGCGCAATCCAGCAGTTCCAGGGGACGAGCTGGTATCACAAGCTGGCCCGCTGGTATGTGAAGAAAAAGCGCGATCAGGACCTGCAGGCCCTCTCGCAACAGGTGCTGCAGATTTTTTCCGGCAGCGATCTGGAAGCGTATCTGCGCAACATTTCCGGCATGCCGCAGCAGCTTGATTTGCGCTTCAATCAGCTTGCGCATGAGCGCTTCCCCCATAACCTGACATTTGTCCGCAATCTGCTGGAGCTCTATCAGAGCAAGCGCTTCTACAACCAGGTGGCTTGGGAGGGACTGCTGCGGCAGTATTGGTTTGCCGATGAAGACCTGCGTAACCGCTTTTTTGAGTTCCTGTCCCATAATGGCAAGCTCGAACCTGAATTGCAGGCGTTGCACGCCACGGTCGCCGCAAACCCGGACTGGACAGCGGAGGCCAGGTCCAATCCGGCGAGCGCGCGTTTTATCGGTGAAGCGGAATTGTGGCGGTCGCATTTTGAGGCCGGAGCGCCGGTGATCGCGGCCGTGGCCAGGCAGTATCCTGCGGACGCGGAGCTGGGCGGGCGTGCCTCTTCCGTGTATCGGTCGCTCGCATATTTCGATCCTCGAAACACAGAAATGGCAGTGGAGATTGAATCTAACCTGCTGCGTTCGACGCCGGGAGACCGGCAGAGACTGGCACGCATCGGCGACATCTATTCAGACCGCGAACTGTTCGCAAAAGCCGCGCCGTACTGGAACAAAATGCCGGAGACGGAGCCTGGCCGGGCGCAGAGCTATGAAGATGCGGCGACGGTTTTCTGGGACTATTACTTTTTTGAGGATGCGCTCCGCCTGCTCAACCAGGGACGCACCAACCTGCACGATGACACGCTCTACAGCTATCAGGTGGGCGCGATCTATGAGAACAAGCGCGACTACCAGCACGCCGTGGACGAGTACGTGAAAGGCGCGCTGGCGGAGTCTGCAAACGCTGAGTCCAGGGCGCGTCTGCTCCAACTGGCCACGCGGAAGCCGGCGCGCGACGTGGTGGATGCCGCGACTGACCGGGCCGTTGGGGCAAGCAAATATGAACTCGGCGCTATTCAGTTGCGCGTCGAGGTGCTGGAAGCGCAGGGACGCAAACAGGATTTGTCGACGTTTCTGCTGGCCGCGCTCGATCACAGCAGCTCAGTGGAGACCCTGGAGAGCATCGAGAACATGGCCAGGGAAAAATCCCTGGAGTCGGTGCGCCAGCATGCCCTGGAACGGCAGGCCGCGGTCAGTACCGATCCCATTCGCCATCTCGAATTGCGTTATGCGTTGGTGAACTTTTACGAGCAGAAAAAAGATCTGGCGGCCGCGCAACAGAATGTAGAAGTGCTGTATAAGGAAAATCCGAAAATTCTGGGCGTGGTGCGTGCGACCGTGGATTTCTATTGGCGCAATAAGTTGCAGCAGCGGGCCATTGATGTTCTTGCCCAGGCGGCGAAGGACTCTTATCCGGCGCTGAGGGCCCAGTTCAGCTACGAAGAAGCGCGCAAGATGACTGAAGCCGGACAGTATGTGCCGGCGCGCAAAATGCTTCTGGCTCTGCTTGCGGATTCTCCTTACAACAGTGAATACCTCGCTGCGGCTGCGGAAACCTATGCGCGCGCGGGAGACAACGCGGGCCTGCGCGATTTCTATCTGGAAAAAATCAAATTGTTCCAAAAGGCGGCCCTTTCGGCTGACGAGCGCAAAGACCGCATCGCCGCGCTGCGCCGCGGACTGATTCCGGATCTCACCGCGGTCAAAGACTACGCCGGAGGCGTGGACCAGTATATTGAGATCATCAATTCTTATCCGGAAGATGCCGGCCTGACCGGTGAAGCAGCGTATTACGCGCAACGTTACCAGCGCAAAGACCAGTTGCTGAACTTCTATGCCAAGACCGTGGCTGCTTCGCCCAGGGACTCGCGCTGGGCGGTGGTGCTGGCCCGAGTACAAGCCAGCCTTGAGGATTTTGGCGCTGCGATCCGCACTTATGGGCAGGCCATCAAGGTCCGTCCTGACCGCACGGACCTGCTGACGGCGCGCGCCGCAATGGAAGAACGCCTCATGCGCTTTGACGAGGCGGCCGCCGACTATGCAGCACTCTACGAGCTTGCTTATCACGATGCCCGCTGGATGGAGAAGGTCGCGGAGATTCGCGCCCGGCAAAGCAAGCCGGAGCAGGCGGTCCAGGCCTTGAAGACGGCGCTGATCGATGGCCGTCCGGAAGCCCCGGGCAAATACTTCACCGCAGCGGAGCGCTTTGAAAGCTGGGGCATGCTGGCGCCGGCGCGCGAATACGCGGAAAAAGGCGTTGCCCTTGCCGATCGCGACCTGCTGGCAAATTCAGATAACCATGCCGGAGCGCAGACGTACACGCGCATCATGACCCGTCTGCGGCAGCAGGAAACGGCCTACCAGAAGCTGCAAACCGCCTTTGCCGGGGCGAGACAGCTTCCTTCGCTGGCGCAGCAGGCAGCCAAAAATGGGATTGAAGCTGTTACCAATACCGAGCTGAGGAAGAACCTGCTGGCCACGCGCACCGGCAACGCTCGCAACGGCCTGATGGCATGCATGCGTGAAATGGGCACGGCCGTGAATCTCTATTTCACGCCGGAAGAGCGCGCTGCGTTCGCAAAGTCACTGGGAGCCAGGAATGCCGGCATGACGCGCGCTGAGGCGTACGACTATCTGCTGCCGGTCGCGGAGAAGGCTGGAATCCCCGACCTGCAAGTCAAACTCATCAGTGAGGCGCTGGCCGCGCGGCCCACCGGCGGAGTCTCCACGTCGTCGCTGGAGCAACTTCAGATTCGCCGCCTGAAGCTGATGGATCTGGGAAAACAGCTGGAGCAGATCGGCGCTACCGGCCGATCGACCTATGCCATCAGCTATCTGACTCGATCGCTCGAGATCTACAGTCTGGCCGGCAGCCCAGATGACGAACTGCGGGTCCTGGAAGAGATGAAGCAATACCAGGTACTCGCCGGACAGCATCAGAACCGCTACTTTGAACTGCTGCTGGCCAAAAATCCGCAACAACTGGTGCAGCTTGCCGGGAAGTCGGACGGGTACGGTGATGCTGCTGTGAATTTCCTGATCGCCCATTCGGACGCAAAGCTGGCGCTGCCTGCGGTCGATGTTCGCAGCGCCTCGGAGCCCGCTGTCTGGCGGTCCGCTTACACTGCACTCACGGGACTCTATTTCGCAGACGGAAGCGTGCCTGTCCAGAATGCTTTTACTACGGCGCTGGCGGATGGCACCATCGGCCAGCGGCTCTCCCGGGCCGCAGATCGCAAACAGGGCCTGGCCGGTGATGTGTGGTTTTATTACGGATCAAGATATGGCGAGTACCTGGGCACGATGAAGAAGGGTGATCCGGAAGATTTCCTCGTCGCCGAAATTGAGCATACGCCCACGCGCGCTTCCGCTTACTTCACGACCGCGCTTTACTATGAAGACTCAGGCGATCTGTCTCGTGCCATCAATGACTATCAGCATGTGCTGGACCTAAGCCCGGAACGGATCGACGTGCACAACAGGCTGGCCGGTATTTATTGGAAGCAAAAACATCAGGACCAGGCCCTGAACGAGTGGAAGAGAGCGCTGGAGCTGCTGAAGGTCCAAACCACAACCGCCAGGACGCAGGAGACCTTCTGGGGGGATTTTGCCGCTACCATTACCAACCTGGCCAGCCGCAAACTGCTGTCGCAATTCCAGGCGGACGTGACCGAGATTCTGCACAATTATGTGAAGCGCAACGGTGGGTATCGTGTGGAGGCCCTGCTGCGCAGCGTGCTGCCGCGGCTGGAGGGCCCAGGCGCTGCCACCGCGCTCGTTCTTGAGCTTTCTGCTGACGCGCCTGAGAAGATTTCTTTCCTGCGCCCATTCGTTGCCGAGAATTCCACGTTCAAACTGGATCAGGAGCCGGTCTATCGCCGTCTGCTGGAGTTGGAGCAGGAGAAAGCCGGCAAAGCCGAAGGTGTGGAACGCGAGTATGCTCAGCAGGAGCTCGAGCAATTGCAGGTGGACTGGTTGCAATTCCTGCTCGACAACAAGCAATATGATCGCGTGCGCAGCGGTCTGAGCGCTCTGCCCAGGCCTATCTGGGAGCGGCGAACGCAACTGTTCCAAATCCAGATTAAGACCGCTGCACAAAGCGGCGAGCTGGATGCCATTGTGGACAGCTATCGTGCCGACCCTGACCACGCACCATCATTCGAAGTGCTGCGGAAAACGGCCACGGACCTGCAACAGTCTGGAGACAAGCAATCCGCGCGCAAGGTCCTGGAATTCGTCTTCACGCGCGAAATCGAAAACCGAAACCTTACCGCCGCGAACATGCTTGGCCTGGCCGATATCCGTCTACAGGCCGGAGACCTTGAGGGTGGCCTGGCGCTCTTGCGGCGCATGACTTTGGTAGTCGGGAACCCGTTTGAGACTCAGGACCCTGCCGCCACTCTGCTGATGCGCACCGGACATCCGGTTGAGGCAGCGATTTTTCTCGAAGAGCTGGTCCGGGCCGTCCCCTGGAACGCCGACTATCGGGTTCGCCTGGCGCAGGCACGCACGGCCGCCAAACAAAATGCCGATGCCGCGAGCAAAGACCTCGCGGCAGTGGCCTCCGCAACCAATGTTACTTATGAATCGCGGCTGAGCGCAGCCAGATCTCTTTCTGGTGCAGCGCCTGATCTGGGAAGCAAGGAGCTGAACCTGATGGTGGATGGCCAGCCCGCGAGCGTGAGCGCCGCCAACCAGCCATATTTCTTTGCCGCCCGGTTGAAGGCCGCGGAGAGTATTCCAGCCGCCGCGCGGGTCGGCCTGCTGCGAGCTGCGTTGGAAGATAATCCCGCAGGAGAAGCCGCGCGGTTGCCATTGTTGAAAGCGGCAACCGAGACAGGTGATTACTATCTGGCGATTGCGGCCATAAAGCCATACCTTACCGGCGGTAATTTGGATTCGGCATTTGATAATCCACAGAGCACGGATGAAGAAGATGAAGCAAGCCCACAAGATGGGCGGGCGGAGGACACGGTCCGAGCCTTCGTCAAATTGCCGGCCAGGGAGCGTGCCGAACTCAGCCGCGACCTGGGAACAGCGTTTGAAAAAACCAACGCACTCGCCCAGGCATTACCGTATCTGCAAAGAGCGTATCGGTTGGAAACCGATCCCGCGCTGAAGGCGCAGATCAACAAAGAAGTCCAGCAGATACGCCTGTTGCAACGCCGGCGTGCGGCCAATCGCGCGCGACAACCCGATGTCCATTCGGAGCTTGAACAGCAGCACATTGTCCGTCCGCGCTTGCCTGAACCGGCACTGTCCTCTCCGCCAGGGCCACAAAGTCCGCTACGGAAAGGAGCCGGGTTATGAGATCACCGCATAGGTTTTTTGTTCTGGGTTTGTTGGTCGCCTGCGTCACCGGCATGATTGGCTGGACGCTCTTCCGGCCCCAGACAGGGCCAATGCATTCGCTCGAGCAGATGATGCCGGAAGGCCCGTTACTCTATATCGAAGCTAAAGATTTTTCCGGCCTGTTGAAGGATTGGAACAACTCTCCTGAACGGGCTGACTGGCTCAAGAGCGACGATTACCGGGTATTTTCCAATTCACGGCTGTTTGGACGGCTGGGCCAGGCAGCCGACCAGTTTGCCGTGGCAGCAGGTTTGCCCCCCAATATGAAATTCCTGGTCGATGCAGCGGGAAAAGAGAGTGCGGTGGCGGTATACGAAATCGGCAATCTCGAGTTTTTGTACATCACGCGGCTCTCTTCGGGCGATTTTTTGCAATCGGCGTTGTGGCAGTCGCGCAACAAATTTCAGTCGCGTAACGCGGGCGGCAAGGCGTTCTTTGCGCGCAAAGACGAAGAGTCAGGCCGCGTGGTGGCCTTTGCCATCGTAGACAATTACTTGATTCTGGGCACGCGCGAGGACCTGGTAGCCGGTTCGCTCGAATTGATGTCCGGCAGCAAGGGGCGCACGCTGGGCCAGGAAGGCTGGTACACGCAGGCACGTGCCGCCGCGTCGCCCACCGCGGGCGACCTGCGCATGGTAATGAACATGGAGAAGGTCGTAGTCACGCCGCACTTTCGCACATACTGGATCCAGCAAAACATTACCGAGATGCAGGGCTATGGCAGCGCCATCTCTGATCTATATCGTGAAGGCCCGGTTTATCGCGAAGAGCGGGTAATCTTGCCGAAGAAGCAGGCTGATGAAAGCGCATTGGCGCAATCCGCACAAGCCGTGACAACCCTGCTGGGCGCTGTCCCCAGAGATTACGGTTTTTATCAGGTGGGGCCCACGGATGTGAAGAACAGCCAGGCTGTGTTGGAGCAAAAGATCCTGATGCCCCGGTTCGGCGCTGCTCGCACAGAGCGGCTGGCACCGCAAGTCCAGCTGACAGGCGGGCAAATCAGCGCCGGAACCGATCTGGAAACGCGTATTGATGTGGAGCCGGCATCGCGCGGTACTGGCTTAAACGCCGCCGAAGGTTTGAAGGTGCAGCTGGAAAAAGCCAGCCCTCAGGCATTGCTGGTGGTACAAGCAACGCACAAGAATGCCGACGGTGTGCTGATGAGTATTCCTGCTGTTGTAGCCGTCGCTGCTGGAACCGATTGGGATGTTCCATCGGTGCAGAAGGCGGTACAGGGCATGGTCGCTCCGGGATTGACGGCAGAGCGCCTGGGACTGGAGTGGCATGAAGTGAAAGACGCAGGCGGATACTATGAACTTGATGGCCTGCTACCTCTGCAGATGGCGGTACGGGGCAAGCTTCTCTACTTCGCCAACGACGCGGGGCTGCTCGGTTCCGTGTTACAGGCCAAGAGTCAGCCGCTGACCCAACCTGCAAGTTATGCGGCGGGCTTCAACCATTCACGCGAGCGCCAGAATTTTTACAAATTCTCCGGCCTGGTCGATCAGCCATCGGCGGCCCGCGAGGGAGAACCACAATTCTTTTCGCAGAACATTGCCAGCTTCAGTCGCGCTTTCGCCAGGCTGGATTCGGAGGAGATCGTAACGCGCCAGACAAAGGATAAAATCCAACAGACGGTAACGTATCGTTGGATGCAATAACCAAGCGGAGCTTATTCGCGGCAGTCATTCTTGTGCTCTGCGGGATGAAGCACGCGGCGCCGGCGTGCGCTGGCGCGCAAGACCTGCATGCGCAAGCGGCGGCAGCTTTACTGGCGCGGGATTTCAATAGTCCCGATCTGTCCTACGTGCTGCTGGATGAGAAGGGCCAGGTCATCGCGCAGCGCTGGGAACGCCCGGAGCGCGATGTGCCGGTAGGGTCCCTGGTGAAACCTTTTCTCGCTGTAGCTTACGGGCAAACGCATCAGGCCTTCCCGAAGTTTCGCTGTACAGGAAAAAAGACCTGCTGGCTGGCGCGTGGCCACGGGACGCTTCAGATTCGCGAGGCGATTGCTTTCTCCTGCAATTCTTACTTTCATCAGCTCGTCGCCGGCGCGGGTCATGGCTTTGCGCAGGCCCTCAGGAGCTACGCGCTGCATGACTCTCAAGGGCCGCCGGCAAAAGAAGACGATCCAGGATCGGCTGCGCCTCTGGCATTAGCGCGGGCGTATCTTGATCTCACGCGCCACGCACATGACGCGACGGTCCTTCCCGTGCTGCAAGGGCTGGCGCTTTCGGCGCAAAAAGGCACCGCGAAAGCCGCGGGCGCCGAGTTGCCACACACTTCCGCGCTGGCCAAGACTGGCACTGCGCCATGCACGCATCTGAAGAAAGCTCCAGGGGACGGCTTTGCCCTAGTGATGGCGCCAACTGACCGTCCTCGCGCCGTGTTGCTGGTCAGACTGCACGGCCGGCCCGGGTTCATTGCCGCCGGTATTGCCGGGCGTATGATTGCCGCTGTGGAAGGCATTGCGGCCGGCAAATGAGCAGGATCTTGAACATCACGTTTTTTTTGGTTCTTAGCGCAAGCGCCGTGTGTGCCCAGGAAAAAGAAGTCCGCATAGGAGTGCTGGGGCTGTTTCATGCGAAGCAGATCGTGGTGTCGGTGGCGCCGGGCGAGCCGCTCCAATGCAATGCAGGAGCAGGGCCCTGGCCAGTGCGCGAACCGCTGCTTCTGGAACTGGAAGGAACAAAGATACGCATCGCCGGCACAGACAAGCCTCTCGACTCGCCGGTTGCCTGCGACAACGGCGCAAGCGGCGCGACAGAATTTGTAATGAGCGTGCCGGGGAAAATTTCGCGTGGCTATCGTGGGAAGCTGGAAATCAGGCCGGAACCGCGCGAGCTTCGCGTTATCGTTACGATGGCGCTTGAGACGGCGGTAGCCTCTGTTGTCGCCGCCGAGAGCCCGCCGCATGCGCCGATGGAAGCCCTGAAAGCCCAGGCTGTCGCCACGAGATCGTTCCTGCTGGCAGGGAAGGGGAGGCATCGCGGTTTTGATTTCTGCGATACCACGCATTGCCAGTTCCTGCGCGGACCGGCCGGCCCCAAGAATGCCGCATTCCAGGCTGCATCGGCGACGCGCGGTCTTGTCCTGGCTTACAAAGATGAAATCTTCGCCGCCATGTATAGCGCAAGCTGTGGCGGCCAAACGCATACACTCGACGAACTCGGTATTCCGGTGCGTGGCTATCCGTATTTCGCGGTGACCTGCAACTATTGCCGGAGGCATCCAGAAAAATGGGTCGCGCAGATTAAGGCGGCGGATGCGGCGGGCCTGGCGCCAACGGAAGCCGCGCGGCTGAACCTGGCCCGCAAGCTGGGATGGAAGACCGTGCCGGGCAATTCATATTCGTCGCGCACGGAAAACGGAGCCATTGTGCTGGAAGGCGTTGGCGTGGGTCATGGAGTCGGGCTATGCCAGCGTGGCGGCGCGGATATGGCGCGGCATGGCGCTTCATTCCAGCAAATCCTTGAGCATTACTATCCGAATGCCGAAGTAAAGCAATACTAGCTGCCGGGCCTTGCATGCCACGTACCAGAGCAATTTGGGTGTGACTGGCAGGGCCAATCAATGCCATGCGGCTGGTGTTGCTATAATCGTGGCCTGATTTTCAGCTCACAACCAAAAGGACCTCAGGAATGAACGCTCTCAAGAAGTTTGAGCCGTACGCTTATGCAGCTCTGCGCATTGTTTTTGGTTTTCTCTTTGCCTGCCATGGAGTGCAAAAGTGTTTTGCTGTTCTTGGCGGCCACCGGCCTGAAGGCGTGCTGCAATGGACGGCTTCCGGGATTGAGCTGGTTGGCGGAATTCTCATCATGGTAGGGCTGCTGACTCAACTGGCGGCTTTTATCTCCAGCGGAGAAATGGCAGTGGCCTATTTTATGGCTCATCAGCCGCATCATTTTTTCCCCATTGTCAACCATGGGGAACTAGCGGTGATTTACTGCTTCGTCGCTCTGTACATTGCCTGCCATGGCGCCGGCAAGTGGGGTATCGACAAGAGCTGACCTGTGAACGCTGACGGCTCTCCCTAAGTCCCAACGCGCAGCCCTGCCCAGTAGCGGTCCAGTCCGCGGCCGAGTTGCTGTAATGATTCGCGCACAGATTCGGTGGGCGTGCCCACGCCGATCCGGAGGCGGTCAGGACTCTCAAAGAAGCTGCCAGGAACCACCGTGGTTTCGAAATCGTGGCGCAAGATGTTGCAAAATGACTCTACGTCTCCGCTTTTCAGTCGCGGGAAGACGACGGTCCCATATTCCGGCCAGAAGTAATCGAGGTCATCGCGTCCGACCAGGAACTCGCGCAAGAGCCCGCGGTTTTCTTCCAGCATTCGCTTCATGTGGCTGGCAATCTGCGGAAGCTTTTCGAAAGCCACCACACTCAGCAACTCCGCGGGATGCGCAAACGTGGCGCCATGCAGATCATTGATACGGAACATGCGGCGGGCAAGGTCCGGCGCAGCCAGGACCCATCCGCAACGCAGCCCGCTCAGCCCGTATGCTTTGGTCAGGCTATTGGTGACGATGAAGCGTTCCGGATCAATGTGGAAGGCGCTCGCGGGCAAGGACTCAAACAGCATTTCGCGATAAACCTCGTCCACCAGGACATAAGCTCCGGCTTTGCACGCCAACTCTCCCACGGCACGCAACGTGGCATCGGGAGCTAACGCTCCGCTGGGGTTGTGGAAGTTGCAAACGGCGATCACGCGGGTGCGTGGCGTGATGTTGCGCTCAACGTCGGCCGGGTCGATGGCAAAGTTGTTTTCCGCACGGCGGGGAAAGCGTTTGATCTCAAGGCCAAGGTATTTGGCCGTGCTCAGGATAAGTTCGTAGGTTGGATGCTCGACCAGAATCTCGTCGCCGGGCTCCGTGGTTGCGGCCAGTGCAAGGTAATTGGCAAGCGATGTTCCCACCGCGCTCACCACGCACTCCTGCTCCACGCGGTAACGCCGTGCAATTGCCTGGAGCAAAGGCGCGTATCCATAAATCGACAGACCGTTGATCTCCAACTGGTCCATGGTCACGCCCAGTTCGGATAAAGGGAAGCTGGCCACGCCGCTGGTAGAGAGATTGAATCTGGCGGTGGAGTGCAGCTTGGCCCACTCCATATAAGGAGAGTGCGCGGCGCTTCTCAAGTATTTCATGCGTGAGAGATCCGTCTCCAAATGTAATACATGGGAACGCCAGCGGCCAGAATAGCTACACCAATCAGGGTGTTCCCCGGATATTTATAAACCGTGTTGGCCACGACGCCGGCACAAGCCAGGCAGAAGAGCGCGGTTGTGTAGGGATGACCCGGCATGCGAAAGGCGGATTGCTGTGGATTTCGCCGGCGCAGGATGAACAAGCAGCCCGCAGTCAGCGCCCAGAAGAGTGCGTCTATCGAGGTCACATAGTTCAGGAGCCTCTCATAGCTCAGGCTCTTCTCGTAACGGCCGGAGAACAGGATCACCATCGTCCACACGCTCTGCGCAGCAATGGCGACCACGGGAACGCGAGTGCGTGGATGCACCCAGGCAAGCTGACGGAAGAAGACACCGTCATCCGCCATGGCGAAGTAAACCCGCGGTGCGGTAAGCACGCTCTGGCTGAGAAAACCCAGCGTGGAGATGGCGATGCCCAGTGCGATGATGGTCGCGCCTTTAGGTCCCATGGCCATGCGCATTACTTCGGAGGCAGGGGTCTTGGTTTGCGCCAGCGCGGCGACACCCAGGGCGCGCACGCACACAAAGTTCACCAGGGTATAGAGCAGGGCCACGCCTGCCACGCCAAGAACCAATGCGCGGGGAAGGTCGCGCCGCGGGTCCTTCATCTCACCGGCAACAAAACTGGCGGTCTGCCATCCACCATAGGCGAACACCACCGGTACCATGGCTGCCCCGAAAGACGAGAAAAAAGCCGGCGAAGCCGGCTGATCGAGAAGCGGCCGCCACGCAACGTGTGCGCCGCGAATCAGAAATGCTCCGGCTCCAACCAGCAGAGCGATGGCAAGGATTTTGGTTGCCATCAGCGCGCTCTGCAATGTGCCCCCGGCGCGAACGCCCAGGCAGTTCACCATGGTGAGCACGAGCAATGTAACCACGGCAATCTGCCACTCGGTGGCGTGCCAGCCGGTAAGCTCCAGGAAATAACGCGAGAAGGTCACGGTGACCGCGGCCATGCCGCCCGTTTGGATTACCAGCAGCAGCACCCAACCATAAAGAAATGCGATGAGCGGATGGTATGCCTCACGCAGATAGGCATATTGGCCACCCACTTGGGGCATGCGGTCCGCCAGTTCGGCCCAGATGAAAGCAGCTGCCAGGGCAAGAAGGCCGCCGGCCAGCCATGCTCCCAGAACGAGCGCCGGGGTATGCACGCGCTGGGCCACCACGTATGGGTTGATAAAGATGCCGGCGCCTACGATGCCGCCCATCACCAGCATGGTGGTATCAAACAATCCAAGCCGGCGCGCCAGAGGCTGCGCTGCATCCGTTCCGATCTGAGGTGTGGGTGAGTTCAATTTGTTTTTGCCCGAACGATCTTAAGCGAGGCGAGCGGGAAATGGGTAGCAAATCCGGCGTGGGAGTATTTACAATCTGGGACTTGCGCCGGCGGAGGAATGATGAGGAACGTCCTGGGTATCAGCGTAATATTCTGTTCTTTTTTGTTATTTTCGTGCAGCGGTTCTTCCTCGAGTCAGGGCGGAGCCAGTTCGGCGCCGCCGCCATCGTCTTCGGCCACTACTGAGACCCAGCCCCAGTCGCCGGTCGCCCAGATAGACCCTTGCTCCCTGTTTAGCGCTGCCGACGCTCAAGCCATCATGGGCGCTCCAATGAAGTTGTTGCCCGGTCACGGCGCCATCGTCTGCATGTACGAACTCGCTTCGCCCAAGTCCGGAAGCGAGTTTGCCAGAGTGTCTCTCACTGTGAAAGTGAGCAAATCTCGCGAAGAAGAGGACCGGGTTTGGAACAACACCAAAGTGATTCGCCGTCTCAAGCCGGGTGAGAAAAACATCAGCCAGCTGACTGGAATTGGCGACGAAGCTTGGTTCGATGGTCATATCGAAAAGGGGAAAGTCGGGACCGGCGGCGTCCTTGCGCGCAAGGGAATCAGCGACTTTATGCTGGAATCGGCGACATTCGATTACCGTGCCTCGGTTGATGAACTGAAGCGCATAGCCAAACGGACAGCCGACCAGTTGAAGTAGTGCAAGATCGGCGCTTACGCGCGGGCTTTCTTTCTCTTGCGTCCGCCGGCGATGCGCGCGAGCAGGCGCTGTCCCAGGCATCCGAACAGGAACGCTAAAGCCAGTACGGCGCTGGTATGCTTTTCGCCAGAGTGGAATGTCAGGACGGCCATGTATTCGTAAATGGCGTATCCGGCCAGGCCGGCGACGGCCCCGAACAGGACCGGTGTGAGTGTGATGAACAGGTTAGAAATCCTGGATTCATTGCGTCCCAGGATAAGGGACTGGGCCGAGCAAAACGTGGAACCGAGAAGACCAAAAAACACCACTGCGGCCACCATAGGTATGCGCCCGGGGAGCAGCATGAAAGGAGCCAGGGCAACCGACGACAGCCCGCAAATAATGAGAAGAATGCGAAGCTGATCTCCGGTGAGCCTGGTCTTGTAATACTGATTGGTGGAATCTTCATTGCGCAGGGCCATGGCGTCAGCCACGCACTCCGCGGTAAGACGATCGTCACTGACCGAAAGCAGGTTCTCAATGGCTTCCGCCCGCCACGTAGCGATTTTCAGCGCCTCTTCGCGGAGAACATGGGCGCGATTGGCCAGCTCGGTCTGGTTCATGCCGAAGACGGCATAGCGTTGCGCTGCGTGCAAACCGAACCAGCCGCCTTCCATGTCATCATTCTCCAGGCAGCGGTGCACATTATTAAGCTGCTCATGCGCTGACGCCGCCCAGAAATTGTCAGACCGCGCATTGCGGCGCTCCAGGAAGCCCAACTCCACGCGGAAGGCTTCGCATTCCTGCAGCAGGCGCGAGTACGCGCGATTGTCCTCTACAGAAGGTTTTTTACCCAGGCGGGGCGCTGTTGCCACTGCAGGGCTTGCCGCCGGCGTTACCGGCTCCGGTTGTGATTGCGGCTGTTTAGCAAGGCTGCCGACGCGTGAGAGCAGCGCTTTTTCCTGCGCGTGAGTCAGGCGTTCGATGGCCGCGGGCACATGGAGCCACAATGCCTCGCCGATTTCCTCCTGGTTTTTGGTTCCCGTGTCCTCAATGAGCGACATTTTCCAGAAAAGGACGACCTTCGGCACGCCATTATCGGAATAGCTGATGGTGCCCAGGTAATTCCCAATCCGGCAGGAGCAGCCGGTTTCTTCCTGGACCTCTCGCATCGCCGCTTCCTGGAAAGATTCGCCGTCTTTCACTTTGCCGCGGGGAAGGGTCCAGTCCTGGTGGCGTTTGCGGTAAACCACCATTACTTCATCGCCTCGAGGGGTGCTGCGCTGCAGAATGCCGCCGGCGGCTTTGATGACCGGCGGGTCTACCGGAGCGATCGGAGCAATTGATGTCGCCATAGTCGATGAATTCTAATTTTGGATTGTAACCCCTATCAGGGAAAATGAAAGAACTGATTTTTTGGATCAGGACGCATCCGCATTCTGGCCCCGCTCTTTCGCCGCGCTCGCGTCCAAAGCAGAAGCTGCATCGTATTCCTGGTAGCCGCGCAGAATTTTTCCCGGCGAGGCGGGGCGCAGAATGTAGACGAACGATCGGGGATCTGGGCCGTGTTCCTCGCGTTCCAGCTCCATCCATTGTCCGTCGATTCCGATGGTGACGCTGGCATTCCAGCCGGGTTTTGCTGCTGAAGATGCAATCCTAATGCAACCATCCGGCAGGTGATCGAGGGTATCGGGCAGGAGTGGGAGCGCCCGGCGTTTTCGTAATCGAGACAATGAGTCGGCCGCTCTGAAGCCAGAATAGACCAGCAGGCTTGGGACGATCTCGCCGACAATCAGACCGCCCATGAAGCGGATGAATCCTTCGATTGTCAGGTACAGCAGGAAGAAAGCGAGCGGGTGGATCAAGTATTCCAGCGCGACAACGACAGTTGCGCCTGCCTGCACCGCATCATTCGCACCGGCCAACTGCGGCGCCATTTGATGTGCGCGGAGAACAAAATAGGCCTTCAGACGAACCAGAAACAGCAGCCCGGCCAGCATAAACTGTGCCAGACCGCTCCAGACCGCGGAGCGAAGCACGGTCAGCGCGGATGCAGGCAGCAACGACCGCCTGACCGCAGCCGGACAATAGGAAAGCAATAGGTCCCACAATAAACTCTGCATGCGCTGTGAGGTCGTCTGGAGATTATATTCGCCACCGCGTCCTGCAAGACAATAAGGCTTCGACGGCACTTAGCCCTGTGGAATTAAGTGAGTACCTGAATTCTTATTAAAAAACCATGAATTCTTAAGCCAACTGAGGAGAGCAGACCTGTCTCAAAGATAGAGAGAGGTGCGAGAACCTTGAGACGAGTATTTTTGTTTTTTCTCAGCCTTTTATTTCTGGCCTTCACGATCGGCTGCGGCGGTGTGCAGGGCGCGTCGTCTTCGCCTACGCCCACTCCAAGCCCCACAAGTCAAGCTGTGCCGATCAAGAATGTGATCGTAGTGATCATGCAGAACCGCTCGTTTGACCATCTATTCGGAACGTTCCCGGGCGCCAACGGGATCCGCCCTGGTGTTCCAGGCTTCACGCAAACCGATTCCAATGGCGCCAGCGTCACGCCGCATTTGCTTACGAGCACGGCCACCGCGGACTTGCCGCATGCCCGTTCCGACTTCCTGCGTGTATGGGATTCAGGTGCGATGGATAAATACGCCTTCTATAACGGGGCGACTTCCATGGGGTTCTACGACAACACCACCCCTGGTATGAGCACGTTGTGGACCTGGGCCCAGCAATTTGCGCTGGCGGACAACTTTTTTCCTTCAGTCATGAGCGACGCGCCTACCAACCAGCTCTACCTGGTGGCTGCCGACGACAACAATAATGCCGGCTTGATTCAGCCGTTTTATCCGCCATGCAACACCGCGGTAAAGGCGAGCGCGGGCTACACGTTCTCTCACGTTGGTGACCAGCTTGCCAGCAAGGGGTTGACGTGGGCGTGGTACCAGGAAAAGCTTAGCGTATGCACCTCTTACGTACCACAGGAGAACCCGTTCCAATTCTTTACAGACGCACATGACTCGCCCAATGTACGCGATCTCTCCAAGTTTTCCGCGGAGCTTGCGTCGGGCCAATTGCCCACCGTTTCATTTGTGCAGCCTGGGCCGGCGCATAGCATGCACCCAGCGTCGGGCGTCGCCATCTCGAACGGCATTACCTGGCTTGACGGTTTTATACGCGAGATCCAGGCGTCCCCAGCGTGGTCCAATGCCGCCATCATCGTGATCTGGGACTCGAGCGGCGGCTGGTGGGACCATGTTCCTCCTCCGCAAGTCGATTCCCAGGGCTACGGTCCGCGGGTGCCCATGCTAGTAATCTCTCCGTTCGCGAAGAAAAACTATATCTCTCACATGCAGATGGATGACGTTTCAATCCTGAAATTCATCCAGGGCACATTCGGACTGACTCCGCTGAATGCAAGGAACCAGCTGGGTAATGACCTGAAAGACATGTTTACATTCTGAAAAAGAACGGGTGCAATCCTGACGCACTAAAAAGAGAGGAATGGAATCTGTTAAATAGTTTCCTGATGACGAGCTAAATTGACAAGACGATAGGCGGGTGTTAAAAAGGCGGTTCGCTGACACCAGCAGCGTATTTTTGCGAGGAGCTTGCTTTGCTTCCTCAGTTTTTGCGCCGTCTTTCCTACTCACCCAGGGTGCGTCGCCTTATACGCGCGTTCGGGCTGCAAAAGAAAGCACAGGGTCTTTACTACCGTTTCGCCCGCAAGGGCGATTCGATTGAAATCTCGGCTTGCGGGGTGGCAGGGCGGTTTTTCTCGGCTAACGCTCGCGATCTGCGGATCGTGGAAGCGTGCGCTCAGGAGCGTGCCCTGGCCCAGTTGCTCTCAGAAGTGCGTCCCGATGATGTGGTCTATGACATCGGCGCCCATCACGGCCTTTATTCCGTTCTCCTGGCGCAAAGGGTGAAGCGTGTCATCGCTTTCGAACCCGAGCAAGAGTGCCATGCGCGGCTGGAACGGAACATCCAGATCAATGGTCTGTCGAACATAACTTCCTATTGCAAGGCCGTCGGCGATCGCGATACCGAGGAAACTCTATATCTGGGAAACGGGGTTGGCGCGATTGATGGCGGTCAGCTAGGCGCGGATTGGACGACGGGAGACCGGCAAACGATCAACGTCGTTCGCGGCGATACCTTCCGCCAATCACAGAATCTCCCGGCCCCCACCGTTGTCAAGATCGATGTCGAGGGATATGAGGGCGCCGTACTGGAAGGGCTTCGTGATTCTCTAAGTCTTCCCGAATGCCGCCTGGTCTGCTGTGAAATTCATCCAGCCCTTTTGCCTCGCGAAGTAACCAAAGAAACCCTGGTAGACACCTTGAAAAGCTTCGGGTTTTCTGGGGTCCGTCTTTTTCCTCACAAAACCGAGTTCCACGCATTTGCGCACAAGGGAGCCATGGAGAACGGGTGAAGCCCTTCTACGATTTGCGGGATGTGTCGCAGCCGGAAGACGGCTCAAGGATCACTTGGCTTGCTTCTCTTCGGTAACGCCAAGATAGGCGCGGCGTACGAACTCATTGTTCATCAGCATGTCGGAGGGACCTTCCAGCTTGATGCGCCCGGTCTCCATCACGTATCCATAGTGGGAGACCTGCAGGGTGTAGTTCACGTTTTGGCCAACCAGCAAGATGGTCACGCCCTGGCGCGCAATATTGGTGATGAACTCAAAAATTTCATCCACCAGCTTGGGGGCCAGGCCGAGCGAGGGTTCATCGAGCATCAACAACTGGGGTTCTGACATGAGCCCCCGCCCGATGGCGCACATTTGCTGCTCGCCTCCGGAAAGCGTGCCGGCCATCTGGTGGCGGCGCTCCCTCAGTCGGGGAAAAAGTTCGTACACACGCCCGAGGCCTGCATGCGCTCGCTGCCGGAACTGGGGGAGAAAGCATCCCATCAGCAGATTCTCCTCCACGGACATTCCCGGCCATAGTTGGCGGCCTTCAGGCACCAGGCTGATGTGGCGTTGTACCCGTTCACGCGTGGAGAATGAAGTGATGTCGTCCCCATTGAGCAGGAGCCGGCCCTTTTTGGCCCGCAGGACGCCGGCTATGGTGTTGAGCGCCGTTGTCTTGCCCGCTCCGTTTGACCCGATGATGCATGTAACTTTGCCCCTGGCCACGTTGAACGTCAGGCCCCAGAGCACCTGCGTGGCGCCGTAGCTCACCTCAAGGCCTTCGGCAGCCAGCAGCTTATCGTTTTGCGGCGCGGGACTCTGAAGTTCAGGCACGCTTCTTGCTCCCAAAGGTGCTTTTCCCGAGATATGCCTCGATCACGGATTCGTCATTCTGGATATCTTCCGGCTTGCCTTCCGCCAGCTTCTGCCCGAAGTTCAACACCGTGATACGGTCGCAAACGGCCATAATGGCTTTCATGTCATGCTCCACATACATGATTGTGGTTCCGCTTTCACGTATGCGGTGCAGCAAGTCCAGCATGGCGCCGGTTTCCGCTCCGGTGAGGCCGCCGCAGATTTCATCCAGCAGCAGCAGCTCCGGCATGGTGGCCAGCGCGCGCGCCACTTCCAGGCGTTTTTGCTCTCCCAAAGAGATTGCCGATGCCAGCGTGTTTGCCTTGCGGTCCAGGCCAACAAGTTTCAAGGCTTCCATGGCGTGGTCTCTGGCTATGGCCGTGCGGGTCACTGCGCGGCGGCCGTAGTGTACCGCGACCTGCACATTTTCGAGCACGGTCATCGCCTTGAACGGACGCACCACCTGGTGGGTCCGGGCCACGCCTTTCTTTACCAGGGAAGCGGCGTCCATGCCGGTAACATCTTTGCCGTGAAGATGAACTTTGCCGGCTGACGGGCGGATAGAGCCGGTAATCAGGCTGAAGAGCGTGGTTTTGCCGGCGCCATTCGGCCCAATGAATCCGCAAATTTGGTTCTGCGGAATATCAAAGCTCACGTCCTTCAGCGCGGCCACGCCCCCAAAGTACTTCGTCAGCGTCTGGACTACCAGAATCTTCACGCTTCCTCCTAAACAGCCGGAAGAGCCGCCGCAAGAGACCCAGCAGGCCATCTGGCTCCAACAAAATAATAACGATTAACAGTGAACCATAGATCAGCAGGTGGAGATTGGGGAAATACACCACCAGTTCTTCTTCTACTGTACCGAAAATCACGCCGCCTAGCACCGCGCCCCAGACGGTCCCGATTCCACCTATCACCGGCATGAGCAGAATGGAGATTCCGGTCTGGAAAGCGAAGACGTCGCCGGGGTAAAAGAATGCCGCGCGGCGGGCATAAATCCCGCCGGCGATACCGGTAAGACCGGCAGCGATGGCATGGATCCACAATTTGGAAGTGTACGGATTCACGCCGAGGTCGGCTGCGGCATCTTCATCTTGTTTGATGGCACGGAGCGCCAGTCCGAATTTGCTATTGGTAATGATGGTTGAGACGAAGACGGCCAACGCCACGGCTGCAATGGCTGTGTAGTAATGCTCAAGCTGGCTAAAAGGCTTTTCTTCCGTAATGCGGTAGCCGCTGGCGCCGCCTGTCACATCCAGATTGTTCATGACCACGCGTACGGCCTCCGTCACACCGATGGTGGCGATCACGAAATAGGGTCCGCGCAGCCGGAACGTGGGCAGTCCGATCAAGAACGAAGCCAGCATTGCGATGGCAGCCCCGCCAACAAACCCGAAATATGGACTGTGTCCCGCGTGCATCAGAAGCGCGGTGGTATAAGCGCCGAGACCGAAGAACACGGCAAAGCCAAACGATACCTGTCCTGCCATGCCGCCCAGCAGGTTCCAGCCAAGGCTGGTCGTGGTCCATACTGCGGTGATGAACAGCAGTCGGATGAGATTATCGCTGGGGCGGGCGACTGGCAGCAGCAACAGGACTGCCAGCAGGAGCCAGGGCAAAATGACTTGCAGCCAGCCACCAACACCCGAAGGCCGCTTCATGCGGCTTTCCATTTCCGGTTCAACAGGCTGGACAGCCCCTTGGGCATAATCACCAGTACCACCACAAGCAGGGCAAAGGAGATCGCAGGCTGATAACTGGCAGGCAATTTGACAATTCCAAATGTCTCTACCAGCGCCAGGACAATAGCTCCCAGGGCCACTCCGGAAATGGAGTCGAGCCCGCCGAGCACGATAATTACGAAGGATCGCAGCAGGAATTGACGGCCGAAATCGGGGCTGAAGGAATAGAGCATTCCCAGCAACCCTCCGGCAAATCCCGCGAATGCCGTTCCCAGTCCGAAGGTCAGCCGTGAAGTCTTCTGATCATCCACGCCCGCGATCTGCGCCGCATAAGGGTTTTGAATCAGCGCGCGCATGGACCTTCCGAACCAGCTGCGGTGAAAGACAATCTGGAGCACGATCATGCAAATCACCGCTGCCGCGAATACAACCAGATTTACCTTGGGAATGGAGATCTGGCCGATCTGTACCGACGAAAGCGTGAGCGGAGTGAGGATGGACTGGTCCTCATTGCCCCAGATCAGGTACGCGATGTTCTGCAGGACCAGCAGAAAGCCGAACATCAGCAGCAGTGAGGCGAGCGTGGGAGTATCAGACTTGGGAAGCCAGCGTACCAGGAGCCAGTGCACCGCCATCCCGAAGAGAAAGAAAACGGGCAGGGCGAGCACGGCCCCCAGGATTGGATCAATGTGGAAACGCTGGAACATCTCCAGGGCAAAGTATGCACCCAGCATCAGGAACCCGGCATGCGCCAGGTTCACGATTTTCATGACGCCGTAAATGACCGTCATGCCGACGGCCATGGCGGAGTACACGCCGGCCAGCAGCAGAGCCTTCAACAGCAGGTCGAGATACTCGACAGCATCCATGTGGTTGCGCAATTTCCCTGGGCGTGCGGTGCCTTACTTGGCCGGGCTCGGCGCAACTGGCTCGCCTGTGGCTGCGTCCTTGGGGAAAACGATGTCCACTTTGTTGTCGGGCTTATTTTGCGTGATCACAAAGGGATATTCGGTTTGCCCGTTGGCGCCAAACTTCAAGACCTGACCGGGAAGGACGGAGTCCTTCAGTTGAGCTTTCTTCAAGGCATCGCGGATTGCGGTCTTGTCCAGCGAACCGGCGGCTTCAATCGCCTGGGCCACAATGCGCATGCCATCGTAGGCAGGAGCGGCGTACCAGGAATCGACGTCATGACCGGTGAACGCCTTGTAATCCGCGGCGAACTTTTTTGCCTGGGGATACGGCAATTTGTTCGACCACCAGATGCCGGCAAAAATATAGTCGGTACCGGCGCCAAGCGCCTGGCGGGCGCCCGCTTCAGGTCCGCGCGCGCCGTAACTTACCATTTGATGGTGCAGACCATTCTGCAGGTACTGGCGGTGCATGGTGATGTAGTCCGGCAGGTGCGCATCGGAGAGAAAAATATCGGCTTTGCTGGTTTTTACTTTCTGGAGTATGCCGGAAAAGTCGGTGGCCCCCAGTTCGAACTTTTCCGTAAGGACGACGTCGAAGTAGCCCGGATGCTTGGTCGACCATTCCGTGAAGCCCTGGATGTAGTCGGTGCCGTGATCTGTGTTCTCCACCACCATGGCGACCTTCGAACCCTTTTTGAGCTTCCCCTGATCCATGAGCGAACCGAGAAATTCAGCCGACGTAGTTCCGATCAGCGCTACAGGGCTCAGGGTCCCGAATGCGTATTGATAGCCTTTGCCAAAAATAGCCGTCGCGCCGGCGCCGGTGGTGATCCACGGGGTCTTGTAGCGGTCGGCCATTACGGATTGAGCGGTGCCGAGTGCGGTGGAATAGCCGCCCAAAACGGCGACAACGCCGTCTGAACTCATGGCGCGTTCCGTCAGCGATGCCGACTTTTTGGAGTCAGTGCCGTCATCGTAAAAAATCTCATTGATCTTTAGCTTCTTGCCTTTGCTCTTCACCATAATGCCGCCGGCATCATTGATCTGTTTGATGGCAAGTTCAATGCCTTCTTTCTGATACTGGCCGGGTTTGCTCTCACTTCCGGTGGTGGGCAGTACTACTCCGATGTTGATAGTGTCATCGGCCGCCAGGGCGGGGCTGGGACCGGCAAAAACCGTCATCATTCCACCCAGCAGCAGTGCAAGCGCGGTTCTACGACAGAAATGCGTGCCAACGAAAGTTAAAGTCTCCCTCATATTTCCCCTCCTCAAGGCAGTCTGCGGCCCAATGTTGATAAAGGCCGAAGTTCTCAAGATCTCATTACCACGGCTGGCAAACACAGAAGGGTGCATGATATCCCTGCGCAGTCCGGATTAACAAGAGTTGTTTGCAGCCGGTGGCCCTGATGTGATGCCGCTCACAAACGGCTTGTGAGGGGGCCGTAGACCATCCATGTTCATCGTTTTTCGTTTCCCCTTGACATCTGCGGTAATCCGACTACCCTAGGTTGCCAAATAGAAGACATCTCTCTGCCGGCCCCTGTGCCGGACAGGATGTGTCCCAGAGCTTTGAGCGCTCTTCCACCCAGAGAAATGCTGAGGAAGAGCTGTATCGGTCCCTCTAATTCAAGAAAAAGGGAAAGAATTTCATATAACATCGGCATTATGTACGGTTTTTGGTGCGGTTAAGAGTCAGCTAAACATAAACAGGGACCAGGTCCGGCCGGCCTGGCCCTTTTTCAGGAGGGCCGTATGTCCAGCGCTGCTTTGCCGGTGACCTCATCGGACCAGATTTCGACTCAAAAGATATGGATGGTGATTCTTGCCTCATCCGTCGGCACGATGATCGAGTGGTACGACTTTTACATTTTCGGAAGTCTGGCGGTCGTGCTGTCCCAGAAATTCTACCCGCAGGGAAACAACACGTTCGCTCTGATCGCCTACTTGTCCACTTTCGCCGTTGGATTTATGGTGCGGCCGTTTGGCGCGCTGTTTTTCGGCAGGATTGGCGACCTGGTAGGCCGCAAATATGCCTTTCTGGTGACACTTACCATCATGGGATTTGGCACCTTTCTGATCGGGTTGATGCCGACTTATGCCACAGCGGGATGGTTTGCTCCCATTGCGCTCATTGCGATCCGCGTCTTTCAAGGGCTGGCGCTGGGCGGGGAATATGGTGGTGCCGCAATCTATGTGGCCGAGCACGTGCCCGACAATAAACGGGGATACTGGACCAGCTATATTCAGATTACAGCAACCCTGGGCCTGTTCTTTTCCGTCATCACCGTGGTGATCCTCCAGTTCTACATGACGCCGGCAAATTTCCAGGCCTATGGCTGGCGCATTCCCTTCCTCCTTTCCGTCATCCTGGTCATGATCTCGCTTTACATTCGTCTTAAGATGGCGGAGTCGCCTATCTTTACGCAGATCAAGAGCACGGGGATGAGTTCGGCGCAGCCGTTGAAGGACGCCTTCACCCAGTGGCCCAACTTCAAGCTGGTGTTGATATCGTTGCTTGGCGCGACCGCCGGCCAGGGCGTGGTCTGGTACACCGGCCAGTACTACGCGCTGTTCTACCTGCAAACGATTCTGAAAGTGAACCTGCGTACCAGTTTCATCATTGTTGCCATAGCCATGTTGCTCGGGATGCCGTTCTTTACGGTGTTTGGAGCGCTTTCCGATAAGATCGGCCGCAAGAAAATCATCATGGCCGGCTGCCTGCTGGCCGTGCTCACCTATTATCCGATCTATCACGCCATGGAAGCTGCCGCAGGCAATCACGTGATCACATTTAAATCCCAGCTAAACCCGGTGACCAAGGCCCCGGCATTGACGCCTTTGACTACGGATCCCGCGGACCCGACTAAGCTAGTCCCGGCCAAAGAGGCGCCCAATCCGAACGTTCCTCTGCTTGTGTTACTGGTGTTCATCCAGGTGATTTACGTGACCATGGTGTACGGGCCGATTGCCGCCTATCTGGTGGAAGCATTCCCGGCCAAGATCAGATACTCATCGTTCTCGCTGCCCTACCATATCGGGAACGGAGTTTTTGGCGGGCTGGTGCCGCTGGTCGGAATCTATGTGTGTTACCTCACCGGTAATATCTACTCCGGACTTTGGTATCCCATGGCCATAGCCGCCATGACCTTCGTGGTCGGGTCGCTGCTGCTCAAGGAAACCGTGAATGTGAAGATCTGGACCGAGGTCGGCGCCAAGAAGTAGGCCAAAAAATAACCCCGCGCTTGCGGAGCAGGTGTGGCGCGGGTGTAGGATAATCTGTTTCGGACTTGTCGGGTGGCAGCCGTTGCCACCCGCACGTCATTGCGGCCCATCCCCACGGGCCCTTGCGAGTCATCGACGATTTCGAGTTCTGAAGAGGTCAATGCCATGGCTGACGCTCGCGTAATGAAAGAAAAAGAACAAGAGACAGAGGTGAACGAGGCGCAGATCGCCGTCCATTGGAAAGAAGAGCAGTATTACCAGCCCAGCTCAAAATTTGTCGGGCAGGCCAACCTGACCGATCCCTCCGTTAACGAGCGCTTCAGCGAAAAGAATTTCCCCGAATGCTATCGCGAATATGCCGACCTGCTGAGCTGGGACGAGTATTGGCACACCACGCTCGATACTCGTGACGCCCCTTTTTGGAAATGGTTTGCCGGCGGCAAGATCAACGCCTCTTACAACTGCGTTGACCGTCACCTGGAAAAGTACCGGAATAAAGCCGCTTTCATTTTTGTCGGAGAGCTGGAGGATGCTCCGCCTGTTGCCATCACCTACCAGGAGCTGTATTACCGGGTGAATGAGATGGCGGCCCTGTTGCGTGATTTTGCCGGGCTGAAGGCCGGGGACCGGGTCACCATCCACATGCCCGTGGTGCCTGAGCTACCGATCACCATGCTGGCATGCGCGCGGTTGGGCGTGATCCATTCGGTGGTCTTTGGCGGATTCAGCGGAGAAGCCTGCGGCATGCGCGCGGCTGATTCCGGAAGTAAAGTCCTGGTCACGATTGACGGGTACTACCGCAGCGGAACCATGACCGACCACAAGGAGAAAGCCGATCTGGCCGTCGCTACCGCCAAAAACGAAGGCCACACGGTCGAAAAGGTCCTGGTCTGGCGCCGTGAGGCGGGGAAGTACCATTCCAAGACGCCGATGGTCGAACGCCGCGACTTCTTTGTCGAAGACGTGCTCAAGAAATATACGGGCCAGAAAGTGGCGCCCGTGCCCATGCCCTCAGAGGCCCCGCTATTCCTGATGTATACCAGCGGCACCACGGGAAGGCCCAAGGGTTGCCAGCACGGCACCGGCGGGTATCTGGCCTACGTTGCCGGCACGTCGAAATATATTCAGGATATTCATCCCACCGATGTTTACTGGTGCATGGCCGATATCGGCTGGATCACCGGGCACTCTTACATCGTTTACGGCCCGCTGGCGCTGGCGGCAACCAGCGTGTTGTATGAAGGTGTTCCCAATTATCCTGACGCCGGCCGGCCCTGGCGGGTGGCGAAGCGGTTGGAGGTAAACATATTCCACACGTCGCCCACTGCGATCCGCATGCTGCGCAAGGCCGGTCCGGACGAGCCCGCAAAATACGATTACCATTTCAAGCACATGACAACCGTGGGCGAGCCGATTGAGCCCGAGGTCTGGAAGTGGTATCACGAGGTCGTTGGCAAGGGCGAAGCGGTCATCGTGGATACCTGGTGGCAGACGGAAACCGGCGGCTTCCTATGCAGCACCAAGCCGGCAATCGATCCCATGAAACCGGGCAGCGCCGGCCCCGCACTGCCGGGCATCTACCCGGTGATCTTCGATGAAGAAGGTAAAGAAGTGAAAGGCGGTTCTGGCAAAGCAGGGAACATCTGCATTCGCAATCCCTGGCCGGGAATCTTCCAGACCATCTGGGGCGATCGCGACCGCTTTGTGGCGCAGTACTACCGCAAGTACAACAAAAATCCCAAGAGCAAAGACTGGCGTGACTGGCCATACTTCGCCGGCGATGGCGCCGTACAGGCCCCGGATGGTTACTTCAGAATCCTTGGCCGAGTGGACGACGTGATCAACGTAGCCGGACACCGCCTGGGAACCAAGGAACTGGAGTCGGCTTGTCTGACGGTGAATGAAGTCGCTGAGGCGGCTGTGATTCCGGTGGTGGACGAGGTAAAGGGGCGCGTGCCGGAAGTTTACGTGTCGCTGAAACCAGGGCAGCACAATGCGGCAGCTGTTCAAGAAGCGGTAACCAAGGCGATTGAACACCAGATCGGTAAAATTGCCCGCCCCAAGAAGGTCCACGTTGTTCCGGACATGCCCAAGACCCGCTCCGGCAAGATCATGCGCCGCGTGCTGTCTGCGATTTCCAACCAGATGGATACGGGCGATGTAACCACGCTGGCCAATCCAGATGTGGTGGAGCAGATCCGGGTAATGGTGCAGGGCAGTCGACCGGTGGTGACCAAAGATGTGCCGGAAGACTTGAAGCGTTTTGGAGAAGAACGCTAGACGGCCAAGGGTTCGAAGGTCCGAAGTTGATGTTTGAATTTGCGAACACAATAAAGATTCTCTGAAGGAACTGAGGAGGCAACATGAAGGAAGACAAGAAGGGCAAGGGTGTATCTCGAAGAGATTTCATCAAGATTGCCGGGGCCGGCGGCATTGCCGCCGGTGCGCTCGGGCCTGCATTTCTGTTTCCTGAGCGGGCCGCGGCACAGCAGAAGACGCTCAAGATTTTGCAGTGGAGCCACTTTGTTCCCGCCTACGACACATGGTTCGACGGGACATTCGCCAAACAATGGGGCGAGAAACATAACACCAACGTGGTGGTAGATCACATTAATCTGGTGGACCTCAACACGCGGGCCGCATCGGAAGCGCAGGCCAAGAAGGGGCACGATCTCTTTATGTTCCTCTCGCCGCCGGCAGCGTATGAAAACCAGGTCATCGACATGACGCACGTGTACCAGGAAGTGGAGAAGAAGCACGGCAAGAAGATCGACCTGGCGCACAAGTCCACCTACAATCCGAAGACCAAAAAATATTACGCGTTCTCTGATTCCTACGCGCCCGATCCTGGCAACTGGCGTAAGGACCTGTGGTCACAAGTCGGTTTCCCCAACGGACCGGATACTTACGATGACCTGCGTGCCGGCGCCAAGAAGATCCGCGAACTGACCAAGGACCCGAAGACCGGCGAAGCCACAGGAAATCCATGCGGACTGGGATTGTCGCAAGAGCTTGACACCAGCATGGCGATGCGGGCCCTGTTGTGGTCCTTTGGCGGCGCGGAGCAGGATGAAGCCGGTAATGTGACCATCAATTCCAAGAACACCGTGGAAGCGCTGAAATTTATGAAAGCGCTTTTCCAAGAGTCGGAAACACAAGAAGTTTTCACCTGGACGCCTCCTTCCAACAACCAGGGGATGCTGGCGGGCAAACTTTCCTATGTGGCCAATGCCATTTCCATCACCCGGCAGGCGGAGAGAGAGAAACTTCCCATCGACAAGGACATCATGATTAGCCGCGCACTGAAAGGGCCTGTCCGCCGCATTGCGGCCGAGCACGTGATGGACTGCTACGTGGTCTGGGACTTCGCCGAAAACAAGGACGGAGCGCAGCAGTTCCTGATCGACTACATTGACGCGTTTCACGATGGCTTTGTGGCGGGCCAGTTCTACAATTTCCCCTGCTTCCCCAAGACGGTTCCAGACCTGAAGAAGGAAATTGCGAACGATCCCCGGGCTACGCCGTCGAACAAGTACCAAGTTCTGGGCGACGTTCTGGACTGGGCGACCAACGTAGGCTATCCGGGTTATTGTTCGGCTGCCATCGACCAGGCCTTCAAGAGCTGGGTGATTCCCACGATGTTTGCTACAGTGGCTCAAGGCAAGGCAACTCCGGAAGACGCGGCGAAAACCGCGGAAGCGGAGTACAAGCGCATCTTTGAGAGATTCAAATAAAACGAGGACTGAATGGCCGTCGTTGAAACCCGGAAACTGACCAAGGTATTCAAAGAAGGAGAGCTGGGAGCAGTCAACGATGTAGATCTGGAGACACGTGAAGGCGAGTTTCTGGTTTTCCTGGGGCCCTCGGGCTCCGGGAAAACCACTCTTTTGCGGATGATCGCCGGCCTGGAGCGTCCCACGGCCGGCGAAATCCTGATTGGCGGCAAAGTGGTGAACGATCTCACACCGCGCGAGCGCCGCATCGCCATGGTCTTCCAGAGCTACGCTCTTTATCCGCATCTTTCCGTTTACAACAACATCGCTTTTCCCCTGAAAGCGCAAAACGTCCCTCGGAACCTGCACAAGCAAAAAGTGGAGTGGGCGTCGTCTTTGCTGGGCATCGGGGCATTGCTGCAACGCAAGCCGAGAGAGCTTTCCGGCGGCGAGCGGCAACGGGTGGCCCTGGCCCGCGCGATCGTCCGTGAACCCTCCGTCTTTTTGCTTGATGAACCTCTTTCCAACCTCGACGCCAAGCTGCGCCTTTCCGCCCGCGAAGAACTGGAGCGTTTCCATCGCCGCGTGGGAACAACCACCATCTATGTGACACATGACCAGGTGGAAGCCATGGCCATGGGTGACCGCATCATGGTGCTCAACAAAGGCATCGTGCGGCAGATCGGCACGCCGAAAGAGGTCTATGACGATCCGGCGGACACGTTTGTTGCAACTTTTCTTGGCTCGCCGCCCATGAACTTGATCGAAAACGGCGATCTGATCGTGGGCTTCCGTCCGGAACATTTCCGGGTGTCCGAGGACATCAAAGAGCCTGACAAAGTGACCTTCAAATTTCGTGTGGAAAATGCGGAATATCTGGGAGCGGAATTTATTCTCTCGGGCGTGCTGGTAGGCGGGAAGCCTGATGGCAAGAAGGTGATTGCGCGGCTGCTCCTCGGGCACAGCTTTGAAATTGGAACTACTTATGATTTTGCGGTGCCGCAGCGGCATCTAAAATTTTTCGACCGCACAACGGAGAAGAAAGTGCCGGCGAGGGCCGTGGCATGGCAGTAGGCGTGGCTAAAATCAAATCCGCCGGCGCCGCGCAAAGTCCCATGTTGGGCCTGGCCATGTTCAGCCCAGCGGTGCTCTACATACTTTTGCTGATCGGCGCGCCGTTTGTTCTTGCCATCTTCTATGCCTTCAGTGACGCGCGCATCGGCAGTAACCAGTTGCATTACGTGGGCCTGGAAAATTTCCGCAGCATCATGCAGAGCCCGAGCTTCAAGCAGGCGGTGAAGAATTCCATCATCTTCACCGTCTGCGCGCAGATTATCGTGCTCGTGTGCTCCAATATCCTTTCCATCGCTCTGGAGAAGCCTTTCCGCGGGCGCGGTTTCGTCCGATTCCTGATCCTCTTGCCCTGGGTGGCGCCGGTATCTCTGGGGACCATTGGCTGGAAGTGGATCCTGGATTCCATTTACAGCGTGATTACATGGCTGCTGATCTGGCTTGGATTCGTCAACCGCTTCACTCCGCCCATGTGGCTGGGCGAAGAAAAGCTGGCCATGGCTTCCGTGATCCTGGTGCATTGCTGGAGATTGATTCCATTTTCGACGGTCATCCTGCTGGCGGGCAGGACCGCCATCCCCAAGGAAATTCCCGAGGCCGCCGCCATTGACGGCGCAGGTTTCTGGCGAACATTGTTCCAGATCAATTTGCCCATGATGATCCCGATTCTCGGCGTGGCCGTGCTCTTTGGCACCATCTTCACATTTACCGACATGACCGTGGTTTACATCCTTACCAACGGCGGTCCCTACGATTCAACGCAGACGCTGCCCAATCTGGCGTTCAGCCAGGGCATTCAGGGCAGTGACTTGGCCGCGGGCGCTGCAATCTCAGTCTTCCTGGTGCCGGTCCTAGTGGTGATTGCGTACTTCATGCTGCGCGTGGCCCATCGCGCGGAGGTGGCGTGATGACGAACGTTGCCGCTGCCAAAGCGAAAAGGCCCCTGGGCATTACCGGCTTGAGTGTGCTTCTGCTGGTATCGGCCATTGCCATTCTTGCGCGGACCCTGACCATGCATGTGGGAGGGTTGAGCGGCGTGGGCCGGCTCCTGTCCGTGCTGGTTTTTATTCTGATCGCGATTGGACTGTGGAAAGTACATAACGGCGCCCGGATATTCCTGTTCTTTCTTCTGGCGTCCGATGTCATCGGCTGTCTGATGGCGTTGTTTTTGTATGCGCTGCGGCAATCGGAGTACCGGCTTGCCGTTTTCCTGGTGGTCCAACTTTGTCTGGCAGCGTTACTTCTCTGGTATCTGCAATCGTCGGGCGTGAAACGGGCCTTCAGCGGCTTGAGCCCGTGGCCGCAAACGGTGAAGATGCTTGTCCTTACGGTATTTACCGGGCTGCTGGCATTCCCGTTTTACTGGATGGTGATTGCCACATTCAAGCAGAACATTGACTTGTACGGGATGGAGAACAATCCCTTCATCTTCAATCTTCCGCCGACCCTCGACCACCTGCGCCTGCTCTTTGGCCAGACCGGCTTTCTCCACTGGCTGGGCAATACCGCGCTCGTAGGCCTCATCGTGGTCACTATCACGCTGTTGTTGTCGCTGCCGGCGGCTTATGCGCTGGCGCGCCTCACCGGCCGTTGGGGAGAGAGGCTCGGGATCGCCATATTTCTGACCTACCTGGTTCCGCCCACCTTGCTGTTTATTCCGCTATCGCGCGTGGTTGCGGTGCTGGGCCTGCAGGACACCATCTGGTCGCTGGTGCTCGTTTACCCCAGCGTAACCGTCCCATTTTCCATCTGGTTACTCATGGGCTTCTTCAAATCGATTCCCAGAGAACTTGAAGACGCTGCCATGGTGGACGGCCTTACCCGCTTCGGCGCCTTCGTGAAGATGGTGGTGCCGATCTCGCTTTCCGGGATCCTGACCGTGGTGATCTTCACCTTCACCCTGGTGACGCAGGAATTTGTCTACGCTTTGACGTTCATTTCGCCGGAATCGCAGCAGATGGTCGGTGTAGGAATTCCCATCTTTCTAGTGCGCGGCGATGTCTACTTCTGGGGATCGCTGATGGCAGCCTGCCTGGTTGCCAGTTTGCCGATCGCGTTTGTCTACAACCTCTTCCTGGACCGTTTTATTGCCGGGTTTACCGTGGGGGCGGTAAAGGGATAACATTTCAATCAGCCCGAGTTTTCGCTGGCGCGTCGATCAGCCCGTGGTTCTCACGCGGGCGTATCGCGAATGCAGGGGACCGGCATAGCGGCCATGAGAACTTCGATTAGCGTGCATTTCTCTTTCGTGTTTGATTGGCCTAAAAGCAAATTTTCTGACTGTCAATGCGGGTTGCTTCGTGGGGTTCGCCATGCCCCATAAAATACTTGACAGATCAGCCGCCTAAGTGGAAAGTTATCGCGCACTTTTCCGCCTCAATTCGTCTGTTTACTGGCCCTGAGGCCGGGTGCGCTAGGGCAGTCAAAGTTGGGCCACGAAAGTTCTCAATTCAGGAGAGACTGATGCCGACTTGGACACAGATTTACGACCCCTTTGGACACTGGTGGCTCTCAGCACTCGTCGCCGCCCTCCCGATTATTGTTCTGTTCACCCTCATGGCCGGATTGCGGGTCAAGCCGCATTGGTCGGCCCTGTCAGGCGCAATCACAGCAGTGCTGGTTGCTTACTTCGCCTTCAAGATGCCGCTCGCACTGGCCGGCGGCAGTTTTCTGTTTGGCGTTGCAACCGGGCTGATGAACATCGTGTGGATTGTGGTGGCGGCCGTTTATCTCTATGACATTTCCGTCAGCACCGGCGATTTCGAAATCATGAAATCCTCCGTGGCTGGTATCACCGCGGACCGCCGGCTGCAACTGTTGCTGGTAGCCTTCTGCTTCGGCGCCTTCATTGAGGGTTGCGCCGGGTTCGGTTCTCCGGTGGCGATTGCCGGCGCGTTCATGATCGGTCTTGGTTTTAAGCCCTTCCATGCCGCGGCGCTGAACCTGATCGCCAACACAGCCCCGGTAGCGTGGGGCGCCATCGGGACGCCGGTGCACATGTTGGCCACGGTCACTGCAGGCGGCCCTCCCTTCACGTCTGAGGCGGACATGAACGCGATGATCGGCCGCATCCTGCCCATCACCGCCATCATTGTGCCCTTTTGGCTGGTGCGCGCGATGGTCCCCTGGAAGGAAACCTTTGAGGTCCTGCCGGCGATCCTTGTAGTAGGAATCTCCTTCGCCTCCATGCAATGGTTCTGGGCCAACCACATGGACAGCAACCTGGTCGACATCACAGCCGGCCTGTTCTCACTGCTGTGCACTGTCGTGTTCCTGCTCTTCTGGAAACCGAAGAAAATATGGCGGTTTGAAGAGGATGGCGGGCCGATCCCAGTAGTTCCTGCCGGCAAAGCCATTCCCGGCGTTTCCGGTGGCTCAACCGGACCGGAAGTCCATCATTATTCAGCTGGCCGGACCTTCCAGGCGTGGATGCCGTTCCTGATTCTTTCCGTCTTTGTCTTCTTGTGGGGCATCAAGCCGGTGAAGACCTGGATGAACGTCCACACCACACCATCCTTCCTGACCGCGGACGGCAAGCCCAGGGGCGGATGGGACACTCCAATTCACAACAAGATCTCGCGTGACAAACCAGTTACGGCCAAGCCAACGCCGGAAGGCGCGCGCTTCCCGTTCATCTGGCTTTCGGCGACCGGCACCGGCTGCTTCCTGGCCGCGATCGTGGGCGGCCTGATCCGCGGAGTCAGCCTCGCAAAACTGTTGAAGATTTTCGGACACACGTTGTTCCGCATGCGCTGGGCCGTACTGGCCATCTCGTGCATGCTTGGCCTGGGCTTCGTCACGCGATACTCGGGGACTGACGCCGTCTTGGGACTGGCATTCACCCATACCGGCTGGTTCTTCCCCTTCTTTGGGACGTTCCTGGGCTGGCTGGGTGTGGCATTGACCGGAAGTGACACTTCGTCCAATGCGTTGTTCGGCAGCTTGCAGAAGATCACGGCCACGCAACTTGGCCTGGATCCCGTGCTCATGACGGCGGCGAACAGCGCCGGCGGCGTGATGGGCAAGATGGTGGACGCGCAATCGATTTGCGTGGCTACGGCCGCCACCAACCAGGTAGGCAATGAAGGAATGATCTTCCGCTTCGTGGTCTGGCACTCCATCGCGCTGGGGGCGATTGTGGGCTTGATCGTGATGTTCTATGCCTATGTGGCGCCGCAGCTGGTGCCACACGGAGTGAAATTAATCTCACAATAAACGAAAAGCGAACGCAAACAAGAACACCGCCGGAAAACGGCGGTGTTTTTTTATACAGGATTCTGATAAGAAAGTCAGAAAACTCTGGCGGAGAGGGAGGGATTTGACCTACGCTCATTTTTGCAAATCTCTGATTCTCAAGAACATCGTCTCAAATACGCATGAATACGGTAGATTCTTTGATTTCCGCCCTTTCCGCTGCTTCCGCCCTGTCTACCCAGTAGAACCAATTTCCACATTTTATGGACAGGATGGACAGGAAGCCTTTTGCGTGTGGTTGAACCATTCTCTCCAGACCCCCAATGCAGACGGTAATCAGCCCCTATCACCGGCGGATCATAGGATTGTTTTGTATCGCTGACCGTCGCTTCGCGGGCGTGCTCAATTCCCGGCGATCACGGCGATTTCAACGATTCCCTCATTCATCTCTCAGCGCGATCATGGGATCGATACGCGAGGCTTTCCAAGCCGGAGCATATCCAGCCAAAGCGACGGCGCCGGCCAGCGTGAGCGCGGCCAGGGCAATGGCGAGCGGGTCATTCGGTCTCATGCCAAAGAGGAACGACTCAATCAATTTGGAGGTTGCAAGAGCAACCGGAAGACCGATGGCGAGTCCCAACCCAGCAAGCACAAACACTTGGCGCAGCACCATCCAGACCACAACGCCGCGCCGTGCGCCGAGCGCCATGCGTATGCCGATTTCGTTGGTACGGCGCGCCACGTTGTAGGACACGGTACCGTACAGGCCAACGCAAGCGATCACCAGCGCCAGCACGGCAAACGCTGTGCACAGCTCGGCGAACATGGTTTCCTGGCCCATCGCGTGATCGATGGCAGCGGTTTGCGTCGTGACATCGGTAACGGGCACGCGCGGATCAGCCTGGTGAACGATGTCGCGCACGATCTTTGCCATTGCCAGAGGGTCTCCTGTTGTGCGCAGTGCGTAGGTCATCTCAAAGGTTGGGACTGGACTCTGGTTGTAGGGAACGTAGATGACCGGGGGTACGTCGGCTTTCAAGTCGCCATACTGCGCGTTCTTGGCTACGCCGATGATTTCCAGATCGCGGGCCGAATCCTTGCAGCCGAAAGTCAAGTGATGGCCAAGAGGGTTCTGCCCGTCGAAGTAGGTTTTGACGAACTCTTCGTTCACCACCACGACGGCCGGCGATTTTGGTTGATCATGTTCATCGACCTCGCGGCCCAACATGATAGGGTTTTGCATGGTGCTGAAGAACGCCGGCCCAACGTTCAGATAATACGTGCGATCGTCCACCGGCTTTCCCGGTACGACGACACACGTGCTCGAGTTCCCGCCAGCGACCAGACCAGTGTGCGCAAGGCTCGCACTCCGGACTCCGGGCAGCGCGTTGAACCTTTTTTGGAGACCATCGTAGAACGATACAATCTCCGTACCGCCGTGCCCGACCTGGCTGGCGTTCATGCTGAAGAGCAACAGGTTTTCCCGATTTATACCAAGCTCAATCGCTTGCAGATTCTTGAGGGTTCTCACAAAGAGCCCTGCGGCTACCAGTATGAGCACTGAGAGTCCGATTTGCGAGACCACCAGAACGTAGCTCAGGCTCAAGCTGGATCGCGCACGCGATTCCCCGGAACGAATTTCCTTGAGCGCCGCCGCCACGGCGACATGTGTGGACTGCAACGCCGGAGCCAGACCGAACAGTACTCCTGTCAATACAGATAGAGCTGCCGCCACTCCTAATACGTGCCAGTTCAGGTCTGGATGAATCACCGTGAAGTCTCGCCGGCCGTTTGCCAGCAGCACCATGAGGAAACGAATGCCCCACACGGCAACTCCGACTCCGAGTGCACCGCCCAGGGACGCCAACAGTAAGCTTTCCGTGAGCAATTGGCGGACCAGGCGGGCCCGGCTGGCGCCGATGCTCAACCGCAACGCGATTTCGCGCCGTCTTGTCGCAGCTCGCGCCAGCAATAGGTTGGCAATGTTGGCGCACGCAATGGTCAGAATGAATGCTACAAGCGTGAGCAGAATATAGAGCGGCCGGGAATAACGGCGGCGCAAAGCATCCAATCCGCCCGCGCCCTCTTGCAGCACCAATTCAGGAAGGTTGGCCCGCTCCACGTCCTTTGTCGCCGTGGTCTCTACCCACTGGTGAAATCGCGGAGCCAACGCGGCTTGCGCATGCGCCATCGTTACACCGGGACGCAAGCGAGCCATTATCTCTAGCCAATAGGAGTTCTGATCCAGGTACCGAGCCGGCTTGAATCCCCATGGCTTGATGCCTTCCAACGCTACGTTGAGATGAATCGGGAAATAGAGGCTCGGAGACGCCCCGGGATCGACGCCGAAGAACTCTGGCGCCGTAACTCCTATGATCGTCACAGGAACATTGTTGACTGCAACGGTTTGCCCGGTTGCGTTCGCCGGACCTCCGAAATGCCTTTGACTAAACCCAAAGCTGGCCACGGCTACGGCCGCGGAACCCGTTTGATCGTCGTCGGTTGAAATCAGGCGCCCTGCAGCAGGAGGTACTTCAAGGCCGCGGAAATAGTCGCCGGACACATATTCCCCCCTGTCGACTATGGCTTGCCCTTTGACCATGACATTGAGCCGGTCGGTCTTGTAATAAGCGAACAAATTCGAGAACGGCGCGGCGTTCTTCTGGAAAAGCTCGAACGCAGGGTAAGGGAAGATCCCCCCGGTGTGTCCAAGATGAGGAACGTCGTACGTCGAGCCGCTCCGGCCGTGTACTACGGAACGACCACCGATTGGTCCCGTGTCGTCCAGGGTCGTGATGTGCCACTTGAGCACGACCAGTGATTGGGGATCGGGAACCGGAAGCACACGCAGCAGCAACGCATCCATGAAGCTGTAGATAGCACTACTAGCGCCAATGCCGAGTGCCAAGGTCAGAACAGCGATCGCGGTGAATCCCGGACTCTGGCGCAGCCGGCGAGATGCGTAACGCAAGTCCAGGATCAGATGGTCAACCCAATTCCAGCCCCAGGCCTGGTGAATCTCTTCGCGTAGCCGCAGACTGTTGCCGAATCGCCGTTGCGCAGCGTAGCAGGCCTCTTCTGATGCGGCGCCGTCGTCGCGCAGCTCCCGTGCTCGGAGATCGCGATGCAGGCACATCTCATCTTCCATCTCGCGATCGAAATGCTCGCGTCCTGAGAGCAGCATGGAAACGCGGCGGCCCAGCTCTCCAAACCATTCCGTGAAGCGCATACTCGTTCTCCTAGGTGGCCTGGATGACTCGCGTGATCGCTCCCATCACGCGCTCGAATTGCAAGATTTCCTGCTCCAGCTGTTTGCGGCCCGCAGGCGTTAGCCGGTAATAGCGGGCCCGCCGATTTTCCGACGTGGCACCCCACTCCGCCTTCACCCAGCCCTTGATCAGCATCCGCTGCAGCGCAGGATACAGCGACCCTTCTTCCACTTGCAGGATGTCTCGGGAGCGCAGCTCAATGGATTTTGCGATCTCGTACCCGTGCATTTCTCCGCTGCGGGCGAGCACGCGCAGAATCAGCATGTAGAGCGTTCCCGGAGGAATCTCATCGCGAGGCATGGCAGCTCCTGTTCTGGCATAGCCAGACTATGGTAGTTGCCATAGTTAGACTATGTCAAGGACAAGGGACAAAAATTTCAATGTCGTCCGTCATGTGCGTAGTTTAGTCTCCGGCGAAATTGCATTTCGCTCTCCAAGAACTTGCGTAAGGGTTCGTTTAAAGCAGGAATCAACTTACGGGGTAGAGTGAGAGGGCAGTGTACTCAGCCATTAACACCCAAGAAGACTTTTATTTGCAAGGGGCTTTGAGGGTTTAGATTTCAGGCATGTGGATCAAATGTAATGGGTGCAATACATTGAAAATAAACAAGCTACATGGCGGAGAGGGAGGGATTTGAACCCCCGATACCCGTTAAGGTATGTCCGCTTTCGAGGCGGATCGTTTCAACCACTCACGCACCTCTCCGCGCCGTGAAATTCGTGGTCTCAAAGACATTTTATCAGGTCAGGCAGCCCTCTCCGCCCGGACTGGCTTATTCGTGCCGCAGCGCCTCAATGGGATCTACCTTCATGGCCCGTCGTGCTGGAACGTAGCAGGCCAGCATTGCAATTGCGCCAAGCAACGATGCAACCGAGATGAAAGTGAGTGGATCAGTCGGTTTTACGCCGTAGAGCATGGATCGTATCAGGCGGGTGAGGCCCAAAGCCCCGGCCAAGCCAAGCATGATTCCTACCATCGTCATCCGCGCGCCATCTTTCAGGACCATGCGCAGCACGTCAAAGCGTTGCGCTCCTAGGGCCATGCGGACGCCGATTTCCTTTGTGCGTTGTCCCACCATATAGGAAAGGACACCGTAAATTCCGATGCTGGCGAGAAGAAGAGCCAGCAACGCGAAGACGCCAAGCAGCGTCATGGTAAAGCGCTTGCTGGAGATGGAATCGGCGACGGTTTTTTCCATGTCTTCAGGGTTATGGACAACCAGTTCAGAGTTGAATTCAAGCATGCGGCTGCGTAGCATGGCCAGGTTCGCCACGCCGTGCGCCTGCTGGCGAGTGAAAACGTCGCCTCCCAGCCCGCCGCGCTGGATGTCCTTGTCTGGAACCTGGGTCATGGGCAGGTAGATCTGAGCGTGCAGCGCCCCCGGTCCATCATTGTCGAGCCCCCACTGATTGACATGGCCGACAACGCCTATGATTTGCGGGTTTGGGACCTTGTCAGGATTGGCAGGGTTGGTATCAAAAACGAGGTACTGGCCAATGGGATCACGATCGGGGAAATATTTTTCCGCCAGGCTCTCATCGATTACCACTACGGCGGGAGCGTGCTCATTGTCTGCGGCGTTGAAAAAGCGTCCGCGCTTCACCGGGATCTGCATTACTTTCAGATAATCAGGCTCAACAACGTATTCGAGCGCCATGGCGAAGTCAGTCTGGTGCGTTGGCATGGGTTTATCCGTGAACCAGAAGAACTCCTCATCATCGCTTCCCATGGGATGGGCTCCCCAGCTGAAGGACACCGCTTCAATCCCGGGAGTAGACGCCAATTTGTCATGAATCTGACGGTAGGCGGCGCGGATGGCAGCGGCGGATTGCCCCTTGTAAGACGAGGGCCCGGAGAGCGCGAACGTCATTACGTTCTTTGGATTGAACCCTGGGTCGAGGGACCACAGATGGAAGAGGGTCCGGATCATCAGGCCCGCGCCGATGAGAAGCACCAGGGCCATGGCCATTTCACCGGCCACAAACACACTTTGTGCGCCGCCGCGCGCGCCGGCCACCGCACGCCCGCTCTCGCTCAGGGTTCCTCCAAGGCTGCCACGAGAAGCCTTCCAGGCAGGAGCCAAGCCAAAGATGATGCCGGCCAGAACGGATATCGCCAGCGTAAACAGGAGCACACGGGGGTCCAGGCCGATATCTTCAGAGCGCGGCAGGGTTCGCGGCACAGCAGCAAGCGCCGCGGCAGTGCCAAATTTCGCGACCAGCAGTCCCAGAGCGCCGCCGATCACGGCGAGAAGCAGGTTTTCGGTCAGCAACTGCCGGATAACCCTCTGCTGTCCGGCGCCGAGAGCAATGCGAATAGCAAACTCATTCTGCCGCGCCGTGGAGCGCGCCAGTAAGAGGTTGGCCACGTTCACGCACGAGATCAGCAGTACGAAGCCGACAGCGCCCAGCAAGATCAACAGGATCGGGCGCATGTTGCCCACCATTTCGTCTTTCAGAGAAAGGATGTTCGCTTTCTTGTCTGAATCGATGCCGGGATAAGCGACTGCCAGATCGCGTGAAACGCGGTCCATGTCTTCGCGTGCCTGCTGGAGAGTTACGCCGGGTTTAAGTCTGCCAATACCATCCAGTCCCCAGCCGGCGCCGCGCTCAGCGTAGAACTTGGGTTCATTGAATTCTCCCACTGGAACGTAGACTTCGTTCATCGGGCCGCCCCGCTGGAAATTCTGGATGCGCAAATGAAAGCTGGAGGGGACCACGCCGATAATAGTTCGTCCAACATCGTCAAGGACCATGCGCTGGCCGATGATGTCCTTGCGCGCCCCAAATTTGCGCTTCCACAGGCCTTCTGTGATCATCACGGTCGGGTTCGCGCCGAGACGGTCTTCATTCGCGGTAAAGGCGCGGCCCATCAATGGATTAACGCCGAGAATTTCGAAGAAACCCGCGGAAATCATTTCGCCATGCAGACGTTCGGGTTCGCCGATCCCGGAAAGATTGAACCCCGTGGAGCGATACGCAGCCATGGCGGCAAACGTCGTGTTCATCCGGCGCCAGTCGACAAAGTTGGGATAGGAAATGGAGCCGTTTTTGAAATTAGGTATCTCCTGAAACATCGACACGAGCTGATTAGGATCATGGAAAGGCAGGGGATTGAGCAGAACCCCGTTGACCACGGAGAAAATTGCAGTATTGGCTCCGATGCCCAGCGCCAGCGTGAGAATTGCGATGAAGGAAAACGCCGGCGACTTCGCCAGCATGCGAATGCCGTATCGGAGGTCCTGAGAGAGGGACGCAAATGTTTTGCGCATACACACCTTGGACTGAAAAATATGATTGCCGGTTAGCCGGAAAGACTATCTTTCTTGCGGCGGGATTGGACCGATTCACTGCTGATCAGTGTTGGTTAAAGCGCGCTTTCGGGACGGTCTCTCTTGCGGCGGAAAAAATCCTGAAGGATTTCAGAACACCGGTCGGCCAGCACGCCGGCGGTGACCTCCATGCTGTGATTGAGCCTGGGATGATTGATCACCCGAAGCACCGAACCTGCGGCGCCGGCTTTGGGATCGCCGGCGCCATAGACCAGGCGGGCGATACGAGCATGGACCAGCGCTCCGGCGCACATGGAACAGGGCTCGATGGTGGCGACCATCACGCAGCCGGCCAGGCGATGGTTTCCCAGGCGGGCAGCGGCCTGGCGCAACGCGACGATCTCGGCATGGGCTGTGGGATCGTTTTCCAGCAGATTGCGATTGTGCCCCCGGCCCAGGACCTCGCCATCCTTGATTACTAAAGCGCCAACAGGGACTTCACCGGCTGCGGCGCCCAGGCGGGCTTGCTCCAGCGCCTGCTCCATCCAGGCGGCATCTCCTCCGGGCCGCGATTCTGCTGCATTTTTTTTGGCTTCCGCCATAATGGGCGCCGTTGGTTGTCTCAAAAAAATTCTACACGAGCAGCAGCTCTGCTTATGTTTTATTTCCAGTCAACCCCGCAGGGTTTACTAGTCTCTAACCACTCATCGGCGTCCAAACCTCAGCGGACGTTGGCGGGAAAACTCGCATAAAGCCCCGACGGGCACTGAAACGAAGGAGCAACGACATGAACAAGAAATTTATTTTGGCGCTGATGCTGGCCTCAGGCATGGCATTTGCGCAGACAGGCGGCACTGGTTCAACACCGGACCAGCAGCAACAGCCTAGCCAGCAGCCAACCACTCCGTCCACCAGTCCCTCTACTACCCCGGACCAGAGCAGCCAGACTGCAACAACCCCCAGCTCGAGTGATCAGCAGGCGTCCATGAAGGGCTGCCTGAAACAGTCGGGCGGAAACTGGGTTCTTGCCGCCGACAACGGCCAGAGCGTAAACCTGCAGGGTGACAGCTCGATGCTGAAGCCGCATGACGGGCACCAGGTCCAGATTCAGGGAACACGGACCAGCGATGGCTCGGTACAGGTGAGTTCGGTCAATATGATTTCCGACTCCTGCACCAGCAACCAGGCTGCCACCAGCACTGACAATGCAGCTTCCGGCGCTGCCGGAGCAGCTGCGGGCGCGGCCACCGGCGCCGCGGCTGCGGGCTCGCAGGCCGCAGACAAGACTGCGGATGCCGCTAAGAGCACGGCTGACACCGCAACCAGCACGGCCGGCAACGCCGCCGATGCGACCAAGAGCGCGGCTGGCGATGCCGCCGGCGCTACCAAGGACGCAGCCACGGACACCGCGAATGCGGCCCAGGGAACTCCCTCTTCAACCCAGAGCACGCCTGATCAGAGCCAGCAGCCTCCAGCCAGCACGGCTCCCGGCGCCGCTGCCTCAGACCAGAATGCTGCTCCTGCGGCTTCACCCGACAAGAGCGCTGCCAGCACTGCTGACCAAAGCGCTGCTCCGGCTGACCAAAGCGCAAAAGCCGGCCAGAAACTGCCCCAAACCGCTTCTCCGCTGCCCCTGCTGGGACTGCTGGGCTTCGGTTCAATGGCAGCTGGTTTGATTGGCCGCAAAAAGAAGTAGAAGTGAAGTAAAAGAGTCGAAACCAAACAAGAAACGGCCTGGATGCGACGCATTCGGGCCGTTTTGTCTTTCGCTTTATGGTTTGTGCAAACCAGCAGTTGCGTCTAGGATTTATGTGCACAATACTAGTGCTGTGGGGGCATCCATGTCGGTTTCGATTGAAGGCATTAAGTTCGATATTTGCTGCGCAGCGCGGGCGCTTTATCGGGCCGGACTGAGTGCCGGCGTGGCCGGGCACCTGAGTGTGGCCATTGGCGAGAATAAGATGCTGATGAACCGCTTCGGTCCCTCCTTCGGCACGGTCCGGCCAGCTGACATCTGCACTTTCGATTTCCACGGAAAAGTGCTCGAGCACGATCCCTCGGTTGATCCGTACGTGAATGACACGATCGCGCTGCACGCGGTGATCCATCGCTTGAATCCGCAGATTGTGGCGCTGGCGCATACGCATCCACCGGCCACCATCAGCTGGGGGACCTTTCGCCGGATGCCGGAGATTTACGACCAGGAAAGCTGCATCCTGGCGGGCGACGTGGGCATTGTGGAAGAAGACTATACCGGCACAGCAGCGGGCGAAGATCGAGTACGCCCGTTTGCGGATGCCATCGCAAAATATCCGGCCGTGATCCTGCCCAACCATGGCGCGCTGACATCCGGCCCTGGCATACAGGTCGCGCTGATGCGCATGATGCTGCTGGAAGGCATGTGCGCGCGAAATATCTCCGTCGCCATGGCCGCGCAGGCAACGGGTTTCAAGCCAATTCCTATCAAGATGGAGCACGCTCTGACGGCAAAAAAAGAAATCGCCAGCATGCCGGCCATCCCCGCTGTGTGGAAAGACACTCTGGAACGCCTGCAAAAGAGCGATCCGGATTTATTCGAATATCGGCCGCGGACGGCGGCGGCCGCAGACTAACTTATTTTGCCGGTTGCTGCTGGGTCATGCAATGGATTGCCCCCAGACCCCAGATGAAATCGCCGCAGTGAATGCCGACGATTTCGCGAGTGGGAAAGAGACCGGCAAGGATGTTGAGCGCAACGCGGTCGTTGGGATCGTTGAAGGTTGGAACCAGCACCAGATTATTGGCGATATAAAAGTTGGCGTAGCTGGCGGGGAGGCGCTGTCCGCGAAAAATAATAGGGCGGGGCAGCGGTAGTTCGACGATTTGCAGGCTGCGTCCCTGAAGATCGGTGGCCGCCTGCAGCCGGCGCAGGTTTTCCTGGAGTGGTTCGTAGTTGGCGTCGCCGCGATGAGGCTCAACCGAGGTGAGCACAGTATCAGCGGCAACGAAACGCGAAATGTCATCAACGTGGCCGTGCGTGTCATCACCTACAATGCCGCGGCTCAGCCAGATCACCTTCTCTACACCCAGATAATCAGCAAACACTTTCTCCAGGTCGCGCTGTGCGAGGCCTGGATTGCGTTGCTGGACCTTGCTGAGATGGCATTCTTCAGTGCTTAACATCAGGCCCTGGCCGTTTACGTCAATGCTGCCTCCTTCCAGGACCACGTGATACGGCTTGCCGTTGCGTTCAATTACCGGAGTGAATTGTTGCAGCTTCAGTTTCTTTGTGACTCGATCAGGAAGCTGGTTGTCATGCTTCCAATCGGGATACTTGGCCCAGGCGTTGAATCGCCAGTTGGTGAGAGCGACAGTTTGCTGGTGCTTGATGAAGATAGGTCCGGAATCGCGGGTCCAGATGCGATTGGTCGGCCAGAGGTGAAATTTTACGCGCTTGGTTTCAACGTGGCTGCAGCGCAGGACCTCGCGCGCCTCCTGCTTCTCACGCGCGGAGGCGACGATCAGGTTTACCTCTTCCACGCGGCCCAAATAGCGGATGATATCGGCAAACACCCAGGGAATGGCGTCGAATTTTCCCGGCCAGTCGCTGCGGTTGTGCGGCCAGGCCAGCCAGGTAGCGGCATGAGGCTCCCATTCGGCAGGCATGCGGTAGCCGAGAGCGCGGGGGGTGATGGTTGCAACAGTTGGCGTTTTTGCGCGCACCATCAATCCAGAAACCTATGTGTGATGCCACTGTAGCTGTCAATGCGGCGGTCGCGTAGGAAGGGCCAGTTGCGGCGGATGTCTTCGAGATGTTTGAGGTCGCACTGGCCGATCAGGATTTCCTCTTTATCGTGTGAGGCTTCAACGATGACCCGGCCGAAGGGATCGCACAGGAACGAGCCTCCCCAGAACTCCAGGCCTTTGCCCTGGGCGCGATTGCCGCGTATGTCGCCGAACTCATGCCCCACGCGGTTGACCACACCCACAAACACGCCGTTGGCGATGGCATGAGCTCGCTGGATGGTGCGCCAGGCGTCATGTTGCACCGTGCCGAACTCAGCTTTCTCGTCGGGGTGCCATCCGATAGCGGTGGGGTAAAAGAGGATGTTAGCGCCCTGCAGCGCGGTCAAACGCGCGCCTTCCGGATACCACTGGTCCCAGCAGACCAGCGTTCCCATGCGTCCATACTCGGTATCAAAGGCCTTGAAACCGAGGTCGCCGGGAGTGAAATAGAACTTCTCGTAATAAAGAGGGTCATCCGGGATATGCATCTTGCGATAGAGACCCCTGGTGCTGCCGTCGGCGTCCAGAATGACGGCGGTATTGTGATAAAGGCCGCGCGCGCGCCGCTCGAAGACAGAGACCACCACGGTGGTTTTGGTCTCGCGGGCAACAGTGGAGAGCGCTTCCGTGGTCGGTCCGGGCACTGGTTCGGCGAGGTCAAAGAGCACAGCGTCTTCGCGCTGGCAGAAATATTGCGTGCGAAACAGCTCGGGCAGGCAGACCATCTGCGCTCCCTGTTTGGCGGCAGCACGCACCTTTTCTTCGGCCCGGCGAAGGTTGTCGTCGGGGTCGGCGGAGCAGTGCATTTGGATCAGGCCGACAGTGAAGATTTCAGAAGCCAAGGGGTTTCCTCATGACTAATTCTTGAAAACAATTTAAGAATAGCAGACATCGCTCAACTGAATTCCGGCTAACGCTGCATCGAGAGAACATTGTGACCTTCCGGGTCATGAAGCACGGCCCATGTCGCCTGGCGTTCAACAAAACGCTGTTCTCCAATGGCGCCGATGGCTGCCTGAAGGTCCGAAACCTCAAAAAATAAAACTGCTTTGTCCTGTGAGGGATACGATTCAGAGCCTTTGCGTTCGAGGCATACAAAACCCGCGCCGGTGCTGAACTTCGCATATCGCTGCGTGTCTTCATCTGAAATCTGGAGGCCCAGCGTATCGGCATAAAACGCCCTGGCCTTCTTCAGATCGCTGAAGTAAAGCTCAACGCCCGCAAATCGCGCGCTTATTGTTTCCATGATTTCACTCCTGCGCTGGATGCTACCTTTTCACGCGGTGGGGTGCAAGACAGTTTGACTCCGCGCCTCGCAGCGTTTACTTTTTTAAGTTTGCCCGACCACGTCCCATCTTAAGAGGTGAAGCATTGAGCAAGAAGCAGGCAGGCACAGGCATTGACCGCAAGCTGCACGATCCGGTGCAGGACAAGCTATCTCCGGTTTTCCCGCTGGACCTTTCCAAAGCCAAAAGCATCAGCGACCTGGTGCGGGGCATGGCGGACACGGCATTTACCGGCCGCCAGCTCGGAGAGGCGGTGGACGTGCTTGAAGCCATGGCGCGGGACAAAGACTGCTTCGTGGTGATGACCCTGGCCGGCGCCATGACCGTGGCCAAGCAGGGCCTGATTATCTGCGATCTTATCGAAAAAGGGCTGGTCAACGCGGTTGTCTCCACAGGCGCCCTGATGGCGCACGGCCTGGTCGAGGCCACAGGCTGCAACCACTATCGCTATGACCCCAGAATGAATGACGTTGAGCTCTACGAGGCCGGCTACAACCGCGTTTATGACACGCTGGAGCCGGAGCAGAACCTGGACCATGTTGAGCTGGTGATGGAGGAGGTGCTGGGCAAATGGGACCCGCAGCAGATCATGTGCTCCTGGAAACTGAACCGGGCCATTGGTGAGCATCTGAAAAGCCACGCCAAAGGGCGGGGCATTTTGAAATCGGCCTATCAGAAGAATGTTCCGGTTTTTGTGCCTGCATTCACCGATTCCGAGATGGGTCTGGACGTAGCGCTGAACAATCGCATGCGCGCGCGCGAAGGCAAGCCGCAACTTCGCTACGATCCGTTCCTCGACCTGAACTACTTTGCCGAAACGTTGTTGCAGCAGACGCGGCTGGGCATTTTGACTATCGGCGGCGGCGTGCCGCGGAACTGGGCGCAGCAGTTTGGACCATATTGCGAGTTGCGCGTGCGCCGCGCGGGAGAAGATGTCCCGCTCAAACGCTATCACTATGGCGTTCGCATCTGTCCGGAGCCCGTATATTGGGGCGGGCTTTCCGGTTCGCCGTACTCTGAGGCCATTTCCTGGGGCAAGTTCGTTCCCCCGGACGAGGGCGGCCGTTTTGGCGAGGTCTTTTTAGATGCTACGGTCGGCCTGCCGATCATGTGCGCCGCGCTGTTTGAACGGCTGGGGAAGGGATATAAAAAGCCAGCACACAAGGCGAAGTGATGGAATGACGGGAATCCTGCGGCGAGCTTGCCTGCGCTGTCACTTGCCCGCTCGTACGAGGCATGAGATTTAACCGCTCATGGCTGTGCGCTCGATCTGGGCGTTGATCTCCCCTCCGATGAGGAACGCCAGTCCGGTGACGTACAGCCAAATGAGGAGAATCATCATCGCTCCAAGAGATCCGTAGGTCGCCGTGTATGTATTAAAGAAATGCAGGTAGATGCGAAGCCCCGCCGAAGCGGCCAGCCAAAGAAATCCGCCAAATATTGAGCCAGGTGTAATCCAGCGCCAGTGACGTTCTTCCAGGCTCGGCCCCCAGTAATAGATCAGCGAAAACGACAAGGTCAGGAAAAGCACAACAGCTACCCATTGCAGCCCTTTCCAGGCAATCACTACGATGGACGTCAGGTGAAGCTTGATACCGATCCAATCGCTAAAGTGTTCGCCCACAAGCACGATGAACAGCGAGGTCAGGAGGAGAATCGAAATCGCGATTGTCAGCCCGAGTGCGATGACCCGCCTCTTGAGCCAGGTGCGAGATTCGCGCACGTGATAGACGGCGTCCAGAGTAGAAATCATCGAACTCATGCCGCCGGAAGCAAACCAGAGGGTCAGGACGATGCTGAATGTGAGCTTGCCGCTTGTGGGATTTGCCGCCATTTCTATCGTGATGGCCTTCAATAGCTGGAATGCCGACGGCGGAAGGAAATGCGCAAAGTACGATAGCAGGCTGCTTTGTAGCTCGTTGCTGCGGGATGCAAACAAGCCAAACAAGGCGAGCATGAACAGCAGCAGGGGAAAGAGTGCAAGTAAGAAATTGAATGCCAGCTCGGAAGCGCGCCCGAAAAGGTCGTCTTGGTCGATCCCATGCACCACTCTTCTGGTGAGCTGCCAGAAGGTCAGGCCGCCTAGTTTCCAAATCGAGTCGAGTTGTTTCCCCGCACTGGGCCCGGAACGCGCCATAAAAAAGATCTCGCTCGAGCCCTCGGCAAAAGTGGTTCTACGTTTTCGTGGTGAAATCCGCTGCTTACTCGAAGATCAGAATCGCCGACGCAATCACTGTGGTCCACAGGCCGCGTTTGTCGCCCACGCCGCTCTGGGTGATGTTGGTGGTGCGGACGATCTTGTTGGAAATCCGGTAAATCTCTTTTTTCTCGTCCCAGGAGGTATCAGGATTGAATTCCACGTTGAGCGTGGTGGCGAGCATCTCCGCCGCTAGTTCTTCAGCGTATTCGCCGGCAACGTCATCGGCTTCGCCGAAGGAGTGATGCTCGCTTAAGTAGCCGTAGGTGCTGCGGTCGGCGGGCATGGCCAGTCCGATGCTGGCGGCGGTGAGACGGTGCGGTTCACGAGTGGAGTTCTCGGCGACCACGGCAAAAGTCACTTCGCCGGGGTGAAGGTACTTCACGCCCTCTTTGCGCGAGATCAGCTTGCAGTGAGGCGGAAAAATGGAGGAGACGCGCACCAGATTCTGCGCCGCGATGCCGGCATCCCTGAGGGCCAGCTCAAAGGATGTAAGTCTTTCTCTGTGCTTTCCCACTCCATTGGTCAGGAAGATGCGCTTCGGCACCATGTTTAAACCCAATTTGCTTGCCTCCAAAAATCTGTTTTTTAGTGAATGAAAAAAAATAACACATGCTGACAGGCGAGCGCAGGAAAATTTCCGCGAAAATCCCCGGTCGAGACAAAATTTCCCGCAAAAGGCCCGGCGCCGCCAATATGCACCTTGAATGGTGCAAGGCCTAACCAGCCACAAAGGAATACCGCTTGCCTTCGAAGGGGTTTACCTCCGCCGGAGAAACGATAGCCGCCCAAAGCTAGCGGACGCCTTGCGCGGAAGGCGCATCCACGGAAGCCTGTTTGATCTTGACGGCAATTTCGATGAATGCCAATGCGGCGCGGCTCAGGGCCTTGTCTTTGCGGAAGACCAGCGCCAAATCGCGGCGGATTGAAGCGTCCGCCATGGGCACCGCAGCCAGAACGCCTGCCTTAACGTCTTCAATCACGTTGGAGCGGGCGATGAAGCCGATGCCTACGTCCGCGGCCACAAAACGCTTAAGCAGTTCGCTGGAGTCCAATTCCATGGAGATTTTCGGCTTGAGCGCGCGTTCATGGAATAGGTTTTCCAGCGCGTCGCGGGTGCGGCCGACCTTGGGCAGCAGCAGAGGGAAGCGGACGACCTCGGCAATGGTGGCTGCTTTCATGCTGCTCAGGGGGTGCCTGGGCGGCGCGATCATCACCAGTTCGTCGCGATGAATATTGACTACGGTCAGCCGTTTGTCATCCACTGGGGCGGAAACCACGCCAAAATCCACCGAGTTGTCGATGATCGACTCCATGATCTTGGCCCGTTCCAGCCGGCTGATCTGCACGCCCACGTTGGGATAGAGCTTTTTGAATTCGGCAAAGACTTCCGGCAGGATGTGCAGGCACGTGCCCTCGTTAGCGCCCACCACGATTTCACCGCGCGGGACGCGCTCCATTTCCGCCACCGTCACCAGCAGCGTCTTGCGCGCTTGCAGGGTCTGCTCGGCATACTGCTGGAAGACCTTGCCTGCGGCGGTGATTGCCACCTTGCCGCCACTACGGTCAAAAAGCTTGGCGCCAATCTCCTCTTCCAGTGCGCGAATCTGAGAAGAGATGGCCGGCTGCGTGCGAAAGCGCTTCTCCGCCGCGCGGGAGAAACTAGTGTGCCGCGCGACCTCAAGAAAAGTCTCTAGCTGATCGAAGTCCATCTGGTGTCTATCAGTCTAGCATTTAGCTCTCAGCCGTCAGCAATTAGCCGGAGAATATCGCCGCAGATTTCCGCTGATGGATACGAGATGAAGAAGTTAGCCGCGAATTTCGCGAAGGGACACGAATCAAAAAACCAAAATATGATTCGCGTGCTTCGCGTTGGTTCGCAGCTGGGTTTCTTTGGCCAGTTCCAGGTTGCTTTGTTGAATGCTGACTGCTAATTGCTAATTTCTGTCGTCGAATGCTGGCGGCTGATTGCTAAAATGCATGTGCTTCCTATGAAAGCCATTCTGTGCGAACAATACGGGGAGCCCGAGGTCCTGCAACCGGCAGACGATCTGCCCTCCCCGCGGGTCGGGCCAAACGGGGTGCTGGTGCGGGTGCACGCCTCCAGCGTGAATCCGGTGGACTGGAAGTTTCGGCGCGGGCTGCTGGCTGCGGTACGGCCGGTGGTTTTTCCAGTGATCTGGGGCTGCGACCTTTCTGGCGTGGTGACAGAAGCGGGGCCGTCAGTTACTTTGTTCAAACCTGGCGACGAAGTCTACGGATTCAAGGATGGCTACGTCGGGAAGACCTATCGCGGGACGTACGCGGAATACGTGGTGGCGCCGGAGAAAGCCCTGGCCAAAAAACCGAAGAACCTCAGCCATGAAGAGGCCGCAGCCGTACCCTTGGCCGCGCTCACCGCGTGGCAGGCGCTGCTGAACCAGGGCCGGCTCAAGACGGGGCAGAGGGTATTGATTCACGCCGGAGCGGGAGGCGTGGGAGTGATGGCCATCCAGATTGCCAAGGCGTTCGGCGCATTCGTCGCCGCCACGGCCGGCACACGCAACCTGGATTTTCTCCGCGAACTGGGGGCGGACCAGCCAATCGATTACACGCGCGAACGGATTGCCGGGATACGTCCGAAATTCGATCTGGTGCTTGATGGCGTGGGGCGGAGCGTATGGGCCGGATCATGGAGCGTGCTGAAATTCGGCGGGCGGCTGGTGACCCTTACGATCCCGATCCCGGAAGAGCCTGCGGGCAAGCTCAAGTTTTTTTCCACCGCCATTGCCGGGATAGCCGGCGGCGTTGTGCGCGGGCTGCTCGGCGGCAAAAGATTGCTGATTGCGCGGGCCAGGCCTCGCGGCGGCGACCTGGAAAAGATCGGAGCGCTGATCGAGGCAGGGAAGATCCGGCCGGTGGTGGAAAGGGTTTTTCCGCTGGAGCAGATTACCGATGCGCACCGGCTGAGCGAAAGTGGGCATGTGCGGGGAAAACTGGCAGTGAAAATCAGCAGTTAGTTCCCCCAATAAATCCGCCTTATCCCCCTCATAAAAACAATCAATTTCCGCTGGCTGCGCTCCGCTTATATCTTCAAACTGCGGAGGAATCGCCCGAACATGCCCGCGACACAAGCTGACCCCAAATCTGTCGTGCAATTCGCCCAAGAGAGCGGTGCCAAAATGCTTGACCTGCGTTTTACCGATCTGCCCGGACTGTGGCACCACGTTTCCTTTCCCATCGGGCAGTTCTCTGAAGCGTCTTTTGAAGACGGCTTTGGCATGGACGGATCGTCGATCCGCGGCTGGGCGGCGATCCATGAGAGCGACATGCTGCTCATTCCCGACCCGAACTTTTACATCATGGATCCCTTCACCCAAGCGCCGACGCTGGTGATGGTGGCCGACGTGATCGATCCTGTGACCAAGCAGCGCTATGACCGCGACCCGCGCTATATCGCCAGGAAGGCGGAGATGTACCTGATCTCGACCGGGATGGCCGATACGGCGTACTTCGGCGCCGAAGCCGAGTTTTTCATCTTTGATAACGTGCGCTTCGATCAGAAAGAAAACCAGGGTTTCTATTTCATCGATGCGGAAGAGGGGCGGTGGAATTCAGGCCGGAAGGAAAACAATCTGGGTTATCGCCCGCGATTCAAAGAAAGTTATTTTCCGGTGCCACCCACGGATCACTATCAGGACCTGCGCACAGAAATGACCATGACCATGCAGGCTTGCGGGCTTGAGGTTGAATGCCACCATCATGAAGTGGCCACCGGTGGGCAGACGGAGATCGATCTGAAGTTCAACAAGATGCTGCGCTCGGCCGACAACATGATGCTCTACAAATACATCGTGAAGAACGTGGCCAACCGGCACGGCAAGACGGTAACGTTCATGCCCAAGCCGCTCTTCAATGACAACGGCAGCGGCATGCATACGCACCAGTCGCTGTGGAAGGGCGGCAAGCCGCTTTTTGCCGGCGACGGATACGCGGGCTTGTCGCAGATGGCGTTGTGGTACATTGGCGGGTTGATCAAGCATGGGCCGGCGCTGGCGGCGATCATTGCGCCGACGACAAATTCTTACAAGCGCCTGGTGCCTGGCTTTGAAGCACCGGTGAACCTGGCGTACTCGCGCCGCAATCGATCCGCCGCGTGCCGCATACCCATGTATTCGGCTTCTCCGAAAGCCAAGCGCGTGGAGTTCCGGCCGCCTGATCCGAGCTGCAATCCTTACATCGCGTTTGCAGCCATGATGATGGCCGGACTGGACGGCATTGAGAACAAAATCGATCCCGGCCAGCCGCTGGACAAGGACATTTACGATCTGGGGCCGGAGGAGCTGGCAAAGGTGCTGTCGATGCCCGGTGCGCTCGACGAAGCCTTGGACGCGCTGGAGCTCGATCACCAGTTCCTGCTCAAAGGCGATGTCTTCACGGAAGACCTGCTTGCGACTTACATCGACTACAAGCGCACCAGGGAGGTGGACGCTATGAGGTTGCGTCCGCATCCTTATGAATTCGCGCTGTATTACGACATTTAGCTCTTGGCCAGAGGCGATTGCCGCGAATTCAGGCTTTTGTATCAAGAGGTAAAAACGAGTCTGGGAAGTGAGCTGCCTGCGTCTTACGCCAAAATCCTAAGTCATAGAAATTTCTTAAAAACTCTAATTACCCCCGTGACTGGCGGCTTGCGGGCCTGTCGTTCTACCCTTACAGAATGCTTTTGGGGAGATGGATGCAAGAACACGAGGTTCTGGCAGCCACCATCTTTGTTGCCGCCTCGCTCGCGCTTACAGGCCTGTTTGCTCTTCTGGAGCGGCGGTTCAAACGGCAGTAACTATGCCACCGAGCGGAGATCCAATGTAAGAAAAAGGCCCGCCATTCCGGCGGGCCAGGAATCAGCTAAAACTGGATTAACGGTTGGACTGCGCCGCCGCACGCTGGGCCACGATCTTTCTGGCGTTTTCCGCCAGTTCCTTGGCCTTGGGCAACTGGCTCAGCGCCGCGATTACCTGGGGATCGTTCTCCGCGCGAATGCGCAGCCCTTCTTCCTGTCCGAACTCGGCAATGAAGATCTCCGTCTTGATGCTGGACTTGACGTAGTCCGCGCCTTCGTTCAGGTCGGCTTCAGTGAATGGAATCTTTTGCGACTCCAGGAACTTGCGGAAGTCCTGCATGACCGCGTCATTCACGTCAAAATTTTTGTCCACGTGGCGGTTGGCCAGGTAGTGCTTGGCGAAATTAAAGAACGCGTACTTCACCAGCAGGGAATCTTCAAATTTCGTGGTCTTGAACGGCTTCACCTTTACGTCCGGGGTGATGCCGCCGCCGCCGAACATGGTGCGCCCGCTATCGGTCAGCTTGACTTCTTTGGAAGGCGTGGTCGAGTTCGTGTTGGCGTTGTTGCTGGGGTTGTCTTCCTGCTCCCGCGCGAAATAGTAATCGTAGAGCGAGACCCCATTATAGTCGCGCTGGATCAACCGCCCGCTGGGCGTGTAGTACTTGGCCGTGGTCAGCGCCAGGCCGGTATTCTCCGACAGCGGATACACGGTCTGCACCAGACCTTTGCCAAACGTCACTTCACCCACGATCAGTCCGCGATCATGGTCCTGGATGGCGCCGGAAACAATCTCCGCCGCGGAGGCCGTGCCGCGATTCACCAGCACGACCAGCGGATAATCTTTCCCGCCGTTGCCGTGGGCTGCCTTGTACATCTTTTCCGGTGAGCTGCGGCCACGGTGGGAGACGATGGTCTGTCCCTTCTTCAGGAATTTGTCCGCAACGCCCACGCCTTCATTGAGCAGGCCGCCCGGATTGCCGCGCAGATCGAGCACCAGACCCTTTAATTCGCCAAACCCTTGCAGCGCGTCTTCCACTTCCTGTTCCGTGGTTTCATTGAACGCGGTCACGTGCATGTAGCCGATGCCCGGCCGGATCATGAACTTCAGATCAACGCTGTTACGCGGGATTTCGTCGCGGACCACGTTGAATTCCAGCGGCTTGTCGTTGCTCTCGCGCAGGATGGAAATGTGGACGTTGGTGCCTTTTGGCCCTTTGAGCAAGTCCGCCACATCGCTCACGCTCAGGTTGTCTGTGGCTTTGGCGTCTACGGCGATGATCACATCCCCTGGACGCAGGCCCGCTTTATAGGCCGGTGTGCCGGCAAACGGCGCTACGACGATGATTTTGTTGTTGCGCGGCGCAATCTGCATGCCCACGCCGTAGTACTTGCCACTCTGCTCTTCGCGCAGCAGCGAGTATGACTTGGGATCGAAAAAGTTCGAGTGCGGATCAAGCACGTGCAGCATGCCCGGGATGGCGCCGTTGTAAATCGCCTTGTCGGGATTCACCGGCTCCGCATAGTTCTGCTCTACCAGATTGTAGATCTCAGAGAACTGGCGCAGGCTGTCGCGGACGTCATTGTCCGAAGCGCCGGTCGCATAAGAAGGATTGCCGCGCTGGCTAAAAGCAGCGGAACCCAGAAAACCACAGATGACAATGACGAGAAGGACAAAAAAGAGTGAACGACTTGTTCCACGAGACATGAAAGACCCTCGGCCGCTGAGCTTAAGCTCCGATTGCGGGAAACTAAGGCTAGTATAACACTCTTCCCCTGAGGACTTTACATGCATTTCGTCCCGAAGTGAGCTTCCGTAACCTGCTACTTAGGCAGCCCCGGCAACCGGCATACTTCCGTACCCTTTGTGAGATGCTTTTTAGCTGGAGCGGGCTGCGGAACTTTTTTATTGGAAAAGTTAATCAAAAATGCGGTCCTTTTTTAAGAACTCCTGCGGTATCATGGCATTGAACGTATGAACCTTGGCTTTACAGAGATGTTTTTCCTGGTGATCCTGGCCCTGCTTCTCTTTGGGCCGCGCCGACTGCCGGAAATTGCCCGCCAGATGGGCAAATTCATGGCCGAATTCAAGAAGGCCAGCAATGAATTCCAGGGTCAGATTCATGAAGAGATCCGCAAACTTGAGCTGGAAGAAGCGGATCCCCGCAAACACATTGAACCGGAGATCGCCAAGATCTCCGCGGATGAAGACCTCTCCATTCAGGGCGCTCTGAACCGCCTGAGTGAGCGCGTGAAGAACGCTGTCCCGCGGGATTACGATGCCTGATCTTGTAGCAGAACCCGAAAGCCAAAAGGAAGAAAAAGAACGGCGCGAGATGGGCTCCATGAGCCTGTTGCAGCATCTGGAGGAGCTGCGCAAGCGGGTGCTTCACTCCGTGGTAGCGGTGGGCATATGTGTTGGCGCGGGTTGGTACTGGGTGCAGCCAATCATCTCCAAGATGGTGGCGCCCATTCAGACGGCGTTAAAAGCCCACGGTTTCGATCCTCAACTTGTCTATTTGAATCCTACCGATACCTTCAATATCCAGCTGAAGATCGGTCTGATCGTGGGAATCTTCATTGCCTGTCCTTACCTGCTCTATCAGGTGTGGGGGTTCATCTCTCCGGGGCTCTACCGGAATGAAAAACGGTTCCTGCTGCCGTTCCTGTTTCTCTCTGTCGGTTTGTTTGTGAGTGGCGGATACTTCGGATACAGGGTCGTGTTTCCGGTGGCCATGGATTTCTTGATCGGACAGGGCGGCCCTAATCTGAAACCGGCGATCTCCATCACCGAGTACACGGACCTGTTTCTCACCATCATCCTCGGCCTGGCTCTTGTCTTTGAATTGCCCATTATTCTCGGGTTCGCCGGCGCCATGGGCGTGGTGAGCGCTAAATTCCTGTTCAAGCACATACGGGGCGCGGTCTTGATCTTCTTTGTGATCGCCGCGGTCCTTACTCCCACCACCGACCTTATGAATATGAGCATTTATGCGGCGCCTATGATTCTGCTCTATATCGGGAGCATCGGCATCGTGTGGATCGTCCATCCCAAGCAGCGGCGCAAGCGTGCGGACAAGCGCAAGGAAAAAGACAGAGAAAGCGGCAGGTCGCTCTAAACGCTTCATCGGCTGGGGGCGTGGTTTCTTAAATCTGTGCGGCAAGGAGCGCGGACGTGATCTTGTGTGTGCGACGCGGTATTTGGTTGGTTTTTCTCTCCACCATAGCTTTGCTCGGCTGCGATGAAACAAAAAAGGAAGTTGGCTCTGCGGTGAGCCAGAATCCTAACGCCCAAAGTTCTCCCGCGCCCGCAGCCAAACCAATAGAACCTGCCGGCCCGGCGATGCGCGTAGATGCTGCCCGCGCCATGCAGTACACCAAGGAAATCGTCGCCTTCGGGCCGCGCTGGGATGGCACCAAAGCCCTCGATCAGGTACGCGCCTACATCAAAGGCAAGCTGACAGGCGCGCAGGTGGAAGAAGACGCTTTTGTCGCGGAAACTTCGGCCGGTCAGATGCCCATGCGCAACATTATCGCGAAATTCCCCGGCTCCAAAGACTGCATCATTGTTCTGGCTTCACACTACGAGACGAACTATTGGCTGCGCAATACCAGTTTTGTCGGCGCTAATGACGGCGCTGCCACCAGCGCTCTCCTGCTCGCCATCGGCGACCAGTTCCGCGGAAGGAAGCTGGAAGGCTGCGGCGTCTGGCTGGCATTTTTCGACGGCGAAGAATCATTCACAAGACAATGGCGCACTGAGGATGCTCTCTGGGGCAGCCGTCACCTGGCCAAGAAATGGCAGGATGATGGCACCAGCAAGAAGGTCAAAGGGCTTCTGCTGGCCGATATGATTGGCGACGCCGATCTGGGTGTTTACCGCGATGAGAACTCCACCCCCTGGCTGGAAGACCTGGTCCTGCAGGCGGCCACGCGGCTGGGCTATCAATCACACTTTTTTGCCAACGTCACCAGCGTGGAGGACGACCATATTCCGTTTGTGAAAGCCGGAATGCCCGTTGCCGACATCATCGATCTCGATTACGGCTACAACAACAGCTTTCACCACACCACGCAGGATACCGTCGACAAGCTGAGCGTTGACAGTCTGAAAATCAGCGGAGATGTGATCCTGGAGACCATCCGGTTGTTAAATGGAATGGGCGACAACCCTCCGCCCGCGCCGCCGCAAAAGCTGCCGTCGTAAAGAAATAGCCGCAGGATTACAATCCGCCGGCGTTCCATGCTGGGCGGCCCGCAAGACGAGTGCTGCAAGTTTATTTGAGATGATGGAGGCAGTTACAGCCACATGGACAAAACGCTACTTCGTTATGTAATTCCCGCTCTGATGCTGTGCCAGGCAGCAGCGGCCCAACAAGCGCCGCGCGTGACCACAACCGTCGTCCTGGTGCGCCATGCCGAGAAAGTTTCGGCCGCGCCGGATGCCGTGCTCAGCCCCGCGGGGCAGCAGCGCGCCGAATGTTTGGCGCAGGTGCTGAAGGACGCAAGCATCAAGCGCATCTTCGTCTCCGACGTCAAGCGGACCCAGCAAACGGCGGAGCCCCTGGCTAAAGCTCTCAATATCAAGCCCGTGGTGGTTCCGGCAAAGGACATTAATACCCTGGTGCGCGATGTGTTCTACGGCACCGGCGGCAACGCGCTTGTTGTCGGCCACAGTGACAGTTTGCCGCTGGTGATCCAGCGTGTCCAAGCCGGTACCATCCCGCCAATTGGCGAAAATGAATATGACGGTCTCTATCTTTTGACGGTGCTTGAAGGCGGCAGCACGCCGGTGATGAAGCTGCACTATTGTGCCGTCTCGCCCCATTCCGCGGCCCCGGCATCCATGGAGCCGCCCGCCAAAAAAACGCCGGCCAAGAAGAAGTAAGGAAGACCGGCTTCAGGCAGCTTTCAGGGGACGCAGTTCAGTGGGGCCCGGCGGCTGCACATAGACCTCACCGTCTCGCATAGCGACGGAGTAGATCTTGATTTTTTCCTGCGCCGGACCGGCAACCACCCGACCGGAGCGAATGTCGAACTGTGATCCGTGCCATGGGCACTGGACGGTACATCCGACTAATGCGCCGTCAGAAAGCGGCCCGCCTCGGTGTGTGCAGTGATCGCCAAATGCAAACAGGCCTTCCGAGCAACGGCCCACCACCACCCGCTCCGCGCCGACGGTGACTAACAGCATCTGACCGTCGCCGAGCTCGCTCTGATTGCAGACCGGCTTGTTCCAGGTGGGGAGCGACCGCGTTTTAAGCTGGCCTGCGCCGGCGTACCTGCGATCTATGCCAATATGGTTGCGGTAAACGAGCGTTCCGCCAAGCCACCCTGCTACAGCCAGGATTGCCACTCCAACTCCCATCACGACCAGAGTCACCCCGTCTGCCGACGTTGCGGGTGAGCCTAGCCGATAGGCCGCATAGATAAAAAGAAGCAGATTGAGTGTATTCAAGCCGCCATGGATCAGCCCGCGACGTTTGGCGCTTGAGTCCGGCGGGACGGAGAACATCCAATCAAGCAAGCCTGGAATGGCCGCCATGGCAGCCCCGATGCAGCCTGCAATCACGGAGTAGAATCCGGCCGCCCATAGCCCCGGATTCGGCCACTTGGCGCCAAGCAACTCAAAGATAAATCCGCCTACCCACATTGCAATCGGAAAGCTCACGAGCATGGGATGAATTGGATGACCTTGAATGGAGGCCTTGGAGCGCATGGAAATCACCTTCCTGCCATTGAGATACTAACGTCCTGCCCTTGGGATGCTTGAGCCCCTGGGATGTGGCTATGCCTGCATAAGGCACTGCCGGGTTCCCGGCCACCCGATATAATCGGCTGCATGAAAATTCTGACGGTGCTTAGTCTGCTGTTGCTCTCCTCCTACCTGCTTGCCCAGACGCCCGCGGACAAGCTGGTTGCAGAAGGCCAGCAGTCGCCGACCCTGGAAAAGAACCTGCGCGCGCTCACCGACGAGATAGGCGGCCGCGTGCCGGGCACTCCGGCGATGGAGCGCGCTGTGCAATGGGGTGTTGACGCCTTCAAAGCTGCGGGTGGAGAAAACGTCCACACTGAGCCCGCACAGCTTGCCGCATCGTGGAGCGAAGGCAATACCCAGGTGGAAGTTGTCAGCCCTATGCGCTTTCATGTCCGAGCCGTGTCCTTGACCTGGACTGCTCCAGCTAACTCGCCCGCTGAAGGTGTCCCCATTGTGGACGTAGGCGCCGGCAAGAACGAAGATTTCGGGAAGGCCGGAAATCTCCGTGGCGCGGTGGCTTTGATCCACTCCAACACCATGAAGACCTGGGACGACCTTTTTGAAGAATACCTCACCCAGGCAGGCAAGCTGAGCGCGGCCAAAAAAGCGGGCGCGATTGCCGTGGCATTTATCTCCACCCGCGATCAGGACCTGCTTTACCGTCACGTCGGCAGCTTCAATGATCACATTAGCAATTTCACACAAATGATTCTTGCCCGTGAGGATGGGGAGCGGATCGCACGCCTGCTGGCGGCGGGCAAAAAGGTCCGCTTGAAGTACTCCATCCCGAACCGCGTAGGCGGCCCTATAACAGCCCACAACGTGGTGGCTGAGATCCGCGGCAAGGAAAAGCCGAACGAGTTTGTGGTGATCGGCGCCCACCTGGATTCCTGGGAACTGGGGACCGGCGCGCTCGACAATGGTTGCAACTCCGCCCTGGTGGTTGAAACCCTGCGTGCCATCAAAGCTGCCGGGCTGCAACCCCGCCGCACCATCCGTTTTGTGCTTTTTACCGGGGAAGAAGAGCTCAACGTAGGCTCTTTTGCATACACCACGGCCCACAAAGCTGAATTGGATAACACGGTCGCCATGCTCACATGGGACGAGGGTACGGGCAAGACCACCGGCTTTTCTCTTGGCGGGCGCAAGGACCTGGTGGACCCGGTCATGCGTCTGCTGGAGCCCATCAAACAATTGGGCGCCAACACGCTCACCACGGACGCCTTTGTCGGCACCGATAATATGGATTTTCTCCTGGAGGGCGTACCCAACCTCGTGGCCAACCAGGAGGAGGCCAATTATCTGGTCAATTACCATGCTTCATCGGATACGTATGACAAAGTTGACCTGCCCCAGCTCAGAAAGCATATCGCTATGGCCGCGTATCTCACATTTGCGATCGCGGACAGCCCGGAGCGGCTGGGACCGCGCCAGGACCGCAAGCAGATTGAAAGCATCATGCAGGAGACCCATCTCGACGAGCAAATGAAAGCATTCGAATTGTGGTCGTCCTGGGCCAGTGGCAAGCGCGGTCGCGCACAATAAGCCGTCCCCATGCACATTGGGTTTTGGATCGTTTTTAACGCGGCAATTCTGCTTCTGCTGTTTCTCGACCTGGCGGTCGTGAACCGCAGCTACCGGGTCATTCCGTTCAAACAGGCCTTGCTCATGAGCGCCTTCTGGATCGGCCTGGCCCTCGCCTTCGCCGCATTCGTTCACCAATGGATGGGCGCAACCAAGTCATTGGAATTCCTGACAGGCTACTTATTGGAGGAAGCACTCAGCGTAGATAATCTATTTGTTTTCATTTTATTGTTTGCTTATTTTAAAGTTCCACCTGAAGAAGAAAAGACGGTCCTTTTCTGGGGGATCATCGGTGCGCTAATCATGCGTGGCATCTTTATCGCCGCTGGTGTGGCTCTGGTGCAGCGCTTTCACTGGATCCTCTATGCTTTCGGCGTCTTCCTGATCTGGACCGGGTTTCAGTTGATGCGCCAGGGAGAAAAGCAACAGGATCCTTCACGCAATATTGTGCTGAAATTCTCGCGCCGCTTTTTGCCGCTCACGGAGACGTATGAGCATAAAAAGTTCTTTGTCCGCCGCGAAGGGAGGGTCATGGCCACGCCCTTGTTCGTCGTTCTCCTGGTGGTGGAGACCACTGACATCCTTTTCGCCACGGACTCCATTCCCGCGATCCTGGCTATCACACGGGACCCGTTTATCGTCTATACCTCAAATGTCTTCGCGATTTTAGGCCTGCGTTCCCTGTACTTTGCCCTGTCAGGTCTCATGAAACTGTTTCACTATTTGAATTATGGACTGTCCGTGGTGCTGATGTTTATTGGCGTGAAGATGCTGCTGCCGGAAAAGTACCACGTTCCCACATGGGCGGCGCTGGTGGTGATTGCGGGCGTACTGGGAGTGTCGGTGCTGCTCTCGGTGCTGTTTCCGAAAAAAGACGGGCCTAGTTCGGGAGAGCGCCAGGCTTAAGCGACAGCAGCAAAGAGAATTGCTGTTCGGGCGAAAGTCCGGTTGAATTCCGCCGGCGTGCGTTCCCGGCGCGGCTTTCCGGCAGGATTCCCGCCCGATCCATGTCTTCGTTCGACAGGCTCAACTCGCGCAGCCCCCAAAAGCGGGTACGGATGGTCTTGTGGTGCTCGTTCAAATAGCCAACCTCGTGCTCAGTAATCATAGCGAGTGCCTTCTCGTAGGCGTCCTGGGGCGTGTCGGCGAAGATCACACGGGTTTTCTTATGGACGACGTTCTGGGGATCGCCTTCCAGGGTGACTTCTTCTGTCAGTTCGGCTATGTACCAGCGAGCCGTCTCAGGGGAGTTGGGCATGTCCATCCTTTTCAGCAATTTGCGCGGAGCCCTAACGGACCAAACAACTTACCCGCAGATTTTTGTCGTTTCCCTGGGCAGCGATAGATCCCAAAGATTCAAGCCACTGCACTAATAGGGTGCTAGAGGTGGCCAATAAATAGTGGTTTTTTAAAAAATATTTGACCTTAATTTCACTTAATAAGCCTGGTCAGGCTGGGGGAGTACCCGATGGGGCTGGGTCATCTGTGGAAAAACGCAACGCGCCCCTTTTTAGGCCTCGGACGTCGTACAGGGGTAACTTGCCGGCTGGTTATCCATCGTGAGACGATATAATCATTCATCGCACGACAGCGCTACTCTCCAATCTGGAATGGGCCCTGGCAGAAGCCAGGGCCCGTTGGCTTTTGTGATCCGCTTCCGGCTTACACGAAACGTACGCCCTTCTCCCCCACAATGGAGTGCTTCTTGAATCTGGCCTCTTCGTGTTCGGGATAGTCGGTGCGGTAGTGGGCGCCGCGGCTCTCCAGCCGGGCCAGGGCCGAGCGCGCGATCAGCTGCGCTGCCGTGTGAATGTTTCCGGCCTCACAGTTGCGCCGCGATGTGGGCGGCGGCAGTTCCTGAGTGGCTGCTTGCAGGTGCTGCACGGCTTCCGTCATGCCCTGGCGCGAACGCACTATGCCGACCCTGTTCCACATGAGCTGCTGAACGCCCTGGATGAAGCGCTCCGCGTCTGGCGCATTGCCGCCTGCGGACTGTTCCGCTTTTCCGGTATTCGCCTTGCTGGCCTTTTTCAACTCCTCCCGCATGGCGATGCCGGCCCGCGCGCCGAAGACCAGGCCTTCCAGCAGGGAATTGCTGGCCAGCCGGTTCGCGCCGTGGACCCCGGTGCACGCAGCCTCACCCGCCGCGTAGAGTCCGGGCAAGCTGCTGCGTCCGTGCAGATCAGTGCGGATCCCGCCCATCAGATAGTGGGCAGCGGGACGCACAGGCACCTGGTCCACTGTAATGTCGACATTGTGTTTGAGGCAGGTTTCATAGATGCGCGGAAATCGTGCCTTGATGTGCTCTGCTTTGAGATGAGTCAGGTCCAGGTAGACGACCGGGTCCTTAAGGCGGCAGACCTCCAGCTCGTGCGCAATAGCGCGGGCCACAACGTCGCGTGGCGCCAGTTCGCCGGCCTCGTGATACTTGGCCATGAAGCGGTGCAACTCGGCGTTGCGCAGCACGGCCCCCTCACCGCGCAGTGCTTCCGATAGAAGAAATCGTGGCGCGTTCTTGACGTAGAGCGCCGTGGGATGAAACTGGACGAACTCCATATCGCTGATCTCGGCGCCGGCCCGAAAAGCCATCGCCACTCCGTCAGCCGTGGCCACCGCGGGGTTAGTCGTATTGCTGTAAACGTGGCCTGCGCCTCCCGTAGCCAGAAGCACCGCGCCGCTGGTAACGGTTTGCAACTCGCCGGTCCTGGAGATCAGCTTTACGCCACAAACGCGGCCCCCATCCACGTGCAGGCTGGAGGTGAATTCAAACTCAGAGAGTGAAATGTTCTTTAACGTGGCGGCCTTTGCGTAGAGTGCGCGCCCGATCTCGCGGCCGGTTGAGTCCCCATGAGCATGGAGGATGCGGTCGCGGCTGTGGGCGGCTTCGCGCGTGAACGTCAGGCGCGTGCCCTTGCGGTCAAACTGCGTGCCCCAGTCGATCAGCTCCTGGATGCGGTCCGGGCCTTCTTCCACCAGGACGTGTGCCGCGTCCACATTCACAATGCCGTCCCCGGCGCTGATTGTGTCTTGCAGGTGCAGACTGATCTCATCTTCGTCGCTCAAGGCAACAGCGATTCCGCCCTGCGCATATTGTGTGGCCGACTCGGCAAGCTCCTGCTTTGCCAGCAGCAGCACCTTGCCGGCCTCAGCCAGGGCAATGGCTGCGCGCAGCCCGGCCACGCCCGCTCCAACAACGATGTAATCCACCTGTGCAGGAGGTTTTTTCATGTAGTCGAAATGGTAACAAAGAAATCGAGCAATCGTGGTGTTTCCCGTCAGGCCTAGCATCCGCGAACTCACCTGGGACAGGCGGCCAGTACCAAAGCTGGCAATGGGTCATTCGCGAACGCGCTGCTCCGCGGCCGTCACCCGGTTTCTTCTCGCCGATCATTTATCATCAATCTGCATGCAGAAAGTCCGCGTCAAAACCAAACCAAACGGCTACGACGTTACCGTCGGCTCCGGGTTATTGCGCCGTGCCGGGCGAGAGGTCCGCCGCGTGTTGCCGGCTCCAGGCAGCCGCGTGTTTGTGATTACTTCTCCCAATGTGCGCCGGCATTGGGGCGAGACGCTGGAAAAATCTTTGCGCGATGCGCGACTGCCTTATGAAGTCCTGGAGATGCATGACGGTGAGCCGGCCAAACGGCTGCACACCGTGGAGCAGCTGGCCGAGCGACTGGTCGACGCCAGAGCTGACCGCAAGTCGCTGCTGGTGGCGTTCGGCGGCGGTGTCATCGGCGACTGCGCTGGTTTTCTGGCAGCTATTTTTATGCGTGGCATTCCTGTGGTGCAGGTTCCCACCACGGTGGTGGCGCAGGTGGATGCCAGCATTGGCGGCAAGACCGGGGTAAATTTGCACGCGGGCAAGAACCTGGTGGGCTCGTTCCATCAGCCGCGGGCAGTCCTGGTTGATCCGGAAATTCTGGAGACCCTGGAAGACCGCGAGTTTCGTTCCGGGTTGTTTGAGTCGCTCAAGTGCGGCGTGATCCGCGACCGGGCTTTGTTCGATTTTATGGATCGCAATGTCAACAAGGTCCTTGGCCGCAATGCCCGGGCCATGCAGCGTGTGATTGCCGATTCCATCTGCGTCAAGGCGGAGGTGGTTTCCGCCGACGAAAAAGAATCCGGCCTGCGCCGCATCCTCAACTTCGGCCACACCATTGGGCACGCGCTGGAAGCGGCCACCGAATACTCGCACTTCCTGCACGGTGAAGCCGTGGCATGGGGCATGATCGCCGCGTCAGCCATTGCCCGCGAGGCGGGTTTCTGCCGCGCAGAGACGGCAGACCGAATTGTTTCGGCTACTCTAGCCTATGGGCCATTACCGCCGGTCGAGTGCGAAGTGGAAGAGGTAACAGGCCGCCTCGTTGCCGATAAGAAGACCGTCGGCGGAACGGTGCACTTTGTTCTTCCTCAGAAGATCGGCAAGGTGAAGATCTCAGGCGATGTGCCGGCAAGCGTTGTTCGCAATGCTGTGGAGTTGATCAGAAACCATGCCTGAGCAGGCCAAAACGCACACCGCTGATTCACTCAAGCCGGCAAGCGGCGCGTCTTCAGGAGGCGCTTTGGGGACCATGCCTCCGGGAACGTCCGATGAGCATTCCGCCGCGCAAGCGGTGCGGCAGATGTTTGACGAGATTGCCCCGCGTTATGACTTCCTCAACCACGTCCTCTCCATGAACGTTGACCGGTTATGGTGGCGGCGGACGGCCCGTGCCTTCAGCCACATCTTGTCGCGAAATAACGCCCGCGTACTTGATCTGTGCGCCGGGACAGGCGACATGTCGGTGGCCATGCGCGCCGTCGCAACCCGGCAGAAGAGCAACGCTCAAATCCTTGCGCTCGACTTTTCCCATCAGATGCTGCAACACGGCCTGCTCAAGTTCAGTGCCAAAAAGATCCAGCCGGTTGAAGCCGATGCGCTTCATCTGCCTCTGGCCGATGGCAGCATGGATCTGGTGGTTTCTTCCTTCGGCTTTCGCAACCTCGCAAATTACGATGCCGGCCTGAGTGAGATTTTTCGTGTGCTCAAGCCGCAGGGCGAAGTGGGCATCCTGGACTTCAGCGAACCCGGCGGCATGTTGGGCAAGCTGTATGGCTTCTATTTCCGCAAAGTTCTCCCGCGGATCGGGACACTAATTTCCGGCGTACGCGGACCGTACGAGTATCTGCCGGCTTCCGTGCAAAAATTTCCCGCGCCGCAAGAAATGCTGGCACGTATGGAATCGGTTGGATTCAAGGACGCGAGCTGGACGCCCTACACTTTTGCCATTGCCGGTCTGTATCGCGGGAAGAAACGCTAAGTCATTACCGGACTGGCGATAATATCCTGCGGCTTCTCCGCGGGGAAGCCGGCTTGCCTGACCTCCATGGCAACCTGGGCCCAGTGGTGGACGCTGTGCAGCACGGTTTGTGTAAGCGTCTTGCGGTCTGAGACCGTTACCTGTCCCAGCTTGCGCGTTTGTTGCAACGCGTCTTCATTGGCTGAATCGATGTATTGCGTCAGTTTCTGGTGCGACTCGCGGTGCATGCGCTGTAGGTCTTCCATCGTGGGTATTGCGATCTTCGCCGGCGGAGCCATCGATCCTGCCCCAGCTTGCAACAACAGATCGGCAAAGAACTGTTCCACCTGAAAGATATGGCTCACGAGGTCGCGCAAAGTTCCTGTCTTGCCGCCGACTTCGACATCGAGCGCTTGCGGGTGCTGCTGGAAATAGTTGAGCCAGCGCTGGGCGAGGTAATCTGTATATGCGAGAAGATCGCGAAATGAGACGGCGGGTTCTGAGGCATTCATGCCTCAACAGTCTAGCGCCGTCGTTTCTCCGTGACAACGCTGCCGCATTCTTTTCTTTGCCGTGCTTAAGAGGGACTCATCGGCCGGGACGCTATTGCCGCATCGCACCGGTATAGATCGCCATTCCTACCACGGCGTCTACTCCAATGGCATCCAGTTCCTGGACCTCTTCCATCGAGCGAATCCCTCCGGCAACGATGAGCTGCTTTTTGATCAGCCGTCGCAGGTCGCGCGCAACCTGCATCGGGAAGCCTGCCATGGTGCCTTCGGTGTCGATATGCGTGTAAAGAAAGGCGCTGCAATGGTCTTCCAGAACACGGATCATCTCAGAAGGACCGATGGCCGTATCCTCTTTCCAGCCCTGGATGGCGACCTTGCCGCGGCGTGAGTCGATGGCGAAGGTGACTTGTTGAATACCTAAAGTTCTCGCTGCCTCGGCCGCCAGCGCCGTGTTGATTGCTCCATCCTTAAGGAGAGCTGAACCGAAGATCACTCGCCTGGCGCCGAGGGCCAGCAGTTCGCTTCCTCGTGCAACGTCGCGAATGCCGCCGCCGGTCTGACAGGGAAGCTGCTTACAGATCATGGCAACGAGTTCGCGATTGCTGCCGCGCCCCATGGCCGCGTCCAGATCGATCAACTGGACCAGAGGGTACGCCGAGAAGCGCTCGATCCAGTAGTCGAAGTTATCGAACTCCAGCTGCTTTTTTTCGCCTTGAACCAGCTGGACGATCTTACCGTCCATCAGATCGATGGAAGGGATCAGCACGGCCACCTCATGGGAATGCCCTGATCGAGCAGAGACTGCTTCAGTTCAGCCACAGCATGAGTGCCGAAGTGAAATATCGTGGCAGCCAATGCGGCATCGGCTTTGCCCGTGGTGAAGACCTCGGCAAAATGCTGTGTGTTCCCCGCACCTCCGGAAGCGATGACCGGAATTGAAACCGAACCGGTGACCGCGGCGGTGAGTTCGCAATCAAAACCTGCGCCGGTGCCGTCGCGGTCCATGGAGGTCAACAGGATTTCGCCCGCGCCGCGCTCTTCGGCCTCGCGCGCCCAAGCCAACGCCTTTTTGCCCGTGGGCGTACGCCCGCCGGCGACAAACACTTCCGCGGCATCTGCTGGTCCGGCACCGCGCCGCGCATCAATGGCGACGATCACCGCCTGTGAGCCGAAACGGCCTGCGATTTCTCCGATCAGACCTGGATTGGCGGTCGCCGCGGAGTTGATGCTGACTTTGTCCGCGCCTGCGTCAAATACTGCGGCTGCATCCTCTAGCGTTCGCACGCCGCCGCCGACGGAGAACGGCACAAACAGATCGCGCGCGGTCCGGCAGACTGTTTCCACCAAGGTCTTGCGGCCTTCGGAAGTTGCAGTGATGTCTAGCAGCACAATCTCATCGGCCCCGGCCGAGGCATGGGCGAGCGCCAGCTCCGCAGGATCGCCGGCATCGCGCAGTTGTTGGAACTTAATGCCCTTGACCACCCGCCCGGCATCCACGTCCAGGCAGGCGATGATCCGTTTGGCCAGACGCTCAGAGAGCACAGAAATTCTCCAAGATGCGCAACCCGATCTGCGCCGATTTTTCCGGATGAAATTGCACGCCGAAAATGTTGTCCCGCTCCACCGCAGCGGAGAAGGCTCCTCCGTATTGCGTGCACGCCACAGTGTGCTCAACCACGGGCGCGCGAAAAGAGTGGGTGTAATAGACAAAAGCGCCGTTGCTGACGCCGCGCAGCAGGCGCGATTTGCCGCTGACCTCAATCTGGTTCCAGCCGACATGCGGCGATTTCACTGTGACAGGGAAGCGGGAACATTGGCCGGGGAAGAACGAAGCGCCCGGCGTTCCCGGCGATTCGGTGCTGCCTGCAAACAGCCACTGCATGCCCACGCAAATGCCGAGGAACGGCTTGCCGCCGCCGATGGCGTCGAGCACGCAGGCCCGCAAGTTCTCATTGAGCGATTGGCAGCGGCTGAAGTGGCCTACTCCGGGGACGATGATTTTCCGCGCGCCGGCAATCACCAAAGGATCCGATGTAACCTGCGCCTCGGCCCGCAGATGTTCCAGAGCTTTCTTGACTGAGCTGATGTTGCCCGCGCCGTAATCGACAATTGCGATCATAGGAGACCCTTGGTGCTGGGCAGCATTCTGGCCAATTGGCGGTCGCGCGAGCAGGCAACACGCAGGGCGCGGGCAAAAGCCTTGAACAGGGCCTCAATCTTATGATGGTTGGAGCGCCCGTAAACGGTCTTGAGGTGGACGTTGGCGCGAGCGCCGCGAGCAAAGCCTTCAAAAAAATCATGGACCAGCTCTGTCTGCAGATCGCCGACCAGCCGCGTCTTCACTTTTGTGTCAATCACCGCGGCGGCGCGCCCGCTGAAATCGACCGCTGCCAGCCCGAGCGTCTCATCCATCGGCATCAGGAAATATCCGGCACGCATGATGCCGCGCTTCTCTCCGAGCGCGCTGTGGAAAGCTTCGCCCAAGGCGATGCCCACGTCCTCGACGGTGTGATGCTGGTCAACGTCCAGATCGCCAGTGGCCTTGAGCTTCAGGTCGAAAGCGCCGTGGCGCGCGAAAAGCTCCAGCATGTGGTCGAGAAAGCGGATGCCGGTGGACACCTGGTAGCGCCCCCGGCCCTCAATGATCAGCGCGAGTTGGATCTGCGTCTCCGTGGTGACGCGGCGGAGCGAGGCCTTTCTCATCGGGCCACCTGTTTTGCCGAAAGCTGAGACAGCACTTGCTTCAGTTCGGCGATTACGCGCTCCATCTCCTTTTGCGTTCCGATGGTGATGCGCACGCAGCCTTCGCAATCGGGACGGTCACGCAGCGCGATGCCGCGCCCGCGCAGAGCTTCAAGAATGGTTTTTTTCTCCGCTCCAATGCGGCAGAGAATAAAGTTTGCCTGGCTGGGCCAGCACTTGAAATCAAGCTGCTCAAGTTCTCTGTGCAGCCATTCGCGGCTCGCTTGCACCTGAGCGGCATAGCCGGCTACCCATTGCCGGTCAGCCAGGGCTTCTGCCAGGCACTCCATAGCGAATGCGTTCACGTTGAAAGGAGAGGCCATGCGCCGCAGCACCGACATCTGTTCCTGATCACCGGCGATAGCGCCCAGGCGCATGCCCGCGAGCCCATAGGCCTTGGAAAAAGTCCGCGCGATGAACAGATTGGGAAGCTTGCCAATCTGGTCCATCATGGTCTGGCCATAGAAATCGAAGTAAGCTTCGTCCAGCAGAATGGCAGCGTCAGGCGCGGCCTCAATCACTTGCAGGATGCTGGAGCGGGGAACCGCCACGCCGGTGGGATTGTTGGGATTGCAGATCACTACGATCCTGGTGTTGACATTCACAGCGTCAAGCACGCGCTGCGTGGGAAAGCTGAACTCAGGTCCCGTGGGCACGCGCACGACCTTCGCGTTCTCCGTTTGCGCAAAGACTTCATACATGGCGAAAGTCGGAACCACGATGACGATTTCGTTGCCGGGCTCCAGATAAGCGCGGCAAACAAGGTCAATGGCCTCGTCGGCACCGTTGGTAAGCAGCAACTGCGCGGGAGCAACACCCAGGAAATCGGAGACAAGCTTTTCTCCTGATTCACGGCGCGGATAGAGCGCCAGGGTCCGGGCGTTCATGCTGTTCAATTTCGCCAGCACGCGCGGCGAGCACCCGGTAGTGCTCTCGTTCATGTCCAAGCGCAGATCAATCGTGGGACTGCTCAGGGGAGAATGATACTCGCGCATCTCGCGGACGCACTGGCGCGCTTCAAGCATGGGCCAACCTCACTCGAATGGATTCTGCATGGGCCTTGAGGCCTTCAGCCTCCGCCAGCGTGACCACCGCTGCGCCGATGCGGTCAAGGCCATCGCGCGAGAGTTGCTGGACAGAGATGGTCTTGACGAAATCGTGCACTCCGAGTCCGCCACGGAAGCGGGCAACACCGCCCGTGGGCAGGACATGGTTCGGGCCGGCAGCATAGTCGCCGGCCGCTTGCGGAGAATAATCGCCGACAAAGATCGATCCCGCATTGCGGACGTGCATCAGGTCTTCCTCGTTTACCGTGATGTGTTCGGCGGCAATGCGGTTGGCGAAGTCGAGCGCCTGGTCATGCGATTCGGCAACCAAAACCGCTCCGTTTGCTCTTAAGGAGATTTTCGCAATCTCGTTCTTGGCTGCAGCGCGCTTTACCTCCATGGCGACCTGATCCGCCAGCAAATCCGATGTGGTGATGAAGACCGCCAGCGCGTCCGGATCATGCTCCGCCTGGGCCACAAGGTCGGCGGCGATGAAACGCGGCTCGCCACGCTCGCTCACGATGACCACCTCGGTGGGGCCGGCAAGAAAATCAATTCCGCAGTCAAAAGCCACCATCTTCTTCGCCGCTGTCACAAACAGGTTACCCGGACCGACAATCTTGTCGACCCTCGGCAGCGATGCTGTCCCATAGGCCAAGGCGGCGATGGCCTGCGCTCCGCCGATGCGGAAGAACTCACGAACGCCGAGAAAATGGGCCGTCGCCAGGGTTTCCAGGGCGGGACGCGGCGAGACGACGCGAATCTGCGGAACGCCCGCCACCTGCGCGGGAATCACTGTCATAAGCATGGTGGAAGGCAGAGGATAACGGCCTCCGGGCACGTAACACCCGGCGGACTGCAACGGCCGGACGACCTGGCCTACCTGGATTCCGGACGACAAAGCATTACGCCATGGTTGCGGCTTCTGCCATTCGCAATACTGCCCGATGTTGTGGGCCGCGGTCTGCAATGCCTGCTTGAATTGTTCCGGGACCGTGTTCCACGCCTGCTCAAGTTCGGCATCGGTGACGCGTAGCGGCTGCCGGGGCCCAAGGCCGTCCCACTTTTCCGCGTACCGGCGCAGCGCGCGGTCGCCGTTTTTTCTGACGTCGTGCACGATCCGGATAACCTGCTTTCCCACACGGGCCAGGCCGGTGGCGCCGCGTTGTTCAAGCACGCGAACAAAGGCCTCCGCCGTGCGGCCCCGGAGCGCGCGCATCACAGCACCACCTTGTTTAATGGATACTCAACAATTCCTTCGGCCTTCGCGGCCTTGAGCTGGGGCATGATCTTCCACGCAGTGGTTTCTTCGATGATTGTATTCACCGCGACCCATTCGCCGTCACTGAGCGTCGAAATGGTAGGTTTTTGCAGCGCAGGCAGCACGGACAAGACGCCAGGCAGGTCGAGCTTGCGGACGTTCAGCATCAGGCCCACGCGCCCCTGAGCGTAGATGGCGCCGCACAGCATCAGGGCAAGGTTTTCAATCTTGCGGCGCTTTTCTCCATCGGCCCACGCAGTCTTATTGGCGATGAGCTGCGTGGTGGATTCCATCAAGGTTTCGATGATGCGCAGCCGGTTGGCGCGCAGCGAGCTGCCGGTTTCGGTAATCTCCACAATAGCATCTGCCAGCGTGGGCGGCTTCACCTCGGTCGCGCCCCAGGAAAATTCAACTTTCACGGGGACGTTGCGGGCAGCGAAGTAGTTGCGCGTCACGTTCACCAGTTCGGTGGCGATGATCTTGCCCGCCAGGTCTTCAGCTTTGCGAAAGGCCGAATCTTCCGGCACTGCAAGCACCCACCGCACCTTGCCCAGGCCCTGCTTGGCATAGGTCAGCTCGGCGGCGGTCACCATTTCCAGACCGCTTTCAACGATCCAGTCCTTGCCGGTCAGGCCGCAATCGAGGGCGCCGTGATCGACGTATCGTGCCATTTCCTGCGCACGGATCAGCATGCACTCGATTTCGGGATCGTCCGTGCCGGCAAAGTAGGAACGGCTGCTGGTATAGACGTTCAATCCGGCGCGTTTGAACAGAGCAATTGTGGATTCCTGCAAACTTCCCTTGGGTACTCCCACGCGGAGCTTCATCGCGGCGCCTCCACGGTCCTGATCTTCAGCGGCTCGGTAAAACAGGATTTCGCGCCGGTGTGGCAGACCACGCCATTGCCTTCCACATGGACGCGGAGCAGAACGGTGTCGCGATCGCAGTCCGTCAGGGCGGAGATCACGCGCAAACGATTGCCGGAGGTCTCGCCTTTCATCCACAACTTTTGCCGGGTGCGCGAGTAAAACGTCACATAACCGGTTTCGACGGTGTGCGCGTACGCCTGGGCATTCATAAAGCCAACCATCAGCACCTGGCCGGTGGAATGCTCCTGCACGATGGCTGGGGCCAGGCCGTCCATTTTGTCAAAGTCGATTTGCATGTGTCCTCTCATTGTGCCGCTTTCACAGCGTTGCCGCGCCAAGTGTTCCCACGGTAAACCCGGCATAAAACAAAAAGCCCGCCGATTTTTGCCGGCGGGGCATTCTTACGATTGCGCTGTAGTTAATTCTTACAGGCCTCCGCCGACACGCACGCCGCGTAATGATGATGATGGCGATGGGCGAAGGAAAGCATTGCGGAATTCATGCTAGCGAACCTCATGCAGGCATGTCAATCAGAAAAGCGCTATGCGTTGCCCGGACACAAGGCGCCGCAGCATCACTCCGTATAGCCGCGGACCCGCCGCCCGGCGAGAACGTATTTGATTGCCGTGATCAATTCGTCCGGCGAGTCGCTCAAAATAAAATCCGCGCCCGGAATCTCAGGCGAGTGGTAACACATCTCCAAAATCGGAAGACCGAGATAGCACTGGTTGACGGCGTGAGCGATCTTTCGCTTCTCCGGTGCACGGAAGCCATGGCCAATCACGGCCAGATCCATCTTTTCCGTTTTCCCCAACAATTCAATATCAGCCAGGGTCAGAGCCGAGCAGACGGAGAATCCTTGTTGTTCCAGCAAGAGTTGCCGGGTGGTCCTGAGAATCTCACTCGAAGCTACTGAAAGAATTCTGGCCATGGTTTGTGAATGCTAGATTGAGCTTTTGATGTGGCGGGATTATATCGCAAGCTGTTGGACCTGCACATTTTGCCGGCAGGCGATCGCGGCTCGTAAAACACGGTGAACCTGCGGAGATAAACCTAGGACTGGTGGTTGCCGGGGCTGGCAGAGCTTGCCAGTGATCTTAAAAATCTTTTAATATAAAAATGCCTTGAGGGAGAGGTTTTTTTGCCCAAGCAAGGGAAGGCCACACGAACCAGATACCGGCCGGGAGAACTGGTGCCGGAGAGCGGCGTCTATAGGGTCACGCACGCTCCTCATCGCCTGATGCATGAAGCCACACTGCTGAAAGGTGACCGGTTTCCGCTTTGCCGGGAGTGCAAAGCCAGCGTCCGTTTTGAACTGCGGCGCGCGCTGAAAAACCCTACGCGGATCTCCTCCGGCTACCATGCCATCCTTGAAGACTATCCCGATACGGAACCATTCCTGATCAGCTAGCCCCTGATCAGCCAACCGAAGATAAGAAGATAAAGGCCAACGGGTTGTGTTCAGCAAAGACCCATGGTAGATGCTCTGCGCCGCATGCAGGGTGTGTTTAAATCATTGAGATGCTGCACACGCGTGAGATCGGCCAGGAATTTCGTCCCATGCTGCGCCTGGCGGCGCCGCTGGCGCTCACCGAATTGGGATGGCTGGCCATGTCCTTCACTGATACGGTCATGGTTGGGCGGCTGCCAGACAGCGCGACCGCCATTGGCGCGGTGAGCCTGGGCAGCACCTTGTTTTACACCATCGGTGTCTTCGGCAGCGGCATCATGCTGGGTATGGACACGCTGGTGGCGCAGGCTTATGGCGCCCGGCGGCTTGAGGAATGCCATCGCACCATGTGGAACTCCCTGTACATGGCCTGCGCACTCGCGCCCGTGCTGATGGCGTCAGTGTTCGCGCTCCTCCCGCTGTTTCCCCGGTTTGGACTGGCGCCGAGCCTGGTGGCAGAGACAGTCCCTTTTCTGAAGGCGCTGGTCTGGAGCACATTGCCCCTGGCACTCTACTTTGCTTTGCGCCGCTACCTGCAGGCCATGCACATCGTCAAGCCTGTGGTGTTCGCGCTGATTTCCGCCAATCTGGTGAACTTGCTGGGAAACTGGGTGCTGGTATACGGGCACCTTGGGGCGCCGAGATATGGAGTGGCGGGCAGCGGATGGTCTACGTGCATCTCGCGGACGTATATGGTGGCGGTGCTGGCTATCTCCGTGGTTTATTACGACCGCAAGCGATCAAGCGGGTTGTGGAACGCCTCGCGACACCTGGAATTAGCGCGTATTCGCCAGTTGCTGCGATTGGGTCTGCCGGCGGCGCTGCAATTGCTGTTGGAAGTTGGCGCTTTTGCTTCGGCAACGTTTCTGATCGGCAAACTGGGCGCTGTACAACTCGCCGGACACCAGATTGCCCTGAATGTAGCCAGCTTCACTTATATGGTGCCGCTCGGTATCGGTTCGGCCGCGGCCGTCCGTGTGGGGCATGCCGTCGGCGCGCGCGATGCCCATGGCGCGGCCCGCGCCGGCTGGATGGCCCTGCTCTTCGGCGCAATTTTCATGTCGTGTTCGGGGCTGGCACTGTTCCTTTTTGCCCGGCCGATTGCCCGCATCTACACCCCGGAGGCCGAAGTGGTCAGCGCCGGCGCAATTCTGCTTTTTGTGGCCGCGGTGTTCCAGTTGTTCGACGGGCTTCAGGTTGTGGCCACCGGAGCACTGCGTGGCGCCGGCAACACTCGCATTCCCATGCTGGCCAATCTTGTTGGCTATTGGGTGATCGGCCTGCCCCTGGGCGCGATGCTCTGCTTCCAGTGGAAACTGGGTGCGGTGGGAATGTGGGTGGGGTTGTGTCTGGCGCTGGTGTTGATTGGGAGTGCGCTGGTTGGCGTGTGGCACTCGGTGGTCCGAGGGCTGATTGCACAGCGCACGGTCGCAGCCGGCATGGAAACGGCGTCATCAAAATGAAGAAGGCGGGCCCGAAGGCCCGCCTTGTGGTTTATCACGTTCGCGACTAGAAGCGCACGTGGAATGAAAGTTGCAGGCGGCGTGGCGAGTCATCGGCAGCAGGATCACCCAACCCATTGAATACTGGATTTGTGAAGTCCGAGCTTACCTTGCCCTGGCGCAAGTCAGCGATAGTCAGGGTCTGGCCATTGTTGCCGGCGAAGGTGCCGTTGAGCCGCTGGCAATTTGTACAGCCAGGGCTGAAGGAAAGAGGCAACGCCGTAAGAACGTCATTGCTGTTAAAGGACGTCCAGTTCGTGTGGTTGAACACGTTGAAAGCGTCAAACCGGAATTCCACTTTGACATTTTCACGTACCGTGAAGGTTTTGTGCAGCGAGGCATCAAATTTCACGAACGGTGATCCTCTTGCCGCACTCCGCTCCAGGCTGCCATTGGCCAGCTTGAAATCCACAACCTCTCCGGTGAGGAAATCCACAGGACCAAATGGGGAAGCTCCCGCAGGCGCCAGGAACGTGTTCTGAATGCCGTTGCAAATAGACGCTGGATTGCCGGCCGATATACAAGCGGCCGGAGCATTGGGACCGAAGTTGCCAATGACGCCACCAGCGGAGCCAATACCAGCAACGGAAATGGTGCCGTCGGCCAGAACATTGGGGCGCTGCTGGGTCTCGCTTCCCGCGCCGAAGAACCGGCTGCCGTTGGCAAACGCGGTATCACCAGTAGACAAGGGGTAGGGGCGTCCAGATTGAATCTGACCGACCCAGCTTACGCCCAGGTTGTTGGCAGCCCAGCCCATGAACCGGTTGGTGGTCATCTTTCCTGAGTCCAGCACGACGCCCATGTTGGCGGCGTGGCGAATGTCATTGAACGCCGGCCCCATCTCGGCCTTGATGTTCCTGAAATCGCCCGGCTCGGAGATGCCAAAGAAGTCTTCCGAGGAAGCGATGGCGTGCGACCAGGTGTAGCTGGCGTTGAACTGGATGTGGTTCGTGAACCGCTTGTTCGTGCTGAGCAACAAGCCGTTGTAGTGTGAGGTGCGCGAATTTTCGTTGGTGCGGATAGCTCCGAACCTGGGATTAGGCCGGGGACCATAGAAGAAGAACCCGGCGTGCGCGGGATCGGCAATCAGCGGCGGGGCGTTGGTGTCGCGCTCGCCGAAGAGACCGAACCCGAACTGGCCGATGTACTGGATTTCGCCCTTGAGCGTGGGAGTGAACTGCTGCTCAATGCCGAAGTTGATCATGCGCATTTCCGGATTGCGCAGGTTTGCGGCGATGGGACGAATGCGGCCGAAGTTCGCTGGATTTGTTGAAGGCGCGAATGGGGCCAGCAGCGCCGGACTGGGTGCGTTGGGGAACGCATTCAGCACCGCTTGACCAGCCGGGGTGCTGCCATCAATCGTCACTGTAAACAACGTGGTGCCGTCAAAGTTCAGTGAATCGAGCACAACGTTGTTGAAGGCCAACATGGTGGTTTCAGCAACGCCGAAATGGATCAGGGTCTTGTCCCAAGGCGCATAGGTGAATCCCAGACGCGGCTGGAAGTTGTTTTTGTCGGAAGAGCAAGCCGAGATAAGCCCATTGCCCATCAGGCAGGTGCCGTTCGGCCCAGGAATCTTTCCGCCCTTGAACGCTCCAGCCTCATAATCCCAGCGTAAGCCGGCATTCACGGTCAATTTGCGCGTAAGCTTCCAGGTGTCCTGCGCGTAGAAGCCATAGATGTTGTCTTTGGAAGTGACCTCTCCAGGACCAAATGCAATGGTGAAGTTGACCGCCGCATTGTCGGCGGCGTTCGCCAGATACTGCCCGAAGTGGAACTGCGGGAATAGTGAATTCCAGGGATAGTAGCTGATGTTGAACCCATACTTCATCGTATGGTTTCCGTGCGACCAGGTCATGTTGTCAATGTACTGGTAGCGTTTCTGCAGACCACCTTGCGGGCAGCAGAAATCGGCGCCGGTTTGCGTGCCGTCAGGGTGGATCACGCCTGGCACAGTGGTGTTGTCCGTAATGGAGGTAACAAAGCGATAGAAGACAAAACGCGCTTCATTGACCAGGGTCGGCTTCAATGTGGATACAAGGCCGATATTGAGGCTGGCGTTGTTGATGGTTTGGCTGGTCAGATCATCCGGGGTCACGTTCAGTCCGGTCTGCACGATGACGTTGCTGGAGCGGAAGCGATCCACCGCGTAACGCACATTGAGGTTATGTTTTTCAGAGATCTTGTAATCAATCTTGCCGGAGTAGAGCAGGTTGTTATTGGGGGACTGGACTGTCTGCGCGGCCCCAAATGGCGTCAGAGTAAAGGGAACGGCCTGGCGGCTCAACTCAAATGCAGTGAACCAGAACAATTTGTTCTTGATGAAGGGCCCGCCCACCGTGAAGCCACCTTCTTTGCGGTGAAAGGGAGCGCGGTCACAACCACTCAGACTGGTCAATGTGCCGGCGGTAAAGTCCGAATCGGGACAATGCGGGGCTGTGACTGAGGGGACCGATCGGGGAAGGGCATTGGCAAACAAGCCATCGTTATAAAACGGATCGGAGGCCGCCAGGTTGCGGCCGCGGAAATACATGTGGCCTTCGCCGTGAACGCCGTTGGTCCCGGACTTGGTGACCACGTTCATGACCAATCCAGTGGCCTGGCCGTATTCGGCATTGTAGTTATTGGTGATGACCTGAAATTCCTGCACCTCGTCCACCGATGCGCCTGTGCTGTCGCGTCCGGACACAAGCTGGTCCGTGATATTGGCGCCGTCCACGTTGTAAAGGTTGCCGCGATTATTGATGGAGCCGGGAGCAATGAGATCGGTGGTAAGACCGCTGGTATCGGCCTTGACGCCGGGGGCGGTTAATGCCAACTGGGCATAGTCGTTGACCGCGCCAGTGGCCGGGGAGATGGTCGGCAGTCTTTCCATGTCCAGGCTGGTTACCGAACTGGAAACATCCGTCTTGGTGGTTTCAATTAGCGGGGCCGTGGTGGTGACTTCCACGCTTTCCGTTGAGCCAGCCACATTGAGTTTGAACCCGAGGTCTCTCTGTTCGCCCAGGTTCAGAGTCACTCCCTCCTTGGTAGCGCCGGCGGCGAAGCCTTTGGCTTCAACTTTTACGTCGTACGTACCTGGCGGTAAGTTTGGAATGACATAATTGCCTGTGGACGTGCTAGTCACGGTACGGCCCACGCCGGTACTCTGGTTGGTCGCTGTGACTTTCGCGCCCACCACTACCGCACCTTGCGGATCAACCACAGTGCCTGAGATTTGCGCACTGGATGCGCTCTGCGCGTTTGCCAGAGCCAATGGCAAACAACAGCATAATAATGCGATGGTAGCAAACAAATGCAAACGCTTCATCGAGGATCTCCTTGAATGGAACTGACTGTCTCCCTCTCCGTGGTTCAGGCGCGGCATCAATCTGACTTGCCAAAAAAGCCAGACCTAAGAGACGGCAAGAATTCTAAACTCTTTTCAGCACACGTCCAGTGAAAAGCAAACGATTTGAGGCAATATAGGAAATGGAATCTTGTTTTTCTGCGATATAGGAAATGGAATGTTGTTTCGTCCCGGCAAAACGTCTTCTTTTACCTAAGAGGGACAACTACCCCTGGCCACTTCCGCGTTTCAGATGGAACAACTCGCCATGCTTCTCGATGGCCACCTGGACGATGCGATTTCTTCAAAGCGCTTTTTCGTGACATCAGGAAGACCAAAGGTCCATTTTTTGGATCGCCAGCAGGTGCGTAACAACACAGCGGAGTTACGAAGGTAACGACGCGTTCCAGATCGGGAATGAGGAGCGATTGGGAAGCAAGGGCACCAACTTGATTTTGGTTTTTAGCAGGTTTTTATAGGTGTTTCATAACGTTTTTTTAGCAAGCCTAGTCGGGGGCAGTGGCCCCTGGTGCATACACCAACGTGTCCGGCGTTAAGGTGTATGACTGAACCTATGTACCTGGGTACTGATTGACATTCGTTCAGTTGTTGCTATATTCGCGCGTGAGGCCCCTAAAACATGACCAATATATATGACGCGATAAAAGAGAAGGAAAACCAAATCGCCATCTTCCAGGCGCAGATCTCGGGTTTGCAGGCGGAGATCGAAGCGTTGCGGGTGGCAGCGCGGATCCTCGAAGGCGGCGCCGTGGCTTCTACGGAAGCTGCGCGTCCCGTGGCAGTGCAGAGCACGGCCAACGGTGGTGACAAGACAAAGCGGGTTTGGCCGTAAAAGGCAGGCAGTCCGTCGCCGTACGCGTTTTCCTCGCTCGAAGGGCGAGTCCCCCATTGACGCATCCGGCCCGCGCCCACGTCTGGCTTTTCGCCGATCCGGTAATTTTGACACCAGCAATATTGACAAATTGAATTCACCTTGTCGCGGCGCAATCTGCCGCCGGCAGGATTTTTCCATCGCTTGCAGAGATGGATAGAGCGGGTTATCCGCCGCGTCTCTGGGGCATTTACGACGGATGTGTTTTCCGGACGAGTCCGGATTGAGCAAGATCAAAATTGAGTTGAGGGACGGCGTAACATGGCAACCCAAGCTTCAGATACCGCTAACAACACCGCTAGCAAGAGAGCGCGTGGCGCCTCGCCGGACGATCTGGCGGTAGTTGCGCAGCGCGCCCAAGCCTTCACCAATGCTTCCGGAGTGGCCATCGCGCTGAGCGAAGGCAACGCGGACGAGATTGTCTGCCGCGCTCGCAGCGGCGCCAGCGCGCCCGATGTTGGCGCGACCTTGCGCGTAGAAGGGACGTTTACCGGGCTTTGCATCCAGAGCGGAAAAGAGCTGCGCTGCGACGATTGTGAGACCGATACACGAGTCGATACGGCCGCCATCCGCGCCCTGGGAATACGTTCCATGGTGGTGACGCCGATCCGTGAAGACAACCGGGTCGTCGGCGTGCTGGCGGCGTTCGCGCCCACGCCGCACGCGTTTACCATCACTCATGTCGCCGTGCTGAAAACCATGGGCGACCAGATTTCGGCGTTATTGCAAAAAGAGCGTCGCGCCCGGGAAGAGAACCCTCAGGCGGAAGTTCCACGGCCTGCGTCCCCGGCGATCGCGGCCAAGCCCGCCATCATGGCGACGCCCGCGCCGGTTGTGCCGCCCGCGGTCGTGATCAAACCTTCACCGTCTGCACCGCGCGCCGCTGCACCCGCGGTTTCCAAGGTAGAGCCCATCAAGAGCACGCCGGTGGAAGTAGTTCCTCTGGCGACTCCACCCAAGGCGGAGAAGCGCGCAGAGGTTGCACCTCGAGCGAACTTTGGCACTTTCGATTCAGTAGCAGCGGAGGAGAAGAAACCAGGCGGCCGGTCCATGATGATCGGAGCGGTAGCGGTGCTGGTGATTGCGGCCGCGGCGACGTTTGCCTTCCTGAAGATGCAGAAGCCCGGTTCGTCCGCGCCACAACAGCATGCGCAGGAAGCGATGAACGTGCCTCCGGTCCAGCCTGCCGCAGGGGCGCCTTCCAGCAGCTCTCAACCGGCGTCTCCAGGCGCGAACGTTTCGCCTGCCGTAACGGCCATTCCGGCGGCCAAGCCGGCAGCTGAAATCGACGCCAGGAAAACAGCGAGCAAAGCAGTCGCAGATAAGACTGCCAACGCTCAAGCCGATAAGCCTGCTCCCGCAGAGAGAGCCACGACTGTCGCCACCCTGACTTCTTCAGGTCAGTCAAGGATTACGCAGAACCAGACCCAGCAGGCCCCGGAGATCGCGCCGTCCTTTAGCGTAGTCAGCGGAAGCACACAGGCGCCGTTATCGAACCTGGCGCGTCCAGTGGCTACCTCAACTCCTTCCGCCGCGGCGCTCGAACAATCGCAACTGGAACCGCTGCAACTGATCAAAGGGGCATCGCCGGCTTATCCGGCGATTGCCAAAGCCCGCAACATTACCGGTACGGTGGTGATCCAGGGTACGGTGGGCAAGGATGGCAAGGTATCCAATCTTCAATTCGTCAGCGGTCCGCCGATTTTCAAAGACGCCGCGTTTGAAGCAGTTCGGCTCTATCAGTTCAAGCCAGCCAGGCTGAACGGCCAGCCGATCGACCAGGTCACCCAGATCAGGTTGAATTTCCGTTGATGCCATCAAAAGCTGCAACAGCAAAGGCGCATCCGCGGATGCGCCTTTTGTTTTGAAAAGGCTTTCTGCCGGGAAGAGAACCCTGATCTTACGCGCGGACTGCCTGGCCCACCGTCGCCCGGCGTGTGCGGGCCCGTGCCACCAGCCATGCAATGAGACGATAAGCGAGCAGGGACGCCAGAATCGCGCCATAAGTCAGAGGACGCCGCAGGTCCGCCTTGACCAGCCACAAAAAATGGACCACTCCAGCCGCGGCGCTGAAGTAGATGAGCCGGTGCAGCTTTTGCCAGCGCTTGCCGCCCATGCGGCGAATCCACCCGGCGGTGGAGGTGAGCGCCAGAGGCAGCATTAGCGTGAATGCCGTCATGCCGGCGGTGATGAAGCGCCGCTTGGCGATATCGTGCAGCATGGCATGAACGTCAAAAAACTTGTCGAAATAGACGTAGGTCGTCAGGTGCAGGCAGCCGTAGAAGAACGCAAAGAGTCCCAGCATGCGGCGGAAACGAATCAACCAGGCCTGCCGGCTTAGCTTCCGCAGCGGCGTGACGCTGAGCGTGATCAGCAGAAAGGTGAGCGTCCATTTGCCCGTGGAGCGCGTGATGACATCGATGGGATTGGCGCCGAGCCCGTCATGGAACCCCTTCCACGTGAGCACGATCGCCGGCCCCAGGCAGACGGCAAACGCCGCCACCTTCAGCGTCCGGACGAATTTTTCCGGCAGCGGCTTCATCAGTAATTTTTCTGCAGGTCCAGGCCGGAGTAGAGGCTCGCTACCTGATCAGCATAGCCGTTGAACATGAGCGTCGGACGCTTGCGAAATTCACCGATGCGGCGCTCACTGGCCTGGCTCCAACGCGGATGGTCTTTCTGCGGATTCACGTTGGAATAGAAACCGTACTCGCCCGGAGCCATCCTGTTCCAGGTTGTGGGGGGCATGGAATCCGTGAAGCTGATCTTTACAATTGCCTTGATGCCTTTGAAGCCATACTTCCACGGCACCACCAGGCGCAAGGGCGCGCCATCGACGTTAGGCAGGACTTCGTCATACAGGCCGACGGCGAGAATCGCAAGCGGATGCATGGCTTCATCCATGCGCAGGCCTTCCACGTATGGCCATTCCAGCACATCGCGCTTCTGGTTTGGCATCTGGTCCGGCGCAAGCACGGTCTGGAAGGCAACAAATTTCGCGCCGGGCAGGGGCTCCGCCTGCTTGATCAGCGCGCTCAGGGGGAAGCCCACCCAGGGGATGATCATCGACCAGCCTTCGACGCAGCGATGGCGATAGATGCGTTCTTCGAGCGGCGCCAGCTTCAGGATAGCGTCGATGTCCAGCTTCTTCGGCTTCTTGACCAGGCCATCGATGGCGACGGTCCACGGCCGCGTGCGGAAATCTTTGGACATGCCATTGGGCTCATACTTATCCGTGCTGAACTCATAGTAGTTGTTGTAATTGGTGATGTCCTTGAATGAGTTCGGCGTCTCTGAGGTGCTGAACGGGCTCTTGACGATGCCGCTGAGCTTCATTCCACCGGCATGGACGGTGGTTGCGCTATCCATGTGGTCGCGCAGGTAGAAGCCTCCGGCTAGAGCGGCGCCTGTCGCTACTGCTCCGGCAATGAATTTGCGCCGGCTCAGGTAAGCCGGTTTGGGAGTGATCTCTGAAGACGGTATGTCACCTGGTTTCTTGATCAGCATAAATGCTCGCTTTTGTCCTGCCTCTATTCTAAAACCTGCGGCCGGACGGATTCCCGCCTCTTCTAAGATGACTGAGCCCGGGGAAAGATACACTCAAAGTACGAAAAGCGGAAGAAATCGGATTTTGCGGCAAGCTAAAGCTTTGCCCTTTGTGAGGAGTTTCTCTCAGAAGCCCACAAACACCGGCTCAGGCTGCAAATTTACGCCCCAGATGTCAAACACCTTTTTCTGGATCTCGTCTTTGAGGGCAACAATATCTTTTGCCGTTGCGCCGCCGCGGTTCACGATGGCCAGTGCGTGCTTACGGGAAATTCCTACCGGCCCGCGAGAGAAGCCTTTCGAAAAGCCTGCCTGCTCCACCAGCCACGCGGCCGCGAGTTTCACCTGGCCGTCGGCGGCGGGATAGCGGGGAAGCTTTTTGTCCGGCGCGCGTTTCTGCGCCAGGGCCTCAATGCGCGCGGCCTCGCCTTCGCTGACAAGCGGGTTCTTAAAGAACGATCCGGCGCTGCGGCAGTCTTCGTCGCCGCGCACGATCAGCATGGCCTTGCTCTGGCGGATGGAGCGCACGGCGTCGCGCACCTGCTGCAACGTGGGATGACCGGTGTTGGCGGCAGCGAAGAACTTTTTCAAATCGGCATACTCGATCCTGGGATTGCCGTTGCGATGGAGCCGATACGATACCTCCAGCACAATGTACCTGTCGCGATGGGTAGTGTTGAAGATGCTGGTGCGGTAGGTAAAGCCACAGTCCCCGTGGCTCAGCTCCAGCTTTTTGCCGGTGGCGATCTCCAGCGCGTGCACCTGGGCGATGGTTTCCGATACTTCCTGCCCGTAGGCACCCACGTTTTGTACCGGCGTGCCGCCCACGGTGCCGGGAATCCCGCTCAGGCACTCGAGCCCGGCGCAGTTTTTGCTGATGGTGAGGGCGACAAAGTCGTCCCAGTTTTCGCCCGCGCCGGCATAGAACAGCATCTTCTGGAGGTCGCCTTCAAACTCAATACCCGCAAGGGAGACCTTCAGAACCAGCCCGGGCCAGCCATTGTCCGATACAAGAAGGTTGCTGCCACCGCCCAGAACGAACAGCGGCAGCTTGCGCTCGGCCGCGTGGGCCACCGCGTCCGCGACTTCATGTTCGGTGTGGGCTTCAACAAAATAGCGGGCGGGCCCACCTACGTGAAAGGTGGTCAACGGCGCAAGGGGGATGTTTTCCTGGATTCTCAAAGATTGGCAACAGATTACAGCAGAGACAACAGCTAGGGAAATGGGTTTTTACTTGATAGAATCTTTATTTATAACCAAGGCAGAGATCCCCGGGAGGAAAACAGAATGTATCCAGAAGGAATGGTAGCGCCCATGCGCCAGGAGTTGACCGCGGGCGGCATTGAAGAAGCCCGCACAGCGGCCGACGTAGAGAATGCAATCAACCAGAAAGGCACGCTGATGGTGGTGGTGAACTCCATCTGCGGATGCGCAGCGGGAAGAATGCGTCCCGGCGTGCGCGCGGCCATCCAGAGCGGCATACGGCCGGACCGGATGATCACAGTTTTTGCGGGACAGGACCGTGAAGCCACCGATGCGGCGCGGCGCCACTTTACAGGCTTTCCGCCGTCATCGCCCTCGATTGCCCTGATGCGCGACGGTCAGCTTGTCTACATGATGCAGCGCAGCGACATCGAGGTAAGCGATCCCATGACGATTGCGTCCCGGCTGAAGCAGGCTTTTGAAAAGCACTGCGCGCAGGCAGCAGCCAGCAACTAGCGAATGGCAAGTAGCCAAACCGAGTCGGCCGCAGATTTACGCTGATCAACGCAGAGCAAAATTAGCCGCGAATGAACGCGAAAATACGCGAATCTATTGTTCGTGTGCATTCGCGAGATTCGCGGCCTTTTTTTAATCTGCGATGATTTGCGGAAATCTGCGGCCACGCATTTTGCCAATTGCATCCTCTTATTTCCCCGGTTTCTTCTGCGGGATGCTGATGTCGATCGTCGTGACTTTGCCGAAGGTTGAGAGATCACGGTCAAAGTCCTTGGCGTTTCCAACCACCAGCACGGCCATCTTCTCCGGATGGATATATTTCCGGGCCACGCGGTCAACATCGGCGGGCGCAACTTTTTCGATGCCCGCACGATAACGCTCCAGAGTATCCGGCGGATAGCCGTAGAATTCGTACCGCATGCGCTCAGCCAGGACTTTTTCCTTGGAGTCAAACTCAAAAATGAAGGAGTTCAGGATGGAGTCTTTGGCTTTCTTCAATTCTTCTTGCGTTACCGAGCCATGGATGAGGCCGTCCATTTCTTTGCGCAGGGCATCAATGCCGGCAGCCGTGCTTCCACTCTTGGTGCCCATGCTGAAGCGGGTGGCCCCAGGATGATCGAAGGATGCGCCCACGCCGCCCCCCACGGAGTACGCCAGCCCCTGCCGGGTGCGAATATTGATAAACAGACGGGAGGAGAACCCGCCGCCGAAGAGCTCATTCATGACCTCGACGGCGTAGTAGTCAGGATTGCGGCGGTCAATGCCCAGGTCAACCATGTTGATCTCGCTCTGGTTGACGTCGCCTTTTTCTACAAAATAGATCCCGGGTGTGGGACTGTGGAAGGTGATCGGCGCGGGAACAAACAGCTCTCCCCGGGGCTGGCTGCCAAAGGCCTGGCGCAGCTTCTGTTCCATGGCGGCCGAGTCAAAATCGCCGGCGATGCCCAGGATCATGTTCGCCGGCGCCACGGTGCGCTTGTGCCAGGCGAGCAGGTCTTCTCGCTTGACCGCGTCAACGGTGTAGTATTCGGCGGTGCGGGCGTAAGGATTGTCAGCGCCATAAGCCAGCTTGGTGGATTCGCGCTGGGCGATCTCATCCAGATCGTCATTGCGGCGCGAGATCAGGCTGGCAAATTGCTGCTTGGCAAGCTCGAGCTTGTCTGGCCGGAACTCCGGGTTTTCAAGCAGATCAAGGACCACGGGAAAAACCTGATCAAAGTTTTCCTTGAGCGCAGACCAGGAAAGGAAAGTGGAGTCCGGGCTCTCTGACGCTTCAACGCGAGCCGCGTGAGATTCCAGGAAATCGTCCAACTCGTCTCCGGTCTTGCTCCTGGTGCCGCCGGTGCGCCAGACATCGGCGTAGAGAGCGATCAGGCCGGTCTTGTCCGCAGGCTCTTCACGCGAGCCGCCGCGAATGCGGATGGTGCCATCGATCACCGGCAGTTCGTGGTCTTCCTGGAGAAAAATCACCAGTCCATTGGCCAGCTCCACGCGCCGCGGCACCTGCGGCTTGAATGGATGCAGAGGCGGAATCGGAACCTTCTGCCATGAGGTGGCGACCGTACCGGAAGGCTTGGGCGCCGACTCTGCCGGCTTGGCCGTTTGCGAGGTAGCGAGCGCGGCGCTGAACAGCAGAACGGAGAGCGCAAAGAGCAACGTCCTCAACTGGTTCATTGCTGCTCTCCTTTGGCGGGCGTGGTTTTGGGCGCTTCAGTCTCCATGGTTGCGACGGTCCGGTTTTCCTCACGGAAAGTTTTGTTGGCGACTCGGCGAATATCGGCCTTGGTGACTTTTTCAATCTCATCGATCTGGCGAAAGAGTTCACGCCAGTCACCGTAGAGCGCCTGGTACTCGCCCAGTTGGAAGGCCAGGCCCTGGTCGTTGCCCAGCCCGCGAATGAGATCGGCCTTGGCGCGGGTCTTGATGGACTTGAGCTCCTCGTCGGTCACGTCCTGCGTCTTCAGTTTTTCGATCTCCTCATGAATCGGCGCGGCCATCTCTTCCGCAGTGTGACCCTGCGCGGGAGCGGCGAAGAAGAAGAACAGGCTGGGGTACTTGTTAGCGGGGAAGGTGCCGCCCTGCGCGGCGATGGCAATACGCTTATCGCGCACCAGCGAGCGGTAGAGCCGTGAAGTGCGGCCTTTGGAAAGCAAGTCCGACATCACGTCATAGACGGAGTCATCCGGGTCGCGGAAGTCCGGACGGTGATAGCCTTCAACGTACAGCGGCTGGCTGTGGTCGTGAATCATAACCTCACGCAGGGCCTGCTGCGGAGGCTCCTTGATGCGCAGGGGCTCAGGTGCGGGGCGCGCGGGAATGCGGCCAAAATATTTCTCGATGATGGGCATGGCCTCGGCGACCTTCACGTCACCCACCACCGCGACCACCATATTGGCGGGAATATAATATTTGTGGAAGAAATTCAAGGCATCGGTGGCGGAAAAGGCGTGCAGGTCAGAAGGCCAGCCCACGACCGGGCGACCGTACGGATGAGCGATATACGCCGCACCCAGGAACTGTTCCAGCAGCCGGCCCTGGGGCGAACTGTCCACGCTCATGCGCCGTTCTTCAAACACGACGTCGCGCTCTTTATAGAACTGGCGCATCACCGGTTCCAGGAAGCGCTCTGATTCAAGGTAGGCCCACAGCTCCAGGCGGTTCTGCGGGAATGAATAATAGTAGGTTGTTTCGTCGCGGTCCGTGGAGGCGTTGAGGCCCACGCCGCCCTGGCTTTCCACAATCTCGCCAAACTGGTTGGGGACGACAAATTCATCGGCGGCTGCTACAGCGTCTTGCCAGGCCTTCTCCAGTGCGGCGACCTTCTTTTCGTCACGCCCCACTTCTTTCAGGTTCTCCTTGAGATACGCGGCGTAAGCCGTCTCCACTTTTTCCAGTGCGGCCTTCTCCGCGGGCCAGTTCTTGGTGCCGATCTCATGCGTGCCTTTGAAGGCCATGTGCTCAAACATATGGGCCAGGCCGGTGATGCCAGGGACCTCCTGGGCGGAGCCGGCGTCAACGTGGGTATAAAACGAAAAGACCGGAGCTTCCGGGCGCTCCATGATCACGACGGTAAGGCCGTTGGCGAGCTTTTTGACCGTGATCCGCTTTTCAAAAGAAGCGATGTCCTGGGCCCGGAGAGCGATGGCGATGGAAAAAAAACAGAGAACAATAGCAAGTTTGCGGGGGAGAGCGATCTTCATGAGCGTGTCCAAATTCAAGAGTAAAGGGTGCAGCGGATGTTTTCAAATTAGACGTCCCGTATCGAAACATGGAAGCAGCAGAGCAGGCACACGATGTGTGAACGCGAAGCTAAGAATAGCGTTGCCCCGGCAAGCCCCTGCGAGTTATAACAGGGACAATCTTTTTGCGATCGCCCAGGACCAACGAACATGTCAAAACACCAGGAACTTCTCCAGGGGTTCCGCCATTTTGCAGAAACTGCTTCCAATTCCGCGGCGCTGATGACCCATATTTCACAGCGCCTGCACGATCAACTGGCACGCTACAACTGGGTTGGCTTTTATCTGGTGGACAAGGCCGATCCGGGGATCCTGGTAGTGGGGCCATATGTGGGCAGCTTCAGTCCTAATGAACGCATCCCGATTAACAAAGGACTATGCGGCGCGGCTGCCATGACCCGGCAAACAGTGGTGGTTAACGATGTGGCCGCCGACCCGCGCTACCTCTCCGGATCCGAAATTGTGAAGGCCAACCTGGTTGCCCCGATCTTTGCCCGGAATGAATTGGTGGCCGAACTCGACATTGAAAGCTATTTTACTAACACGTTTACCAAAGCGGAGCAGGCTTTCGCTGAGGAGATTGCCGCGCTGGTGGGAAAGTTCATGGAAAAGAAAAGTTAGCGGATGGGAAAGCGCCAGTCTATTCCCTGATCTGCCTTGGCCAAAATGTCCGGTATCCAACGACCAGCGACCGGTCCGTTGGCAGGACACGGGCTTTTGGCCGCACGAACCCACAATGACATTGCCCAAGACTCCTTGTAGCGATATAAAAGCATCAAGAAGGCCCCGGGAACCAACAGAATCCAGGTACAGAGAAGATGTCAAAGCACCAGGATTTGCTCAAAGAGTTTGGTTATGTTGCGCAGTCCGCGCGGACGGTGGATGCGCTGATGGATCAGATTGTCCAGCGCCTGCACGACACCATGACGCGTTATAACTGGGTCGGGTTTTACCTGGTCGATAAGGCGCGGCCGGGCTACCTGGTTCTGGGTCCGCATGTGGGCAGCTTTGAGCCGCATGAAAGCATTTCACTCCATCAAGGATTGTGCGGCGCGGCGGCCACCTCCAGGAAAACCGTGGTCGTAAACAACGTGGCCAACGATCCGCGCTACCTTGCCGGATCGGAGCTGGTGAAGTCGGAAATCGTGGTCCCGGTCATCACGAAAGGCTCGCTTTACGGCGAGATCGACATCAACAGCTATTTCGCTAATACCTTCACCGCGGAAGACCAGCAATTTGTGGAGGCCTGCGCGGCGCTGGTAGCCAGTTATCTGGAAAAGCCGCGGTAGCCCTCCATCGAATTAGCGAAATTGCCATCAGCGGGCTGGTATGATGTCGAATTTATGAAACATCTCCGGCTCCTTTTCTTCATTCTGATTTTTGCAGCTATCGCGATTGCGCAAAAGCCCAGCTTCACCGTGGAACAGGTGATGAGTTCGCCGTTTCCCACGGGGCTGACCTCGGCTGCGAAGGCCAACCGCATTGCCTGGGTCTTCAACAGCAAGGGAGAGCGCAACATATGGGTGGCTGACGCCCCCGATTTTGCCGCGCGCCAGATTACGCATTACCAGGGTGACGACGGCCAGGACATCTTCGCCGTGAAGCTTACGCCTGACGGCAAGACGGCGCTTTATGCTCGCGGCTCTGAGCTGAGCAGCGAAGGCCACGTTGCCAATCCCTCTACTGAGATCAAAGAGCCCAAGCAGCAGGTGTGGGCCGTGGAAGTGGAGACAGGCAAGCAGCGACTGCTCGGCGATATGGGCTGTCCGGAAGAAGATTGCGAAGACATTCAGATTTCGCCCGATGGGCTGACGGGGGTCTGGGTGGGAGCCAAGCATCACCTGTGGACCGCGAGCGTCTCCGGCGACAAGCCGGCGCGGCAGTTGACCGAGCTGCGCGGCGATGAAGGCGAGCCACAGTGGTCGCCCGACGGCAAGCACATCGCCTTCAGCTCCGGCCGGAGAGACCATGCCTTCATCGCGATCTTTGACGTTGCCGAGCAGCGCGTGCGTTATGTCTCGCCCAGCGTCGATCGCGATTTTGCGCCGCGCTGGTCGCCCGATGGCAAACAGCTTGTGTTTATCCGCGTTGGCGGCGCGCAGGGCCATCAGCCGCTGATTCCAAGGCGTCCGCAGCCGTGGGCCATCTGGCTGGCCGATGCCGAAACAGTGCAAGCGCATGAGCTGTGGCACAGCGGCAAGGCGATGAACGATTCTCTGCCGCCGTTTGCGGCCGAGTCGCTGAAGTTTGCCGAAGGCGGGCGCATTGTTTTTTGCTCCGAGCAGGACGGCCGAAACCATCTGTATGCAATCTCGACGGGCGGCGGCGCGCCACGACTTCTCACGCCGGGAGAGTTCGACGTGGAAGACGTGGAACTGGCGACAGACAAGAATGCGGTCTTGTACACCTCGAACGATGGAGACGTGGAGCGCCGGCATATCTCGATATCCATTCTGCAAGACGTTACTCGAGCGAATGCACTGAACCTGAAGCGTGGCCCCCTGACTACGGGCAAAACCATCGAGTGGCATCCGGTGATGCTGGCCGATGGCAAGACGATTGTTTGCTTCGGATCAACCGCGACATCGCCGGCCATGCCTTACCGGATTGTGGTCAAGACAGAGGCTCTGCCGGCCAGCCGCGAGATGATCGCCGCCGAAGCGCTGCCAAAAGATTTTCCTTCGGCGCAACTGGTGGAGCCGCAAACCGTGACCTTCCGCAGCGACGATGGCCTGGAAATCCACGGCCAGCTTTTTGTGCCCCGAGGCCGCACGCAGCCGGGGGCCCCGGCGCTCATCTTCGCTCACGGCGGACCGCCGCGGCAGATGATGCCCGGCTTCCACTACATGTACTATTACCACAACGCTTACGCTGAGAATCAATATCTGGCCAGCCTGGGCTATGTGGTGCTCTCGGTGAACTATCGCCTGGGCGCGATGTATGGACGCGCTTTCCGTGAGCCCGCCAACAGCGGCTGGCGCGGCTCGGCCGAATACAAAGACGTGGTGGCCGGAGCAAAGTACCTGCAGGGGCTCGCCTACGTCGACCGCAAGCGCATCGGCATCTGGGGAGGCTCTTACGGCGGGCTGCTGGTGGCGCTGGCGCTCTCGCGCAACTCAGATATCTTTGCCGCCGGCGTCGACTTCCACGGCGTGCATGACTGGTCTGCCTTGCTGGGCCGCCGCCTGGGCGAAGACGCCCCGGACTACAAAGAGGCGGTGAAGCTGGCGTTTGATTCGTCGCCGGTGGCGTTCGTGGCGGGATGGAAATCGCCGGTGCTCTTCATGCATGGCGACGACGACCGCAACGTGCCCTTCTCCCAGACCACTGACCTGGTGCAGCGGCTGCGCCAGCAGAATGTAGAGATCGAGCAAATCATCTTTCCCGACGAGATCCATGACTTCCTGCTGTGGAAGACCTGGGTTCGGGGCTACAAGGCGGAAGCGGAGTTCTTCGAGAGGAAGATTCCTGTCGCTCAAAAGCAGTAGAGGATGGGCGCCTATATCTGGCAAACCGAAGGCAATTAAGTTGTCAAAGACCTTCTTCCGGCTGATATCAGCCAGCAACATCCAAACTAGAATTGTCCAAAACTTGTCCGAGCCTCAAGCCGCTCTCGCCATCTCACGCGGGCCGTCGCGACACCCATGGCTGTCCCCGAATGCCAGTACCTCTGCTGCCAAGGCAATTCGCGTCTCTTCGCGTTCATTCGCGGCCCAATTCTCTCCTGCTTTCGGCTGTTTTCCGCGTCTCCGCGCCTCCGTGGTGAGACTTGTTGTTTCCGTCTTGGCTCGCTTTTTCAGATCCGCGTTATCCGTGTTAATCCGTGGTAAGGTTTTGCGCCCTTCGTGCTCCTTAGTGTCCTTTATGGTTGAAGCCTTTTCTATGCTTGATCCGCGTTTGTCTGCGTAAATCTGCGGCAACCCCGGCTCTTCTCCGCGTCTCCGCGCCTCCGCGGTGAACTTTGGCTCTTCCGCTGGCTCTTTCAGATCCGCGTTATCCGTGTTAATCCGTGGTAAGGTTTTGGTTTTCTTGTGGTAAAGCCACAAAAGCTTAGACATCATCTGTAGCTCCACCGCCAACCGTCCCGCTGTCTTGCAATCAATCCTGCCGTCAATCAGCGCCTGCGCCATCACCGCCAGCGTTACCTGGATGCCCTTGAAATCCATGAACAGGTCGGCCATTTCGCATTCCGGCTTGCCTCGCCGCCGCATCTGCGCTACCGCCTCCGTCAACACCACCCGCCGTTCCCGCTCCCGGCGTAGCGCCATCGCCCTCTGTCCGGCATGCGCGTAGCAGATGTGCGCGCCCTTTTCCGCCGGGGCCTTGCACTGCTCGCCACCCTTGCGGAATATCTGGCACCGCCGGTAATAGGCATACCGCGCCTCCGGTGCTTTTCAGTGCTCCTCTGGGTGTTCCGGGTTGTATCCGTCTTTCATCATTACGTTTTCCAATTCCGGCGATTACAAATTATGGCAATTTTGGCAATTTCTTCGCCCCTACCCCACCCCCCATGCCCTCCAACTATGATTCCAAAGGGCTTAGCTCCAGTCATCCCAGGAAATCAGCCCCTGAATCAGGTCCCAATCGCGTCGAACTGACCTCAAATCGCGTCAAATCTGCTGCTCTTTGCTCTCCACAGGAAGCATCGAGGTTTTGGTTTTTGGGGTTAGCTAAAGGCCAATAGCCAAAGGCCGCTTTCATACTACCTTTTGTTCGCCTACAAATCAATAGCGAAATAGAATATTGTGCCTACCGAAACTCGCGTGGCACAACTGTCCCTCGGCTGTGATGTCGTTTTCTGACGGATTATGAATGAAGGGCAAATTGCCTTTGGGACGGAAGGTGTGGAAGCGAAGGGGAAAAGCTATAGGTATGATACGCGAACGTACCGTGGAGATCGTGACTGCACTTGATGGGTTGGGAGATAGACTAAGACATGCTTATTAGGGGTGTTGATCTCCCAGGCACGCTGCTTGAAGCTCAAGAGAACGGCTCGCTCGTAGTGTTTGCGGGGGCCGGTGTCTCAATGCCGCCCCCTTCGAACTACCCAAATTTTGACAAGCTAGCTGAGGACGTTGCCCAGGGAGCGTTGGTTCGTGAGCGCGCTCCGGGAAGCAGCGAGTATCGCGAGCCTGTCGACCGATTTCTAGGCAGGCTTGTGAAGCACGGCATCCCGGTTCATGAGATTGTCCGCAGGATTCTCTCTGATCCAACGTCGAAACCAAACCCGCTTCATGCAAATTTGTTGCGATTGTTTGGCTCTGCTGGCGCAATCAAGGTGATTACTACAAATTTCGATCCCCACTTTACGTCCGCTGCAAACCTGGTTTTCAAAGATGCCTTCGAGTCGTATTTCGCGCCCGCGCTCCCACTCGGGGATGGCTTCAGTGGGCTGGTGTACCTACATGGCAGCGTTGACAAGCCAGCAGAGAGGCTTGTGCTCACAGACGCTGATTTTGGAAGAGCATATTTGACCGAGGGATGGGCAAGGCGCTTCCTGCAACGGCTCTTTAGCCGCTATATAGTTCTTTTTGTTGGGTACAGCCATAGCGACCCCGTAATGAATTATCTGGCACGCGGCCTACCTCCGGAGTCGGACAGGCCGAGGCGCTTTGCACTCGCTCGGGAGGACGACTTCGAGCGGTGGACATTCCTTGGGGTAAAGCCAATTGCTTATCCAAACGGGACCGGTGACAACAGGCATTCAGCGGTTGGCGCTGTTTGCGCCGCCTGGGCCGACATGGCCGAGCGGGGAGTTTTGGATCAAGAGCAGAAGATCAAAGAAATTGTGGAACTGCCCGTTAGCCTGGATCCAGAGGACTTGGATTACGTTTTAGAGTCCCTCAGGAAAGAATCTACAACGCGGTTCTTCACGCGGTATGCCCGGCGCCCTGACTGGCTGCGATGGCTCGAAAGCAAAGACTATTTGAAACGGCTGTTTCTTCCAGGTTCGGCGACCAATGCAACGGACGGTGAGCTTGCTTCTTGGTTCGCCGAGAACTTTGTTTGCGAGCACCTGGACGACGCATTAGCCGTTGTCCTTAGGAACGGGCAATTCTTAAATGCGAGGTTGTGGCACAGTATTGTACTTCAACTGTTCCGAAAGAAGGATCCCCCACCGCCCCCGGAGATCTTTGGACGTTGGGTGCCAATTCTTTTGAACTCTGTTCCGCCTGGGGGCTCGCACCTTCTTGATTACATACTCAGAAGGCTGGGATCGCCCGAGAATGCGCCGACCGCAGTTCTTCTTTTTAATCATCTCACTAAGCTTCGCATCGTGCTTAAGAAAGATATTTGGTTTGAAACCATCGAAAGTGAGAATGAGAGGGTTGGCATAGAGGTGACAGCGGAAGGCGGTGATTATTGGCTTCGCGAGAACTGGCATTCGGTTTTCGTACCAAGGCTGGATTACTTCGCCGACCCGTTGCTCTGGATAGTGACATCCAACTTGCAGCACGGTCACCAAATGCTTCAATGCTTTGATAAAGTGCACGAGAGGTGGGATCAGCTTAATTCTCACCGAATGTAATCGAAAAACCTGGAAGTATCTACAACGTGATCGATGTTCTTGTCGACGCTGGCAGAGACATTCTTAACTTTCATATTGAAAAGAACCCGGCAAAAGCGGATTCCGTTATTGAAATGTGGATTTCTGCCGAATGCCGCCTGCTCAAGCGGCTAGCGGTATACGGCGTTGCAAAGAATGCGCACTGGAGCGCGGATAAAAAGCTCGGCTGGCTCCTTGAAAGAAATCTGCTATGGGCGTTCGGCGTCAAACATGAAGTCTTCCTTCTGCTGGAGGACTGCTATGCAGGGGCCTCTAATGAATTGCAGACCGCCTTGCTGGCTCAAGCGGGGAAATGTGCCACGAGCTGACGAAGAAAACAATCGCAAAGCCTATCAGACATATAACATTTTAGTGTGGCTTCAGAAATCCTCGCCGGACTGTCTGCTAGTCAAAGAAGAGCTAAACAGAATCACCACCGCTCACCCGGAATTTAGGCCGAGGCAACACCCAGACTTAGACGTTGTGATTGGGCCGGTCACAAATGTAGATTTTCAGAGTCCAACAACGGTAGAGGAAATGCTCTCTAAGACACCAGAAGAGCAAATGAGTTTCCTGCTCTCCTTCGAAGAGAATTCATTCATCGGCCCGAACCGAAGCGGATTGCTTTCAACGGCGCAGGCTGCGACAGCGCGTTCGTTTGAGTGGGGCAAGAATCTTGCCGAGGCCCTAGAAACACGTGTCCTTTGGGATTCAGACCTGTGGCGGAGTGTTGTCGACGGATGGAACTTGCGCGATCTGAGCGATAGCGAGTGGTCAGAAACACTTCATTACCTGCGCGACAAGGAGCAAATTCTAAGGGCAATTGGCTCCCAGGTCGCAGTTTTCTTGGAAAATGGAATCAAGAAACCAAAGAATGCGATACCGGACAACTGTCTTTTACTGGCGTTCGAGGTCTCAGGAAAGCTGTGGACGGCTCTCACTAGTGAGCCACAGGAGAAGCGGGAAAAATCAGAGGATTGGCTGCAATTAGCAATAAATGATCCATCTGGCATTTTAGCGGAGTTCTGGCTTCACCTAATCTCTCGGTTGCGTATGCAATCAGGGGATTCATGGAAAGATATCCCTGTCCAATGCAAGCTGCTCTTTGAGCCGATCTTGAGAGACGATTTGAACGCTGGTGCCGAACTCGCTCGCGTTGTATTCGCTTCTCATTTTCATTTTTTCTTCTCGTCAGATCAGGCATGGGCCCAGCAGAACATCCTTCCGTTGCTGGACATCTCCAAGAATCCCAGACGAGCAATCCAATGTTGGCATGGATATCTCTGCTGGGGCAGATGGTCCGACGATCTGCTCCCGAGCCTTCTGCCGCTGTATGAAAAGCTATACGCCACGATTGGGTCTGAGGCGGAGGACACACAAAGAAGATTCTGTGAACATCTGGCTGCTATCGCGTGCTTCGGTTCAATCAATCCAGTCCAGAACGGTTGGCTCAAGAGATTTCTGCAAAGCGTCGGTCCTAAGCAACGCAAGGAGTGGGCAGGGGATGTTCGCATGATGTTGAAACAGATGAAGGAAACCGCGAAACGGAAGGCATGGGATAGTTGGATGAGAGAGTATTGGCAGAGCCGAATTGATGGCAAACCGATGCCCCTGAGTGCGGTCGAGGCTGGGGAGATGGCTGAATGGAGCCTTCACCTAGAGCCAGTTTTTCCGGAAGCCGTCGAAAAGATTTGCGGCGGGCCATCGATGGAGTTGCAGCACTCGTTTCTCTACTATGAGCTAGCCGACACGGCGCTGCCTGAGCAACATCCGCACTCCGTTGCTCGGCTGCTTCTATTCCTACTACAAAAAAGCACCGCGGAGATCTACGACTTTGACCGGATCGATAGAGTTTTTGAAAAGATTGCCACATCCAATGTTGACACGCGAATTCTTCTCAGAATCTGCAACGAGCTGGCTAAGTTGGGCTATGCCGGTGCGAGCCGACTGAGAGGACTGATTCGCAAAGGTACGGATTAGCCTCGGTGCCTAGTCCTGCGTTTGTTCTTTCTGGCTGTGTACCAAAGCGCTGCCGTCCCTTGCTTAGCAGTTGGCTCTTGTTTTGTTCGCTTCGCAGCAAGGGCGATTTGACGCCACGCGCTAATTCTGCTTGACAAGGCATGATCTATCAGTATCATTGGATACTGAATGACGACATTCTCAACTCGGCAGGTGGCGAAGAAGCTTGGGATCACTGAAGCGACGCTTAGCCGGTACATAACGGCCAAGAAGGTGCCCGCCCCCAAAACGATCTATCTGGGCGACTTTCGGGTACATGCTTGGACCGAGGCCGAGATCGAACATGTCCGCAAACTCCTGCCCAAGATCGCCAACGGCAGGAAGACCCGCTACCAAAAGCTACGGGCCAAACAGAAGGGAACCAAAACCAAGAAGAAATAAACCTTAACCGTAACGGGCAGCGCCCGGTGTGTTCAGCACCGAACGCGCCCTAACCAACATCACCTGTATGAGAGGCAACGATGGCTATCGATAAAGCTAAACGCTCCAATCCTTTGGCGCAACTCACGCCACAACACGCGAAAAACGCGCGTACCGGGGGCCCCAAACTCTCGCGCCGCAGCCCTAACCCCGATCCGCAAGTCAAATCCCAACTCTTTGAGACCCTGCGACACCTGAACCGCGGCTATGGCATTGCCTTGGCTGCGTTTGACCGCTTGCAAAGGCTAGACCGTCTGCAAAAACCGGGCATCTTTCCTCACGACTGCCTGCCTGACTTCCGCAACCGCACGGAAGAACTTCGCGCCATCGCGAACCGTGATCTGCTTCGCCTCTTTGCCGGACGAGAAGAGCACGATGCCGAACGCTTTGGCCAGCTCAGGGCTCAACCCGAAGAACATTCCACTCGAACCAGGCGCCCATAGCCACACTCATAAACAGGCGATTCACGCTAAAGCACGAGTCGCCTGTCTTTCCTGCCCCATATCTCTCCAGAGTCGTCCGTAACCCATTGTATCCACAGGGCTTAAAAGCCACCAATTGCGGTCTCAGGGTGAGATTCCGCAATTACCTCGGTAACAGCTGGGCAGTGTTCTTATGGGCACGTCTGGAGGGACTTCGGGGTAAGATGCACACGTCCTCCTCCTCCCGGACTTGCACAGGAACCCCACGATGCAGGAAAACCCGGATACCGCCACAGGCACCGCCACCGCTACCGCAACTGGCACTGCCACAGCAACAGATGCCACCGCCACGGCCTCAGCCACAGCTGCCGCTCCGCGCACGGCCAGCCTGGAGCTGGTCAAGGAGCTGCCCCGTGGAAGCGTGGGCGTGGTCCACCAGGCCAGAAACCCGCAGCAGAACCGTTCCGTCGTATTGCGCAAGTTTGACGTGCCGGAATGGCTGGACGATGCCAACGAACTGATCCAGAAGATCCTTGCCGAAGCCAAGGCGGCCAGCGCGCTGGACCATCCGAACATTGCGCGGCTCTACACTTGCGGCTACAAAGACTTTACCGTGTTCATGACGGCCGAGTTCATTGAGGGGCAGACGCTCAAGGAGCTGATGTCCAAGCGCCAGCCGGAGATGAGCGAGGTGCTGCAACTGACGAAGCAGCTTTGCGTGGCGCTGGATTATGCGCACAGCAAAGGCGTCTTCCACAATTTCCTGAACCCATACAACATCAAGGTCCTGCCCGATGGCACGATAAAAATTCTGGATTTTGGTTTGCTGCGCGACAAGCACCTGCTGACGCAGTCGCCAACCAAAAAGCTTGAGAACGAGCCGTATCTTTCGCCGGAGCAGGTGAAGAACAAGCCTTCGGACCGGGCGGCCAATCTCTTCTGCCTGGCGACGATCGTCTACCAGCTGTATACGGCGCGCAGTCCGTTTCACGGGCCTCATCTGGGCGAGGTGGACCGCGCCATCACGGATGTTAATCCGCACCCGATGCAGATGGCGCACCCGCGAGTGCCGGAACAGATATCGAATGTAGTGCTGAAGGCGCTGGCCAAGAATCCGGCGGATAGATACGCGAGCGGGGAGCAGTTTTTTGCCGCGCTGGAAGAAGCGGCCAAGTTCCAACCGGTTCCGCGCGCCAATTCGACGGGATCGATGCCTGCTTATCAGGGGCCTGCGGCGGCCAATGCTACAGGATCAAGACCTGCATACCAGGGCGGTCCGGGGCCGAACGCCAGCCAGTCATTCAAGGCGATGCCGTCGCCGTCCGCGAGCCAGGTGATCAAAACGCCTGCGCCTGGGACGACACGCGTTGCCGCGCAGCAGACAGCGCCAAGAGCGCCGGTGAGCACGGCCAATCACTGGAAGCTGGTGGGAGGCGTGGTCGGCGGCCTTTGTCTGATTGTTGGATTGGCGATGATCTTCCAGCGTCATCCTGCTGCCGATCTTCCCGCGGAAGATGGGACAGCTCCGACGACGCAGTCGGCCGGGAGTACGCCGGCTCCGTTCAGCCGGCAACAGGCACAGGAAGCACAAGGAAAGACGCATACGCAATCAGCAGCGCGGCCGAGCAGATCGTCCAGGAACGCGCCGGCAGCGGCTCCGGTAGCGCCGCCTGCGCCGAGTGAAGGACAGTTGATCGTCTCTTCCATGCCGATGGGCGCCACGGTGGAGATTGAAGGGCGCGCTGGACAGTCGTGGAAAGCGCCGCAGACCGTACCGGCGCTGCCTCCGGGAACGTACAAAGTCACGTTCAGCATGCCTGGCTATGCGACAGAGACGCGCACCGTACAGGTGGCTCCAGGAGCGCGCACGCCGCTCGACGTTCGCATGACTGTGGTCAAGGGATTTGTGACCGTGGCAAGCAAGCCCGCCGGCGCGCAAATCTGGATCAACGGCAAAGACACCGGCAAAGTTACCCCGATAGAGTTTCTCGTCGAGCCGGGAACGCAGAGCATTCTGGTCCGCAAGCAGGGCTTTCTTGACGCCACAACCGAACTCAAGCTGGTCGCCGGCCAGTCGGTCAACTACGCGCCCAGCCTGATGGCGGCTGGCCGCACCGACAATATCAGGCTCGTGGGCGGAGGCGTCGGCAAGGTCTTTGGGGGAGGCGGCTCGTCGCAAGGCATGGCGCGGATCGAAATCAAGTCTGAGCCCAAAGGCGCGCAAGTCACCATCAACGGTACGCCTCTGCAAAAGACCACGCCGCTGGAAGTCCAGGTAGAGCCCGGCAACTATGACATCACGATCGAAAAAGATGGCTACAAGCCGGTTCATGAAAGCGCGATTGTGGGAGTGGACGACCGGATCAAGATTAACAAGCCGCTTTCCCACTAAGAATTTTGATAGAAGACGGATGCGGACGGCAGATCGTGCCGTCCGTTTTTTCTTGTGGGGCGCATCGCCGTCACGCATCGGCGCTCAATTCCAGATAGAATGAAAGCTAATCCATTCTTTAGAGAGTCAAGAGACCGATTTGAATTCCAGGATTCGCAATATCGCAATTATCGCGCACGTGGACCACGGCAAAACGACGCTGGTAGACGCCATGCTGCGCCAGAGCGGCGCGTTTCGCGCCAATGAAGCCGTGGTGGAGCGCGTGATGGACTCCAACGAACTGGAGCGCGAACGAGGCATCACTATTCTGGCCAAGAACACCGCTATCTGGTATCACGACGTCAAGATCAACATTGTAGACACGCCCGGCCACAGCGATTTTGGCGGCGAAGTTGAACGCGCCCTGAAAATGGTGGATGGCGTAATGCTTCTGGTAGACGCCAGCGAAGGTCCTCTGCCGCAGACGCGCTATGTGCTGAGCAAGGCCCTGGAAGCCGGTTTGCCGCCGGTAGTGGTGATCAATAAGATCGACCGCCCTGACGCCCGGGCGCAGGAAGTGCTGAACGAACTTTACGATCTTTTTATCGATCTTGACGCGCGCGAGGACCAGCTGGATTTCCCCGTGCTGTATACCAACGCAAAAGCGGGAACCGCTTCCACCAGCATTAGCATTCCGGGCGAGGACCTGCGGTCCTTGTTCGACGCTATTCTTGCCAGCACGCCGCCGCCCGCGGGCGAGGCTGCCAATGCGCTGCAGATCCTGGTGGCCAACCTGGATTACAGCGACTATCTGGGCCGGCTGGCGATTGCTCGGGTCTTCAACGGACAGTTGCGTAACGGAGAAGATGTCGCCATCGCCAAGCTGGATGGATCGCTGCAGAAGGTGAAGATCACCAAGCTGTTTTCCTTCAGCGGGCTCAAGCGTGTGGACATTGAGCAGACCGAGCTGGCCGATATCGTCGCTATCGCCGGCGTGGAGGGAATCGGCATTGGCGAGACCATCACCAACGTTGAAAATCCCGCGCCGCTGCCGCACATCGTAATCGACGAGCCGACCATTGCCATGCAGTTTACGGTGAACACCTCGCCCTTTGCCGGGCGCGAAGGGACGTACGTTACCTCGCGCAACCTGCGCGAGCGCCTGCAAAAAGAGCTGCTCACCAACGTGTCCCTGCGCGTGGAAGAAACCGACGCCACGGATTCTTTCAAGGTGCTGGGACGCGGCGAACTGCAACTCTCTATCCTGATCGAGACCATGCGGCGCGAAGGTTATGAGCTGATGGTGGGTAAGCCGGAGATCGTGACCAAGAGAATCGACGGCAAGCTGATGGAGCCGCAAGAGAAGCTGACAGTCGACATTCCGGACGCGTTCGTTGGCGTGGTGATCGAAAAGATCGGACAGCGCAAAGGGCAGATGGTGAAGATGCACAATCACGGCTCAGGCCGCGTGCGCATGGAATTCACCATCCCCAGCCGCGGCATGATCGGGTTGCGATCGGAGATGCTGACGGACACTCGCGGCACCATCATCATGAATTCGCTGTTTGGCGGTTATACCGAGTGGCTGGGCGAGATACCGCACCGCATGACCGGCGCCCTGGTGGCGGACCGCAACGGCACCTCTACCGCATACGCCTTGTGGAGCCTCCAGGAACGCGGAGTGCTCTTTGTGGGCCCTGGCGTGGAGCTTTATGAAGGCATGCTCGTCGGCGAAAACGCCCGCGAGGTCGACCTCGATGTAAATGCCGTACGTGAAAAGAAGCTTACAAATATGCGCGCTTCCACGGCCGACGAAGCAATCCGTCTGGTGCCGTTCCAGAACCTCACACTGGAACAAGCGATTGAGTTCGTGGCCGACGATGAGATGGTTGAGGTCACGCCAAAGTCCTTGCGGCTGAGGAAGAAGATATTGCAGGCGAATCGCCGGCCCAAGAAAAATGCGGCGATGCCGGCGGATGTCCTTTCTTAATCGTGAATTAATCCCGAGCGAAGCAAGGGAACTCTATCTACTTAAAAATTCCTGAGGAGCACAAAAGATACACCGACGTTCGTCTAGCGCAGAGATAAGCGCTGACGGGATAAACAAGATTAAAGCACTTCTACGGTGAATGTGGACCATTACGGGCATTCATCCCTGCTATACTCTGCGCGTTGGGTTTGCGGCTGATCATCTTTTCTCTGATTTGTCCCGCATAAAGGTGCCTCATGGCCAAAGCCGGAGCATTTACTTCATTCGTGTCTAGCGTTCTTCTCCTGGCCTCATTCGCCGCCGCACAGGAAAAACCGGGCCGCTTCACCATCACCGGCGTGGTTTCCGGTGCGGAAGAGTACACCGTTGCACGCAGCGCGGCGGGAACCTCCGTCTCCGGCCACACGAGCCTTTCGCAAGGGCCCGTCACACTCGACTACACATACAAGCTTGCAGTCGCCGCCGATTGCACGCTGCAGAAGTACGACCTCGAACTCCGTCTCCAGGGCCAGGTGCACACCATCTCCGCCGCGCGTGACGGCGACCAAATCAAGATGCACGTGCTGACCGGCGGCGAGCCGCATGACAAGGCCGTGCCCTTCAGCCCAGCCGTGTTCGTGATGGACAAGTCCATCACGGGCGACTTTCAGGTGATGGCCGACTGCGTGGACAAGCTGCAATCAGCGGACGTCATGCTGCTGGTGCCGCAGCGGATGGCCGCCCTCCCTGGCAAGCTCACCGCCGCGGGTGAGGAGACCGGGACGCTCAACGGGAAACCTGTCCGCGCCCGCAAGTATTCTTTGTCCGTCGCGCCAATTGGGGTGGATCTCTGGTTCGATGCCTCCACTCACGAATTACTGCGCATTGCCAATGCAGGGCAGAACTTCTTCGTCACGCGGGAAGGGTTCTCGCTCAGCGAAAAAGACGCGGCGCCCGCTGGGCCCGTGAATTGGATCGAACGGGAAGTGAAGTTCCCGAGCGCCGAATTTCAATTTCCGGCAACGCTCTGCCTGCCAAGGGAGTTCAAGGGCAAAGCTCCGCTGGTAGTGCTGGTGCATGGCTCCGGCCCTCATGATCGCGATGAAGCCGTCGGCCCCAACAAGCCTTTTGCTGACATCGCGCATGCGCTTGCCGCGGCCGGCATCGCCACGCTCCGCTATGATAAGCGGACGTTCGCGTTTCCGCTGCAGATCAAGGTCCCGACATTGACGCTTGATCAGGAAGTCACGGACGACGCGGTGGCGGCGCTGGCCTTCGCTGTGACACAACCGGAGGTCGATGCGGCGCGCCTCTTCGTACTAGGCCACAGTCTCGGCGGGACCATGGCGCCCTACATCGCGCAGAAGTATCCCAAGCTGCACGGAATGATCCTGATGGCCGCCGGCGCGCGGCCCATCGACCAGATCATGGCCGAACAGGCCAGGTTCCAGTTGAAGCATGAGGGCAAGTCCGATGCGGAGATTGAGGAGGCGATGAAGAAGCATGAGGCTGGATTTGTCGCGGTCCGGAAGGCGCCTGCCACCGAGATGTTCAACGGCATCCCCGCCGGTTACATGCGCGATTGGCTCGCGCGCGATCCGGCGAAGCTCCTGCGCGAATCGAAGGTTCCAGCGTTGGTCCTGCAGGGCGGCAGCGATATACAGGTTTCGGTGGCGGATTACGATCTGCTCAAAGCGGCCATCGCGAGCAAACCCGGCAGCGAGGCCCATCTGTTTCCCGGCATGACTCACATGTTTGCGCCCGCGCCCCCGAACCAGACCTTCGATGACATTGCGAAACCGGCACACGTAGACCCGCAAGTTACCACGGCAATCGCAGACTGGATCAAGAAGCTGAACTGATGCGTAGTGTCTCAGTTTGACCAAGCTCTTTCTGGCCTGTCTTGCTGAGCGGCGCGCGATTTCCGCTTGCGGGACGAGCGCAGAGTCGAAGCATCCCGAGGATGTGGCCCTCACAATACTGTTTCAGGGAGTTCTCTCGAAACTCTTTTTCCTCTCAAAGCAAATTGTTTTTTATGGACAAGTAGGACGCAGCGCGTTCAAAAGTAACCTCTATAAGCGCGGGTCAAAATAGCAGCAACATTTAGGCCACCACCCTTTATCTGTGGTGAGGTTTGGGTTTTTTATGCGAGCTGTTTAGCTAAGATTCGTGATTCGCGTGCATTTGCGCCTTGATTTTTCCTTATCTGCGCCTTGTGCGTTCATCTGCGGTTACTCAAGGTTCTTCCCCTTCGTCTCCGGCAGTTGTGTAGCCATCACTGCGGTAAGCACAAAGGCGATCGCGCACAGCAGAAACGCCGCGCTCAGGCCTTTTTTGTCGCCCACCCAGCCAATGGTGTAAGGGGCCACGCAGCTCAATGCACGCGCGCCATTGTAAGTGAAGCCGAGTGCGCGGGCGCGGACGCGGGTAGGAAAAATCTCGCTGCCGATGATCCCCGAGCCGGCGAAAAAGCCTGTGCCAAAGAAGCCGACGAACGCTCCCAGGACCAGGATGATCCAGGGCGTACGCGCCGCGGCATATAACGGAATCAGCGCCGCCGCGCTCAGCGTGTACAGAATCAGCGATGGTTTGCGGCCCAGCTTGTCGGCAACCCAGCCGTAACAAAGGTAGCCGGGAAACATCCCTGCCAGGTTCAGCGTGACCAGCAGCCCGGTAGTATTCATCATGCTCAGGCCGCGCCCGCCTCTCTCCACCGGCAAGGTCAGGTAAGGCGGCATCCAGCTAAACAGGCCCCACCATGCAAACAGTCCAAAGACATTCAGAAGCAGTAAAAATATCGTCTGTTTGCGCAGGCCCGGCGAGAAGACTTCAGAGAAAGGCGCCTTGGCCGTTGCTTGATCTCTGTGCTGCTGCCACATCTCGGATTCAGGAACGCTTTTCCTGATCCACAGCGTCACCAGCGCCGGCAGAACGCCTACAAAGAAAACCATCCGCCAGTTCTGATGGAGCCGGCCAAGCACGATCCATGCGACCAGTGCCGCGCCCGCCAATCCCCAGGCCCAGGCGCTTTGCACAATCGCGATGGCGCGTGCGCGCAAATGAGTAGGCCAGGTCTCCGCTACCAATGTTGCCCCGGTGTTCCATTCGCCGCCCATGCCCAGGCCGAGGACAAAACGAAAAAAAATGAGAACAACAATCGAGGTGGAAAGTCCGGAGCCAAGCGAGCACAAAGAGTAAGTCAGGATGCTCAACATCAGTGCTTTGGTGCGGCCGATCCGGTCTGCAATGAACCCAAACAGCACTCCGCCAATGCCCGATGCTAGCAGCATGAACGCATTGGGCAGCCCCGAAATTGCCTTGTAGTGGAGGTCCGTGGGAAAGATCCCCAGCGATTCCATGGCTTTGACCTGGACATTGCTATAGAGCAGCACATCAAAGCCGTCGAGTCCCCAACCCAGCGCTGCCGCGATGAGCGTACGCTTCTGCGCCGAGGTTGTTTGAGAGAACGTGGGGAGAGTGATGGAAGCCATGGGCGCTGGCATTCTAACAGCTTCTTTCTGGAATCCCGACCCTGAGCTTGTCGAAGGGGAGGGAACCCTATCATGACCAACTTCTCAAAGGTTAAGAAACCTGCTTACTCTTCCTGTCAGTTGGATTGGGGAGTCAACTGGGTCGCTGCGATATTGACCCCTCGCTTCGCTTCGGGTTTCAGATAAAAGGTCTTCTCCGTGCCTCGGTGGTGAAAGGGCTCTTCTCCAGCAGTCCAAAATATCGCTGCGCTCTCCGCACGTCTTTGCCGATCTGCTCCTTGAGCGCCTCAATCGACGGAAACTTGATCTCAGGACGTCGCCACTTGAGGAATGAAATCTCCACCTCGGTTTGCGCCGTGACATCCAGAGGATGAAAGTCGAGCAGGTGGGTTTCAATGGCGAAGGACTCGTCGCCAAAAGTCGGGCGCAGTCCGACATTGGTGACCGAGTTGAAAGTCTCGCTGTCCACGCGTGTACGGGTGAAATAGACGCCGTCGCCGGGCACCAGATCATCATAGCGGCTCAGGTTGATGGTTGGCACCGTGTATTTGTGTCCGTAGCCGCGCCCGCGCCCGGGAGCCCCTGTAATGCTGAAGACACGTCCCAAAAGCCGCCGGGCCATGCTGACCTTGCCCTTGGTCAGGAGCGCGCGCACCTGGCTGCTGGAGACCTGAATTCCACGCACCATCATCACGGGATACGTGCGCACATCGAAGCCAAACTGACGGCCGAGTTCCTTCAGGCTTGCGGTCGTGCCCTGCGCCTTGTGGCCGAAATGAAAATTGTCTCCCTCATGCACTTCTTTCGCATGCAGCTTGCCGGCAAGAATGTTGCCGGCAAAGTCTTCCGCCGTGGTCATGGAGAAGTCGCGGGTAAAAGGGATTTCCAGCAGCGCGTCGAGCCCGGTTTGCGCCAGCAGCGCTTCTTTCTTTTCCAGCGGCGTGATCAGGCGCGGCGTAACGTCAGGGCGCAGGATGCGAAATGGGTGCGGCTCAAACGTCACGGCCACGGCCTTGCTGTGGTTTTTCCGGGCCTGTTGTACCACCTCCCGCAAGACGTGCTGATGACCGCAGTGGATGCCGTCAAAGTTGCCTACACTGACGATGGTGGGCCCTAAATCTGCCGGAACTTCCTCCAGCGAACGGAATATCTTCATGCGATATCGAACTCCAGCTTCAGGCCGTCATATGCCAGGCGCACGTGCTCCGGCAGGTCCTTGTTGGTTTCGCGGTGGGGCAGGTCATGCGATATGTGGGTAAAGAAAGCGCGCCGCGGCTTAAGCTCCTCCACCAGGGCCAGCGAGTTTGCCACCGTGGAGTGCGTGGGATGCGGACGGTGGCGCAGAGCATCAAGAAATAAGATATCAAGGCCGCGCAGCTGCTCTTTCGACTCTGCCGGAATCTCGCTGAAGTCTGTCAGGTAGGCCGCCGAGCCAAAGCGGAAGCCATGGATCTCCGCTTCGCCATGCACAATCCTTACCGGTTCGAAGCGCGCGCCGAAGAGCTCTACTGCGCCGTTGAAGCGGTTCATCTCCACCCGTGCGATTCCCCCGAATTTGTAGTCAGACTTGAAAATGTAGCGAAAGATGCTTTCCAGGCTGTCAGCCGCCGATTCGTGCGCGTACAGCGGGATCTTGCCTTCGCGCTTAAAGCTGAGCGGGCGAACGTCGTCCAGGCCCAGGATGTGGTCGGCATGCGCGTGCGTGTAGAGTACGGCGTCCAGCCGCGTGATGTTTTCGCGAATGGCCTGCTGGCGAAAGTCCGGGGTCGTGTCGATGAGCACAGAATGGCCGTCATACTCCACCAGGACGGAAGGGCGCGTGCGCTGGTCATGCGGGTCAGAGGACGTGCACACGCGGCAATTGCATCCGATCGTGGGAACGCCCATCGATGTGCCACTGCCCAGCACGGTGAGGATGGCTTTCATTTCTTGGCTTCACTTCTTGGGGTTACTTTTTGGGTTTCACTTTTTATCGATCGGCGGCGCGGCTCCCGGCTTCGTGGCGGAAGTGGCCACGGCGTTCGTGATCTCGATCCAGGCCATGCGCAGTTCAAAGAGCACGTTCTGCAATAACGTCTTTTCCCGGTCGGTGAGATTGCCCTTGGTCTTTTCCTGCAACACCGTGAGCGAGTCAATGGTCTGGCGCGCGCCAATGATGTCCACGCGGGGCTGCTCGCTCTCCTGGCGGATAGCGCCCATCTGGATCAGCGCGCTCATGTAAAACGACTCAATCACGCGCTCAAACGTCATCTCCATCGGGCCATGCGCGGATTTGCCTGCGGCGGAAATCATGTCGTCAATTTTCTTGCCGGAAGCTTTGTACGCTTCATTCTGTTGGTGTTGCTCTTCGGCCGTAGGCGGCGGTGGCAGCTCTTCTTCCTGCTGGGGTGCTTCTTGATGCGGAGCTTCCGCTGCCTGTCCTGCGGGAGCCTGCGCGGTGTGGCCCGCTGGGGGCGGCATGGGCGCCTTCGCCTGTGGAGGCGGGGCTTGCGCTGCCGATGGCGGCGCCGCTGGTTTTTCCTCTTCCGCCACCTGAGCGTCGGGGCGCGGCTCGCCTTCTGTCCCAAATCTGCGGCGGTCGGTTACAACAAACTCTGATTTTTTCTCAGCCATACTCCCTCAGTGTATTAGATTTCAAACGGCAGATCTTCAAACGGCAGGTCTTTAAAAGGAAGATCAACCACCGTGGCTGCCACGCCATTCAGGTCAATCTTCGGCCCCGCCGTCAGTGCTTCCCGGCGAACGTAGCCAAGCCCAAGGTCAATCCTCTTTTCGCTGCCGGGCACAGGAACGCGCGCCGTGGATGTGATCTCTGCGAGCGCCCGTCCTCCGGATTCGTATTTCCCTGTTGCCGGGATACTTTCTGCCCGAACTTTATCTCCGAAGATAAAGCCGGCAAACTTGCGATGCACCTGCCCGCGCGAGCGGATACGCTCCACGATCTCCTGCCCGATGTAACATCCCTTGGTGAAATTCAGGGCCTGCATCTGTTCGGTTTCCTGCGGCAGGTCGCGATCTCGAATATCCTGGCCATAGTTGGGAATGCCGCGCAACACTCTCCACATCTCCAGCGCTTCGGCGCCCGCAGGCTGCGCGCCGGCGTGGATCAGCTTGCTCCAGAGATTTTGCGCTTGGCTCGGATCAAGCCATAACTCAAACCAGCCGGGCTTTTGCTCGGGGCCGCGCACTAAAGTTGCAGCAACCGCATCAACCCCAACGTCCCGGACCTCCAGCGGTTCCATCCCGGCGGCGTCGATTCCGGCAGTTGCAAGCACGGCCTCCGCTTTGGGCCCGCAGACGCCCAGCGCAGTCAACCCTTCGGCGGCGGCTAACTCAACTTTATCCATGATGATGAAGCGCTTCATGGCGTTGATCAGTGTCTCCACCTGGCCGGCGTCGGTCTCCAGCACCAGGGATTCGCCCCGGTTGTAGATGTACATGTCCCCCAGGATGCGCCCCTGCGCGTTCAGCACAAAGTTATAGTTGCCGCGATTCACCGGTAGATCGCGCACGTTGTTGGTAACCATGTTGTGCAGCCAGCGCACGCGGTCCTTGCCGGTTACGTTGATCCGGCCGCGCCAGGCGAGGGAGAAAACACCACACCCGGAGCGCAGCGCCGCCAGCTCATTGGCGGGCGAGCCAAAGCTGAGCGATGTTTCAATGCCGTTATACGTGCCCGTTCGGGCCTCTGCTGAAGCCAGCCAGGGATAGAGAGCGGTCTGCGACATAGCCAATATTTGATTATAGCCAAAGCGGAAGGATGCTTGAGACGGCCAACAGGCTCAAGTCACAAAATGGGCCGCTCCAGTCCGCTCATTGCAAACTAGCCGCCGCCGCGACACAATGGACACATGGCGGATGATCCCCGCAGTCCCAAGAAGCAGTGGATAACGGCAGAGAAGTACCTTCAGCTCGGCTTCACCATTCCGGCGGCCACCCTGGTCGGCTGGCTGATCGGGGCTGGACTGGACCGCTGGCTGGGCACGCGCTCGTTTTCTCTGGGAGGCCTCATCGTCGGAACCATTGCCGGCTTCGTCTATTTCGTCCGCATGGCCATGTCCGAGGACTTTAAGGATTGACTACGCCAGCGGCGGTTGAAGATCGCGACGCCGGGGCATTTCCCGCGAACACCTTTCGCCGGATCTTCTTGACCATGATTGTTCTTCTGCTTGCCGTTATGCCGGTGCTGTGGGCGAAATATGGCGGCGGAATGGCCCTGAGCTTTGTCGTCGGCGGCGGAATCTCTCTCATCAATTTCTACTGGTTAAAGCGGACTCTGGCGGCCCTGGTTGACGCCGTTGCCGTGGAGGGTAAGAAGCGGTCTTCAGCCGGTGTTGTTCTGCGTTTTGTGCTGCGTTACCTTTTGATCGCCGTGGCCGCATATGCTATATTCAAGAGTTCTGCAATGAGCTTGATTGGCCTTTGTGCAGGCCTTTCACTGCCGGTGGGGGCGGTCCTGATTGAAGCTGCTTACGCAATGTACGGCGCGCTTCGACGGGGATTTTAATTTCCAGGTTTTACTAACACAGGATACCTGAACGCATGGAACAATTGTGGATTACTGCGCTCATGAACCGGCTCCTCGGCGGGCCGGTGAACGCTATTCTTCAAGCGCTGCCTCCGGCCTTTCACCCCGCTGACCCGTCGGCCCCCATCAACAATGCCGTTGCGGTGGAGATTCTGGTGATCGCCATCCTGTTGCTGGTTTTCCTCTGGGTGCGCTCGCGGCTCTCAGTGGAGAAGCCGGGCGGCAGCCAGCATCTTGCGGAGACCCTGCATGAGTTCATCACCAACCAGAGCGAAGAGATCATCGGGCACCACAGCGAGAAATTCACGCCGTTTCTGGCTTCGCTGTTTCTCTTTATCCTGCTGATGAACCTGATCGGTCTCATTCCCACCTTCGAATCGCCTACGGTGAGCCCGGCTGTGCCGTTTGGCTGCGCCTTGGTGGCGTTTTTCTACTACAACCTGCATGGAATCAAGAAGCAGGGACCGTTGAAGTTCCTGGCGCATTTTGCCGGGCCCGTCTGGTGGATGGCCTGGATCATTTTCCCCATTGAAGTCATCAGCACGCTGGCGCGCGTCATGTCGCTCACCATCCGTCTTTATGCCAACATTTTCGCCGGCGATATGGTGACAGCGGCGTTCTTTACGCTGATCCCGATCGGGATACCCGTCATCTTCCTGTTCTTGCACGTGGGCGTTTCGTTCTTGCAGGCATACATATTCACTCTGCTGACCACAATCTATCTGTCGGGCGTGGTGGCGGAGGAGCACTAAACAGCAACAAAACGCTTCGAGCGTGAGGGCTCCGTCCCCCAGGGCGGACGTCAACCACCCACTGGAAGCAACTTCATAAGGAGAGAGTCATGAGCAAAAAAACAGCGTTTATCTTCCTGGCGATGGTCGTGTTCTGCGCGGCCATGCCGGCATACGCTCAAGGCGGAGAAGCCGCGGGCGGCACGTCATTCCTGTGGGCAATCCCGCTGGGCGCCGGCGCGGCCATCGGCATTGCCGGCGGCCTCTGCGGCCTGGGACAGGGCAAGGCGACAGCTTCCGCGGTGGAAGCCCTGGCCCGCAACCCATCAGCTCGTCCGGGAATCTTCATCTTCCTGCTGCTGGGCCTGGCGCTGATTGAGTCACTGGCGCTGTACGCGCTGGTGATTGCTTTCCAGATCATGAAATTTAGACAGGCCTAAGGGCAAAGTCTTTCACCAAGCCCGGTCGAGAGACCGGGCTTTTTCTTTTTTCCGAAGCCCCGAGTGCTATCCTTAAATCACTCAAATGCCCGCAGCTGCCCTTGAGTTCAGCAACGTCAGCAAGCAATATCGCGGCTTTTTCCGGAGCCAGTGGGTCACTGCCCTGCGCGATTTTTCTTTGCGCGTTGAACCAGGCGAGATATTCGGTTTTATCGGGCCGAACGGCGCAGGAAAAACCACGGCCATCCACCTGGCCATGGGGCTCATGTTTCCTTCTGGCGGCCGGGGCGAACTGCTGGGGCACGCGTTTGGACACGTGCCCACGCGCCGCCGCGTGGGCTTTCTGGCGGAGAACGTCGCTCTCTACCACCGCCCGGCGGCCAGGCTGGTGCGCTTTTACGGTGCTCTGAACGGCATGCGTGATCCTCAGCTCCGGCAGCGTACCACGGAGATGCTGAAGGAACTGGAACTGACCGACGTCGCAGGCCGCAATGCCGGGAAGTTCTCTCGCGGCATGTTGCAACGTGTGGGCCTGGCGCAGGCGCTGGTCAACGATCCCGAGCTGCTCATCCTCGATGAGCCGGCTTCGGCGCTGGACCCTCTGGGGCGCGTCCGCGTGCGAGAGATCCTGCTGCGCGCGCGCGAGGCAGGCAAGACGGTTTTTCTCAGCTCGCATCTGCTGTCGGAAGTGGAGCAGATCTGCGACCGCCTGGCCATTGTGATCAGAGGACGCGTGGCCCGCGTCGGCACGCTGGCTGAGCTGCTGGAAGCGCAGGACCGTTTCGTGATTACCGCGAAGGGCATCGATGCGCTCATGTTTGAAGGCACGCCGCAGAACGGCTTTATCAGGATCACGGTCCCCGCGCTGAACCAGCGGCGGACGATTGAGAAGATATGGCTGGCCGGCGGCGAGGTGGTGGCGGTGAACCCGATCCGCCGGACGCTCGAAGATCTGTTTGTAGAGCTGGCCGGCCAGAATGGCGGCGGCCACGGCGCGCAACACGACGACGCCGGAAGGCCACAATGAAGACGTGGGCAAAGCTGCTGGTCGTGCTTTGTTTGTGCTGGCCCGCTCGCGGCATGACCGAGAACGCCGAACCTAAGTGGAAGGTCGACCTCAGGGAGCGCTACGAGTTTCAGGCCTTTGATCGCACCATCAATGCTCCCTGGAAGGTGAATCAGGGAGTTGTCTTCATCTCACCTGAGAGAATTCTTGTTTACCAGGTGAACCGGTCGCGTGCGCCGGTAAAGCTGGCCGCGCGAGACGCCAGCGGCGGCTCCGGGAACTTTGTCCTTGAGATCAGAGCGCTCGACGCCCAGGACGGCAGTGACATAAAGTCTCTTCACCTTCCCACCAACGCCGAATCTTCCAAGGTGCTGGCGACGCGCGATGGAAAGTTTATTGTGCGCACGGGCGACGTTCTCTATCTCTATTCCGCAAACTTTGAGAGGCTGGCTTCGCGGCCGCTGCCGTTGAAACGCCAGGTACAGGAAGAAGGATGGGAGGTTGGAGTCTCGCCATCGGGCGACGAGGTGGTGCTGGTCCATCAGCAGATTTTCAAACGCGATGCCATGTCACCCACATCAGACGTACAAAAAGCCCAAGCCGACGTGGAGGTCGTGAACGCGGAAACGCTCGAGTTGATGAAAACCTTCAGCCTGCCGGCGTACTTGCCTGCGTGGCATGCGGTCGGCCATTTCTTGCTAAGCCCCAATCCAGATGTCCCGGCCGCAGGGGCTGTATTGGGCCTGCTGGATTTTGACGGAAACTGGACACCGTTCATGCCCGACTGGTATGCAGCCATGCAGCCGTGCGCTTACCGGGCCACAATGTTGGACCACCAGTTGATTGTGGCAATCGGCTGCGGCAATCTCTACGTATTGCAGCGGACCGGCGGGAAGGTCTTTGCGTTAAAGAGCGGATCGAAGGAGTTCATTGGCTCAGCGATGGGGGGTGGGGACTACCTTGCAGTTGAGTTTGAGCGCCACATTGTAAACCGGGAAACCTCCGCAAATATCCCTATCACCATGGCCCGGCCGCTCCGTCTTGACCTTTACGAACTCAAGATCGGCAAACTGCTGATGTCCGTGGGGCTGCACAGCGGCAACGTGCACTATGCTGTCTCCGCGCGCGGGGCCCTGGCGGTGGTGGATGGCACAGCGCTCGAATTGTTTACGCCAAAGCCTGCGCCGAAGCAATAGACACATGCGAGCCATATTCCTGATCGGCATCAATTTTGTCCGCACTCAGTGGATCACGCTGGCGGTAATGTCCGCCTACATGATTGGAATAGGAGGCGTGTACCGGTTGCACACGCAGCGTGAAGAGGTGCTGTTTTTCCTGCGCTGGCATGCAGGCTACGCCGTCTTCCTGACAACCATGATGGCGATACCGGCGTTACAGATGGAACGCAAGACGCGGAGAATCCTCGCCGTGCTGTCCAAAGGGATCCATCGCTGGCAGTACCTGGGCGGCATCCTGTGCGGATGCGCCCTGATCGCCGCGATCTTCTGCGGGATGATCGGCGGTATTGCCGCATGGCTCGGACAGCAGGGAGGAATCGCAACGGACGGGCTGGCCGTGATCACGCTGGTGCTGTTCTGTTGTTGCGTGGCTGCGGCTTCAGCGGGGCTGCTTTTTGCGGCGTTTCTTCATCCCTTGCTTGCCACGGCAGCCACTTCGGCCGTTCTTTTTTTGCCCATTGCTTTGGACCAGGCAGGCTGGCATGTGCCCTGGGCCTACTTTCCAGTTGCTTTTCTCTTTCGTACGCTGTGGACGACCTTCCAATTCCAACCGGTGGTAAGCGGGGGATGGACCATCATATTTGCCGCGACATGCCAGGCACTGGTTTGCTGGGTCGCCGCCGCACTCGTCTTTGCCCGGCGTGACGTGACTATTTCGCTTGAGTAGCCGACACAGGGGCGGGCGCCACGCCGCCGGCCGCTGCCACGGGAGCCAGATCGCGAGCACCAGCTTCAGAATAGTGGAGCGCCCGGCCCGGCATCACGCCCAGGTAGATGGTGGCGATCGCCGCAAGCACGAGCGCCAGGCGGGTTGCCGCCGAGGCCGGCGCCGGCGCTTCCGCTATCACTGGCTCGCGCATGTACATGACGACGATCAGCCGCAAATAGTAATACGAAGCCACCGCGCTGTTGACCAGACCGATGACGGTGAGCCACACCAGCGATTGCGAATGCGTCGCCAGGGCCGCGGAGAAAACATAGTACTTGGCCAGGAATCCGGCGGTGGCGGGTATGCCGATCAACGACAGCATGAAGATGGTCAGGGTGAAGGCGAGCAGAGGAGAGCGGCGCCCCAGACCAGAGTAGTCGTCGACCGAGACGTAACGCTCACCACCCGCGGCAAAATGGCTGACCACCACAAATGCTCCCACATTCATGGCGGCATAGGCGGCGGTATAGAAAATGGCGGCGGAGATGCCAATCTCACTGCTGGCGGCAAAAGCAACCAGAAGGTATCCGGCATGGGCAATAGAAGAATAAGCCAGCATGCGCTTCACATTGTTCTGCATCAGTGCGCCAAAGTTGCCCAGCGTCATGGAGAGCGCGGCACAGATCCAGATCAGTGCCAGCCATTGTGTTGACGTGGTGGCAAAGAGCACACGCAGCAGCACGGCGAATGCCGCGGCCTTGGGGCCGGTGGACATCAGGGCGACGACAGGAGCGGGCGCGCCTTCATAGACGTCGGGCGTCCAGATATGAAAGGGCGCGGAAGCAACCTTGAATCCCAGACCGACGATCATGAGCGCCGTCGCGGCAATGGCGAGGAGTCCGGGGTTGGCGTTGGCCAGGGCCATCCTGATCTCCAGGACGCTGGTGGAGCCGGTAGCGCCGAACATCATGGCAACGCCATAGAGGAAAAATGCCGTGGCAAATGAGCCCAGCAGAAAGTATTTGATGGCCGACTCGCTGCTGCTGGCGCTGCGGCGGCGATATCCGGCAAGAATGTAGGTGGAGATCGAAGAAATTTCCAGGGCGATAAAGATCAGCACCAGCTCGACAGCCGATGACATCAGCACCATACCCACGGTGCCGAAGAGAATCAGAGCGTAGTATTCGCCGCTGCGGATGTTTTGCACGTCAAGGTATTCGAGCGAGGCCAGAATACAGACGGCGGATATGGCCGGGATCAGCAGGTGGAAAAAGATGGCAAAGTTGTCCACCCGCACCATGCCGAACCAGCCGGGATTGGCGAATTGCGGGTCGCGCGCAAGCCATGCGATCTGGCAAAACGTGGCGGCGATGGCGGCGATGGCGCCTGCCAGGGACAGCAGTCCAAGTCCTTTACGGCTCGCGCCGGGTTTCAGCAGCGGATCGGCCATCATGATCAGGATGCCAAAGGCGGTCAGCACCAGCTCAGGCAGGATGCGAATGTAGTCAATGGTGTGAATCGGGTTCATTTCTGTCCACCCGCCGTGGCGGTCTTACTTCCCAAAGAAGCTGCTCCGAGGCCAGCAGTAGTCCTGTCATCAACTTTGGTTCGTATCAGGGCACGAGCTTCAGTCGTGCCGTACAGTTTGCTTTGAGTCGGGGCCTTAGCTTCCGAGGCAATTTTCGCAGCAGGCTTTGCCAACTCCACTACTGCAGGCTCGATGCTTTTCATCCAGTAGGGCGAAGCCACGCCCATGATCACGGCCATGATCACCAGGGGAACCAGCGAGATACGCTCACGGCCATCGATATCCGGCAGCGCTTTGTTTTCGTCATGGTGGATGGAGCCGTAAAAAACTTTCTGGTACATCCAGAGCAGGTAGCATGCGCCCCAGATCACGCCGCTGGAGCCGAGAATGGCAAAGAGCATGCCATGAGGAACCGCGCTCTGGAATGTGCCGCTCAAGACCAGGAACTCGCCGACGAAACCGTTGAGCAACGGCAGGCCGACCGAGGAGAGCACGGCGAGCAGAAAGAACGTGGCGTAGACCGGCATGGGCGTAGCCAGCCCGCCGAACTCCTTGAATTCGTAGGTGTGCTTGCGCTCATAAAGCATGCCGGCCAGCATGAACAGCGCGCCCGTGGAGATGCCGTGGTTCAGCATCTGGTAGACAGCGCCATCCGTGCCCATGGTAGTCAGGCTGAAGATGCCCAGCACCACAAAGCCCAGGTGGCTGACGGAAGAATAAGCGATCAGTTTCTTCAAGTTCGGCTGCACCAGTGCCACCAGCGCGCCATAAATGATCCCGATGATCGCGAGCACGTTGATCCAGCTTGAGTTGTAAGCCGATTGGTCGGGGAACATGCCGACGTTGAACCGCAACAGGCCGTATGTACCCATCTTGAGCAACACGCCGGCGAGCAGGACGGAGCCTGCAGTTGGCGCTTCCACGTGCGCGTCCGGGAGCCATGTGTGCAGCGGGAAGAGCGGTACCTTTACGGCGAAGGCGATAAAGAAGCCAAGAAAGAGCCACTGCAGAGCTGTAGGGGAGAACCCTCCGTGAGCAATCACGTCGCGAAACGCCGTGTATTCGAAGTTGTGCTGCGGATTGTGCGTGTACAGCCAGATGATCGCAATCAGCATGAAGACCGAGGCGACCATGGTGTACAGGAAAAACTTCACCGCGGCGTAGACCCGGCGCTCGTGGCCGTACATGCCGATCAGCAAGGCCATGGGGATGAGCGTGGCTTCCCAGAAGACGTAAAAGAGGAACATGTCCAGGGCGAGGAAGACCCCGATCATCGCCATTTCCAGCAGCAGGAGCAGGACAAAGAATTCTTTTACGCGATCGTGAATGGATTTCCATGAAACCAGCACACTGACAGGGACGAGCAAGGTGGTGAGCAGCACCAGCCACATGGAGATGCCGTCCACGCCCAGGTGATAGCGTATGGATTGGCCAATCCAAGCGTGATTGGTATCGAACTGGGGTTGAAAGCCGCGCTGGCTATAGTCGAAGAACCTGACCAGGTGAAGCGAGAAGGCGAAGGTAACAAGCGAAACAACCAGAGCTGTCCAGCGCAAGATGCGGTCATTGCGCGGCATCAGCATGAGCACGAGCGCTCCGATGGCGGGAAGGAACGTGACGAGTGTGAGAATGGACCCGTTCATTTGCTCACCCCCAGCCAGACCATGTAAGCGATCACGGCGGCTCCTCCGAGAGCGACCCAGGCGGCGTAAGAACGTATGTTGCCGGACTGCATACGCCGCAATTGATTGCCAATGCCTTTGGAAGTAGTGCCTGCGCCGTTCACCAGGCCGTCGATCACGCCCTGATCAACACCGCGCCAGAAGACGACGGTGGAGAGTGCCAGCAGCGGCTTGACGAAAATCGCGCCGTAGCCTTCATCAACATAATATTTGTGCAGAACCATGGTGTAGATGCCGTGGATTTTCGTGGTGATGCGGTCAGGAAGCTCGCGCCGCTTGTAATAGAACAGCCAGGCAAAGAAAAGACCGAGGGAAGCGGCGAAGACCGAGGTGCCGGCCAGGAGCCACTCTTCGCTTGTGCTTTCCGTACCTTTGTTTTCCTTCCCTATCTCCCCGATGGGCGAAGCAAGGGACTCGGTGTGTTCCGGTGCGGCGGCTTCTCCGGCGACTGCTGATCTGGACTCCATCGCCGGAGCCAGGAAATGCTCAATCTCATTGTGTCCGCCCATGAACTGAGGGACGCCGACCCATCCGCCGACGACAGAGAGCGCGGCCAGTATGACAAGCGGAGCAAGCATGATCCAGGGTGATTCGTGCACACCGCCGTGACCGTGGCTATCGTCGTCGTGACTATCGGCGTGAGGGGTAGCGCCGTGCGCCGCTGGCGAAGCGTGAACGGCAGCGGTTAAATGTGCGTCACCCAGATCTGCGTCAGGCTTGTACTCGCCGAAGAAGGTCATGAACCAGAGGCGGAACATGTAGAAAGAAGTAAGCCCCGCGGTGATGACGCCAATCGTCCAGAGCACGGGCCCGCCGTAAGGGCTGTGGAACACGGCCCCGAGGATTTCGTCCTTGCTGAAGAAGCCGGCAAAAGGCGGGAAGCCGGCGATGGCGAAGGTCGCGATTGTAACCACCCAGAAGGTGACGGGGATCTTCTTGCGCAGGCCGCCCATGCGGCGCATGTCCTGCTCGCCGCCGATGGCGTGAATTACCGAGCCTGCGCCAAGAAAGAGCAGCGCCTTGAAGAACGCATGGGTCATCAGGTGGAAGATTCCTGCCGCGTAGGCAGCCACGCCGCAAGCCAGGACCATGTAGCCGAGCTGTGAAACGGTGGAGTACGCCAGCACGCGTTTGATGTCGGTCTGAGCCAGGCCCATGGTAGCGGCGAAGATGGCGGTGAGGCAGCCGATGATCGCGACGATTTCCAGCGCATGCGGCGCTAAATTAAAGATGGCGTGCGACCGGGCAATCATATAAATGCCGGCAGTGACCATGGTCGCCGCATGGATCAGGGCGGAGACAGGCGTGGGGCCTTCCATCGCGTCGGGCAGCCAGACGTAGAGAGGAACCTGGGCGGATTTGCCGGTGGCCCCGAACAGCAGACAGAGAGCAGTGACGGTGAAGACGCCCCAGCCGGTTTCAGGAGCGAAATGCCCTTCGGCGATCTTGTTGAACACCGTGTCATAGTTCAACGAGCCGAAATGCTGGATGATCAGGAACATCCCGATCAGGAAGCCAAAATCGCCAATGCGGTTGACGATGAAAGCTTTCTTGCCCGCGTTGGCGGCTGAGTCCTTGAGAAAGTAAAAGCCGATCAGCAGATAGGAAGCGAGCCCCACGCCCTCCCAGCCCACGAACATCAACAGGTAGTTGTTGGCCAGCACCAGCGTGAGCATGAAGAACATGAAGAGGTTCAGATAAGCGAAGAAGCGATAATATCCGCCCTCATGCGACATGTACCCGACCGAGTAGATATGAATCAGGAAGCCGACGCCGGTGACTACCAGCACCATGATCATGGAAAGCTGGTCGAGATAAAAGCCGAATGGCGCGGAGAAGCTGCCGGCGGTGATCCAGGGGAAGAGCGTCTCAATGTGCGGCGCCAGCCCGCCCGGCCAGAGGCTGTATACGGCCCACGCAGCCCAGCCGAACGAAGCCGCGGTGAAGAGCAGGGCGACGGCGCTGACCATCGCATTTTTGAAGCGACGGCCAAACAGGCCGTTGATCGCCGCGCCGATCAGCGGCAGCAGCGGAATTACCCAGAGATGTAGGTTCTTGGTCATAATTTCAGCAGGTTCACGCGATCAACGTTCAGGGTCTCACGGGTACGGAAAACAGAAATGATAATGGCCAATCCAACGGCCGCCTCTGCCGCGGCCACCACCATGACAAAGAAGACAAAGACATGGCCGCTGAGCGGGACCATCCGCGCGCCGCTGGGCAGCATTTGCGGATGCGTGTTCCAGTAATTGGCGAAGGCTACAAAGCTCAGGTTCACCGCGTTCAACATCAGCTCAATGGACATGAAGATGGTGATGATGTTGCGTTTGAGCAGAAAGCCAAACACGCCAATGGAAAACAGGACCGCGCTGAGCATGAGATACCAGGAAAGTGGAATCATTCAGTTCTCCTTCTTTCCCAGCACCACCGCGCCCATGATGGCGATCAGGATCAGCACTGAAGTGATTTCAAAGGGCAAGAGAAAATCGCGGAAAAGAAATCGCGCAATAGTGTGCGTGTCGCCAAAATTGGTAGCGCCGATGGTGACGCCGCCCAGTTGCTGGCTTCCGGTCACCAGCAGCCAGCCCACGGTCCCGGCCAGAACAACCACGCCGGGCACGCCGACAAGCAGAGCGATCCGGCTGCCTCGGGTGCGTTCTTCCGCGCCGGCATTCAGAAGCATGATGACGAAGACGAACAGCACCATGATGGCGCCGGCATACACGATCACCTGGATCGCGGCGACGAACTCGGCGCCCAGCAGGAGGTAAATCAGCGCAAGGGAGGCCATCACCACAACGAGCGAAAGCGCGCTGCTGATGGGGTGGCGCTGCACCAGCAGGTTAATGGCGCCGGCCACGCAGATGAGGCCGAAAACGATGAATAGAACCTGATGGACCATCCGGTTATGCCCTCCAAGCCACAATCAGGCTGGTGACAATGATGTTGGCAATGGCCAGCGGCAGAAGAAACTTCCAGCCGAAGGCCATGAGTTGGTCATAGCGGAAGCGCGGCAGGGTGCCGCGAATCCATATATAGAGAAAGATGAAAAAGAAAACCTTGAGAGCGAACCACAGCACCGGCAACAAGGCCTGCGCGATCGGCGGCAGGAACGAGAATGTTGGGCCATGCCACCCGCCAAAAAAGAGCAGGCTGGCCAGACAGGCGACCGTGAACATATTCACGTATTCAGCCATGAAGAACATGGCGAACTTCATGGAGCTGTATTCGGTATGGTATCCGGCCACCAGTTCGGTTTCCGCTTCCGGCATGTCAAATGGAATTCGGTTGGTTTCAGCAAACGCCGCCATCAGGTAAATGAAGAAGCCGATGATCTGGGGAAAGATGAACCAGTGGGGTACGTGGGTATTCACTCCGCCGACGATCCAGGTATCACTCTGCGCCTTGACGATCCCGCGCAGGCTCAGGCTGCCGGAGAGTAGCAGGACGCCGACAAGGGAGAGTCCGAGCGCGAGCTCATAGCTGATCATCTGGGCGCTGGCCCGCAGGGAGCCGAGCAGGGAATACTTGCTGTTCGACGACCATCCGGCAAGCGCAACTCCATACACGCCGACGGAGGTGACGCCGAGAATGATGAGCAAGCCGATGCTGATGTCGCTGATCCCACCGCCGGAGTGCGTGATGCCGCTGATTTGCAGAGCAGTGGTATGTCCGGCAATGGTGATGTTTTCCCCGAAGGGAATTACGGCGATCGAGATCAGAGACATGACCAGGGCCAGCATGGGCGCAAGAATGAAGAGGCCCTTGTGGACATAGTCCGGCAACAAGTCTTCTTTCAAAATGAATTTGACGCCGTCGGCCAGCGGTTGCAGCAGGCCGAACGGGCCCACGCGCGTCGGTCCCCAGCGGTTCTGGATGCGGCCTATCAGCTTGCGCTCCAGCCACGTGGTGTAGGCCACGCCCGTGAGCATGATAAAGACCACGAGCGCGATCTTAATGACGGCGATGATGAGAAAAGTTTTTGTGTCCACGATTCCTATACAGGCTTTCAGGAGCTCAGGCCCCCAAATCTGATTTCGCATTTACAGCTAATTGCTAATTGATCTAGTCCGCCATGACTTCCTTGTTCGAGGGCGCACGACGGTTTTCCAGCACATCATTCAGCGTCTGGGAATAACGGCCCAGGGTTCCCGAAGTAAACAAAGTGTCATTCGCGGGGACAATCTGCACCAGCCCGTCTGCGGGGCCGGCGTTGCTGCGCTCGGCGGCATCCACATGCAGATCGTTGCCGGCGAGCAGCCCCAGGCGCGAGAACTCATAGCCCGGCACCAGCCGCTGAACTTCATCCAGCATGGCGTAGGGATCAAAGGGGCTTAAGCGGGGCTCAAGATTGTTGGCCGCCAGCCACACGGAGTGGCGGTCGGCTTCGCCGGACTGCGCGCCACGGGTCTGTCCCATGTCGGCCCGCACGCCGCTGCCAAAAGGAACCAGCTTGCGGACTTCCGTGCCCATGCGTTCCGCGACGCGAACGATGATTTCAAAATCGCTCTTGATGCCGGTGATGTCGCCGGCCTTTTTCAGCAACTGAAGATCGCCGCAGGTATTGGTGAATGTTCCCGATTTTTCGTACGCTGAAGCGGCCGGCAGGACGACCTCCGCCATCATCGCTGTTTCCGTGAGGAACAGTTCCTGCACCACGACGAACGTATTTTGCAGCGCGGCCGGATCGAAGTTGTAATCGACCACGGGATTTGAACCGACAACATAGAGCGCGGAGAGCTTGCCGGACTTGGCGGCCTGCACCATCTCCGGCAGTGAGAGTCCTTTGTTTTTGGAAAGAGATCCCCACTCTTCGTTGTAGTTGTGCGGCCCGCTGATGGCAACGTAACCGGGCAGAAGGTCAGGATAGAGACCCATGTCCGCGGCGCCGCGAGAGTTGGCGTAGTCGCCCAGACAGACGAACTTTGCTCCCGCAGATGAACCAAACTTGACCAGCGCGGCGATGTCCGTACCCTGCAGCTCTGAGCCGAAGATGATGACGAGGTTCCTTTGGGTTTTCAGCTCGTCACGCAACTGCTTGAGCGCGTCGTTGGAGGCGTTGGCGCCGGTGAGCGAGCCCGCAGCGGCGTCATCGCCGTTGAGAAAAGCCACAAGCTTGCCTTCGCGGCCTGCCGGAATCTGCACAAAGCGCGCGGCCTGGCGGCGCAGCTTGATGGCTTGAGAATTTACGATGTAAAGCCTCGCCTGGTTCAGACGGACATTGGTGCGGATGTTCCACGCCAGCAGCGGATGACGTTCCGTGGGATCATTGCCGATCAGCAGGATGGCCGGCGACGAGGCCACATCGCGCATGGTGGCTGTAATGTTCTCTTTGCCGGCGATGGCACGGGCGAAACCGGCAAAGTCCGCCGTGCGATGGTGGTCAATGTTGTTGGTGCCCAGCACGGTGCGGGCAAACTTTTGCAGCAGATAATTTTCTTCGTTGGTGGTGCGGTTGGAGCCGATCACGCCGATGGCCTGCCCACCTTTGCTGTCGCGAATCTCGCGCAGGCGCTTGCCCACGTGCTCGATGGCTTCTTCCCAGGTGGTGGGCGTGAGCTTGCCGTCTTTGCGGACCAGGGGCTGGCGCAGGCGGTCTTTGTGATCGAAGAAGTCGAAGGCGTAGCGGCCCTTGATGCAGAGGAAATCGCCGTTGATGCCGCTCTTGTCGCGGTTGTCGCCGCGCACAATGTCCATGCCGGTATCGGAGCGCCGTACGCCCAGCGTGGTCTTGCAGCCATCGCCGCAGTGGGTGCAGATGGTGCCAACGTGCTTCATCTCCCAAGGACGCGTCTTGTAACGGTAAGCGCCGGAGGTCAGCGCGCCGACCGGGCAGATGTCGATGCACATGCCGCACTCTTCGCAGTCCAGATGGTCGCCTTCGTTCGGTGCGATCACCGAACTGGAGCCGCGGAGCTGCACGCCGAGCGCGGAGACATCCATGCCTTCACCGCAAACGCGAACGCAGCGGTAGCAGAGGATGCAGCGCGGGCGGTCAAAGAAAACCACGGGCGACCATTGCTGCTCTTCCTTGTGCAGCTTGCCTTCCATGTAGCGCGATTCGGCCGCGCCGTATTTGAAGGTCATGTCCTGCAATTCGCATTCACCACCGGCGTCGCAGACCGGGCAGTCCAGAGGGTGGTTGCCGAGCAGAAGTTCGATCATCGACTTGCGCGCCTGGCGGACCTCGTCCGTGTCCGTGGCTACTACCATCCCGTCAGTGATCGGCACGGTACAGGCGGTTTGCAGCTTAGGCATCTTCTCAATGCGAACCAGACACATGCGGCAGGCGGCCTGGAGTGAGAGCCCGGGATAATAGCAGAATGAAGGCACTTCAATGCCCACGGCCTTGCAGGCTTCAATCAGCAGCGTGCCCGCGGGTGCGGTAATCTTTTTGCCGTCAACGGTGATGGTTACGTTTTTAACTTCGGACATGTGTCTAAATTGTTTCCCCAAATCGGCGGTTTCGCTGATTTGGTAAATGAGTAATTTGGTAATTGGGTAATTTGGTTTGACGGAGCAAAACGTCTTGCTTTTGATTTTCAATTACCAAATTACCAATTTATCCAATTACCAAATCTGATTCACAAACTGCTTATTGCAGACTTCCCGGTATTCAGCCCAACGTACTCCTGATTTCCTCGATCTGCTTCGCGTGCCGTTCGGCGTGCTTGGCCATGATGATCAACATTTCATACGTGCTGACGATGCCGGCCGCCGGATGAGGGTGTGTCACCTCGGTGGCGCGCAGGTCTTCGGTATTTTCCTGAACGAAGCGAATCACGTTCTCACGCGAAGCTTTGAACTGCGCTGCCGCTTCCGCCAGGCTGGCAAAACGTCCGCGCGGACGCCCGCTCTCCGGCGCCTGGGCCTTACGGCTGCGATCAGCAATCACCTGCAAAAACACTTGCTCACGGTTGGGCGCATGGGCCGATCGAGGCATGCGCTCGGTGGTGATCAGCTTGAGCATGAGCGTCTCCGCCGCGGTCAGATGCTCCACCGTATCAAGCACTGACCACGAGCCTTCTGCCGGGCAAGAGCGGCAATCCGCCTCAGAGACGCCGGCAAAGCTGCCCAGGAATCTCTCCCGGCTTTCGCGCAAAAGCCCGAGCAGGAATTCTCTTTCAGGGCGCACAGCCGGATTGTGCATAGCGTTCACTTGTCAGTGTGCTCCCACCACAGGCAACTCGGTGATCTTCGCCGCCGGATCAAACGGGCACGGACGGCCTTCCAGATGGGCTTCGAATTCGTTGCGCCACTTATCGACAATGGACATGGTCGGGATGGCCGCGGCGTCGCCCAGGGGGCAAAAAGTCCGGCCGAGCATGTTTTGCGCCAGGTACTTGATGTTGTCGATGTCCTTGCGCAAGCCGCCGCCGTTGTGGAAGCGGGTGAGTGTCTTCTTGAGCCAGTCTGTGCCTTCACGGCAGGGGATGCACCAGCCGCAGCTTTCATGCTGGTAGAACTTCATCACGCGCAGCGCGAACTTGACCATGCAGGTCTGGTCGTCAAGGATCACGACGCCGCCGGAGCCCAGGAATTCGCCGCGCTTGCCGAACGAGTCAAAGTCCATATTCATCTGCTCGGCTTCTTCCGCGGTAAGGACAAAGGTGGAAGATCCGCCAGGGACGACGGCCTTGAGCTTGCGTCCGTTGGGGATGCCGCCGCCAACTTCATAGATCATCTTCTTGAGCGGGTAGCCGAGAGGCAGTTCGTATACGCCGGGCTTGTTGATATGACCGCTCAGGCAGAAGAGGCGAGTGCCGCCATTTTTCGGCGGACCGTAATCGGCAAACTTCTGCCCACCCATCAGAATAATGTGCGGAACGGAGGCCAGCGTCTCCACATTATTGATGACCGTGGGACCGCCCCAGAGTCCGACCACGGCAGGGAAGGGAGGACGGATTCGAGGAATGCCGCGCTTGCCTTCCAGCGATTCCATCAGCGCTGATTCTTCTCCCACTTCATACGCGCCTGCGCCGGTGTGCCAGCGAACGTCAAAATCCTTGCCGCTGCCAAAAATGTTCTTACCCAGAAAGCCCTTGGCGTAGGCATCGTCAATCGCCTTGCGCATGATGTCGACAAGGTAGCGGTACTCGCCGCGAATGTAAACAAAGCCAACCTTGGCGCCCACGGCCAGACCGGCGATGATCACGCCTTCAATTACGGCATGTGGATCGTGCTCCAGGATAGGACGGTCCTTGCAGGTGCCGGGCTCACTCTCGTCGCCGTTCACCAGAATGTACTTGGGCTTGGCCGATTCCTTGGGTACAAAGCCCCACTTCATGCCAGTCGGGAACCCGGCGCCGCCGCGTCCGCGGAGGTTGGAGGTCTTGACCTCATTAATGATGTCGTCGGGCGTCATGGTCAAGGCTTTTTGCACGGCCTTGTAGCCGTCGAGTTCCAAGTAACGGTTAATGTCAGCCGCATTTTTACCAAACCGTTTCGAAACGACCTTGATCTCGTCGGGATGTGATACCAAATCAGCCATTATTTGTGCCGCCCCTACGGGGCTCTTCAATTTTTATTACTCTTCCCAGCGCTTCCGCGCTGGGCTAGGCTCGTTCGCCCCTTCGGGGCTGGATCAATTTCAGATAGGAGCAGTTTCAAAATACGATGGACTAGTGGTGCACAATCCGGAGCGCGCTACTTCCCGGCTCTCTTCCTGTATCCATCCAAAACCGCGTCCATTTTTTCATTCGTTAAGTTTTCGTGAAAATCGTAATTCACCTGGACCGCAGGGGCCCAACTGCACGCGCCAATGCATTCCACCTCTTCCAGTGAAAATGTTCCATCCGGCGTGGTCTGCTTGTGGCCAATGCCCAGCTTGCTCTTGCAGTGGTCCAGAATTTCTTCGCCACCTCGCAACATACAGCTGATGTTGGTGCAGACCTGGACGTGAAATTTGCCCATCGGCTTGGTGTGCAGCAGTGAGTAATAGCTGATCACGTTGCGCACTTCGAGCTCGGTGAGTTCGGTCTTTTTTGCCAGATGCGCGATTGCGGCATCGCTTAAATAGCCCAGCTCGTCCTGGGTGTACAGGAGCATCGGCACCAGAAACGACCGCTTGGTCGGGTATTCCTTCATCTTTTCGGTGAAGAAAGCGTCGAGTTTGTCGCTTATTGCTGCCATAAGATTGCCAAAATTGCCATAATCGGGTAATCGGGTAATTTTACTTCTGTTTTGCCGTCTCCCTCGACGCCGTAAAAATAGCGGTAAGTTGACGAGCCTCGTTAAGCAATTGGTCCAAGCGCTCCTTCTTCAATATCTCAGCGTCGATCAACATCTCAATCCAGAGAACACATTCATCCACTTCTTCAACGACCACGCCAAGTTTCGCCACAAACTCAGCCCTGGATCTTGCCCGGCAGGCCGCCCGGTAGTTTGCTGCGACCGAAGTGCCGGAGCGTAAAAGCTGTTTTCCGATGATCTGGGCTTCGATTGCCCGCGGTAGCGAACGAAACAACTTCACTATTCTTAATGCAAATGCTTTTGTCCGCTCTCGAAGCTGTTCCGATTGGCTGCTCAAATGTAATCACCGAACGAAATTACCCGATTACAAATTACCCGATTACCAATCTCTTACCTGTCAATCTCCCCCAGAACAATATCAATGCTTCCAATCGCCGCCACCACGTCCGCGATCAGGCGGCCTTCGCACATTTGAGGTAAAGCTTGAAGGTTGGCGTACGAGGGCGAGCGCATGTGCACGCGCATGGGCTTGGCGGTGCCGTCGCTCACCACGTAATAGCCCATCTCGCCGCGCGGTGACTCAATGGCGTGGTAAACCTCACCTTGAGGAACGGCAAAGCCTTCCGTGACAATCTTAAAGTGATAGATGAGGGCTTCCATCTGCGTCTTCATCTTTTCGCGATCCGGCAGAACCACCTTGGGAGCCTCAGCTTTGGTGGGGCCGGAAGGCATGCCTTCCAGCGCCTGCTTGGCGATCTCGCGCGACTGGCGCAGCTCTTCCACGCGGCATACGTAACGCGCCCAGACATCGCCGTCTTTCGAAACCGGGACCTTGAATTTGAAATTCTCGTAGCCGCAGTACGGCATGTCGCGGCGGATATCGAAGTCTACCCCGCTGGCGCGCAGCGAGGGACCGGTCAGGCCGATGGCAAGGGCATCTTCGGCGTTGATCCTGGCCACGTTCTTCAAGCGATCGATAAAGATGCGGTTGCCGGTGAGCAGGTTTTCATACTCGTCGACCTTCTCAGGGAAGGTGTCGAGGAATTTCTTTACCTTCTCGAAGAAACCCAGCGGGGGATCGAGCGCCAGTCCGCCGATGCGGAAATAAGAGGTCATCATGCGCTGGCCGCTGACCATTTCATAAATGCGAAGCAGGTCTTCACGCTCGCGGAAGCAATAAAGAAAGACCGACATGGCGCCGATGTCCATGGCATGCGTGCCCAGCCAGACCAGGTGCGAACTGATGCGCTGGAGCTCGGCCAGCATCACGCGCATCCATTGGGCGCGCGGGGGGATCTCCAGTCCCAGCAGCTTCTCCACGGCCATCACGTAGCAGAGGTTGTTGACCATGGGGCAGAGGTAGTCAATGCGGTCCGTGAGCGGGACCACCTGCTGGTAAAACTTGGCTTCGCAGGTCTTTTCAATTCCGGTGTGGAGGAAGCCGATGTCCGGCATCATGCGGACAATGGTTTCGCCGTCAATCTCCAGCAACAGGCGCAACACGCCGTGGGTGGACGGGTGCTGCGGGCCCATGTTGAGGATCATGGTTTTATCTTCAGTGGGATCGAGCACCGGATTGGGGTTCAAGTGGCCCATTAACGATATCCCTCCACCGGATAGTCCTTGCGCAGAGGATGGCCTTCCCAGTCTTCCGGCATCATGATGCGGCGCAGATAAGGATGGCCGAGGAAGCGGATACCGAAAAGGTCAAAAACCTCGCGCTCAAAGAAGTTTGCCGACGGCCACACTGCGGTGATCGATTCCAGCGTGGGGTCGTCCCCTGACAGCCGGACCTTCAGGCGCACCCGATCTTTGCGCTTCATGGAGAGCAGGTGATAAGCCATCTCAAAGCGCGGCTCGCGCGGGTAGAAGTCAGCACAGGTAAGATCGGAGAGGAAATCCGTAAGCCCCTGGGTCTTCAGGCGGGCGATGGCCTCGCGGATGGATTCGCGGGCGATGAAGATCGTAAGCTCGTCGCGATCGAAGCGAGCGCTTTGCACCGCGCCGGCGTTCCAGGCCAGCAGGTCGGCCACTGTGGCGCGGTCCTTCAGTTGTTCGAGGTCGGTGATGGCCGGCGCGAGTGGCATTAGTTTCCGCCCTTCTCAGGCAAGTTCCAGTCCAGGATGCCCTTTTTCCATATATAGAAGAAACCGACGAGCACCAGACCGATGTAAATCAGCATCTCCCAGAAGCCGAACATCTTGAGTTCGCGCGCGATGACGGCCCAGGGATAAAGGAAGACCGCTTCCACGTCGAACAGGATGAAAAGCATGCCAACCATGTAAAACTTCACGCTGAAGCGCTGCTGGGCGTCTCCGGTCGGGGTGATGCCGCATTCGTAGGCGGTGTTTTTGGCGCGGCTCCACTTGTGCTTGCCCAGCAGATAAGAAAGTGTGACCATGACCGTGGCCAGAGCAATGGCGACGATCACCTGGATTAGCAACGGAATATAATGAGCGAAGTAGCTGTTCTCCGGCATGCAGGGCCTGTACAGAAAGAGCGAATGCAATATGCCAAACACTCGAATGTAATTTCCATTCGCTGGAGTGTCAAGCCCTTGACTTTGAACGGAGTTAGTGATTCCTAATCGGCGGCGGATAGCGGGTAGGTGGCGGCGCGGAACAGGCGTGGTTGTGGCCAGAGGATCTGGCGTCTTTATATATGACGATATTCGGATTCAATACAGACGTGAAGCACGCCGACGTGGTGTACCACGTGCAAAGCGAGGCACGGCAGAACGAGCTGCTGTTGCAGACCTTGGTGTTCGTGAAAGGCCAGTGCGTCGGCAAGCAGGCGTTCTCATACGCGCACGAGCTGTCGCATCCGGGCTTCTCCACGGAAGCCATCCACGAGCTGCTGAAGACACAACACAAGACCGTGCTCAATGCCATTCAGCAAGGGCAAATGAACGCCGTGCTGGGCAGCGGGGCTGAAGTACAGGACGTGGGCGGCGCCGGCCTTTCCCTGCAATGGACCACAACCGCGGCAGGAGACACCGCCGCGCTGCCGGTGAGCTTCCGTGTTCTCGATTCCGGGCAGGCGGCCACCGGAGCAGAAGTTGTGGTGCGTGGAGTGATCGCTTCAGACGGACTCGAATTGGCCCGGGGCGTTGCCGACGACGCCGGCGCAGTCGAGCTATCGATACCCTTGACGGAAGAGGTCCTGGCCAGAGGCGCGGTGATGGTTCAAGCCACGCGGCAGGGAAAATCCGTAACCCGCAAGTTCAGGGTGAAAAGGTAAGGGGAGCCGGGTTCCTTAGTCGGCATTCAGCGGACGATTGCCCTTCTTGATCTCGCTCAACCTGAGTTGTTTTTCCACCAGCGGCCACCAGGCATTCATCGAATTGAGCTCCCAGTTGCGCACGGTTTCTCGCGTGATCAACGGGGGTGCGGGGACAAGCTGGTTCAGGCGATCGAATAGCTGAAGCCTCTCTTCCGTGTCCGCGCGAGCGAAAAGATTGAGCAGGGTCAGGGAGTCACGCTGGCGGGATTCGCGAAGGACAGTATCCAGCGCGGCACGGTGGCGTGCGCGGTCGCCCAGGTTAAAAGAAAAGTCGAGCAGCGCTTGCTTGAACCCCGCGCTTGCGTCTCCAAAGTAAGGCGGTGACAGGGTGCCATCGGAGGCGATGCGAGCCGAGGCGCCGGCAGGAACCAGGGATTGCCGGGAGATGTGGCTCAGTTCCACCCATCCTGCCAGTACGGTAAGCTCGCCGCTGCCGTTGCGCTCAATTTTCAACGTGTATTCGCAGCCCAAATCTACGGCGCGCGCCGCCGGCGTATCCACGATGAAGAGTCTGGGCGGGGCGGAGATGCGCGCGTGGATCGAGCCATAGCGCAACAAAAGCCGCTGGCTATCCTGGCGCGACTCCGCCAGGCTGACCAGCGAGTCTCGCGCGATTTCAATTTCGCCGATCGTGCCGGCGCGGACATGCACAACCGAGTTACCGTTGGTGGTCAGCCATTCACCCGGCTGCAGCGTTGCGTCTTTCAGTTTTCTGCCGCTGAGCTCAGGCGCACCGCTTACTGCGCGCGCCTCCCAGGCAGAAGACGAGAATGCGGGGGGTGACATGGCAATCCAGGCGGCCAGCAGAAGAGCGGCTGCTGATGCGGCGGCCACAGAGACCTCCCAATGACGGCGCAGCAATGCCGCGCTCCGGGCCAGGATGGAAGGGCGGTAGGGAGGAGCATTAGGCGCTTTTTCTTGCATGCGCAGGGGAGCCAGCAGCTTTTCCAGTTCAGAGATCTCAGGATTCGGCGGGTCGCTGCGGTCCCACAAATATGGATCGTTCATCGTTGCACCCCTTTCCGCAACGCCGTACGCAGCAGTTCCATACCGCGATGCAGGTTCACGCGTACCGACCCGTGGCTCAGCCCGGTGCGCTCGGCAATTTCCGGGCCGGTCATGCCTTCCACCAGGCGAAGCACCAGCGTTTCACGATAAGCCTCCGGTAAGGCCTGAATGACCCGGAGCACGATCGTGGCATCCATCCGCGCCGGTGTGCCGGAGCCGATGCCGGCATGGTCTTCGGATAGCTCCGCGGACTCTGCACGATCGCGATAAAAATCGGCCACACGGTTGCGCGCGATCATGACGATCCAGGCGCCGAAGGCCGCGGGCTCGCGCAGGTCTTTCAATTTGCGCCAGGCGGCGAGAAATACCTCTTGCACAAGGTCGTCAACCTCGCCGGGCGGGATGCGGGACAGGAGCACGCCATGGATTGTGCGCGCAAACCTTCTGTACAGTTCGGAGAAGGCGGCATGGTTTCCCTGCTGCGCCTCCACGACCAGCCCGCGCATTTCAGCCCCCGCTGCACTCATGGGCGCTTCCGGTGCCTCAACTCTGCGGAGCATTTACGCAGGAATAGACGGAAGAACCCAATAAGCGTTAACAGCCTGGCAAATTCTTGTTGCTCATGAGTGTTAAGACGGCCTGAAAACGGGACGTTTTGCCGCCAGCATTCATAGAGCAATATCTCGCATAGGACGGTCTGGTCCGAAGCAATGATTTATCCTTACGGTGCGTGTCAGACAAACTGGCCAAGCTGGAACTGCCGGAGTGCGATGCCATTGTGGTAGGCTCGGGACCTAACGGGCTGGCCGCGGCAATCCGTCTGGCGCAAGCGGGCCGGCGCGTGGTGGTGCTGGAATCGCAAAGCACTCTCGGCGGAGGCGTGCGCTCGGCGGAGTTGACGCTGCCGGGTTTTGTCCATGACATTTGCTCGACGATTTTTGCCATGGTAGTCTGCTCGCCCTTTCTGCGTGAGCTGCCCCTCAAGTCGCATGAACTCGACTGGGTCTTTCCGCCTGCTCCGCTGGCCCATCCTCTGGATGACGGTACGGCGGTGATGTTGCACCACTCGGTGGACGAGACGGCACGCTCGCTTGGCGCCGATGGCGACGGCTATCGCAGGCTAGTAGGCGATCTGGTGTCGCGCTGGCAGGACCTCATGCAGGATGCGTTTGCGCCTCCGGGCATTCCCCGGTACCCATTTTTCTTTGCCCGGTTTGGCCTGCGCGCGCTCCGGCCGGCAACGTCTCTGGCGCGCGCGTATTTCAAGACCGAGCGCGGGCGAGCGTTTTTTGCCGGGCTGGCCGCCCACTCCATTCTGCCGCTGGAGAAGCTGACTACTTCGGCGGTCGCGCTGGTGCTGGCCGTGGCCGGGCATGCCGCAGGCTGGCCGTTTGCGCGCGGCGGTTCACAGCAGCTTACGTCTGCATTGGTGAAATATCTGGAATCGCTGGGAGGGAAACTCATTACCGGATGTCATGTGGAATCACTGGAGCAGCTTCCGCCGGCGCGCGCAGTTCTGCTCGACGTGACGCCGCGGCAGCTCATCCGCATGGCTGGTGCGAAACTGCCGGCTTCCTACCGGCGTAAGCTGGAGCGTTATCGTTACGGTCCGGGGGTTTACAAGATGGATTGGGCCCTGCATCAGCCGGTACCGTGGCGGGCTGCGGAGTGCGCGCAAGCCGGAACAATTCACCTTGGAGGAACGCTGGACGAGATTGGCGATTCGGAACGGCGTCCCTGGCGCGGAGAAGTTTCTGAGCGTCCCTACGTCTTGTTCACGCAGCCCAGCCTGTTCGATCCGGCGCGCGCCCCGGCCGGGAAGCACACGGCTTGGGGCTACTGCCATGTTCCCCACGGTTACGCGGGAAACATGACGGAGATGATTGAAAAGCAGGTGGAACGTTTTGCTCCCGGCTTTCGTGACTGCATTGCCGCCCGCTCGATCATGGGACCGGCAGAGTTGGAGCGGCACAATCCGAATTTGATCGGCGGCGACATCAGCGGCGGCGCGGCAATGTTGAGCCAGCTTTTCCTGCGCCCGACGGCCAGTCTTTACCGAACACCGCTGGATGAAGTCTATCTCTGCTCTTCTTCTACGCCTCCCGCACCAGGCGTACACGGGATGTGCGGATATTTTGCGGCCGAAGCGGCGCTCAAACGCTTTGCCTGAGGCGGCACGTCCGGCTCTCACCGGGGCAGAAATTTATTTATACATCAACTTACATTGCTGAGACTGTCCAACTAGCAGAGCTGCATCTGCTTCTAAGTGAATGGATTCAAAATGGAAGCCCTTCACCTGGAGCAGAGAACTGCTCCCGACAACCCGAGACCGTCGCTGTATCACAAAGCGGCGCGCGCCCTGCCCGGCATTATCGCCGGCGCAGCCGATCTTGACCCTGCTGCGGTGCTGACGGCCACGGTCGCGGGCGCCAGCTTTGGAACGTCACTGGGCTGGGTGGTGGTTCTGTGCGTGCCGGTCCTGTTCAGCGTCTTTGCGGTCTCATCGCGCATCGGGCAGGAGACCAAAAAGGGCCTGGTTGAGCTGATCCGCGAACATTACGGCCGCAAGATCGCGTTGCTGATCGCGCTCCTGATCGTGGCCGTCAACCTGACCATGATCGTGGGAGACATTGTCGCCGTGAGCGACAGTTGCTCCATCCTGACCATGTCTCCACGGTTGTTTTTCCTTGCGATTGTGGGATTCACGGTCTGGTATGTGCTGATCATCGGCAACTACCAGAAGACCACCAAAGTTCTGGGCACGCTTACGCTGATGCTGGTCGCCTACGTGCTGGCGGCCTACCGTGTTACCGATTCTTTCATCGGTTTGGCCAAGGATGTGCTCCTGCCGCACATGCAGGTGAATGCAGGCTACATGATGGGCGTGGTGGCCGTTTTTGGCTCGCTGCTCACGCCGGACATTATTGTCTGGCAGACCAGTTCCAAGCGCGGGCTGCCCGAAGGACTGGCCAAGGCCCACGTTACGGAGTCGCACGCCGGAACGTTTGTGGCCTGCCTGATTTCACTCTCGGCGATGGTGGCGGCCTCGCACATGCACGTGGCCGACCCATCAAACATGACCACGCGCACAGCATCAGAAGCGCTGGGCTCGTTCGGCTTTATGGGGAGCGTCCTGTTCGCCCTAGGCATCATCGCCTCCGGGATGATCGCCCTGCCGATCCTGGTTGCTTCACTGTGCTTCAGCGTGGCGGAAGCCGCGGGTTGGCGGTCAGGCCTCTCCATGGAGCCGTGGAATGCGCGCCTGTTCTTTGTCATGATCTCGGCGACCGTCTTCCTGGCAGTGGTTATTGATTTCTTCGGGGTCAACACCGTGCACGTACTCTATTGGTCGCAGGCGCTGGCCGGCGTTGTCCTGGTGCCGATCTTTGCGTATATCCTGCTGCTTTCCAACAATTCCAAAATCATGCGCACGACCAATAGCCGCTTTGAAAACTTCTGGCTGGGTTGCGCCGTTACAGGCATGCTGATCTCCAACGTGCTGTTCTTCTGGTTTGTGCTGAAGTAAGCAGGCAGCACTCAGCACTCAGCAGTCAGCCAAAGCAGCAAAATCGCAATTGGCTAAAGCGATTACCTGGCAATTCCGGTTTGGCAATCCCGTCTACTTCACTCCCAGCAGTTCGACGTCGAAGATCAGGGTTGCGTTAGGCGGGATGGCAGAACCAGCTCCACGCGCGCCGTAGCCCAATGCCGGAGGGATGCGCAATTGCCGTTTACCGCCGACCTTCATTCCCGCTACACCCTCGTCCCAGCCTTGAATGACCTGGCCGGCGCCCAGTTGAAATTGGAAAGGTTCGCCCCGATGGTCGAGGGAGCTGTCAAACTTTTTCCCGTCCAGCAGCCAACCCGTATAGTGCACGGTGACCTGTTTGCCTGCCTGCGCCAGTGCGCCGGTACCTTTCTTGATATCCCAATACTGCAGCCCGGTGCTGGTGGTAACGGGCTGGCCGGTAACTTTGGTGGGGCCGGCGGGCTTCTGCTCGGCCGTTTTCGGTGCAGCAGCTTTCTTTGTTTGTGCGAGCAGGGATTGAGTGAGCAGGGCAGTGGACAGTCCCAGTAACAGAATGAACGTTGCTTTTCGCGGCATGGCTTCTCCTCAGTAGGGGGATGATACAGGAATTGCCGCGCTCCGGCATCGGCTTTCGTAATTCCTTTGTTGCCATGAACTCGATATGGAATATCATCTGCGCGATGAGCTGCCCGGCGTTTCATTCGGGGGACGCATGCTGTAAACTGTCGGCTATCAGGTTATGTGGTTAAAAAAACAATTTGGCGAGCGTAAAACGGCCCTGGGACAGCTGGGAAGTCTGGAGTCTGAATTAATGGAGCGCATCTGGCGGCGCGGCGAGATCAGCGTGCGTGACCTGCACGCTGAGTTTGCCACCCGCCTGGCCTACACCACGGTGATGACCACCATGGACCGGCTTTACAAAAAAGGGATGCTGCAACGGCGCAAAGTGGGTAAGGCATTTCTCTACGTCGCTGCACTCACGGAGCAGGAATACCAGGAGCAGCTGACACATCATCTGTTCGGCATGGTCTTGCATGACGGCAAGAACAGCGGCGTGGTCCTCTCAAACTTCGTGGACGCGGTGAGCGATACCGACGAGAAACTACTGGAGCGTCTGGACCAGTTGGTAAAAGCCAAGCGGCGCGCTTTGCGCCGGCCGGAGTAAGCGACCATGTTTTACGTTTTAGCCATCGCCCTTTGCCTGGCAGTGCTGTTCCTGGTGCTTGCCTGCGGATCTCTAGTGTGTATGGCTGGCTTGCGGATAGTGTTGCGGATGGCCGCTCCCGTGACACCGGGCATAAAGGCGAACCTGTTGTTTGCCGCGCGGCTCCTTCCTCTGGGACTGGCCTGCGTTGTAACCTTCGGGCTGGCGCTGCCGGCGTTCCTGAAGTTTGAACCGCATTCCACCGGAGAAGGTATGGGGCCCCGTTTGCTGGCTCTGGCAACACTGGGCGCGTTGGCGCTGGCCGGCATGGCTGTGCGAGGCGTGGCCCTTTTGCGCGCAACCGTACAAGCGCAACGAGGGTGGCGCAAGCATTCTCAAGAGCTTCATCTTCAGGGGCTGCCTGTGCCGGTGTATCGCGTGGAGAATGGCGCGTCATTGCTGGCGGTTACAGGCATCTTCCGCCCGCGCATTTTCGTGGGGCGTGAGATCACGGAAACGCTTTTGCAGGATGAGCTGCATGCCGCCCTGGCGCATGAGATGGCTCACGTCTCGTCCTTCGACAACCTGAAGCAGCTCTTGCTGAAGATTACACGCGCGCCACGCTGGTTAAAAGCGCTCTATGACGCCGATGCGGCATGGACCAGCGCGTCTGAGGTTGCCGCCGACCATCGTGCGCTGGCGGAAGGCGCCTCAGTGCTTGACTTATCCTCTGCGCTCATCAAAGTAGGACGGCTGAACCGGCCAACGGCGGTCAGGGAACCCGTGGCTTCTCATCTGGTGCCTACGGCTTGCGGGTCCTCGCTGGAGAGCCGGGTTACATGTCTGAGCGAAATGCTGGAAGGCACGGGCGCCGCGCCGGCTCGCGGCGTGAAGCGCGGCAGTCTGGTTTTTCCCGTGGTCATGGTCCTGGCAGCGTACGTCGTCTGCATCAATGCGCTGCTACCCGCGGTTCATGAAGCTCTTGAATTCCTTGTTCGTTAGCCGGCATCCAATCGCCTGTTCAAGCATGACAGCAGCGGCGATTTCCGATTCCTCACCGGTGGCATGCCAGAGACCGTCCGCGCATGCTGACTGACCCCGCAAGGCCGGGCAGGTGCAATATACTCTTGCTAACGCTGTGGCGAAGAAAACCATCATTTGTATCTCCACGCTGACGCTGGTGCTGTGGGCATCGCCTGTCGCGGTTTCCCAGGCGGCAGCAAGCGGGCCATTCAAGGCGCAGATCGAGAAAGCCAAGGGGTTGCGCGATGAGGGCGCTTCCGAGGAGGCGCGCAAGATCTATGAATCGGTGTTGCCGCCGCTGCGCTCGCAGCCGCCAAGCCAGGAACTGGTCGACACGCTGAACAATCTGAGCGATATCGCAACCATGGCCGGGGAATATGACCGCGCTGTAGCGCTCTCGCGCGAAAGCGCCGCGGCCTGCCGGAACATGCACGACAAAAACTGCGAGGCCCAGGCCCATAGCGATGCCGGGCTGGCGCTCTCCAACGCCGGTAATTACGCGGAAGCGGCAACGGAGCTCGATCTCGGTTTAAAGCTAACGGCGGAGACAGGGAACGCGGAGACCGCCGTGCTCATCCTGAACAACCTGGGTAACGTGTATTACTACCAGGCAAAATACTCTGAAGCGCTGCGCACCTACGAATCCGCCCTGCAATACGTGGAGAAGTCGGGAGCGGAGGCATGGACCGCGACCTGGCGGCAGTTTACGTTGCTGAATCTGGCGACGCTCTACCAGCGACTGGGAAACGATCAGCGCGCCATCGCAACGTATAACGACATTCTGGCCCATCCGAAGAACCTTTCACCGCGGGATGTTGGGCATATCGATGCCAACCTGGGAGCTCTTTACCGCCGTCTGGGCGATGCGGGGCAAGCGCTCCAGTTTTATGGCTATGCCGACGAGTATTACGCGAAAGAGAAAGATATCGATGGCGAATTGGGAGTGCTGAAGAACACTGGCATCGTCTATGCACTGCTGCAACAGCGATACCAGGAAGCGCTCAAATACTTTGATCGCGCCGGCACGCTCGCCGGCAAGGCAAAGAACCAGCGTGAAGCCATGCAAGCTGTGCTCTACCGCGGCGAGACGCTGTACCGCATGCATAAACGGCCGGAAGCAGAAAGAGAATTTACCGCCGCGCTGGCCGCCGCCGAGCAACTGGGAGCGGTGGAAGAACAATGGAAGGCCGTGAACGGATTGGGCAAGATCGCGCTCGAGAACGGCCGGCCTGACGCCGCGGAGGCCAGGTTTCGCGACGCTATCCAGCGGATTGAAAGCATGCGCTCGCAACTGCAGCTTTCACGGTTGAAGTCGGATTTCCTGGCCGACAAGCGCGACGTCTACGATAACCTGATCAGGCTTCTACTGGAACGCTACGACGCCGCCTCCGCTTTTGAGTTCATGGAGCGCAGCCGCGCCCGCGTTTTCCAGGACAGGTTCTTCGGCGGCAAGCTTGCGCCCGGCGCCTTGACTCTGCGCTCGATCCAGGGGCGTCTTGACCCGCAGACAGCGCTCATCGAATTCTGGGTTGGCACGGAGGGCCTGGCTGTGGTTTGGGTGACGCGCGACGCAGCGGGCATTGCGCAAAGCCATTTTTCCAAGGCTGAAATGGATGCGTTCGAACACTTTGTTTCCGGCCTTCCCGACAATCTCGGCAAAGACTGGCAAAAGGACTTTCAAAAAATCGGCGGCATGTTGCCCAAGGATGTGATTCCTTTCGCGCAGGACCGTTATACCCACGTGCTGATCGTTCCCGATGGCTCTCTGAGCCTGGTGCCATTTGAACTCATTGCTACCCCATCGGGACAACCGTTGCTGGAAAGCCGCGATATTACTTATCTGCCCAGCGCGGTGTTGCTGCTGCGCGGCGCGCTTAAAAATGCTTCTGCCACCAGGTTTCCCTGGCAGCAGCAACTTGTCGGCTTTGGCGATCCTGCCGTCGTCGGCAGTGGCGAAAGCTCGCTTACCAACGCACCTCGCGGTGACGTGACAGGAGCCCTCCCCGCTTCCGGCGAAGAAATACGCATGATTGCACGCATGAGCGCCGGCCGCACCAGGCTGTTTCTGGGTCCGGAGGACCGCAAGCGCAATTTCTTTGAGTCCGCGGGTTCGGGCGCCGCGCTGCTGCATGTAAGCACGCATGCGGTCGCGGACATGGACGATCCTGAACGCTCCCGGCTTCTGTTCTCGCCGGACCAGCCGGGTGAGCCCAACAACTATCTTTTCCTCAAAGAACTTTATGATCTCGATCTTCGCGGCATGAGCCTGGCCACGCTCTCGGCGTGCGATACGGAACGCGGGCGTTTCGTCCCGGGAGAAGGCATCCAGGCTTTCAGCCGGGCGCTGCTTGCCGCAGGCTCGCGTTCCACGCTCACCACGCTATGGCGCGTTCCGGACGAGCCAACTTCAGAATTCATGCAGCACTTCTACTACTTCCTGCTGAAGCAGCACAAATCCAAATCTGAAGCGTTAAGACTGGCCAAACTTGAGTTCCTGCGTTCAGGAACATCGCTCAGCCATCCGCGCTATTGGGCCGCGTTCGTCCTCAATGGCGACGGCGCCGAGCCTGTTCCCAGGTTCATTCCCTGGCAAGCGCTGGTGCTGCCTGTCCCTGTGGCTGCGTTCGCGGCATTTATCTACCTTCGCGTGCGGCGAAAGAAGAAACTCGCTACTGTGCTGGCATAGTTTTCCCGAATCAGGACGGCGTTTTCAGGATCATGTAGCCGCCGGCCAGACCGAAGATCAGGTCAGGCGACCAGGCAGCCACGAGCGGAGGAAGCTGGCTGGCGTAGCCCATGACTTCAAACAGGCTGGAGGTGAGAAAATAGCCGACGCCAATGACCAGCGCCACGACAATGCCGCTGAGAGCGCCGCGGCGGCCGCCGGAAAGGGCGAAAGGCACGGCGATGACGGCCATGACCAGCGTAATCAGGGGAAAGGCGATTTTCCGTTGTAATTGCACGCGCAAACGCACCACGTCAAAGCCGCCCTGCTGCAGGTCATAGATATAACGGCGCAGCTCCTCGTAATTCATCTCAGAGGATTGCAGGACCTCTTTCTTGAAGTAGTTGGGGGGCTCGTTGAGCTCGGCAAAGGTGCTGACGTCAAATTTGCGCAGGTCTTCGCGCAGGTCCGAGCCAGGCGCGTTGTTCCAGGAGCGCTGCCATCCGTTTTCAAAGGTCCATTTCTGCAGATGCTCCGCCCAGCGGGCGCGCATGGCATAGACGCGCTTGACCATCTGGAAGGAATGCGGGTTCAGCTCAAAGGCGGAGATGCTGCCGAAGGTGTTGCGGTCGGGATCAAAGGCCTCATAGTAATAGATTTTGCGGTTGCCTTCAGCACCGGCGATTGTCTTCCGGGTCTCGCCGAAGATCCATTTGCGGTCAGGGCGCAGGTAGGTCTGCGCGGGTTTGCCTTTGATCATGTTGCGCAAGGTTTCGCGGCGCTTGTTGGCGTAAGGCAGGTACCACTGATCGAGCACGAACAATCCGCCGGCCAGCGTGGCGGCAATCACCAGAATGGGCACCACCGTGCGATAGATGCTCACTCCCGTGGCCTTCATGGCGGTGATTTCGTTGGATTTCTGCATCAGCCCGAACATGACGAGCACGGTCAGCAGCACGGCCAGCGGAGTGACCTGATACAGCATGTCGGGAACGCAATTGAGCAGGTATTCCAACTGGATGAGCAAGTGGATCTTTTTCTTCACAATGTCAGACAGCAGCTCGAAATAGGTAAACACCAGGAACAGCACAAGCAGGCTGGAAAGGATGAGCAGCAGAGAGCTGACAAAGTTGCGCAGAACATAGTCGTCGAGAATCAGGGGAAAGCGGGTGCTGAAAAGACGCGAGCGGCGGCGGCTGCCGTTGGCCGCGGACTCTTCACTCTTCGAGCTGAAAATTTTCGCGAATGAACCTTTGAACTGTCCCAGCAGCATCTGTCCCAGGCCGAGCTCGATGGGGATTTTGTCAGTGCGCCAGAGAAGGACCAGCCCGATAAGAGCAAAGATGATGTTGGCCATCCAGACGCCCAGCACCGGGGAAATTTTGCCGCCGCGAGCAAGGGAAACGCCGATGATGGAAACGAAATAATAGATAAAGACCAGGACAATGGTCAGCACAAAGCCGGCGCCCTTGCCGCCTTTCTTGGCGGAAAGGCCGAGAGGGATGCCAATCAATACCAGGACCAGACAGGCGGTCGGCAGGGCCAGCCGGCGGTTGAACTCGATCCAATACCAGCGGGCAAACTCTTTGTTGGAACTGTAGGTTTGGTTGTACAGCTCCCGTGTGGTCAGCTGCGATACAGGCACGGTTTCCTGGGCAGGCTTGTCAACCGGGGGCAGGCTGATGACAATGTCGGTCTCTTCAAAGGTGGTGATGGTGTACTGGTCGGGAGTGCGGGAGTTGGTGTCGTGGGTTTCGCCGTTGATCAGGTGCAGGCGGACTGCCTCATTGCCGGTAGCGCTGACCACCGCCTCTTTGGCGATGGTGATTTTGGGAGCGCCGGGAGTGCTGATGTCGGCGTCAAAAACGTTCTTCCACACGGCCGCGCCGGAAGCGCTGCTTACGTCTTCAACATAGAGTACATGGTTCTTGAAGCCTTCATAAAAAACGTGCGGCTGGATCTCAAAAGAAATCTGCGTGGCTGCCAGCTTTTGTGACAGGCGCGCCAGGGCGGCCGCGGAACGGGGCTCGATGATCACGGTGTTGAGCAGCGCCAGCAGCCAGGCGGCAATGCCAAAAACGGCGATGATCTTGAGAAACTTGCGGACGCTCACGCCCGAGGCGCGCATGGCGGTGACCTCACTGTCAGCGGCCATGCGGCTGAGACCCAGAAGGATGCCTACCAGCACTCCCATGGGGATGGTGACTTTCAAGGCCGCCGGCAGGGTGAGGAAGAAAATTTCGGCTACGCTGGGGAAAGGAGCGCTGTTGCGCACCACGGCTTCCAGGATCCTCGTCAGCTCACGCATGAAGATCACGAACGTGAACACTGAGGCCCCGATGAGCCCGTGCCAGAGCACTTCCTTCAGTATGTAGCGGGTAAAGATGCGCACGCGTTTTACTGATCAAAGTCTAGCAGATGCCCGCGCGTAAGTTGTGTATTGCGGTTAGAATATTTCGCTATGAAAAATTTCCCAATCCCGCGGCTTGATAAGCACGACGAATTGCGAACGAGACTGCTTAAATACTGCAGGCTCAGCCTCGGCGATGTGTGGAACGATCCCTCCGGAGCTCATCGTGTTGGCTGCTCAGATGCCGCTTCGCTTTCCAGCGCCCGCGAGCTTATGGGAACATTAAAAGCTGCATTGGCCATACAGGACCCCCCTTATAACCTGGTTGCTTTTGAGGCGCGCGGATTGACGGATTACATAAGGTGGTGTGAGCAATGGGTTGGGAACACTTTTGATGCTCTCTTGCCGAACGGCTCGCTGTACGTTTGGCTTGGCGCTGACCAGAAGGATGGTTTCCAACCTCTTCCGGATTTCATGTTAATGATGCGTCGCACAGATTTCCGGTCGAGAAGTCTCATAACGATGCGAAATCAGCGCGGATACGGAACCGCAAAAAATTGGATGGCGGTACGCCAGGAACTCCTTTATTACACAAAGGGTGAGCCCACGTTTGATGTACAAGCAGAATACACAGATATTCCCAAGATCCTGCGTGGATACTACAAAAGTGTGAGCGGGAAGGTCACCGAAAACATAGAAAGGGGCAAATCCGAGAACATCCGGGCCGGAAACGTGTGGGTGGATATTCAGCAGGTGTTTTATCGCATGGAGGAAAATGTCAACGGTTGCTACGCCCAAAAGCCACTCAAAAGCTGCGAACGGATCATACACGCAAGCTCGAGCCCGGGCGACATAGTGGTTGACTGGTTCTCACATTCGGGTTCTACGCTCCTTGCGGCGGAGCTTCTTGGAAGGCGATGCTTCGCAATGGAAGTCGATCCAGTGTATTGTGAGATTTGTATTAGGCGTTTGGAGCACTTCCGGTTGACAGGGAAACGTGGCTGGCAGAATGGAAATCCGTTTGAGTCTGAAATTGCTATGGATCCCGAACTCTCCAGATTGATCGATTTCTCACAACAAGAGGAGGAGCCATCTCCGCTTTTTGCGCACGCGTGACACTTGGAAAAGCTGAAGGAACAAATAGAACAATTACTGGGCCGTCTGGACAGACTTCTGTCTATCCGTTCAATGAATATGAATCCATGATTTCTCATTTGCTTGCGGCAGGCAAGCTCACTTTGCAAGAGTATCTTGGCATCCTCGGAACCGGCAAAGGCTGATGGCTGATAGCTCTACAGGTACGTTCCTGGGGTCGCCTGAGATCCATCTCCTGTTCCTCTGGCACATGCACCAGCCGTATTACAAGGACCTGGTCACGGGAGAGTACCGCCTGCCGTGGGTCCGTTTGCATGCGCTCAAAGATTATTACGGCATGGTGAAGCTGCTGGATGAGTTTCCCGGCCTGCACCAGACGTTTAACCTGGTTCCTTGCCTGATCAAGCAGCTTGAGGAGTACGTTTCCGGGACCGCACAGGATCCGTTCCTGCAAGTGGCGGCGCGGCCTGCTTCTGAGCTGGACCTAAGCGGGCGCTTATTCGCCATCCAGTATTTGTTTCAGGCCAATGCCGACAACATGATCGGCAGATATCCGCGCTATCGCGAGCTCTGGCAACAGTTCTACACCCGCCCCCAGGAGGCGGCGGCCAACGCCCGGCGGATGAGCCTGGCCGATATCACCGATCTTCAAGTGCTCTCGCAGATCGCATGGATGGATGAATTCTTTCTTGACAACCCCGACATCCGCCAGTTGATCAGCAAGGGCCGCGGGTATTCGCTCGACGACCAGCAGCGGGTAATCCAGATACAGAAAAATTTTCTGGCCCAAGTGCTGCCGGCGTATGCGGCCGCAGCCAAGCGCGGCGCGATCGAGATTTCAACGTCGCCCTTCTACCATCCCATTCTGCCTCTGGTGTGCGATACCAACATGGGCGCGGCGTCACACAGCGGGTTGACCCTGCCGGCGCGGCGCTTCAGCCATCCGGAAGATGCGCGGGAACAGATCGAACGCGGCCTGGCGTTGCACGAACAGGTTTTTGGGGCGCGTCCAAGGGGCATGTGGCCGTCAGAGGGAAGTGTGTCCGATGAAGCGCTGACGATCGCCCACGAACTGGGAGTGAAGTGGATGGCGACCGATGAGGGCGTCCTGTGCCGCTCCCTGGGGACGATTTTCCAGCGCGATAACGGCGGCAGACTGGAGGCCTCCTGCGCCGAGCAACTCTATCAGATTTTCCGCTGGCAGCAGGGGCCGGCGGAGATGAGGGTTGTGTTCCGCGACCATTCGCTTTCCGACCTGATCGGCTTTGTTTATTCCGGCGTGCCTGCGCAGGAAGCCGCGGAGGACTTTCTCCGCCGGGTGAAGCAGGCCGCGGAGCCTGCGTTGAAAAAAGGAAAAACAGCGGTGGTACCTGTGATTCTGGATGGAGAGAACGCGTGGGAGTTCTATCCGCAGTCGGGGCGTGAGTTCTTGCGGCGGCTGTATGACGGTATTCAAAAAGACCCGTCAATCAAGGCCCTGACCGTGTCAGAGGCCATTGCGCGCGAGCCCGCGCCGCAGCCACTGGGCGCGATTTCCCCAGGCTCATGGATCAACGCCAACTTTGACGTGTGGATCGGCGCACCGGAGGACAACGTGGCCTGGGACCAGCTGTCCGCGGCGCGGGACTTTTTCGCGGAAAATGCCGAGAAAGTTTCCCGCGAGCAACGGGCCCTGGCACATGAAGAGCTGCTCATCGCGGAAGGCAGCGATTGGAACTGGTGGTATGGACCCGAGCACCATTCGGCCAACGATCGCGATTTTGACGAGCTCTACCGGAAGCATCTCTCGAATGTCTATCTTGCTCTTGGGGGCACGGCGCCCGACGTACTGGCGCAGCCGATCTCAGGGGCCCATGCCAAACCACAGTTCACCCCGCAAACCGCTTATATTCATCCGGCAATCGACGGAAAGAATATTGGCTACTTTGAGTGGCTGGGCGCGGCGTCGCACGTGGCGGACCGGCATTCTTCCGCCATGCATGGCAAGCTGTTCATTCTGGACACAGGTTATGCCGGGATCGACGAGGAGAACCTTTACTGCCGGGTTGATTTCATCGAGCGGCCCGTTGCCTGGGCCAGCGGAGAGACGAAACTGGTGGTTGCGATTGAATGCGTGAGTCCTGATAGCGGCAGGCCGGTCCAATCGGTCCGGCTGGAGGCCGATATTTCAGCAGGACATCTCCGCGGCTGGACACTGGGAAAGAATGGGCAGCAGCACGAGCAGAAAGATTCCATCCGGGCCGGCATGGAATCAATTTTTGAATGCCAAGTGCCGTTGGAGCAGCTGAACGCAGGTCCAGGGGCCACGCTGCGCGTGCGCTTCTCCGTGTGGCGGAACGGTTTGCCCATGGATGCGCTGCCCCAGGAAGGCGCGATGGAGATTCGCGTTGCCGCGGAGAACGAACTGAGCGCGCTGCCATATGCCAAGCCGTAGTTTGCCCGCTGCGCCACGAACAGGTCCTTCCTCTTCGGCAAGCTCAGGGTCAGGATTTCGGCAGCAGGCTCAAAAGCCTGCTGGAACGCCTCAAGTTTAGAGCGCAGCGACAGAAGTAAATGGATACACAAAGGGGCGAGCCCGGCTAGCGCGGCGAGCCCGCTGCATCAGGAGCAGAGAACTGCTGGGGAAGGCGGCTGCACCCAGGCGGTTTGGAGCGCAGCGACAGAAAAAAAGAAGGCCTGCCGAAACAGGCCTTCGAGGTTTGAGGGGTAGAGGAGCTTTTTAGTGATTGTCGTCGTCGCGGACAGCGATCATCGAGTAAGCCCCGGCGTTGAAGAACACCAGACCGCGTACGCGGATGGTGGCTCCGGCTACAGGGGTCGTCTTCAGAGTCGCGCCGTTGGCAAACGTGACCGGCACAGAGGTTGCGCCGCTCAGGGTTGCAAACGCGGAGGTCGAGCTGAGCGTCAGCGTAAAGCCTGACGTAGTGGGCGCGGGTGAAGCCGCAACCGTACCGATCAGGGCCTGCTCGCGCAGTTTAACCTTGGTGGCAAGCAGCGGGCTCGTATTGTTGCTGGAATCAGCCTCAATGCGCTGGCCTTTGCCGATGTGGGTCGCGTCAAACGCGGGAGCGGTGATGTTCAGTTTGTCCGTGCGCACGCTGTAAACCGTGCTGGAGTTGACTCCAATATCCACCGTGACCGGCGAGTTCGAAGTGCCAGTGGAATCCAACTGGTGGACAATGGTGATCTTGGTCAATGGATTATCGAGCGCTGAGATCAGCCCCTCAGCCTCTTCACCGTTCTCGCCGCCTTCTCTCTCGACCTTGGTTGCGAGTTTGGTGCCGTCAGACTTGGTGACGCCATCCACTTCAACAATATCGCCCACCTTCAGGTCAGAGAGCTGCGTGATGCCGTCCTTGAACCTGGTGTTGGAGTCGGTAGCAAAGGTGATGTCGGTTGATTTGGTGGTGACTGTGAAATTCGGGGCGCTGATTGATTTCACGCTGCCATGAACGTCTTCCAGTTCGCCGTTGTCGTGGTCTTCATTGCCTTCATTGCCGGCCGGTGGCGTGGTGGCGGAGGTGACGTTGAATTTCGGGGTAACCGTGGCGGAGGTGATGGGAGTTCCATTGAGTACCACAGAGCCCGCCAGGTCAAGATCAAAGTTGAGGAACAAAGGTGTGGTGGTTACAGTGATGTTGGCGAACGTTACGTTCACGGTACCGCTCGAAATCGTGGCCGGCACTTTGGCGGGTGTGGTGCCGTTGATCACAACAATTTCGGCGCCGGTGACCGTGATGGTTGCGCCGTTATAGGTGCCCGGTGGGAGGTTGGCGAGAGTCAACGGTTCAAACGTTCCCGCCTGATGCGTGAACTCCACCTCGGCAGGTTTGGAAAGCAAATTCGCAGTGGTAGCCGTTGGGCTTACGCCGGTCAAAGTAATGGAACTGATGGTCAGTTCAAATTTCGCAATCTGGTCATTGACTGCATCGCCCGTCTGGATCACAATCTGTCCCGCTCCGGTGGAAACGATAGGTTTACTGCCACCGCCGCAACCTGTCAGCAACAAAGCAAACACCACGCTGAGTAGTGTGAATAAAAAAACCCGTTTCATTGGGCCTCCAAGAATTTTTCGATTTCTAAGGATTTCGATCGAGTGGCGTTGTGTTAGTAGAGTACTTGGACCATCGTCCTGATAGCGGGGCGACTCCGTCTTGTTATCGCTCCCTTGTACATGCCCGAAGCACTGCCGAGACAACGAACCTCCGGTGTGTTTTTTTCCTGGCTGTTGCATGGGAAAAGCGACCGTGGCCGGAATTTCGAAAATGCTTTTCAAACTGTACTTTTTTCTCCTTCAGGACGAGTAAGCACAGGGGAATTCTATGCTGACCGGTACATATCAATGCAGTTATCCTGCCATGATGTATTAAAGGTAAGTCTTTTATTTTCAATAAGTAAATAGCGTACGATCCTTTCGTCTGAGGCGTAGCAACCCGGGACTGTGTCGTGTGGATACAGTGATGCAGACTGCAAGGCGAGCCAGTATGTCTTCCGAACCCGAGAGTCCTAAGGAGCTGTGGCGATGTTCAGGGAACATCGCCACAGTTACACCGCAGGGTTATTGATGTGCTCGTTAAAACACCTCAGGCGGTTTGCCGCCGTGGTGGTGGTCATCGCCACCTGAATGATCGTCAGAGCCAGAGGACGAGCCGCCATCCGACGAAGAGCCTGAATGATCGCCGCTGTCCGAGCCGGAAGAATGACTGCCGCTGTCTGATCCTGATGGATCGCCGCCGTGATGGTCGCCGGAATCGCGCTGGTCGGCGGCCCGCAGGTTCTTGATAGGATCGTCGTCATCGAGCGTGGAGCCACTGTTGTCCTTGCGATTTGGGCGGTCAAGCTGCGGACGCAGGTCCTGCGTTGGACGTGGCACTTCCGGGCCGGTCTCCATGCCGACGCGGCTGGAGAATCCCGCGGTAATCATGACGGATTCGCCGCGTCCGGTAACTGCTTCAAGCTCGACCACGCCTTCATCGACATCCACCTGGGTGAAGCCGCGGCGGTCCACCTCGACATCAAACTTGGTTCCGCGCACGGAGATGACGGCGCTGGGCGTTCCGATCTGAAATGCCGGCGATCCGCCAAGGCGCTTTTGAATCTGCGTGCGCACGCGGCCGATGAGAAGCTGAAAGTATTTCCAGCCGCTGGTCTCTGGCTGTTTCAGCAGCAGCTTGGTGTGCGGGCGCACCAGCACGTCGCTCCCGTCGGAAAGCTTCAGCAGTAGACGTCCATCGTCCGTGCTCACCGTTGTATCCGGAGGCAGGACCTCGCCCCTGACGGGCGCGCTGAACGCCTGCGCGGGAAGCTGGATGCCGACTTTTCCCTTGAAATCGGAAATAGTTGCGCCGGCATACGGCACGGTCACAGCAGCCGACGGGGCCTGCTGGGCCAAGGCGGAAGCGCAAACCAGCGCTACGCCGATCATTGTAAGGACCACCTTGTTTTTCATGGTGCCACCTCTGTAACTTCACAGGCGTCACGCGGCAGGGTAAATGCGAACGTTGTGCCTGTGGTTTGATTGCTGCTTACATGGACCCTTCCGCCGTGTTGCTGCGAGATGCGGCGGACAAAACTCAGCCCCAAGCCCCATCCGGGGATGGATTCACTGTGGGCGGGGCGATAAAAACGTTCGAACAACTGCTCAAGTTCCGACTCTGGTATGACGGGGCCGGAGTTGTGCACTTCAAACTGTACTTCCTGATCGCGGGCGATGACGCGCACCAGGACCTCGCTTCCGCCTGCTCCGTACTTGATGGCATTGCTGACCAGGTTGAGCAGTGCGCCGGAAATCAGCGTCTCATCGCAGAGCACAAATTCGTCTTTGCAATCCAGTTGCACGCGGACTGTGACCTTGGCCGAGGCGGCGAGCGGCTGCACCACTTTTTCCACGTGCTCCACCATGGCGCGGATATTGGTTCGGGCAAGACGCAGCGGCCGCGCTCCTGCATCCAGGCGCAAGACCTCGAGATAGGTGTTGATCATCGCCACCAGGCGGTTGGTCTCGCGAAAAATGGTGGAGGGAGCTTCGCGCGTGGCCGGGGAATTGGGATAGCGCATCAAGAGCTCAGAAAACCCCTGAATCGATATCAGCGGCGTGCGCAACTCATGCGTGACAAAGCTCAGCGCCTCGGAACGCGCCTGGTCTCTCTGGCGCCGGGCGGTGATGTCTTCCGCCATCAGCAACAGAGCTCCGGCTTCGGCGAATGAAGTCCAGGGCAGGCGAACAGCGCGGAAGAGCCACAGCTCTTCGCCCAGCGGGACCTCATTTTCCGCCCAGGACGCGGCTTCCGGCGGCAAGCCGGCCAGGTCGCGCCAACCGCCGGAGAGTTGCACCACGCCGGAGAGCTTGTCCATCGCAACGGGTTGCCGCTGGGAAAACTTCTTCCAGGTTTCATTGCTGAACAGGAGAGCACCGTCCGCGCCATAGACCGCGAGGCCTTCACTCATGGTCTCCAGCAGCGTCTGGTTGAAGGAATAGAGCGACGTAAGTTCCGCCTGAAGTTCTTTGAGCGCCGCCAGCTTCCAGTGTAGCCGGTCGGACGCGGGCCAGCGCGTGGAGTCAGCGCCCGCTTGCAGCGGTTTCAGATGTCCATAATGCGGGCTGATGGCCTGGCGCAGTTGCTGCAAACGCGATGTCACTTCGCGATCGACGATGAGCAGGTTTTCCAGTTGCGCGATGGGCGCCGCAAGCACGCCCGCCACCAGCAACGGACCGTACGCCAGCAGGCGATGAAAATCCCGGAACAGAAAATAAGCTGCCAGGTATCCACCGGCCAGCATGCCGATCAGCACCAGAAGCCCGCGCACCCCGGGGTAGCGCACCACGACCCAAAGCGCCGCTACGCTCATCAAGACGAGCAGAGAAAGTTGTCCGATGCTGCCAATCTGCGACAGCATCCTGCCGCTCAGCACCATGTCTGCCACGTTGGCATTGATTTCCACGCCTGGCATGGGAAGCTGATTGCTCACGGGAGTGATCAGGCGGTCACTGATGTCGATGGCGCCGAAGCCGATCAATACGGCCTTGCCCGCTAACTGCTCCGCGTGCTTGCCGGCCAGGAGATCACCTGCGGAGACAACGACGAACGGCGGGTTCGGCTGCCCGGGCTCAAACTGCGGCCGGTAGTCGATGAGCAGAGGCGGAAGCGCGGCCAGTTGCTCGACGCCCGAGGCGTTTACGCCGGAGATTTCCTGCATCGCAGCCACATTCGGCTGAACCAGCGAGGCCAGCTTGAGCGCGAATGCCGGTCGCAGTCCATCGGCGCTGGGCTCCTGCACGGGAATGCTGCGGCAGAGGCCATCGAAATCAATGATGGCCTGCACGTGGCCCACGCCTTTGGCGGCCTGGGCGAAGCGAGGCCGCGGGTCCATCCATAAATTGCCGGTGGGCGAGCTGGAGATCTTGGTGGCCAGCACGATGTTGGACGCGGACTGAATTGCGCTAGCCAGCGCGGAATCGTTTGCCTCGTCTTCCGCTTCGGGCAAGAGGATGTCCATTCCCATTGCTTTCGGCTGCTGCTCGCTGACGGCGCGTATCAGTTTGGCCAGGCGCGCGCGGGGCCAGGGCCAGCGGCCTTGCTGCGCCAGCGTGGCATCGTCAATCAAGACCAGCGCCACCTGGCTTGACGTGGGTAGCGGACGCCGCGCGTGAAAGAAAAAATCGTTCAACTTCTGGCTGAGAGTGGAAACCGGAAAGCTCAGGCCCACCAGCAACACGAGTCCCAGCAATACCACATTGAGCCTGATCCATCGGCCCCATGTGATGGGCTTCGCGTTCCCGGGATTGGCAAAAAGCTTCATGACCATCAATCCAATCATCCAACCATGAAATCAATGCCCAGCCGGCGTGCTTTCTGGTACAGGGTTTTCCGCTCAATGCCCAGAGCGCGCGCGGCCTTGGACTTGTTGCCAGCGTGTTCCTGCAAGACGCGCAGAATGTGCTGCCGCTCCATGTCTTCCAGCGTCGAAGGCGGCGTTTTGTCAGGCAGGCCGTTGGCGCGGACCAGCTGGCGCTCCCGCTCCACATCGGCCACGCCGATCTCGCCCGAGGTGCAGAAAATACCCAGGCGCTCCACCAGGTTTTCCAGTTCGCGCACGTTGCCCGGCCAGGCAGCGTTGGTCAGGACTTTCACAGCGGCGTCCGTGATGGTGATGTTGCGCTTGCTCTTGACGTTGGAACGCTTCAGGAAATGCTGCACCAGCAGCGGGATGTCTTCGCGGCGCTCCTCCAGGCCAGGGAGGCTGATAACCACCACGCTCAGGCGATAGTAAAGATCTTCACGGAAGCGTCCGTCACTCATCAATTTGGTCAGGTCACGATTGCTGGCCGCCAGAATGCGAACGTTGATCGAGGTGTACTTGTGCGAGCCGACCCGGCGAATCTGCTGTTCCTGTACGGCGCGCAGGAGATTCACCTGGAAATTCGGCTTGGTCTCGGAGATTTCGTCGAGAAAGAGCGTGCCTCCGTGCGCGGCTTCAAACAGGCCGGGACGGCTGCTGTCAGCCCCGGTATAAGCGCCTTTTTCGTGGCCGAACAGCTCGCTTTCCAGGATATTTTCCGGAAGCGCGCCGCAGTTCACCGGCACAAAAGGCATCTGTGCCCGCGCGCTGTGGTCGTGAAGGGCGCGCGCTACCAATTCCTTGCCTGTTCCGCTGGCGCCCAGGATCAGGACGCTGGCTTCCGTGGGCGCAACGCGCGCGATGGCGCGATAGACCTCCAGCATTTTGGGCGTGCGTCCGATGATGGATGTCTCAGGCCCTTCGTCGATTGTGGCTGTGGCTTCGCCCGAGGACCGCCGGCTGGCTTGCACCTTGCGCACCAGCGCCAGCAGATCGTCGATCAGCAACGGCTTGCCCAGGTACTCGATGGCCCCCGACCCCAGTGACTTGGTGACGGTTTCAACGCTGGTATGCGCCGTCATGATCACGCAGGCGCATTGCGGCTGCAGGACTTTGATGAGATCAAGAACGTTGAGCCCGTTTGCTGTGCCCAGATATAAGTCGAGCAAGGCCAGTTGCACCGGCTCCTGGCGCAGGACCACGTCAGCCGAGGCCACGCTGTTGGCGGTCAGGCACTCATAGCCCTCGGCGCCGAGCACCGAGCTGAGCATGCTGCGGGTGGAATCGTCGTCGTCCACGATCAAGATCCTGAAGCTACGGTTTTTTTCGCTGCTGGACATCCTTGGAGCCTTTCTACAGCCAACAAGACTGTGCTGCTAAAACTTGCACGCGTTAAAAACTTATACGCATTAAAACTTGTACCCCAGTGTCACGCTGGCGGCGTTTGCGCGGAACGCACCCGTGGTCTGTATGAGATGGAAATACGAGTAGTCGGCGGAGAGGTCCCACGGCCCAAACAGAAAGTCGTTTTTCATGAGCACCTCGCCCGCGGGCGAGTAACCGGCAAAGTCCTCCAGGACTTCTGCGCCGCCGAAGCCCAGGTATTCGCCGCGATAGTGCCTGCCCAGACGCATGCGGAAGCCGGCCGCGCCCAGGTGGCTGCGGTACTGGTTGGGGCTGAAGTAGCCGTGGTTCGGGTCTTTGATGAAATGGATGTGGCGGAACGCGTATCCGCCGCCGACGGCGAACTGGTTATCGTGCCACGGGAACCATTGCAGAGCTTCTGCCCACTCGCGCTCGCCGTGATTGCCGTCAGAGTAGTGTGTAAAAGAGAGGGTCCCGGTCACGGTCAGGTTTCGCAGATGGTAGTCAAAGCGGCTGTGCCAGCCTTCCGCCAGCAGGTCAAACAAAGTGGAATCGAACGTCGGGGACATGGGATAACGCGAGAAGCCGCCGGAGAGCGAAAGCCCCTTGAACGGAAACAGCTCCAGATCGCCGCCATAGAGCAGGCGGCTGCTGGTATCGACAAAGCGCACCGCGCCCAGGCTGGTGCGCACGGCTGCATACCTGTTGAGCCGGACGCGTGTTTCCGCGGCGCCGGAGATCACGGTCTCAGTGATGGCGCCGGTTTTCCAGAGCGAAGTTTCCTCCAGCCGCATCCTGCTGGTGAGGTTTCTGTGGAACTGGTAGACCATTCCCTGGCTGGAATAAAGAGAACGATTTCCTGAAGTGTCGGCGAAGTACGCTTCAGTGTTTTGCACGCGATGAACGTTCCTGGCCTGGGTCTCGCTCGGATTGGAGGTCAGATAATCGCTGTACTGCTGCAACTGCAGGCTTGTGGGATGGCGTGTGAACGCCTGCTGCAACTGCGCGCGGGCCTCCGCCTTCTTTCCTTCCAGCAGCAGATTGTGCACCAGCCCCAGCGAGGCGGCTTCGTCGTCAGCGTTGGCGGAGAGCAATTCGCGATAGAGCCGGTCCGATTCCCTGAAGTTTTCCCGATAGCCAAAAATCTGCGCCAGTTGCAGCCTGGCATTGCGGCTGTTGGGATTCGCCAGCAGGATCGCGTTCAGCAGGCCGATCGCCTGGCGATCATGCTTCTGCTCCACGTAGATGCGCGCCAATTGTATTTGCAGGCTTTCATTGCTGGGGAACTTGATCAGCCCTTCCTTGATCAGCGAGAGCGCTTTTTGCTCGTCATGCTGGTCCAGGGCTTCATGGCTTTGCGCCACGATCTGCGCGACCTCCTGGTCGTTGGTTTGAAAATCACTGGTTTGCGGAGAACTGGTCTGCGGAGAAACGACTTGCGGAGAAACGGCCTGCGGAGCAGGGGACGGCTGAGAAACGGACTGCTGGGCAACGAGACACGGGCTCACGATGGCGAGCAGCGCTATGACAATGCGGGCGGTGGTAGCTGGACGGTTCATACGAAGTTCGGTACTGGGTATCCCCTTCTAAGAGGCAACTGGACTACCAAACTTGTTTTCAACAAGATAGGCAGGTTGCGCTACGAGTCAGGCCCCGGAGTGTATCCAAACGACGTAGTGGGTGTATCAGATTTCACCACATTTTTGAGGTTTGTACAATCCAGAGCTGGAAGGAAATAGGGCTAGTACCACTGCGGCAGGGGAAGGGCCGGAGCGCTGCATGGGCAGCATCAGGCGCGGTTGTTCCCGGCGCTTTCATTGGCATCTGGCTTGGTTACTCTGGCTTCTGATCCTTCCATTCCGCAAGCCGACTTTATTTCTGGGGAAAAGCACGAGGTTTCCGGACCGCAGATGATGGGCGATGGCCCGCTTGATTCGATACTCGATGCCCGCGCCCTGTGCGTTCAGGTCGCCTGGGTAGCGCGGCGAGCCCGCTGGTCCGCTCACTTTCGTCTACGCGGACCGTCGTCGTTTGGGAGTCTGGCTTGCCCCCAGAGCGATGTCAGCCAGTTCCAGAAACTTGTTACTTTGTGGTGACTCATCAGGGCGAAGTTCCCAACCGACTTTTGGCGGTGGCCATTTGAGACTATGCGACGGGGCAATCCACAGTGCGTTCTTTGGAGAAGTGCGTTTGCCGTTCTTGGGCTGCTTCAGATTCTGGGACGACATGGCGCAGGATTAGAATATCGCGATTCGTATTTTGGTTGTAAGCCGAATCGGGATTAGCAAGGGTAGTCGCGCCCAGGAGCAAATGGATTATTTCCGGGTTGCCGGAGGCCCGGAAGTTCATAGGGCGTTACTATGATAAGCCGGGGAGCAGGGAGCCGTGACCACACGTCGACACGCCACTCGTCAAAACGCCACTCGTCAGAATAAGGTTCACACTCAACTCGGCCGGGCCGCGGTCCAGATCTTTGCCGCCAATGATCGCATCAACCAGATTCTTATCGAAAATCTTGACCCTGCCGCCTGGAGAGCCAAACCGCCCGGCAAGGCCCGCACCATTGCGGCGATCTTCACGCACATGCACAATGCCCGCTCCAAGTGGATCAGGCTTACAGCTCCGCACCTGAAGGTTCCACCGCAGCTCAACCGCGCGCACTGCACGCCGCGGCAGGCCCGCGCGGCATTGGTCCAGAGCGCCGCCCGCTGCGCGGAGATGCTGGCTGAAGCGCTCGGCGGTGGCGGGGGCCGCGACTCCACCGCAGCGCGCAAAAATCACGCTCGCGTCGAGAAGTTTTTGAGAGACGGCTGGGCCCGGCCTTGGCCGGCTGGCCCGGAAATGCTGTGCTACATGCTTGCGCACGAAGCCCACCATCGCGGACAAGTGTGCATGCTTGCGCATCAGCTCGGATTCCCGTTGCCGATCAAGGTGACGTCGGGGATGTGGAATTGGGAAAAGCTGTGGAAAGAGTGCGGGTCGCCTGGCGGTCCCGGCTACGATTCTTAAAAACCGACCACCATTTGGGACACACGGCAACCGGGGAAATACGTTCTCCCGTCCGTTGAGAGTAGCGACATATACGATGAGGGCGAGCCCGCTGTGCAGGTCCTTCCCCTTCGGCAAGCTCAGGGGCCAGGCTTTCGGCAGCAGGCTCAAACGCCTGCTGAACGCCCTCAAGTTTCAGGGCGCGAAATATCCAGAGATGTCCAGCACCAGGTGTACTGGGTTCGACGCAAATGAACTTATCAAGCCGTTTATTGTAGGGACAATTGCCAGGTTCGAGGTGACGAAACCGTCCAATGCGTTGAGCGTCGACACAAGCGGCTGAGGTGTACCCTGAGGCCACAGTGTAAGAAACCCAAACGTGCCTGGCGGAGCAACGGTGGCATTCAGGATGAACGATTGTGCCGCGGCAGGAGCGCCACAGCCGCTGAGCACGACACTGACGTCAATCGTTCCGGTAAAGGGCGGAAGCCCCGGAGAATTTCTTGTGTCGAGCACCCGGCAAGGCGTTAAAGCATAGAGCGACAATCCGCCAGTTCCCGGCGGAGCGAAATAGCCATTGACGTCAATGACGAGGTCCGCATTGTTGGTAACAAACACCGAAATATCACCATTCGATCCTGCCGGCACAATCGCAGAATTAGCGGTGACGGCACCCGTGCTTGCGTTCAAGGTCGAGACCAGCGGCTGCGTCTGTCCCGCAGGCCAGGTAGTCAGGAAGCCCAGGGGTTCCTTGGGCGCGGCGGTGAAATTCATAGAATACGCTTGCGCGGTTGCCGGCAGGTTACACGGTCCGGAGAGAACAGGAAATGTCCGGGTGGCGGTTGCCGCTAGTGAAGGGCCACCCAAGGGGCCGAGTCCCAGACGCGTATCGACCAGGCGGCAAGGCGTGACAGGATAAAAGGCCAAAGCAGTCACGTCGGTGTTCGGCACAAAATAGCCATTGATGTCGAGAACCAGCTCAGTGTCATTGGTGGCGAAGAAACACAAACTGCCGTTTGTTCCGGCGGGCACGATGGCGGCGGCGGCTTTCACGCGTCCATCAATGGAATTGAGCGTTGAGGCCAGCGGGAGAGGCTGTCCACAGGGGAATGACGTGAGAAAGCCGAGAATGCCGTGGGGGGCTACTGTCACGTTCACCGAGTAGGCCTTGGCGGTGCCGGGTATATTGCAAGCGCTGCTGGGAATCGTAAATCCACGCGTGGACTGCGCAGCCAGAAACGGCCCGCCAAATGGACCATTCGGATTCCGAGTATCGGCGACGCGGCACGGAGTGACGGGAACGAAGGTGAGGCCGGCTGGGGCCTGGGAGTTGAAACCCATCGCGCAGGAACCGCCGCCCGCGTTAAGCCAGTTTTGCTGGATCAGGTACTGTCTTCCGTTAAGAACCACGTTGGCATGCGACCCATTCAATGCAGTAAAGGTAGAGCCAAATTTGAAAGCACACAAATCACCATTTTCCCCTGAGCCATCGATATGGAACCAGGCATTGAGGTCGGGATCGGTGACCGTCTCACTCAGTTCGTGAGCGATGACGTTGGCCATGGCGTCGGCGCCTTCATTGCCGTTGGGAGTACTGCTCTGGGCGGAACAAGTAGGACCGGGTCTGGCCGGGCATTGGGTGGCGGGATTGCCTACAAAAGCTACTTTTATATCAGTCGTGCCAAAAGTACCAGAGGTATGAAAACCGCAAAAATTCGTGCAGAATCCGGTTTCGGTCACATCGGGAGAGGTGAGCACAAAATAAATTCCATTGGAATCCACCGGGAGCGCACCCGAATTCAACGGAGCGCTGATGACCTGCGCCAACGTTGTGTTGTTGAGAGCCGTGCCCCGGGAATAGTTGTCAAAAACCTGCCCCGCCATGGTCGCCGTATTAGCTACATTGCTGGTGGCGTCTCCGTAGGTTGAGTTGATATTGAAATACTGTGAACCGCCAAACCCCGCAATCAGGTCTGGCAGCACAGTGAGAGCATTGTTGCCAGTCCAATTTCCATACCAGATGAAATAAACATTGTGTGGCCCCGGCATCACTGGTCCCCCGTGGTACTCAATTCCGTTGCCGGTAACCACTGCCTCCGCGACAGGCGCTGGCTGCGGGTTTGCCGGATCGAAAGGCTTCACGATGCCGACAGGCTTCTGGATACTGACGACTTGAGCTTGAACAGTCATCCCAAACAGGCCAAGAAATACGACTGCAACGGCCGCGGCGAGCCTGACCATCCGCGCTTCCAAGACACTGGAACGAAAAAACTTGTTCATGGTCGTTCTCCAAATGAAATTTGCACTGGGGGCTGAAAAGGGGGTTCCGGAAGTGTAGTCCTTTTCCTAAGCTCGGTTCAACATATCAACAGTTTCACGGCAGGAGACAATTCTCAGGGTGGGCACGAAATTAGGCACAGCCAAAGAAAGCCAAAAAGCAGATTCTTTGCAAACTATTGGTGCGAAAGGGGGGACTCGAACCCCCACGGTTTTACCCGCCAGATCCTAAGCTGAGCCGATTTGCGGGCGGCTGAGCTCGCAGGCGAAGTCCCGAGCGAAGCCGAGGGATCTCTAAGAAGGGTTGGTGCGAAAGGGGGGACTCGAACCCCCACGGTTTTACCCGCCAGATCCTAAGTCTGGTGCGTCTGCCAATTCCGCCACTCTCGCACACGGGACTGACAAGTATTGTAAACGCGTCCGCTGCGGATGCGGAAACAGTTCTGTTCGCATGGCAGGGCGAGCGTGGGACGAGATGACGCGGCCTTATACTAAAGGCCCTTATGACCAAACGCCCACCATCGGTGACCGTGGTCAGTATTTTGTTGGCAGCGGCAGGCGCAGTCGGGCTTGTTTACCATTGGAAAGAAGTCAACGTAAACCACCCGTTTCAAAATGACGCCCTGCTGGTGGAGTTTATCCGGTTGCTCGCCATTGTTTCCGGGGTGTATATGCTACGCGGCTGCAACTGGGCGCGCTGGCTGGCCATGGCATGGATTTCATTGCACGTGGTGCTTAGCGCTTTCCACTCATTCCAGCAGTTCGCGATGCACGTTCTGGTGTTAGCAGTATTTGCCTACGTTCTGTTTCGCCGTGCCGCAGCAGAGTATTTCCGCCGCGCAGAGAAATGAAAAACCTCGCCACGGATGAACACAGATGACACTGATCGGAAGAAACGGCGGCGAGAGCGTGACGCGACCGGTTGGAAGCCGGACGAGTAAAGAACAACTGTCGTCGAAAAGCAAACACAAAGGCGGAGGATGGAATGCATCCCGTGAGGTGAGCGGGTTGAGTGCGCCTGTCGATCAGCCGTTATTGGTTGAAGCGCGAGTAGAGCATGAGGCCCGCGATGATCACGGTCAACACCACGGAGCCTGCGCCGCAGACTTTAACCCACGGTTGGATCCTGTTCATTTTGACGATCAATTCTTCCTGTTCCCGGGCCATGTGGGCCTCAGCGTTGTCAAGGAAGAGCTGGTCATCTTCATGCATTGCGAGGGTGCTGCGGTAGATCAGTAGCACGATCAGCACGACTGTTAAACCGGCCCAAAGAATGAGGAGAGGCGTCATCATGGAAGACATGGAACACCACCTTGAGTTTTTGGCACCGGTTCCGCTACTCAGAGGCCGCAACCGCTTGTCGCGGCGAGGGCGTAGATGGAACCTTACCGGCATTATAGTCCCGCGCCGGGCGGCAAAATCCAGTATTTTTAACAGGTTCCCGGAGAGGCGGCAGAGGCGCTGAACAGGGAAGCAGAGCTGCTGAATGGGACAAGCGAGCTGTTGGATGGAAATTATGCGACCCGGCGGCTGCTGGGCTCATCTAAATCGTAGAAAACCCAGCAATAGAAAAGCCCAATAGAATCAGTCGCAAAGGATGTATAATAAGGCAGATTCATCAGGCTGGCGACAGCTCCAAGGAGAGACAAAAAGATGGCTACCACAACCATAACTCCCAGCGTAGAAGCTCCCAAACTCCCGGTTAATCTGACTGCCACGGCGATAACCAAGGTGAAGGAGATTATGGGCCAGCAGAACCCGGTGCCGGCTGGATTGAGGATCGGCGTGGTTGGCGGCGGGTGCTCGGGCTTCTCGTATTCCATGTCCTTTGAGAACGCGCCCGGCGTGATGGACAAAGTTTATACGTTTGACGGATTGAAAGTGTACGTCGACGCCACTTCAGCCATGTATCTGAATGGCTGCGTCGTGGATTTTGTGGAAACGTTGGAAGCCTCGGGCTTCAAGTTCGAAAATCCCAATGTGAAGAGCACCTGCGGATGCGGCTCTTCCTTCAGCGTCTAAAGCGAAAAACCTTTCATTCGGGACATTTGAGCCTCGTCGAAACGACGAGGCTTTTAGTTGGGCAGCGGAGGAGGTGTCTGGACGGGAGTTGGCGCGGCAGTTGGCGCAGGTCCGGCAGGTCCCGTCGTGCTGCCGGCGCCTCTTGGCGCGGCGATGGTTACTCCGGTGCCGCCGCTCTGTTCCAGGCGCAAATCGTAGACGAACAGCCATTCGTCGTAGTGATCTTTATCGTTGAATTCTTTGATCGAATGGCCTTTGTTGACGCTGGCTACGCCGATGATCTGACCGCCGCCGATCGTCTGGCCGTTGCCGATGTTCGACGTGGTCAGCGATCCCAGTTGACCTGTGTTCCCTGGTGGAGGCTGCGTCTGGCCCAGTTGCCCGCCCGGAGGAATGGGTTGAGCTATGCCGGTGGGCGGGTTGGTTGGCCCTCCGAGTGTTCCCGGCGGATTGCTTCCTTGCAGGCCTGGAACTGCGCTGGACAATCCCGCGGGCGCAGGAATGTTGACTTGGGCTTCACCCAGGTGCACCAGCTTCCAGTCGGACTCGCCGGTCATGGGATCTTTATATTTTTTGCGTAGGAAGCGGACGTGGTTGGTGTCCTCGAGTTGTTCGATGGAAAGCGGATAGCGTCCGCCATTTTTGTGGACAAAGCGCTTGACCGCGGTGGCGTAATCTTTTCCGCGATGGACCAGCTCTTCTTCCTTTTCCCGCTTGATCTGTTGCGCAATGCGCGGCGCTTCCACCGACATGGCAATCAGCAACAGCGTGAGCGTCAGCATCAGGGCCAGCAGCACGTAGCCCGATTGCCCGGAATGTGAACGATTTGTTTTCTTCGAACGCATTGCAATTTTCCGCGGAACTATCTCGCCGTCAGCTGGATGGTCTGGCGGTTGTTGTTCAGCACGTCTTCCATGATCACGCTGGTGTTGTTGATCTGGATGACTTTGTATTTCCTCTCCACAATGTCACCCTGCTTGGCGACGTAAACTTCGCCTTCGTTGTCCAGGAAAATTTTCTTGGGCTCGTTGGGCTTGCTGGCGAAGCCGTAAAACTTGAGCGGAATCGGCGGTGGCGGGGGCGTGGGCGTGGGAGTCGGCGGCAGATCAGGCCCCATGGGGGTTCTAACGGCTTGTTCTACGGTCGGGATCTTCACTGCTTCTTCCATTCTGAAGATATTTCTTCCGCCCACTTCATACTTCTTGTTCTGGCTGGCCGCCAGTATGTCGAGACGCAATCTGGGATCGAGCGTGCTATCGGCCACTTGCGGTCCGCCGGATTTCTTCGGCTGGCTTGGCGCTGTGTTGGAGTTTGCGGGCGCTGCGGCGGAGCTGGTGCCGAAGTCAACAAAGTTGTAGATGCCCACCAGAAGGGCAATCGCCAGCAGCGCGATCATCCAGCGCACCTGTTTTTTGTTTTCCGCGCCTATCTTCACTTTTAGTGTCGTCTCCTCTGCTGATGAACGCCGCCTGCCGCGTTTCCTGCTATGTCTCTTTCAAAAACGTCTCGCATTTTATTTGCAGTGATACCACGCCGCCCTCCTGGCCGGTAAGCGATACCTGATTAATGACAAACACAAACTTGTCCTGCTCCATGGCATTGATGAAATGTGCGATCTTGGCGTACTCACCGGACACTGTGGTTTCAATGCTGACCCGCCGCACGTCCGGCAGGTCGTTCTTGTCTTTCTGGTCATTCCGGTCCTGGGTGTAATGGACTCCCTGCGTGGTCACGCCGGCTTCCCGCATCAGTTTTTCCAGGTGCTGGGAAATTTGGGAGAACTCATGGGGGACCTTCTGCTCGTAAAACGCCTTCACATCCACGCGGGTTTGCGCCAGCTTCTTATCGATCCCTTGCAGCGGCGCCACTTCGCGAGTCAGCGTCTTCACCTGCTCCTGCAAACTCTGTTCCTGGGCCAGTTTTCCCGACGGACTGGAGCCTGGAAGAAGCAAATAAACGATGAGTAGCAAGTCCACGGCGCCAAGCACAGCCAGGATCAACATGAACTTCTGCCGGATTTTCGCCAGATTACCCATTACAAGCCTTCCTTGCTGCCGGTGCGACCCTGCGCTGCCGCGGGAGTGTAGTAGGTTTCGATGTCGAACTTGTAAAGCTGCGCTCCGGAGCGTGCATCCTTCTCTGTGTTTTCAGAACGGATTGCCGCCCCGCGGAAGCGCTCCGATTTCTCCATTTTCTTGACCAGCTCCAACCCGTTGTCGTAGGTGTCGCCCTTGATCCCCAGGGTCAGTTTCAGCCGATTGTCCGGCGTTATCTCCGGATGGACGGAGCTCACATAGGCCCGGGCCGGCATGATTCTTTGCAGGTCGTTGAACAGTTGCGTCCAGGAAAGCTGCCTGCGGTTGATCTGTCTGTTCCAGTAATTTTTCTGCGCGGTGATTTCGTGGTTTTCCGGCAGGTTTGAAACCGTCTCCGCGGCGGCGCGTTCCTTTTGCAAAGCAGCGATCTTCTCCTGCAGCTCCCGGATCCGCTGGCCGGATTTGGACGAACTGGAATAGTTGATCCACGCCATTCCGATGAGAAACAGCGTGAGCACCGCGGTCACACCGATGGCCGTACCCCAGCGCACGTAGAACTGCCGCACATCCTCATATTTCTGTGAAGCGAGATTGATATTGAGGCGCATTATCCCAGCAAGGCCCCCACGATTCCCGCCATGGTCGAGGGCGAAATGTTTTCCCCGCTCAGGTTCTGCTCCGCGCCCAGCTCCGGGGCCAGCTCCAGCACCTGCGCGCCGGTCTGTTGATGGAGCAATGGTCCCAGCTCCGCCAGCGGCGCGATGCCTCCGATGTAAATCTTCTCAATGTGGGCGGCAAAGGTGTCTTCAAAAAAAACAATCGAGGGCAGCACTGCTTCCGCCAGGTCCGCGGCGGTAACGCTGCTGCCATGCGGGTTTTCCAGTGTGCGCACCAGCCGGAGTTCCTGGTGCTCCACGGCGGTGATGGTAATGTTCAGCGGGTCCACTTTCAGGACCAGTGTAGGCCGCTCGCCCTCCACCAGCCCAAGCGCCGCCAGTGACGATGGCATGACCACGCCCGGTTCGTACCCCGCATCGCGGAAAGCCTTCTCGTACTCTTCGATGATCTCGCGCGGCGATACCGCGGCCACGGCGCGAACAGCGCCGTTCGCGCGGCTCACTTCATAGGAGAGCACCGCCTGGTCCACGTCAAAGGGAAGCGATTTTTTGAGGCGGAAACGGATCACCGGCTCAACTTCCTCCGGTTTGGCCGGCAACGCCTCAAAATCGAGCAGGATCATGCGAATGGCCACGTCCGGCAAGACCACGATTACGTCGCGTGACTTTCCCGCCACTGCTCCCAAAGCGCCGCTCAGAGCCGTGCGCAGCCCTTCAGCATCCAGAACGTTGGGGATGTTCAGTCCAGGAGCTATCACGCCCTCATGCAGCCGCCGTGAGGTGAATACCTCCAGGCGTGGATTTTTGTCAGACGCCCGCGCCGCGATCACGCCTTCCAGCGTGATCTCACAAGCCAGCCGCGGACGAATAGTTTTTTGCTTCAACCCTGCCATCCTTATCTCGTGGTTTCGATGAAGGTGACCTTGTTGATTTCCTTCATCGTGGTAATACCGGCCTTGACACGGGCCAGCGCCGAATCGCGCAGGAACTTCATTCCTTCCTCATGCGCCGCCTTGCGGATCTCCGATGACGGCCGCTTTTCCAGAATCAGCTCGCGGATGCGGTCGGAAAGGTCCAGCAGTTCGTGGATTGCCGTGCGGCCGTGGTATCCCGTGCCGCCGCACTCAATGCAGCCGGGACCGTCATAGAACGGGATATCGCGCCATATTTTCGGGTCCAGCCCGAAGCTTTCCAGTTCTGCATCCGAATAGCGAACCTGCGATTTGCAATGCGGGCAAATGGTGCGCACCAGCCGCTGCGCCAGCACGCAGTTCAGCGCGGAAACAAAGTTATAGGGTTCCACGCCCATATTCAGAAAGCGTCCCAGAACGTCCACCACGTTATTGGCGTGAACCGTGGTAAACACCAGGTGGCCCGTCAGCGCGGATTGGATCGCGATCTGCGCGGTTTCCGTGTCGCGGATTTCGCCCACCATGATTTTGTCCGGGTCATGGCGCAGAATGGAACGCAGCCCGCGGGCGAACGTCAGCCCTTTTTTCTCGTTCACCGGAATCTGCGTGATGCCGTGGATCTGGTATTCCACCGGATCTTCAATCGTAATGATCTTGTCTTCGTCGGTCTTGATCTCATTCAGCGCGGCGTAGAGCGTGGTGGTCTTGCCGCTGCCCGTGGGACCGGTGACCAGCACCATGCCGTAGGGCTCCAGAATGTAGCGCCGGAACTTGCGCAGATCCTCTTCATCAAAGCCGACAACGTCCAGCACCAGGTTCTTGAACTTTTCGCTCATCGACTCTTTGTCCAGCACGCGCAGCACGGCATTTTCGCCGTGGATGGTGGGCATGATGGAGACGCGGAAATCGATCAGGCGGCCGCTGTACTTCACCCGGAAACGCCCGTCCTGTGGCACGCGCCGCTCGGCGATATCCAGCTCGCTCATGACCTTCACGCGCGTGATGATGGTGGAGTGGTGCTCTTTGGCCATGGGCGCCATGGCTGGCTGCAGCACGCCGTCAATGCGGTACTTCACCACCACGGAGTCGCTCTCGGTTTCAATGTGGATGTCACTGGCTCGTTTCTGCAGCGCCGTAAAAATCGTTGTGTCAACCAGGCGGATGATCGGGCTGACGTCGGCGTCGGCGGTGCCGGTGATCTTGTCGATGGTGATGTTCTCGTCGCCGGTGCCGTCATCTTCCCGCACCACGTCCAGCACAAAGCCCTCGCTGGCCTCTTCCAGAACGCGCTGCGATTGCTCGGTCTTCTTCAGAATGTCGCTGATCTGGACCAGAGTCGCCACCTTGGTCTTGATGCGGCGGTTCAGCAGCAGGCCGATTTCGTCGATCATCATCAGCTTGCTGGGATCGGCGATGGCGATGGACAGCGTGCTGTCATTCTGTTCCAGCGGGACAAAGTTGTAACGGAACATCAGGTCCACCGGTACGGTCTTGAACAGCTCCGCGTCCAGGTGGTAATCGCGCAGGTCCACGAATTCGCAGCGGTAGCGCGCGGCCATGTCACGGGCCCGCTGTTCGCTTCCGTCCCCTTGTCCGTTGCTTGGCGTATTTATTTCCACGGTCGTTGGATTCTTTGCGTCCATACCATCCTACTGCTGTACTTGTGCTCCCAGAGAAAAGATTGGCAGATACAGTGACAGGAGCACAAATGCAACCGTAATGCCCATAAAAATCAAAATGGCGGGTTCGATCAATTGCATGGCGGTGGCGAGCGAGTTTTGCACGTCTTCCTCGTAGAACTCCGCCACCGAGTTCAGCATGGCCGGAAGCGCGCCGGTAGACTCTCCCACTTCCACCATCTCGATCGCCAGGTCAGGGAAGAACGTGGTTTCTTCCAGGCTGTAAGAGAGCGAGCGGCCTTCACGCACCCGTTTGGAAGCATGTTCCACGTTGCTCGAAATCTTGAAACTGTTGATGGACTGGCTGGCCGTTTCCAGCGAAGGCACCAGCGGCAAGCCGCCTGTCAGCAGTGTCGAAAGGGTCCGGGAAAACATGGCGATCTGGTATTTCATCCAGATTTCGCCGAAGATCGGCAGCCTGTAACGGAGAGAATCCAGTGATTTGCTGCCTTTGTCGGAGCGCACCCAAATGGCCGTTACAAATCCCAATGCCACCAGTCCGGCGAGGATGATGTAGTAGTACCTCTGGATCCCCCTGCCGATGCTCAGCATCACCACGGTAATGGCGGGAAGCTTCGCGTTCAAGGTGGAGTAAAGGTCGGCAAATTGCGGGACCACGTAGGTCATCAGAAACGTCAGCATGATGACCAGCGCCCCCACGAGCAATGCCGGATACCACAGCGACGCAATCAGCTTCTTGCGGAATGAAACCGTGATGCGCTGAAAAGCTATGTAGCGGCCCAGCACCTCTTCTAGATTGCCGCTGCGTTCGCCCGCCAGCAGCGTCGTAGTGTAGATCTTTGACGTGGCTCCCTGGGCCTCAAAAGCGTCCGACAGTAGCTCGCCGCTCTTGACCCGGTCCTGGACATTCTCAAGGATCGACTTGAAATAAGGGTTCTTCTGCCTCTTGCTGAGAATACCCAGGGACTTAAGGATGGGCAGACCGGCCTTAATCAGGGTTAGGAATTGTTGGTTGAAAACGACGAACTGGTCAGCTTTCAGCCCCTTCTTGCGCAGGCCCCCGCCCATGGGGAGCAGGCCCCGGCGGTTCTTGACCGAATACACCAGAAAGCCCTGCTGGGCAAAGCGGTCCCTGATCTCCTGTTCGGAGACTCCGCTTTCCACCTGCTGGAGCACGTGACCGCGCTCATCCGCCATTTTAACCAGGAATTCAGCCATGAAATGAGAATACGGGGGTAGCTCCTACTCCTTACACAAGTCTAGCATTTCAGGGAATGCGACAACTATTTAATAGAATGGGGGGAACCACCATTATTGCGCATTTTGATCATTAATTCATTTAATTCTTCAGCTATCGAAGGTAATTGGGGAGTGATTATTGGGTTACTTGGCTGTCCTCAAAAGTTTCCACCCCAGGCGGGGGGGTGAAGCGAAATAAGCTGTCCTGGACAGGAACATCCTCCTCCATCTGAGAGAAGCGGAAGTCAGTAATGGTGCCGTCAACGCTGTGAATCACGATCCGGTGAATCTGGTGCGCCGCGGACACCTCCAGGACCACCTCTGACACGCGGTCTTTCATCGCCTTGGGGACCCCGCGCAGTACAGTGTCGCCCGTCTGAATCGGCGCCAGGTCAGGCGCCAGGGAGAGCCCCTCCAACTCCTTTTCCAGCTTTGTTTTGCCCAGCAGATAGCGCAGGGGAGAGCGAATATCGTCCAGCTTCTTGATCGGGGTTTTTCTCGCCTGGCGGTCTCCGCTCACGTAGAAATATGCGTTTTCGGAGTCGATCAGAAACAGCTTTTCCCGCGGCGCATGGTACTCCCAGCGCATGCGGCCCGGCTTCTTCAGCCATAGCGTACCGCTCTCCGTACGGGAAATGCCTTCACCCTGGTAAATCTCAGTGAACGCTGCCTTGAAGGTCTTCAGGTGGTTGTAATGCTCGTCCACCGCGTGGGCGGTTGTGCCTACGGAGGCCGCCTGGCCCCATGACCCAGCGCCGAGGAAAAAGAACATCACAGCCGAAAAAATTGGATATCGCGCTCTCATGGCTCTCCCATTAGATTCAGGATAGCAGCAGTGTGCGTTATTTCTTTTCTTTTGGACCGTGGCGCTCAAGGTAAGGGAGCTGCTTTGGATCCTCAACCTGCACCGTGCCATCGAGTCTGAGTTTGTAGGGTACGCCGTTTGGGTCCACGGGTATCCCGCGCAACAGGCCGGCCCGCACCAGGTCCGACCACTCCTCGGGATAAACCTTAAACCTCTCGTAGTAAGCCTGCGCGCGTCGCTCCAGTTCATCCATCTCCGAGTCCGCACGCAAGGAGAGCAGGTGCTTGGCCGCGGATTCCTTGATGGTGGGGTCGTGGGTGGTTTCAAAAATTGTCTTCCACAGGTAAGTGGCGGTGCTGGGATCGTAGGCTTTTTCCGCCATTCGCGCCGCCATGATCTTCATCCATGGCAGAGCGCCCGGTACCTCGGAGCCTTTTTGAAACGCCTCCTGGGCAGCCTTGTAATCATGCCGGTCGACGTAATGAATGAATCCAAGCGTGAAATAGAGCCGCCAGTACGTAGGGTTCGCGCGAATGCCTTTTTCCACCAGGGCTGCCGCCTTGTCCGGCTGCCCCGCGCCTTCAGGAACCCTCTGCGATAAAAAGATTGAGCCGGTTTCGTATGCAACGATCAATTGCGGATCGAGGTCGGTGGTGATTTCGAGCAGAGGCTCAAGCAGCTCGTAATGCGAAGAGCTATTTAAATGCCGGGAGCCGAAATATTGCACCGCCCGCGTCCAGTAAATGTTCGCCAGCAGGCTGGAATAACCGAGACTCAGCTTCTTCACGGTCTTGCCCGACGGGAGATAAAGGACATCTTCCAGCGTGGCCTGCTTGCCCCGTATCTTTTCCACCTGGCGGCGGGCCATGACGGACCCGGCAAAGAGCACCAGCAGGAGCGCACCGCAGATGACCGTGACTTTGCGGCTGCGGTTCATTTGAGATTGCGCCGTTCAAAAATCAGCACGGCCGCCGTCGTTACCGCAATCGAATAAAGCACGGCATAGACAGTGTTGAAGATGATCAGGTGTGCGCTCACGCTCTGCTCGTGAGCCACCTGTGCGATTACATTGAGCGAAGCAAAGTTGGGCATGACATAGGCGGCCGCCGTAGCCAGCCACTTGGTTGCTCCATGGGACATGGCGGCAAAGTTTTTCAGGTCCTCGCCGAAGGTCCCGATCACGAACAGCGCAAAAGCAAATATCGCGGAGAAGATCGGCGTGGAAAAAGTGGAAAACAACAGCGTGAGAGCCACCATGATCATGAACTGCAGGAGGATGAAATAAATTGCCGCCAGCAGCATGGCGTCCGTTTTTTTCAGGCCGCCGATGAAGATCAAAAGCGCCACATAGAACCCCACGGTCATGAGCGCGGCGTTGACCACCAGGGTAAGAAGCAGTCCCAGATATTTGCCGGCGATGAATTCCCAGCGTCGCACGGGCCGCGATAGGATCGTGTACAGGGTCTTCTTCTCGATCTCCTTCGATACCAGGCCAATGCCAACGAAGATGGCAATGATCACGCCGAACAGGGAAATGGAGCTAAGGCCCACGTTCACCAGCATTAACTTCTCCAGCCCAATGGAAATCTGGCTGAACAGAGGGGCCGAAGCCACCAGAAGCAAAACGAACAGGACCAGGTTGTAAAGGACGCGGTCGCGCACCGCTTCGCGGAACGTGTTCCATGTAATGGCGGAGAGGCGGGAGGTCATGAGGGAACGGACTCCTTCTCTTCCTCCCTGGTCTTGTCCAGAAAATAATCTTCCAGCGTCCGGTGGATCGGGGTCACCGATATAAGCTGGGCATGCTGTTGCCGCAGTTTTTCCAGGACACGGTCCAGGTCAGAGCTGTGCGCGGTTGCGCGCACCGTATCGCTGGTAATGTGAGGATCGGCCACCAGATCGTTGACTACGCCAAGGGCATTGGCGCCCAGCCAGATCACCTCGGTTTTTTCCGCCACGCTTGACCGGAAATCATTCACCACGCCCACACCGCGCAACTCGCCTTTATGGATCACCGCCACGCGATCGCAGAGCGCTTCGGCATCGGAGAGAATGTGGGTCGAGAAAAAAATGGTCTTCCCCCGGTCCTTCAGACTTTGGATCAATTCGCGCACTTCATGCCGGCCTACGGGATCCAGCCCAGACATCGGTTCATCTAGAAACACGACTTCCGGGTCATGAATGATGGCTTGGGCAATGCCAACCCGCTGCAACATTCCTTTGGAAAACTTACGCAGCTGCTTGTTCCCGACATCGCTCAAGCCCACCTGGCCCAGCAACTCCCCAATCCGTTGCTTTCTGACAGTGGCGGGAACGCCGGAAAGCCGTGCATAGTAATCCAGGAGTTCGGGTGCGCTCAGGTAGTCGTAAAAATACGGCTGCTCCGGCAGGAAGCCGACCCTTCGCTTGATCTCTGGATCAAGAAAGTCCTGGCCCAGGATCGTGGCCGATCCCGAGGTGGGGAAGATGATCCCCATGAGCAGCTTGAGCGTCGTCGTCTTGCCCGCGCCGTTAGGGCCCAGGAAGCCAAACGTTTCCCCAGCTTCCACGTTTAGATTGAGAGACTTCAGCGCCGGACGCCGCTGTTGTTTCCAGAAGCCGACGGCGTATTCCTTGGATAGGCCTTTGATTTCGATGGCAAGCATGGCGGGGATTTGACGCTAATGAATCTTATTGCACCCTTGTTGCTCAGTGCAACTTCCCATGCAGCTCGCCATCATTGTATCGGCAAGAATTTGGTTGGGTCGATGCAAGTTGCTCGCGGTATGGCCGCGCCCGCAGCCGTGGATGTAATTTCCTGACGAATGATTCCATCCTCCATGCTGCAATAATTGCTATTGCCGCTTCCTCCCAGAGACAGCGGGGTGGCTGTGGAATTGTAGTCGGCAAACGGCGCCGCAGCGGCCGAAGACTTCAAGAAATAACCGTAACCGCCCTTCCAGCACGGTTCTGCCGCGCAACCCAGAACGTTATCCACCAGACATGCGCCGTTTTGATCGCAAGCAGCGCTTTGGCCTAATTTGGCCATACTGCTGGCATAGCCTACGGCTCCGCCAAACTCTGCGATATAAGCGGCCTGTGAGTTATTGAGGTTGCGGAGCGTCGATACTGCCGCCGCCTGGTTGGCCTGCATTCTGGACCGCAGCAGATTGGGGATTGCTATGGCTGCTATGATCAATATGATCGCTACTACGATCAGTAGCTCGATCAATGAAAAACCCCGGGTTTTTCTTTTAAGGCTGTGCATTCTAGAGAACCCCACCAAAGAAACGTGGCCGCAATTTTTCTTAATCCTTGTAACCTAAAAGTGCATGTTGATAGCCAAACGCCACCTTTTTCTTGTTTTCCTTAAGCAATATTCAAAGTGCTTGCAATCAATAGGTTACAGAATATCTTGGATCTGGCTTTGAGGCCTCAACAGCCTTCGTGCTCATGAAAAACGACAATAATTGTCATCTTGCGGCGACTGATTTTGCCCCTGCGCGGTCCATCGCAAAAAGAAAAAGGGACATGTCGCCATGTCCCTTTCTTTTCTGGCTTATACCCTCCCCCAGGTACTTGCCGAAAAAGCGTATTTAGTTAGCTAACGGAGAGAACGTCGCCGGCGTATTGCAGGTCGCCAGTGGGATCAAAGCCACTTCGACTTTCTGCTCAAACCGAACCACGGCGTCTGACATCGAGCAAAATGTTTTCGCACCCGCCTGAGGGCTCAGAGGCCAGGCGCTGGCGGTGTAATCCGGGTACGGAATC
>JBGPPK010000003.1:0-534668 GCA_041488515.1 Terriglobia bacterium | reverse complement strand
GGCGAACGCTCATCGCAGAAATCGATCCCACGCAGCCACGCTCGAACCTCTGCGGTGCACAATCGAGGGCTGCAAAAACCTGACCCAAGTGTAAAGGATGTCCCGAAACGCTTTGTAAGGGATGTCGTGGAACTTTACACCTTTAGGCCTGCGGTAAGGCTATAAAAGTGCCAGGCTTTAGCCGCTGAGGTAAGCAATCGGGGACCGTTCCAGAGACTCATCCCCGAGTCCAGCACTCTTCCGCCTCGCGACCTCACGGCACCAACAGCAGCTTGCCCGTGGTCTTTCTTCCTTCCAGATCGCGATGCGCTTGCGCTGCCTGCTCCAGCTTGTAAACATACTCGATCCGCAGCTTCAGCTTGCTTGCGGCGATCATGTTGAAGATGTCACCGGCGCGTTGTTCCAGCTCCTGCCGCGTGCTGACGTAATGAATCAGGCTGGGCCGCGTGAGGGACAACGATCCTTTCTGCATCAGCTTGATGGGATCGACCGGCGCCACGGGACCGCTGGCGCCGCCGAACAGCACCATGTGTCCGCGCGGACGCAGCACGTTCAGCCCTTTTTCGAATGTGCTCTGGCCCACGCCGTCATAGACCACGTGCACGCCCTTGCCGTCGGTCAGGCGCTTGGTCTCCGCTTCAAAGTCCTGCTTGGTATAGAGGATGACCTCGTCCGCGCCGGCTTCGCGTGCAAGCCTGGCTTTTTCTTCCGAGCCTGCCGTTCCAATCACGCGCGCGCCAAGGTTCTTCGCCATCTGCACCAGCAACAGGCCAACCCCTCCGGCAGCAGCGTGGACCAGCGCGGTTTCGCCCTGCTTGAGCGGATAGGTTGTATAGATCAGGTAATGCGCTGTCATGCCTTGCAGCATGGCCGCCGCGGCCTGCTGATCGGTAATTTTGTCCGGCACGCGGACCAGCCGGTCTGCTGGAACGGCCGCATACTCCGCGTATGTGCCCATCACGTTGCTGTATGCAACGCGATCGCCGGACGTGACCGACTTCACCTCACTGCCCACCTCGGTCACTGTGCCGCCTGCTTCCTGGCCGTCGATGAACGGCAGCGCCGCGGGATACCGCCCCTCGCGGAAGTAGACGTCGATAAAGTTAACGCCCGAGGCCGCGATCTTCACCAGCGCTTCATTCGGCTTCGGCTTGGGAACCGGAACATCGACCAGCGTCAGAACTTCGGGGCCGCCGGTCTTTTGCACTTGAATGGCTTTCATAGCAGATCCATTTCTCCGTACCCCGTCTCTCCGTACCCCATCTCTCCGTACCCCATCACTCAGTAATCCATCTCAGAATATTTTGATAACGCCGCGGACTTCGTGGCCGTGGAGATTCAGCTGCGGACAGACGGGCTGCCCGCCACTGATGATTGTCAAAACGAGAAAGATTCTTCTTCCGCGATCATGATGACGGGAGGTCCGCCGGAAGAGATTTGCGCGGCGTGGCCCAGCGTTGCTTTGCCGTCGTCCGAGGCGGCGCAAGCCTGCAATGCGTCCATGGAAGGGAAGTGGACCTCGGCGATGCGATAGAAAGGCGGCGTGCCCTGCGGCGAGGCTGTCACCTTGGTGGCCACCAGCTTGGTCTTGCCCTTCAGTTTTGCCACCGCCATGGGAACATGTTCCTTCTGGTATAGCTTTTCAAAAGCGTCAATGTCTTTGGGACGCGGATACATCACAACCAGCTTAACTCCTGCCATTGGGACTCCTTAAAGAATGCGTTTAACAGCGTCATTAGAATTGTAATTGTAAGAATGTGTTTTGTGCGGGACGTGAAAATGCCCCGGCCAGAACGGCCGGGCAGTTGAGAAAGTCTTTTCTCCGCCGCTCAGTTTCCGCTACACTGCTCCAAGAGAGCAGCGCCGAAACGTATGCCGCAAATGCCCAACCTCATCCACCTGGCGATACCCGGCTTTATCGCCCTGCTGGTGCTGGAAGCCGTCCTGGACGCGATCATGCGGCGCGATCTCTACCAGCTCAAAGACACTGCGGCCAGCCTGGCCATGGGGACCGGCAACGTGCTGATCGGGCTCTTCACCAAGCTCATGGTGTTTGGCGTTTTCACGGCGGTACACCGGTTCGCGATTTTCAAAATAGGCTATCAATGGTGGGCGTGGCTTATCTTGTTTTTCGCCGAAGACTTCAGCTACTACTGGTTTCACCGCACCAGCCATCAGTGCCGCCTGTTCTGGGCTTCGCACGTAGTGCATCATTCGTCGCAGCGCTATAACCTGGGCACGGCGTTGCGCCAGACCTGGACCGGCGGCTTGATGTCATTCGTCTTCTGGCTGTGGCTCCCGCTGATTGGCTTTGCGCCGATCATGGTGCTGACTATGCAGTCGATCAGCCTGCTCTACCAGTTCTGGATTCATACCGAACTGGTCCGCTCCATGGGGCCGATGGAGTCTGTGCTGAACACGCCTTCCCACCATCGCGTGCACCACGCTTCCAACGCGCGTTACATTGACCGCAACCACGCAGGCACGCTGATCCTATGGGACCGTCTCTTCGGCAGCTTTGAACCGGAAGACATGCACGATCCGCCCGTCTATGGACTCACGAAGAATATCAACACATACAATCCGCTGCGGATCGCGTTCCACGAGTGGATTGATATCTGGAACGACCTGCGCCGAGCGGCAAACTGGAAGCAGCGATTGCTATCCGTTTTTGGACCGCCAGGCAGAAACAAGACTGAAGAAACCCACGTTACAGGTGCAAGCGCGTAATCACCCTTCCTGAGCCGGTTTTTTCTTCGGTTTCATCGCTTGCCATTGTTCTTCAGTCAGCAGATCACCCATGTGGTTGAATTCGCTCGCGCCCTGGAGCTGCTCTCCTCCGTCCATCACGATCTGTTCTCCGTTGATGTAGCCGGAGTAATCGCTTACCAGGAACGCTGCCAGGTCGGCCAGCTCCGCATGCGTTCCAAAGCGCTTCAGTGGGTTTCGCTTCCTGGCCAGCTCTTCCAACGCCTTCACCGGCATCAGCCGGGAGAACGCGCCTTCAGTCGGCACCGGCCCTGGAGCGATTGCGTTGAAACGGATTCCGCGCTTGCCCCATTCCACCGCCAGGCTGCGCGTCATGTTCAGGACGCCCGCCTTGGCTACGGACGAGGGCACAACGTAGGGCGAGCCCCATTCTGCATATGTCGTGGTGATGTTCAGGACGGTTGCTTTACGGCCTTCCTTCAGCCAGCGCTTGCCGCACGCCATGGTTGTGTGGAGCGTGCCCATCAGTACAATGCCGATCACCGCCTCAAAAGCGCCGATCGACAATTCTTCCGTGCGGCAGAGGAAATTACCGGCAGCGTTGTTCACCAGCACATCGATCGGCCCATCCTGCCAGAAGCTCTCGATCATGGCTTCCACCAGCTCGTTCTTGCGCACATCGCAGGGGAATGTCTTGACCGTTCCGCCCGTGGCCTTGCGCAGCTCGTCGGCGGCTTGGGCCAGGACCTCTGCGCGGCGTCCACAAATGCAAAGCGATGCGCCCAGCTCCAGAAAACGCTTGCCCATGCTCTTGCCCAGGCCGGTAGCGCCGCCGGTGATCAGGATTCTTTTACCGGAAAGTAAATTCTTTTGGAACACAGTGGTTGTCCTCTTTATTCAAGTGAGTGACGAAACATCGTACACGATGTGACGGCCGGTCATCCCGTTCGTCGCACGGCAACCAGCGGAAGGTCGCGCTCCGCGGCCCAGTTCTCCCATGCGGCGGCACTGCGCTCAAGGAAGATACGTTCGAGTTCGGAACGGTGTGCGTGTTTGACATTCAGTTCTGCAAGCAGGCGCTCGACGAAATGCGGTTCCAGCGCCGCGATCGCGATCCAGCCATCGCTCGCCTTGTAGAACCCGTAGAGTGGAAACCCGCCTCCCAGCAATCCTCCCGTCGATGTCAGGCCTGCTTTGATCGGCTCCGCCAGATCGCGCGCGCACTCATAGAGAGAAACCCACGCACAGCCTGGCTCTCCCTTGCGCGCCGCCCGGTTCAGCAGCGCCAAAGCCATACTCACGGCCCTCTCGGCGCCGGCAAGGTCGACAAAAAGCGAAGATGGCATCTGCGGTGGCCGCAGCAGACCGAAATCGGCCTGGTATGTGAGATCGTGTCCGCTGCGTTCTTCGAGCGGCGGCGGATGTCCGATGATTCCCACAAAGCTGAGCCGCGGATGACGTAGGCGCAGACTCTCCCAATCCAGGCCCAGGCGGCGCAATGCCGATGGCCGGAATGACGCCAGCAGCAACTCCGCGTTCGCCAGCAATCCATTCAGTTGCTTGCGCCCATCGGCGTGCTTCAGGTCCATCCGCAATACGGTCTGTCCCCGGCAGAGCGACTCATACCATGGGGGCGCGGCATTGCTCATGGCATCGCCGCCGGGCGGCTCAACTTTGGTGACCTGTGCGCCCATCTGCGTTAGCCGTGCCGCCGCTACCGGACCGGGCGCGTTGAGCGCCAGGCTGACGATTTTTATGCCTTCCAAGAGCAACGAATCTGCGTTCGAATTCATTCTGCGTCTCGATGCGGTCTTAAATCCGGAGTTCTGCTCAGAGTGTAGCTGACACCTGCAAAAAGCAAAGCCCGGATCGCTCCGGGCCTTGCTGGGGGAGGGCCGAACTGCCTATTTGGCGCTGGGGGCGGCGTCTGCTTTCGCTTCCGCTGGTTTGCCCTCAGCATCAAATACTTCCACGGTTCCATATTTTGCCACGGCTTCACGCACCTCTTTGGCATCGCCGACGACTACCACCTGAAGATGGTCAAGATCGACATACTTTCGGGCGATGCGCTGGACCGTATTGGCATCCACTTTGGCGATCTCGTCAGAATAATGGTCCCAATAGTCGTTGCCCAGTCCGTAATACTTCGCGGTCATCCAGCTATTGACGATTCCCGCCGGGTTCTCCAGGGAAAGCGCAAAGCTGGAAACGATGGAGCGCTTGGCTTCCTCCAATTCCCCCTGAGGCACTTTTTCGTCACGCAGCCGTTTGAATTCATACATCAGTTCATGCAGCGATCCGTCCGTCACGGCGTTGCGGACCTCAGTGTTGGCCATAAACGATCCGGGATAAAGATCGCTGCTGACGCGGCTGTAGGCGCCATAGGTGTAGCCCTTCTCTTCGCGCAGATTGGAAAAGAGGCGGGCCGCCGCGCCTCCGCCCAGAATACGGTTCGCCACCACCAGAGGAATGTAGTCGGGATCGGAGCGGCGAAGAGAAAGGTTGCCGGCAAGAATATTGCTCTGCACCGAACCGGGGCGGTCGACCAGGTAAACTTTTGCCGCCGCCGGCGCACCCACGGTCCCCAAGCCGGCTCCTTCAATGGGATGGTTCTTCCACCCGCCAAAATATTTTTTCGCCAGCTCCGTTGCCTTGGCCACGGTCACATCGCCGGCGACAGCCAGAATGGCGTTGTTGGGTGCGTAGTATTTATCGTGAAAGCCCTTCAGCGTTTCCGGAGAGGCCTTCTTCAATGAGTCCACGGTCGGCGCCTGCACCGCGGCGGGAAAGTCACCATAAACGGCCCGCATAAAGCGCTCCCGGGCCAGAAACCCGGGATTGGTACGTTGCTGGAAGAGGCGTGCACCCTCTTGGCGTTGATATTTCTGCAGTTCTTCGGCCGGGAAGCTGGGATTGAGGACGATGTCGCTCATCATGTCCATTAGCTTGTCCGCGGACTGGCTCAGACCTGAAGACTGAATCGTGGTGAGGTTCGAGCCGAAGGCGGCGTCGGCGTTGAACGTGGCCCCAAGCTCGTCAAGCTCGGTCGCGATCTGCGTACTGTTGCGTTTTGCTGTGCCCTCGCGCAGCAGGTCAGCCGTGAAAGAAGCCAGGCCCGGAGCGTCCTTAGGATCGGAGATGGCGCCGGACTTGATCCACAAGCTGTAATAGACGGTGGGCAGACGATGCTGTTCCAGCACCAGCATGGTCAGGCCGTTGGGCAGGGTAACTTCCACCGGATGCGGCAATTTCACCTTCAGAACCTCATTGTTCACCGGCGCTTTGTTGAGCCGCTGCACCTTGGAAGGAAGCTGCTTGGTGTCACCGCCGGGCCCCTGCGGCTGTTGCGCATACAAAGCCGCCGTGGCCAGGCAAAGTGCGATCGTTGCTGAGAATAATTTTTTCACCATGGTTCCTCCTTACCGCATTCCGGCGGCGCCGGGCGCGGAGTTACGGGCGCCGGGCATTGTGATAACGACCGAGCGGTGCGCCGGCACCAGGTATTTCTGGGCGGCTTGCTTGACCTGTTCGGCGGTGACAGCGGTCAATTTCTCATACGCCGTATTGATCAGGTTGGGATCGTTGTAAAATATGGTGGCGGTCCCGATTTGATTGGCCAGAAAGAGCGTTGAGCTCCGGGTCTGGATGGCCTGCCGCAAGAGCTGGGTGCGGACTTTATCCAGCTCCTGCTGCGTTACCCCATCCTTCTTGATCGCTTCAATCTCGTCATCGAGGGCCTTTTCCAGGTCTTCCATCTTCACTCCGGGGCGGGGAAGCGCAACCACGTTGAAAAGTCCAGGCCCGCGCCGTGGCTGGCCGCCGGCAAATGCGTTGAGGGCAAGCTGCTTGTCATGCACCAGATGCTGGTAGAAACGCGAGCTGCGTCCGTTGGAAAGAATGCTGCCCAATATCTGCAGCGCATAGGTGTCAGGCGTATTGCCAGGACCGATGTTGTACACCGAGTGGAACTGGGGAAGGCGTGCCAGCGCATCATTCAGGGTCTTGCGCCGCTCCTTGTCATGCTCGGGCTCCTTCATGTCGACCGCGGGCGCCGCCGGCTGGCGCGGAATGTCTCCAAAATATTTTTTTACTTTGGCCAGTGTTTCTTTAGGATCAAGGTCGCCCGCCAGCACAAGCACCACGTTGTTCGGGGCGTAGTAGATGCGGAAGAAGTCTTTCACATCGTCCAGTGTGGCTGCGTTAAGGTCGTCCATGGAGCCGATCACCGAATGATGGTAGGCGAAATTGTCATAAGCCAGCGCATCCAGCTCTTCCGACGACTTTCCGTAGGGCTGGTTGTCCACGCGCAACCGGCGCTCTTCCTGCACTGCGTTACGCTGGTTGTCCAGGTTGGCCTGGGTGATGTTCAGCGCCCGCATGCGGTCTGATTCCAGGAACAGCGCCATGTCGAGCTGGTTTTTGGGCAGCTCTTCAAAGTAGTTTGTCTGGTCGTTGTTGGTGCTGCCGTTCAGCGAGCCGCCGTAGTTTTGCACCAGCAGCATGTGCTCGCCTTTGCCGACGTTGGCCGAGCCCTCAAACATCATGTGCTCGAAAAGGTGGGCAAACCCGGTGCGGCCCTGTTTCTCATTGCGCGACCCGGTATTGTAGGTCAGGGAGATGGCAAACACGGGCGCGGCATGGTCGGGCGCGATGATAACGCGCAAGCCGTTGTCCAGAGTGGTATCCGTGAATTCCACTTTGGGAAGTTTCGATTGCGCGAAAGCCGCCGCAGCCAGCGCGAGCATCCACGCGTACAGCAGCAGCCTGATACGTACACTCTTCACAGCACACCTCAATGTTGGAATCGAAAAAAGGACAACTCGGAGGACGCACTAGATTCTGTGAAATTGGGCAGAAAATCAACTAAAAAATAATCACCGCCCGGCCAAGGCCGGGGAGCACTCGCGCCGGCCGGCATTGGCCACCTTGGTAGTTTCGCCGGACGCAGGGTCGATTGCCACATTCATGAGCTCGCCGCAGCGGAATTCCAGCCAGTAATGATGATCAGAAAAATTCTTGACTGCCACGGTCCGGCCGTCCTGCATGATCTCCTGGTGCATGCTGATGAGCCGTCCTTGCGCGTAGTTGGCCCAGCCATAGGGCGTGCCGGCGCGATAGTCCAGTTCCTGCGTTTTCTCGCCCAGCAGGTTCCAGAATGTAATGGACCCGTCCAGCTTGCCGTCGCGGTACGTGGCCCGCTGCACCAGCTTGCCGTCTTGAAAATTCTCGAACGTCCCGTGCTTTACCTCTTTTCCGTCCGCGCTGGTATAGGCGTAGTACATCCGTTCGCGCTGCAATGCATGGTCCGCTGCCCAGACAGTAACGCGGTGAACACGGCGGCCTTCAAACGTTCGGGGGAACCCGATCCACAATTCATAAGCAACCGTCGCTCCCGCCAGCACGGCGCATGGCAGCACGATGAAAATCAGGACCTTCCGGGCGTTACTCATGGCTTCAGTATTATAGGCAATCACCGCGGGGCAGGCGCGATCCATGTTGCGTCGCATGGTAAAATCCGCTGCTGTCATGGGAGAACCAATGGATATTCGAAAACTGTCTCTGCTGGTATGTTCTTGGATCGTCGTTTTCAGCGTTTGCGCCGGAGCAACGGAGCGGCAGAACAATGCCGACTATCATGCCCGCCGCGTGGCCCTGGCCAAATCGATGGAGGGCGGCGCTCTCGTCCTCTTTGCCCCGACAGAAGCCGAAGGCCCCAACAATCTCTATGGGTTCCGCCAGGACGACGAATTCTACTACCTCACAGGATGGTCCGAACCCGGCGCGGCCCTGCTCATCAATTCCAATCCGTACGTGGAGATCCTTTTTCTTGCCGAACATAATGTGACCCAGGAGAAATGGACGGGCCCCAAGCTGGGGCCAGAGGACCCACAGGCGCCGCGGCAGACCGGCTTCGACAAAGTTGAGAGCCTCGACAAGATGCACGACGAGCTGCTCAAACTTCTGCCTCAGCCGCGCGCCACCGTCTATTCCGACCTCGGCGCCAATGGCCGCACCACGGCCTCCACGGGCCCGCTGGAATGGCTGCGCCGCGGCAACTCCTTCCCCAATTACGTCTCCTTCAAAGACGCCAAGCCTCTGATTGCCCGCCTGCGCATGGTGAAAGATGCCGGCGAACTGCACATGATCGCGCGCGCCACTGAAGCCTCGGAAGCAGCGCACCGCGCCGCGCTCAAGGCCATCCATCCCGGCGTGAGTGAACGCGAGATTTCAGCGCTGATGCAATACGAGTTTGGCAAACGCGGCTGTGAGCGCCCGGCCTATGCCCCCATCGTCGGCGCAGGTTTCTATTCGACCGTATTGCACTACTCGTCCGATTCCCAGGTCATGCAGGATGGCGACATCGTGGTCATGGACGTCGCCGGCGAGTACTCGATGTACGCCAGCGATATCACGCGCACCGCCCCGGTCAACGGAAAATTTACCGCCCGCCAGCGCGAGATCTATAACATTGTCCTGGCGTCGCAGGAAGCCGCCATGCAGGCGTTCCAGGCGGGAAAGTCGAAACTACCCACCAGCCGTACCGATCCTGATTCGCTCTACAAGGTCGCATTTGACTACATCAATACCCACGGCAAGGACCTCCACGGCGAACCGCTGGGCAAATACTTCATCCACGGTCTGGGGCACCATGTGGGGCTGAACGTCCATGACGAGAATGACCCCGCTTTGCCGCTCGATAAAGGCATGGTGTTCACGCTGGAACCCGGCATTTACATTCCCGAAGAGAAGCTGGGCGTGCGTATTGAAGATGTGTTTGCCGTTGGCCAGGATGGAAAGCTGATCATGCTGAGCCACGATCTGCCGCGCACCACGGATGAAGTGGAGAAGGCGATGGCCAAGTAGTCCGCTCATTCAGCCTTGAGACTGGCTCTTCGGCATTTTGCTATTCTGCACTGTTGACCGAGCCCCTCAGCACAAATTCAGCTATTCGCGAAGATCATCCGCGCGTGAGCGGTTGCGCGCTCATTTGATCGCCACGGCTAGCGTGTCATGGTGCTCGCGAATGAATCTCCGCAGGTATGGCCCGATCTGGCTGGGAGCTTCAAATCCGGCGGCCTTGGCGGCTGCTTCCTGATCTTTTGCGGGAACGTCGGCGCTTTCAGAGTAATGCTTCAGATCGCGGAAGACCCCGATGGTAAATATGTCCCAGGCCGAACCCTGATCGCGCACAAAGATGAAGTTCTCCGGCTCCTTCAAAGCCTTGGCGTAAGCGTTTTCCATCTCGCGCTCTTTGTACAGATCGGCGAACTTGCCGGGAAGGGAGACAAACATCTCCACGTGAAAGAACGCGCCGCCGGCAAAGGCCTTGCGCAGATCGGCCAGCGGCGGACCGTAAGCAAACAGGTCCTCTTGCCAGGCGATGTCCTCTTTGAATTTGTCATCGAGCCTGGCCGCCTGCTCCGCTTGCTTGCGCTTGGCGATCCGCTCCGGCTGGTAATAATCCGAGTAGCTGCCGACAGGGAAGAGGACCATCAGGTCCCAGTGATCGCCCTGGCTGTGGCGCATCCAGAGCGGCGCTTCGTCTCCGGCCTGTTTCAACTCGGCTGCCCGCGCCTTATAGAGGTCGATCAATTCCAGCAGTTTTCCCGGCGCGGCTTGCACCAGCGTAACCTTGTACAGATAGGGGTTTTCCGCGGCGCGTGCGCCTCCGGCAAAAAACGAGCACAACAGCAGCATGAACAGGGCTTGTTTCGAGCGCATTTGGGTTGCTCTCTTTCGTGGGACCGGCGTCAGAGATCCAGCATTGTGACCCGTGTCACAGCGTTTGCGCCATCTCCGCTGCGATGTTAACTTAAGAAGTTTGCATTGTGAATGTATTTCGGGGAGGAAGCATGGCGTCATCCTATAACGGAGTTCCGCTGCCGGCCGGAGGCAGCCCCATTACTTTCAACGGCGGCAAGCTGCAGGTTCCAGACAATCCGATCATTCCTTACATCGAAGGCGACGGTACTGGACGCGACATCTGGGCCGCCTCAGTACGCGTTTTTGATGGCGCCGTGGAAAAGGCATACGGCGGCAAGCGCAAGATCCACTGGTACGAAATCTTCGCCGGGGAGAAGGCGTTTACGAAATTCAACGACTGGCTGCCGCAAGGCTCGGTTGACGCCGCGCGCGACCTGCATGTTTCCATCAAAGGCCCGCTGACTACGCCCATCGGAGGCGGAATCCGTTCTTTGAACGTCGCGTTGCGGCAGATCATGGACCTTTATGCCTGCATACGCCCGGTGCGCTATTACCAGGGCGTGCCTTCGCCGGTAAAGCATCCTGATCAGCTCAACGTAATCATCTTCCGCGAAAATACTGAGGACGTTTACGCCGGCATCGAATGGAAACAGGGAACGCCTGAGGTCAAGAAGCTGCTGGATTTCCTCAACAACACCATGCTGGCCGGGACCAAGAAGCGCATCCGCGAAGATTCAGGGATCGGCATCAAACCTATCTCCATCTTTGGCACCAAGCGCCTGGTGCGCATGGCCATCCAGCATGCGGTGAAAAACAAACGACGTTCGGTGACCCTGGTGCACAAGGGCAATATCCAGAAATTTACCGAGGGCGCCTTCCGCGAGTGGGGCTATGAAGTAGCGCGCGATGAGTTTCGCAACGAGATCGTGACCGAGCGCGAAAGCTGGATCCTGGATAACAAAGACAAGAATCCGAACCTGAGCGTTGAGCAGAATGCCGCGATGATCGAGCCGGGCATGGACTTCGCACCGGAGAGTTTTAAGCAGGAAGTTTACGCGGAAGTGAAAGGCGTGCTGGATTCCATTGGCAAGTCGCACGGCAGCGGCGCGTGGAAAAAGAAGATCATGGTCAATGACCGCATCGCCGATTCGATCTTTCAGCAGGTCATCATCCGCCCGGCGGAGTATGACATTCTGGCCACGCCGAACCTCAATGGCGACTATATCTCCGATGCCTGTGCGGCCCAGGTCGGCGGCCTGGGTATTGCGCCCGGCGCAAACGTGGGCGACCAGCACGCTGTCTTCGAGGCCACGCACGGCACAGCGCCCAAATACGCCGACAAAGACGTGATCAACCCTGGATCGGTGATTCTCTCCGGCGTGATGATGCTTGACTACATGGGATGGCCGGAAGCGGCGCGGCTGATTGAGACCTCACTGGAAGCCACGATTCTGCAGAAGTTTGTGACCTATGACTTTGAGCGTCTGATGCCGGGCTCCACCAAGGTCAAGACCAGCGAATTTGCTAAACACATGCTGGAGAACATGGTTGACCGGCGCAAGAAAACTGCTGTGTAAATAAACCGGATTGAGCTAACGTGAGTTTGGCGAACAGATCACGTGACAGGGCATGACGCAGCCCATGCCCTTTAGGCATAGGTGAGCGAAGCGAACCAGTGCCGTAAACGAATACTTAAGCGGGCTTTGCCCCTGTATATAGGAAGGGAACTTCGAATGCGCAAAAAAGTAACGATCGTAGGTGCAGGAAACGTTGGGGCCACAGCCGCTCACTGGGTGGCTTCAAAAGAACTGGCCAACGTGGTGTTGATTGATGTGCTTGAAGGCGTGCCTCAGGGCAAGGGGCTGGACCTGCTGGAAGCCATGCCCATTGAGAAGCGCGACTCTTTCGTTCTGGGCACAAACGACTATGCCGATACCGCGAACTCTGACATTGTGGTGATTACCGCCGGCATCGCGCGCAAGCCGGGCATGAGCCGCGACGATCTGCTCAACACCAACTTCAAGATCATGCAGGACGTGATCGCCAAAGTAGTGGCTAACTCGCCGAACTGCATTCTGATCGTTGTTTCCAATCCGCTGGACGCCATGTCGCAGGCGGCGTTCAAGCTGAGCAAATTCTCCCGCAATCGCGTCATCGGCATGGCCGGCGTCCTGGATTCAGCGCGCTTCCGCACCTTTATCGCGCAGGAATTGAACGTCAGCGTGGAGAATGTGACGGCATTCGTCCTCGGCGGACATGGCGACACCATGGTCCCGCTGGCGCGGTATTCCACGGTCGCCGGTATTCCGATCACCGAACTTATTCCCAAAGACCGGCTTGACGCCATCATTCAGCGCACCCGCGACGGGGGAGCCGAGATCGTGAAATACCTCAAGACCGGAAGCGCCTATTATGCCCCCTCGGCGGCAGCCACCGAGATGGTGGAAGCGATCCTCAAGGACAAGAAAAAAATCCTTCCCTGCGCCGTCCATCTGCAGGGAGAATACGGCATCAACGGGCTCTTTGTCGGCGTGCCGTGCAAGCTGGGCGCGAACGGCCTGGAGCAGATCATCGAAATCAAGTTGACCGCCGAAGAGCAGGCGGCCCTGCAGAAGAGCGCCGACGCCGTGGCGGAACTGGTGAAGGTGATCGGCGTTTAGGAGATTGTTTGTGCTGGAGCCGGCGCCCGGTGCGCCGGCTTTTGCTTTGTGTTTATGCTCTGCGTTATGCGGCGCGCTCGATCGTGATCGAGTTAATCACCACATCCTTTACGGGACGGTCTTGCGCGCCTTTTTTCACTTTGGAAATCTTGTCCGCCACGTCCTGGCCTTCCACCACTTCGCCGAAGATGGTGTGATTGCCCGTGAGCCACGGTGTAGCCGCCACAGTGATGAAGAACTGCGATCCGTTGGTTCCGGGACCGGCGTTGGCCATGGCAAGCTTGCCCGCTTTGTCGAATTTGTGCGGCGAGCCTTTGGTCTCATCTCCAAACTTGTACCCCGGGCCACCCATGCCGGTGCCGCTGGGGTCGCCACCCTGGATCATGAAGTCGGGAATCACGCGGTGAAAGATTGTCCCGCTGTAGAGAGGCCCGGAACTGCTCTTGCCGCTCACGCTGTCTTTCCAGCTTCGCTTGCCCTCGGCAAGATCGATAAAATTTTTGGTTGTAATGGGCGCCTCTGTTTCAAACAACCGGCAAACAATCTTGCCTTCCGTAGTATCAAGAACTGCGTATGTCCCTGGCTGGCGTGTCATGCATTGTTCCTTTCCGCGAGTTTTTTGGCCCAACAGCTGCCGAGTATCTGTCTCAATTCTTGGGCTGTGTAGGTTTGGGTGGCGCAGGTTTCAGTGGCGCGACGGCTTTCGTTTCAGCCGGTTTCTTGGTTGCCGGCTTGTCTGCAGTACTCCCGCTTTGGATTTCGATGTGCACGATTTTGACGGGGTTCAGCGGCCGGCTGTTCCGGCCATCACAGGTCGCGCCGCCGGCGCAGGGCATGCGGGCGATTCTCTTCACCAGTTCCACGGTGCTATCGTCACACTGGCCAAAGATGATATAGCCGGTGCCCTTGGCCCTTCTGAGCTGCGGACATCCGCCCTCATCCAAACAAGGATTCAAAAAGGAAAGCTCTTTTTCCGTGATGAAGAACTGTGAGCTGCTCGTATTCGGCAGCCCTCCCCGATTGGCCATGGCCAGGCGCCCTGGCTGGTCAAATAGCAGATCAGGATAAAGTTCATCGGTAATTTCGAAACCTATGTCACCGGAGCCGGTGCCGCTGGGGTCGCCGGACTGGACCATGAAGTCGGGGATGGTACGGTGAAAGATCACGCCGTCATACAAGGGCTTGCCGTGAATTGTTTTGCCGGAAACCGGGTCTTTCCAGGGTTTGGTGCCCTTGGCCAGACCGATAAAATTTGCCACGGCTTTGGGATCTTTGTCGGGGAAAAGAGTGCACTTCATGTCGCCTACTGTGGTGTGAATCACGGCCGTAGGAGGCGTTTTGGCTGGCGCCGTCTTGTGCGCTGCTTTTGGAGCTGAACTCTGGGCGGAGCTCTTTGTCTTGGTCTGCGCGGCAGCGGCAAGGCACAAACACATTAGAATCAACGCAGCACGAGTCACCATTCATCTCTCCTTGTTAAGGGCGTAAGCGAATATTAGAAATGGAGACCGGAAAGAAGTAAAGTCTGCGGGCGCCCCGTCGCCACCGAATCCCGCCTGCTTTTGCTTGTAACCTTTTCCGGGAGCCGCGGTAATCATCACTGAAAGGACAAGCAACCGCCTGCCGGAACCGATCACAAACTCGATGTCCGACGAAGAGCTGATGGCGCAGGTGCGGAGCGGCATTGGCGAAATGCTGGGCGTGTTGTTTGAACGTTATCACGTGCCTCTATTCAACTTTTACTTGAAGCTGACCGGCGATCGCACTCTAAGTGAAGACCTGGTGCAGGAGGCCTTCTTCCGCATCCTCAAGTATCGCCATAGCTATCGCACCGGCACAGCGTTCCGCGCCTGGATGTACCAGATCGCCCGCAACGCCCGGCTTGACCACTTGCGCAAGCGTCGGCCGGAGACGAGTTGGGAACCCGAAATGTCGCCCGCAGTGGCGCCGGTGGATACCGCGCAGCAGAGCCAGGAAGCGTTGCTGCTGCATAGCGCGCTGATGCAGATATCGGACGATAAGCGCGAAGTCCTGGTCCTGAGCCGTTTTCAGGACCTTAAATACGAAGAGATTGCCCAGCTTCTGGATTGTGAGGTAGGCACGGTAAAAACCCGAGTCCATCGCGCGTTGCAGGAGTTGCGGCAGATATTTCATCAGCTCGAGAGCGGAAAACCCTTACGCGGCAAAGGTCCGCAAGCGGCCTGGCCAACTCCGGGGAGTGTGCAATGAAGTGCGAAGCGATTGGCGAATTGTTACCGGATTATCTGCAAGGCAGGCTCAGCTCTGACCTGGCAGGAGAAGTGGAAAAGCATTTGGAGGGGTGTGCCGCGTGCGGCGAAGAAGCGGCCCTGTGGAAGAAGCTGGCCTTGCTGCCGGAAGAGCAGCCCAGCCCCACCGTTGAATCGCGGTTTAAAGCAATGCTTGAAAGTTACCAGGAAGGACGCTGGGAAAAAACCAGCCTAGCTGCGGAGAAGAGCAAGACCCCGCCCCCCATGCTTTGGGGACTGGGCAACTGGAGGCAGCTGCCCGCCGCTGGGATCGTGTGGGCCTGTCTCTTCCTGGTCTGTGGGTTTTTGATCGGCCGGCATTCTGATCGCGGGCCGGATTCTCAGCTCACCGAAATGCGCCAGGAGCTTGCCGCCACCCGACAGATGGTTGCTCTTTCCATGTTGCAGCAGCAGTCGGCCAGCCAGAGGCTTGAAGGCGTGAGCTGGAGCACGCGCTTGCCCGAGCCTGACCCCAAAGTAATGGGCGCGCTGTTGCGCACCTTGCGCTTTGACAACAGCGTTGACGTGCGTCTGGCCGCGCTGGATGCGCTCAGCCGTTATGCCGGCCGGCCTGAGATCCGTCGCGAGCTGGTGGATGTGCTCGAAAGCCAGCAGTCGCCGCTGGTGCAGCTTGCCTTGATCGACCTTCTGGTGGACCTGCACGACAAGAGCGCGGTCCAGCAATTCCGGAAGTTTCAGCAGGACCCCAAAGTCGATCCCACGGTGAAGAAACGCGTGGACTGGGGAATACAGCAGTTGAGCTGACGCAGTTGAAAGCCCGGGGAAGAGAAGAGTGAAGACCGATTTCGAGAATACCGACTGATTGGAGAAGAACCATCATGAAGCAAAAATTTCTTACGTTGGTCTTGATGTATTCGGTCGCCATGCTGTTGTTGCCGCAAGTCAGCACTCCGCTTCGCGCGGCCGGCGGCGATGACGATTCAGATTCAAGCATGCGGCTGAAAGAGACGGAAACCATCCGCAAAACATTCAATCTCACCGCGGCCCACAAGGTCCTGGAGGTCGACAACATTTTTGGCTCCATCGATGTTACCGGCGGCCAGGGCGACCAGGTCCAGCTAGTGGTGAATAAAACGATCTATGCGGAGTCCAAGGACAAAATGGAGGCCGCGAAGAAAGAAGTTACGCTGGACATCACCGATCAGCCGGATTTCTTAAAGTTTTACGTGAATGGCCCGTTTCGCTGCAATTGCAACGACGGACATGACAGCTGCGGCGGCTGGCACGGCGACCGCGGTTATACCGTGAAGATGGATTTCCAGCTTCAGGTGCCGCGGAATATTGAAGTCAAACTGAAGACGGTCAATTCAGGGCACGTCCACGTGCAGGATGTGACCGGCAATTTCGCGGTCCACAACGTGAATGGCGGCATTGAGATGCAGAACATCGCCGGCTCCGGCCTGGCCAAGACCGTGAATGGGGGCGTGAAGGTCACGTTCCGGGAGAACCCGCGCGAGAAGTCTGATTTCGGGACGATCAACGGAAATGTGGAGCTGTATTTTGTCCGCGGATTGTCAGGCGACTTCCGCTTCAAGACCATGAATGGAGCCGTCTATAGCGACTTTGAAATGACCTCGCTGCCGGCACAGCCAGTCAGCGGCGAACGGCACGGCACCAAGTTTGTGTTTCGGTCCGACCGGTATACCGGCGGCCGCATCGGCTCCGGCGGGCCGGAAATCCGAGCTGAGAACTTGAATGGAGACATACGCGTTCTCGAACGCCATGAGTAACTGAGGAAAGAGTCACTGAGGAAGAGTAAACCTATGAACTATTACTTGAAGATTAATAAATACATTCTTTCCGTAGCGGCGGCGGTATTGTTCGCGATGGCGCAGCCTCTGTCCGCACAGTCAGACAACAAGGTCACTGTTCCGTTGAGTGACCCTACACGTCCCGTCAACCTGCGGGCCCACCTGGTGAGCGGCAGCATCACTGTAAAAGGCGCTGACGTGAAAGAGGTGGTGGTGGAAGCCAAGGCCAGGGGCCGTGAGGATTCGGGCCGCGAGGGCCGAGCCGAGGGCATGAAACGCATCCCCATGACCTCAACCGGGTTGAATATCGAAGCGGAGAACAACCAGGTCCGGGTCAGTACGGATTCCTACCAGCGCACCATCGATCTTACGATTACCGTGCCGACCCACACCTCGCTTTCACTGCATACCGTGAATGACGGCAACATTCTCGTCAGCGGCGTTGACGGTGAGTTGGATATCAACGATGTGAATGGTGAAGTCGATCTGAAAAATATCGGCGGCAGCGTGGTAGCGCATGCGTTGAACGGCCACGTGCTGGTGACCTTCAACCGTATCGACCCGCAGAAATCCATGGCGTTCAGCTCCTTGAACGGCGATATTGACGTGACCTTCCCCGCCGACCTCAAGGCCAACGTGAGCCTGCGGACAGACAACGGCGAGGTCTATAGCGACTTCGACGTCAAGGTGCAGGCCACGGCGCCCCAGCAGACCGTGGAAGACAATCGGGGCAAGGGGGGTAAATACCGCGTGAAAGTGGACAAGACCGTAAAAGGCACCATCAATGGCGGGGGGCAGGAAATGCAATTCAAGAATTTCAACGGAAATATTTACATCAGGAAGGCCGGAGGTAAGCAGTAGGCAGTCTGAACCGTCTAAATGATCCGGTTACAACCTGTTGGCAGTTATAACCGGATTCGTTTTTGCAAGCTATCACTTCCTCTTCGCCTTGGCAATCACATCCAGCACTGAATCATCCGCCTTTTGCGTTTTAAGGCGAGCTCGCCGCTCCGGTGTGAGATCGAAATTGACTCCATGTTCGTTGACGCGATCAACCAACTGAGCTGCGCTGACCCGGTTTCCTACCATCAATTCGATATCTTCGAAGCTCAGGGCGCCTGAGACCTTGCGCTCCGCCTGGAGCCGCCTGGCTGTGGCTTCCACTTCACGCATGACGCGCATAAAATTTCCGCCCAGGATTTTCAGGATCTGCTCTCGTGTATAACCCCTTTGTTGGAGAGCCTGAGTGATCTTCGGCAGGTCAGCGGCAGAATCAATTCCTTCCGGGAGCGATGTCACGCCATCAAAATCAGAGCCTAAGCCCACATGATCGATTCCGGCAATCTTGGCGATATGGTCAATGTGATCGATCAGCGATTTCAATGGCGGACGGGGAAACTGCGCCGCCCACTTCTTCTCCAGTGGAGCATATTCGTCGTAAGTGACCGGGCTGCCATCAGGATGAGCATGCGCTTTCTTGAAGGCTTCCACCTCGGCGTCGCGCTGCTTGATTTTTTCCGGATCAGAAGACGCCTTGCGGTAGTTTTCGTCGATGAACGCGGAATAAAAATTCACCATCACCACGCCGCCGTTGTTGGTCATGGCACGCAGCATGTCATCGGTCATATTGCGGGGCTGGCTGGTCAGTTCGCGCGATGACGAATGCGACGCAATCACCGGCGCCTGGCTGACCAGCAGCGCCTGGTAAAACGTGGCGTCGGAAACGTGCGAGATGTCCACGATCATCCCCAGGCGGTTCATTTCCCGGACCACGTCCTTGCCGAAGTCGGTCATGCCGTTGTGGTGCTTGACGTTGGGGTCCTGAACGTCACCGGAGGAATCGGCCCATTCGTTGGTGTTGGACCAGGTCAGGGTCATGTAGCGCACGCCCAGACGGTAAAAATCGCGCAGCAGGCGGATATCGTTTTCGAGTGCGTGTCCGCCTTCAATGCCCATCAGCGCGGCAAACTTGTGCTGCTCGTGAGCGCGAACGATGTCATCGGCGGTAAACGCCATGGTCATCTTGTCCGGATGCCGGGCCGCCTGCTGGTACACGCTGTCAATCAGGTCCATGGCCCGCTTGGCATAGTGGCCCTTGAACTCCGGCTCAACCCAGATGGAAAAGAACTCGGCGCCCAGGTGGCCCTGCTTGATCTTGTCGAAATCGATGTGGCCGGCGGAGACAGGAGTGTTTTCGCTCAGATCAAAATTTTCGTCAAGGAAGCGTTGCGGCGTGTCCGCGTGAGTATCCACGATCAGCGCGGACTGATGGATGGCCAAAGCCGGGTCAGCCTTCGGCTGCATGGCCTGTGCGGTTTTGGCGGCCTTCTTATGCGGATGTGGTTGGGCGAGCGCTAAAGTTGAGAGCAGCAGAAAGCAGGCAATCCAATGTTGTGGCTTCATTCACGAGCAATTTTATCAGCCAACTGGTTCGCCTCACGCCATTCTGTATAACGGTCTGAAACCATCACGTGGAAGCACGCCTGCCGGCGCTCTTCCGCGGCTTCCACCAGGCCCTGGTCGCGCAGGTTCTTGAGATAATCTTCAATCCACTTGTGCTGGGCGCGCGTCAATCCCCGCTTGGCCAGATCAACGGTGATCCCGGCCAGGTGAGACGAAGCATGCTCGCCAATTTCAGGCGCCGCGTTGCGATTATGGCGGCGAAGCTTCTGCTGTTGCTCCATGGTGCGCACCGCGGAGTTTACCTGCAGCGGCACGCGAAACTCTTTGTAATATGCCTCGCTCATGTCCTGGAGAAACTGATTGCACCACGGACGGCAGTATTTTTTGTCGGCCTGCAACGATGGGTTGATGCGCAGCGCGCGGCTCTCCTGGATTGGGACCAGTTCCTGCGTGCGTTCCAATTCGAGCAATTGATCGTTGTCTGCGATGCGAGGCAGTTGCAGGCGGTCGATTTCTTCATTCTGGCGCACCATGGAATCCATGGAGCCACGCAGAACAGGGTTCCACGCCACACGGCGAACGTGTGCGCGACGGTGGCGAGGGGTGGTGTAGCGGCTCGCGGCAAAAGACGGCAGAGTGGCGGCAACCACCAACACAAAAATCGACGAAGTGATGAAAGTTCTTTTAGCGCCCATCGGGTCCTATATCCGGTTATCCGTAAATATTCCGCAAACAATATCCCACAGCACGGAATATCGGCATTAGATGGCAAATTTTAAACCAGAGCTGCCGCATTCGTACCCAGCTATTTACCTGAATTTTCATAAATTTACCGAACACCGGGGTATCGGTGGGCAGGGACTTTCGTAATCAACAGGTTAACGCGGCTGACAAAAAATGCCAGTTTCCTGCTCTGTTCGCCCAATTTTCTTGAGAGATCGATTTCTTGGGTCCCGCACCAGCCTGGATGGCGTCTCTTTTTGAGACCGGACAAGGCTTATACCGCGCTCCAGTACCAGGCATAGCCCAGAATCCAAATGCACGCATGCACCGCGACGGTGATCCTGGGTTGGCGGCGAATGTTCTTGCGAAAGAAAAAACCCATGACGCCGGCAATCAGCCAGAACAGGGCAAAACGTTCCAGCCGTGCGAGCAGGCTGACCACAAGAAAGAGCAACAACCCGGAATGGCGGCTGGCTTGCACGCAATAGACCTTGTAAGGAATGCCGTTTCCCGGGCCTTTCGTCAATGCCCAGATGCCGTTGCGCTGGAGGCTCTGTTGGGTCTTCTCAAACATGGCGGCGGAGACGAAAGGCACGCGCAGTACAACAGCTTTTGCCTCCCCCGGATTCTTCGCACCCAGATAAAACATGACCATTCCGCCTCCGAGAGCGCCCAGCAGGATGCACGCCAGCACGCGCGCTGATCGGCGGAATGAAAACAGCGCGACCAGAGTAAGCAGAACGTCAGGAACAATAAAAAACAGGGTGGCTTCCGCAAAGCCCCATAAAAACCCAGCCCATAAAACCCAGGGACGGAACGTGGTGTCCGGCGTTTGCGGTTCGTTTACGAACGGCCTGGGCATTCAGCGACCGGCCCGAGTGCGAAAGTAGGCCATGGTGACGATGGCGCTGAGGATGAACGCGGCCAATCCGAGCCACCAGGCGTAAGCGGGCGGGATATTCAACTCCTGGTGGACCCTGAAAAACAGGTAAAATCCAACGCAGATCACCAGGGCGATCACGGCGCTGATCAGGAGCGACTTCGCCATCCATGAACCAGTGTTGCTCACTTGAATTGCTCCCACCGTTTTTGCCCGGCAGCGGTTTACAGGAGAAAGTTCCTCGTCGGGCCGGTCACGATGTTATAACAAGAGTATTCTCACGCCATCTTTTATGGAAACAGAAACTGCCAGAAGGCCCTTGAAGACGCGCCAGGCAGCCTGGGCCAACCGGCTTGCGAAACTACTGGTCCAATGGCATGTCTCTCCCAACGCCATTTCCCTAGCCAGCATTTTCTTCGCTGCCGGCGCCGGGGTTGCGTTGTATTTCTCAGCGAAATTTGCCGGAGGAGAGCGCACGCTACTGCTGGTGCTTGCGGTGGCGGGAATCCAGGGACGGCTTCTGTGCAACATGCTGGACGGAATGGTGGCCATTGAAGGCGGCCGCCAAACCAAGTCAGGCGAGATCTTTAATGATCTGCCGGACCGCTTTGCCGATGTGGTCATCTTTGCTTGCGTTGGCTATGCGGCGCGTGAACATCCGTTCGGAGTGGAGCTGGGATTCATGGCAGCGATCCTTGCTGTCTTCACCGCTTACGTGCGCATGCTGGGAGGAGCGTCCGGACTCAAGCAAAGCTTCATCGGCCCCATGGCCAAGCAGCACCGCATGTTCACCTTGACACTCGCCTGTGTGCTGTCAATTTTTGAAGTGAATTTTTTCGCCGTGGGCACAGTATTATGGGCTGCTCTCATCATCGTCAATCTCGGCTGCCTGGTGACCATCTGGCGCCGCACAGCGCGTATTGCGCGGGAGCTTGAAGCCCGTTGAGCGCTCTTTCAGCAAGCATTATCGCGGCTTGCGCCCGTGCGCTGGCCGGCCCTTCCGTTCGCTGGGTCAACGTCAGGCCCGCAACCCGGCAACGGGTTTACTTTGCCAACCACACCAGCCATCTGGATTTCGTCGTGCTCTGGTCCGTCTTGCCGCGGAAACTTCGTGCCCTGACTCGTCCGGTAGCAGCCAAAGATTACTGGAGTTCCGGACTGCGGAAACGCATCGCCGTGAACGCGTTCAACGCGGTGCTGGTGGAACGTGGCGGGAAGACCAGCGAGGGCGACCGCATCGCTGCCGCGCGCAATACCATGGACATGCTTCTGGAAGCGCTGGGGACGGAAAATTCACTGATCGTTTTTCCGGAAGGCACCCGGGGCAACGGACTCGAAGTGGGCCCGTTCAAGAGCGGTATCTACTACTTGTGGTCAAAGCGGCCGGATGTGCAGTTTGTGCCGGTGTATCTCTCGAATTTGAACCGGATATTGCCCAAAGGAGAGTTTTTGCCCGTGCCCGTCATCAGCCGGGTCGTCTTTGGCCCGCCGTTGAAGTTGGAGAAGACTGAGGCGAAGGAATCTTTTCTGGGAAAAGCGCACGCGGCCGTCTGCGCGTTGAGGGAGGCATGAACTTCAAGATCGATCACCAGATGTTCCTGATCCTGAGCGGAGTCATCGGCGGGCTGGTCGTGGCCAGCCTGGTGGGGTTCGCCCTCTCCCGCCGCGTCAAGTCTGAAGAACGCAAAGCTGCCATCGACAACCTGAATGCCCGCATCCGCGCCTGGTGGGTCATGATCGGGATCTTCTCCATCTCGTTTATCATCGGCCCGGCGGGTTCCATGTTGCTGTTTGGTTTTATCTCTTTGCTTGCGCTGCGAGAGTACGTAAGCCTTATCAGCACTACGCGCGCAGACCATCGCACGCTATTCTGGTCATTCTTCGTATTCACACCGCTGCAATATTGGTTCTGGTATGAGGGCTGGTACGGGCTGGCCATCATCTTCATTCCGGTCTATGCTTTCTTGTTCGTTCCCATCCGCCTGGCGCTGGCGGGGGAGACGACGGGCTTTCTGGACCGCGCCGCCCGCATTCAATGGGGCCTGATGGTTTGTGTGTATTGCATCAGCTATGCGCCAGCGCTTCTCACGCTCGAGATTCCCAACTACCATCGGCAGAATGCCAAGCTCCTTCTTTTTCTGGTAATCGTGGTGCAGCTGAGCGATGTTTTTCAGTACATCTGGGGCAAGTTGATGGGCAAGAGAAAGATCGCGCCCGCCATCTCCCCGCATAAGACCTGGGAAGGATTTGTGGGCGGGATCGTGACAGCGGTGGCGCTGGGAACGTCTCTGTGGTGGATGACGCCATTCTCGCCGCTGCAAGCGCTGCTTATGTCCCTGGCCATCGCGCTCATGGGATTCGCCGGCGGGCTGACCATGTCGGCCATCAAACGCGACCGCGGCGTGAAAGACTTTGGAAGCACTATCGAGGGGCACGGTGGAATTCTGGACCGCATGGATTCCATTTGTTTTTCCGCGCCGCTGTTCTTCCATCTGACGCGATGGATCTTTGTTTCCCCACACCCAAGCTGGTTTCATTAGCTAGAAGGCAGTTCTTCCGCTTTCTGCAGCGGTCCTTAAACTAAAGTTATGTTGTGGCTAAGCCCTATCTGCAATATTCTGAGGCATAATTCCTTCACAAAGGCCTCAGGAAATGAAACGAAGCTTTGTTTTTCTGGTAGTGCTCTTCGCTTGTACTTTTGTCTCAGCGCAGACGGCGGATTGCGCTGCACTTACTCATCAAGCGCTCGAGTTGAGCGGCTTCAATCAATCTCTCGATCGTATGGCCGAGATCATGAGCTCGGATCAGCTCATGCAGCGGATCCGTGGAAGAGAGTCCATGGAAGAGTTTGTGGCGATCTTCAGACCGATTGTGATAAAGGAATTCAACGCCAACGTCTTGCGCAGTGAAATGCAAAGCCGCATGACCGCCCACTGCAATGTGGAGCAAATGAATCAGACCATACAGCGGCTGCAGACTCCTCTTGTAGCGCGAATGCTTGCATTGGAAGTGGCCAATGACACGCCTGAGGGCCAGGAGAAAATTAAGAAGTACATCAAGATTGCTCAAATCAACCCACCGACCGACGACCGAATGGACGCGCTCGCCGCGCTCGATGACAGTGCAGGATCCAGCGATCTGGTGACTGATTTTAGTCTGGCCTTTGTGACGGGAATCATGACAGGTGTTGGAGCGCCGCCAGAGGTGGTTGAGGAGGCCCGGTCGCATCGCAAGGAGCTTAAGGCGCAGATGCAGAACAACATCGAGCTCTCCATGAGCGTGACTTATCACGGCGTCACGCGGATGGACCTTCAACAATATGCCAGGGAACTAAGTGCCCCGCCGTTAAAAAGGTTTTATGAGCAGCTAAACAAAACGTTCGTTGAGATCACGGCAGAGCGGTCGCTAGCCATAGGCCAGGACCTGAAGAAAGCAGTGGCCGCGCGCCAGAACTAACCGCGGAAGAAGTCCCTAGCTCCTGAAGAAATCTTTGATCGCCTGCTTCATCACTTCGCGGCCGGTGTCCGCGATGGCCTTGGTGAGCGGGATGTCCTTGGGGCAGACCTGCACGCAGTTTTGGGCAAAGCCGCATTCCTGAATGCCGCCATCGCCCATCAGCGCCTGAAGCCGTTCGTGTTTCAGAGCCTTGCCCGTGGGATGCTGGTTGAAAAGCCGGACCTGGGCGATGGTGGCTGCGCCAACAAAACCAGTATCCTCATTGAACTGAGGACAGGCCTCCATGCAACAGCAGCAGGAAATGCAACGTGAAATCGGGTAGGCCTCTTCCTGCTCGGTGGGATACATGCGCGGGCCGGCGCCGAGATCGTACGTGCCGTCCACCGGCACCCAGGCTTTTACCGCCTTCAGGTTTTCGAAGATCACGCTGCGGTCGACCGCCAGGTCGCGCACGATGGGAAACTTGCTGAAAGGTTCCACGCGAATGGGCTGCTCCAGCTTGTCCACCAGCGCCGAGCACGCCATTCGCGCCTTGCCGTTGATCAGCATGGCGCAGGAACCACAGACCTCTTCGAGGCAGTTGGAGTCATAGGCAATGGGCGTAGTGGTTTTGCCATCGCGCGTTACCGGATTGGCGGCGATCTCCATCATGGCTGAAATCACGTTCATCCCCGGCTTCCAGGTAAGTTCGAATTCTTCCCAGCGCGGGCTGGCCTTGGGGTTCTCCTGTCGCCTGATTTTGAGAATGACGGTCTTCGCCATTATTGTTTGGTCTCCCGTAGCGAAATAATCTTCAGCGTGGTCATGAGGGCGTTGAAGAGCGTGATCCCGGCAAAAGCCCAGTAGACCCAGTCATGATGCACGATCGCCTGCCATACCAGGATACAGCCAATCACAAAAAACAAAATCGCGGCGTTCTTGTAAAACTTCGGCGATGTGCTGCGTTGTTGTTGCTGGTCCATTCTGCCAATGGCGTCCTTGTAGGGCGTTCACAACCTCATTGCGATTTCAAATTCTCTTCTGCTGCCTTGTGTTTTCCGCCGCCGCGCGTATTTTGGTCGATACGATCAAAGCAAGGAGGAATCCAGTAAAAATGAGGATCGCGCCCTGAACTCCAAAGAACCAAGTGTTCGGCGGGTGCGCTCCCCACAGGTAGATAGCTCCACCAGCGCAAAAAACTATCGCGATAGCCCGATCAAGGGCAGGAGAGTGCTCGCTTGGCTCACCAGATGTAGCCTTGCGCGTCAGCGTGATCCCACTAACCGCCACCGCTAACCAGAGAACCACCGTGGTGCCCTGCACGAGCCTGTTGTTCGTACGTGAAAAAGCCACAAGACACCAGTACACACCCGCCAGCAGGTAGAGGATTGTCATCGTCCATTTGCTATTGCGGCTTTTCCGGTCCATTATTTTGCCATATCGTATCTTCGCGGCCTCGGAGGCAGCAGAGAAATGTCTACCGGTTCAAACTCAAACCTGGGTTCGTCTGCGTCAGGAGCGAAGTACGCCTTGGTCGTTTTCAGGAAGTTCTTGTCGTCGCGGTCGGGGAAGTCCGGCTTATAGTGCGCGCCGCGTGACTCATTCCGCAGCGCCGCGCCCTGCGCAATGACGCGAGAAAGCTGCAGCATGTTGTAAAGCTGCCGCGTGAAGACGAATGACGTGTTGGCCCACTGGCTCTTGTCGCTCAGGTTGATGTGGTTGAAGCGCTCCAGGAGTTCCACCAGCTTGGCGTCAGTCTGCTGCAGGTTCTTGTTATAGCGGATGACGGTGCAGTTGCGGGTCATCAACTCACCCAGCTCGCGCCAAATGCGGAACGGGTTTTCCGTGCCGTTCGACTGCAATAGCCCGGCGTTAGCCTCTTCCTGGCGCTTGCGCTCAGAGTCATAGACCGTGCTGCTCACGCCATCGGCCGATTTGGCATTGTTCTTGGCGTAAAGCATAGCTTGCGGGCCGGCAACAAAGCCGCCATGGATGCAGGAGACGAGCGAGTTCGCGCCTAGCCGATTGGCCCCATGGTAGCTGTATTCGCATTCGCCGGCCGCGAAGATGCCTTTGATATTGGTTGCCTGGTTGAAGTCCACCCAGAGTCCGCCCATGGTGTAATGCATGCCCGGGAAGATCTTCATAGGCACTTCGCGGGGATCGTCGCCAACAAACTTCTCGTAAATCTCCAGAATGCCTTCGAGTTTGCGGTTGAGCGTCTCGCGATCGATGTGCGTGAGGTCGAGATAGACCATGGGCTGTCCGTCGATGCCGAGGTCGTGCTCGTAGACCACTTTGTGGATGGCGCGGGTCGCCACGTCACGCGGCACCAGGTTGCCATATTTCGGATACCACTCTTCCAGGAAGTACCAGCGCTCGGATTCGGGAATGCTCTTCCAGTCGCGCTTGTCGCCTTTGGTCCGCGGCACCCAGACGCGGCCGCCTTCGCCGCGCGCCGACTCCGACATCAGCCGCAGCTTGTCCTCGCCCGGGATGGAGGTCGGATGCACCTGAATGAATTCGCCGTTGGCATAGAAACAGCCTTGCTGGTAGAGAGCGGACTGGGCCGATCCGGTGCAGACCACTGAATTGGTTGACTTGCCGAAAATCGCGCCGATGCCGCCGGTGGCCATGATGATGGCATCGGCAGGGAAGGTGCGCACCTCCATCGATCGCAAATCCATGGCACAGATGCCGCGGCAGACGCGGTTGGTATCGAGAACCGCGCTCAGGAACTCCCAGTGCTCGTGCTTGGTGACGCGGCCTTCAGATTCATAGCGGCGCACCTGCTCATCCAGGGCGTAGAGGAGTTGCTGGCCCGTGGTGGCGCCGGCAAATGCTGTGCGATGGTACAGCGTCCCGCCAAAGCGGCGAAAATCGAGCAGGCCCTCAGGCGTGCGGTTAAAAGTGACGCCCATGCGGTCCAGCAGGTCGATGATAGCGGGCGCGCCCTCGCACATGGCCTTCACCGGAGGCTGGTTGGCCAGGAAGTCGCCGCCGTAAATCGTGTCATCGAAGTGCTGCCAGGTAGTGTCACCTTCGCCCTTAAGATTCTTGGCCGCATTGATGCCGCCCTGGGCGCAAACCGAGTGAGAGCGCTTGACCGGAACAATCGAAAACAACTCGACGTGACCGCCGGCTTCGGCAATCTTGATGGTTGCCGCCAGGCCCGCGAGCCCGCCACCAACCACGATAATTTTAGGAGTTGATGCCATATATTTTTTCTAACCACAAAGGACACGAAGAAGTGTTTTTCGATCCTGATTCATTTTTTCAATCCCGAAGATCAGAGCTTGAAGATCATGGTTTAGAGATTTATCGACCTTACAATTCTTCTAGTCCTCTGTGTCCCTTCGTGTCCTTTGTGGTTAATTTTCTAATGCCCGGATCTCTCCACGTTTTGCTGCGCCGGCAGTTTTTCCGGCGTGTTCTTCCATTGCGGCTTGAAGAACGCCGCCATCGTCACCCAACCGACGACAATCAATGTAAGCGCCAGCACCGTACACGCGCGGCCCATCCACTTGCGCGAGGTTTCACTCACGGTGATGCCCCACTTGGCGCAGAATAGATACAGACCGTACGCGAAGTGCCAAGAAGCCGCCGTGATCCCGATCAGATAAAACATTCCCGCCCACCAGTGCTGCAACTCCATCTGCACCTTATGGAATGCCGCGTCCGAATTCGTCAGCAGATGAATACCCGTAAAGCGCATGGTGTAGGTATGCCAGACGATATAGGCGAAGGCGATGGCGCCGGTCCAGCGCTGGGCCGCGTACATGAAGTTTCCCGCCCAGGGATAATCACTGACGTTGGATTGGCCGCGAAACCAGATGTAAAAGCCGTACAAAGCGTGGTACAGGAGTGGAATATAGATGCCTACGGTTTCAAGAATGGGAACGAAGGGCAGCCCGGTAAGAAACTTTACCTGGTCGGCGTAAGCCCTGGGGCCGTTGGTGGCAAAAGCATTGGAGATGAAATGCTCAAGCAAGAACGCGCCAATCGGGATGATCCCGCTCAGGGAATGCAGGCGGCGAAGAAAAAACGAGTGGCCTTGACCGGCACGAATCGGCGGGACTCCGCGCTCGACAGGCGAGGCAACGCTAGCCATGTACTGCTACGCTCCGATCAGATTTGCGAGGCAAACTCTATATTATGAAACCTCTAAAAGCCTGCGTCAAACTGTGAGCGCCGTCACAGAGCAAAAAAATGGCGCGCAGGCTGGTTCAACTCGCCTAAGAAAATTTTCTGCGGTACGGAAAAGCGGCCACAAACAACTTGACCTCGGTCAAAATCGTCCGAGGTCAAGCACTGGCGACGATGAAAATTCCCTTACCGGGAGAATGAAAAAATCAGCCGATCGGGACCCCCTGGGTGCAAGGCATGTTTGCCGGTTGCGACGGTGGAACGGGGGGTGTACCCCAGGGCCCGGTGTCGGTGGAAAAGTCGAAGAACTCCGTCATGTCGGGCATTGCAGCATCTCTGGCAGTAAGACTTGGCAATTTGAAGCGTGTTTCAATCAGCTTGAGCGCGGCAGTGGCGTCCATCGGGGTATGAGATACGAAATTTTTCTTGGAAAACGGCGAGATCACGATCATCGGGACCCGGAACCCGGTCAGGGTAAAGTCGCCCGGCTGGCTGTTCGGCGGCAAGAGCGGAGGGATGCCATCGGGACTCGGGACAGCCATGGGCGGAACGTGATCGTAAAGCCCGCCGCCTTCATCAAACGTTTCGATGAAAGCGGTATCTTTCCACGAAGGACTCTTCATGAGAGCGTTGATTGCCCTGGCCGCAAATTGTGCGCCTACCTGGACATTGCTTTTCGGGTGCTCATCCACGCCACTGCTGCTCGTCCCATTAATCTCGATTCCGGTTTCTATATACGCGACCTGGGGAAGCGTGCCGTTTTGCACGTCAGAAAAGTATTGGCTTAATGGAACCACATTCGCGTGGTGAGCGTTGAAGTAAGTGAAGTAAGAGAAATACGTGTGCCCATCGGTGGTATAGATTTTCCAGGAGATATGGTTGTTATCCATCACCTCGAAGATCGTTTTCGCGTTTATCTGGTGGTCCGGAGGCGAAATAATCCCTTGCGACGTGGCTGCCATCCAGTAAAAGCGGTTAGGATGCGTGCGCGTAGGAGCAGGAGAAAACCAGCGATCGGAGGTGGCGAAGTTCGCCGCCATGAAATAGTAAAACGGCAAATCGGTGTCGTCGTAAAAGCCCATCGCGCGCTTGCCGGTGAAATCGGAAAAATTGGGAATGCCGGCCACAAACTCATCATGGGAAAACTTTCCTTCGACGAAGGCGTTCCCATTCATGGGGAAAGCGCCGGGGACACGAAACAGGTTCCATATGCGGTGCGTCTCATTCCAGGAGGGCGTCAGGTTCTCCGAGCATGCACTTCGCATGTGGAATGCCTTGATCGGCGGCCCGGGCTGTCCTGTAGTTGGATCATAGCTGGGTGTAGAGACGTTGGTTGGGGTCTTGTCCGCGCCAGAGGTCCAGGTATCGACATCCTGCGGAAGCGGTGGCGTTTGCTTGGCCCTATATACATTCAGCGCGCCGAAATAGTGATCGAAGGAACGGTTTTCCTGCATGAAAAGGACAATGTGATTCAGCGAATTCAAACTTCCGGCGGCAGGCGTAGGAGTCGGTGCTGGATTCGAGCTGCCGAGACCGGCGCAGCCGGAAAGAGCGAATGCAAGTGCTGCCAGAGACAAACACCCAGTAATGCGGGACAGAGACATGGGAGCTCCAGGGCCCGGGGCCTTCCCTATGTGCAAGTTTGGAAGGCGAGATGACCTGAGCTTGTAGATAGCTGCTGCTGATTCAGGGTTGCCCCATGCGGGTACATTCAGCAGCTCCTCTCTGAAAAAATCAAATTTTTTGCCAAGGAATATCTTTACATTTATTTGGAAGACTTTTGCCGCGCCGCAGATTTGTCACTGGTATTCTGAAATATCGACCGTCCTCGCGACCGAGGTGAAAGGACCATTGCCATGCTGACCTTTCTTCAGGAAGTTCGATATGCCGTGCGCCAGTTGGGTAAATCGCCGGGATTCGCCGTGCTGGCGGTGGTGACTTTGGCGCTGGGCATCGGCGCGAACACCGCCATGTTCACGGTTGTAGAAAGCCTGTTGCTACGCCCGCTGCCGTATGCGAATCCGCAGAGGCTGATGAGCATCGGCCCTCAGGACGACGAAGGGTTGGGCGCCACCTCATGGCTGAGTTACCGCGATATTCGTGATCAGGCACAGAACCTGCAAACGGTCGCGCTTTTTTCCGAGGACGTTGGCGTGGTGCAGGGCAAAGAGGGTTCGCAGAGCGTGGTAACGCCGGGCGTAACGCCGAATCTTTTCAAGCTGCTGGGCGTGAATCCCCTCATAGGCAGGACGTTTACCGAGGCGGAAGGACAGCCCGGGGGCCCACAGACCGTGCTTCTTTCAGAAGGGTTGTGGAGACAGGCGTTCAATGCCGACCCGGAAATCGCCGGCCATACGATTCGCGTGAATGGCAAGCCCAGGACCGTGGTGGGCGTAATGCCAGGCAGCTTTCGTTTTCCGGAGTCGATGGGAGTGGACCTGGGTAAGGGACTCTGGCTGCCCATCCAACCCACCACGGAGATGCAGAAAGAACGGGGCAGCCACTTCTTCTATATTCTTGCGGACCTGAAGGCAGACGCCTCTCCACAGCAGGTCCAGGCCGAACTGGACGCAATCGCAAAGAGAATACGGGTGGAAGACCCGAACAAAAACCGGGATGTGGCCTTCCGTGCCATGTCCTACCAGGAATTGCTGACCGGTCCGGTGCGCCCGGTTTTTCTATTGCTGGTGATTGGGTTGGGGTTGGTCCTGCTGATTGCCTGCGTGAATGTGTCCAACCTGCTGATTGCCCGCTGCCTGGGCCGCCAACAGGAATTTGCGGTGCGCGCGGCCCTGGGCGCGGGCCAGTTGCGGCTGGTGCGCCAGCTCTTTGTCGAAGGCGGATTGTTGAGCCTGTTGGGATGCGTTCTGGGATTCGGAGTGGCCTTGTTGATCGTCACCGCCTCACGCAAGCTGTTGCAACAAGCCGTGACACGCGGAGACGACGTTGCCCTGCACTGGCCTGTAGTGCTGGCGCTCGCGGGAATCGCCACTATTACTACGATCCTGTCATCGCTTATTCCAGCTCTGCTGGTGGCCAGAACGGACCCTCAACCGGCGTTGCAGACAGCTTCCCGTGGCCTGGGAAGCCGTTCCGTGCGGGCACGGCTCAGCGGCTGGATGGTGGCCCTTGAAGTTGCCGGTTCCACGTTGCTCTTAATCGCCACCGGCCTGCTCTTCCATAATCTCTGGAACCTGGAACACAGCCATCTCGGTTTCGATGTCAAGCGGGTGACCTCATTCACGGCCATGCCGGCCGATGCCGCCGGATTCGCCAACATGGGTGTTTCTCAGCCCGGTGAGCAAGCTCCCACGTCGGTGGCCACGCTCTTCTACCAACCCACACTGGAACGCCTGCGGCAGGTGCCGGGGGTCGAGGATGCTGCGCTGGTGACCGCACCGCCCCTTTCCGGCATCAATATGCGCACCAGCTTCAAACTCACGCAACACCCGGACGATCCGGCGCATACAATGGAAGCGCGCATTACCGCGGTCAGCGGCGGGTATGCGAGGTTGATGGGCACACCGGTCCTGCGAGGCCGAATGATCAGCAATGACGATCATGCAACCGCTCCGTATGTCATTGCTATCAACGAAACCCTGGCGCATAAATACTTTGGCGAACAGGACCCCCTGGGCCAGAAGATCAATCTTGGCAGCAAGGAGACGGGAGCGGTTCAGCCTTACACCATCGTGGGCGTGATTGCCGATCAGGTCGATAATGGCGTTGCCCAGGCGCCGGCGCCGCTGCTGATGGTCCCTTACGAGCAAGTGCCCGCAAGCTCGATCTACTACCAGATTCTCATCAAGACCGTCGTTTTCTTTGAGGTGAAGACCCGAGGCGATATCGCGGTGGCGCCGGCCGTACGCAGCGTTTTCCGGCAGACTGCGCCGGACTATGCAGTAGACAACTTCCAGACCATGCAAGAGACGGTGGACCAGAGCAACTTCAACCAGCGGCTGGGACTTTACCTTACCGCGGCGTTTGCCGGCATGGCCGTCCTCATGGTGATTGCGGGACTCTATGGCGTGCTGGCGCAGTTAGTGAGCTATCGCCGGCGCGAAATCGGCGTTCGTCTGGCATTAGGCTCCACGCGGCGGCAAATCCTCGGCATGTTTCTGCGGCAGGGCGCAACGCTGGTGGTGGCCGGCCTGACGCTAGGGATGTTGTGTGCTCTCTGGGCCGGCAGGCTGGTCAAAAGCTACCTGTACCAAGTGAAGCCGCTGGATGGCTGGACCTATGCCAGCGTCGTGGTCCTTTTGCTTCTGGTAGGGACACTGGCGGCATTCATCCCGGCGCGGCGGGCGGCCTCGGTGGAACCGATCGAGGCGCTCAGAGACGAGTAGGGCTGAAAATTCCGAAGCAAGTATGGTGCGCTCCGAAATGAGGGTGGTAGTCTATCCAGTCCCTGAAAAGGAGCCGCCATGCTTTCATTCAGCCGCTCTCGCGTTTTGAGATCAGCCAGTTTCTTCATATTGACCCTGGTTCTGCCCGGAGTTCGCGCTTTCGCGCAAAATACTCCGCTCGACAAGCAGGTCAGCTCGGTCTTTTCCGATGCACAGGCCCTTTATCTTGATCTGCACCAGCACCCCGAGCTTTCGTCGCATGAGACGCGGACGGCTGCCGAGCTCGCCAATCGCTTGCGCGCGCTCGGTTATGAAGTCACGGAACATGTGGGCGGGACGGGCGTGGTCGGCATTTTGAAGAATGGCCCTGGGCCCACAGTCATGCTGCGCACCGAGCTTGACGCGCTGCCGGTGGAAGAGAAGACCGGATTGCCCTATGCGAGCAAAGCTCGCACCAAGGATGACAGCGGGCGCGACGTCGGCGTGATGCACGCCTGCGGGCATGACGTGCACATGGCGACGTGGTGGGGAACTGCCGCCATCATGGCACGCAATAAGGATTCGTGGCACGGAACGCTGATGCTGATCGGCCAGCCCGCGGAAGAGACAATTACCGGCGCCGACAAGATGATCAAAGATGGGCTGTTCACGCGCTTCCCTAAGCCCGACATCGGCATTGCCATGCATGACACCAATAATCTTCCCGTGGGCAAAGTGGGAATTACGCCGGGATATGCCAAGGCCAACGCAGATTCGGTCCGCATTACCGTTTACGGAAAAGGCGGACACGGGGCCCAGCCGCATACGACGGTGGATCCGGTGTTGATCGCGGCCAGGATCGCGGTGACGGTGCAGTCCATTGTTTCGCGTGAAATCAAGCCGGGCGACGCGGCGGTAATCACGATCGGCTACATCCAGGCCGGCACGAAAAACAACATTATTCCTGACGACGCGCAGATGGGGTTTACCGTGCGTTCTTACAAGCCTGACGTGCGCCAGCATTTGCTGGCAGGGATTGAGCGCGTGGCCAAGGCCGAAGCCATGGCCGCGGGCGCGGAGAAGATGCCGCTGGTGGAAAGGTACGAGTCCACGTCGGCCGTCTATAACGATCCGGTGCTCACGCAGCATCTGGCCGCGACGCTGGAAGGCGTGCTGGGCAAGGGAACGGTGATAACGGAAGACCCGATCATGACGTCGGAAGACTATTCCTATTTCGTGGAGCAGGGCGTTCCATCGTTTTACTTCACGCTGGGCGTTGCCGATCCACAGAAGCTGGCGGAAGCGCAGGCAGCAGGCCGGCAGTTACCCAGCAACCACTCGCCGCTGTTTGCGCCGGTCGCGGACCCCTCACTCAAAGCCGGCATCACGGCAGAAGTTACAATTCTGCGTGATCTATTGAAAGGGACTCCGGCGGACGTGAAGAAGTTTACCAAGCCGGCGACGGGGAATTAACCAAAACCTACCACGGAGACGGAGGCACGGAGGAACCCTGACAATGGTACTCTGTGCACTCCAAAGGAGCTCTTGACCCATGAAATTTTCTCGCCGTCATTTTCTTGAAACCGCAGGGATCGCCACGGCAGTAGCGCTGACACAGCGCGGCAACGCATTTGCCGTCCAGAGCGAGGCTGGCGCGAAGCTGCCGGAACCGATCGCGAAATTGAAGTCGCGCAAGGCAGAAGCCAAGCCCATTACCGTGGCCGAGCGCGAGCAGCGGGTGGAGCGAGCACGGCAATTGATGGCGGAGAACAAGATGGACGCCATCATGGTCATGGGCGGCACGTCGCTGGTCTATTTTTCCAACATTCGCTGGTGGATGAGCGAGCGTACGTTCGCCCTGATTCTGCCGGTGAAGGGAAATCCTTTCTACGTGTGTCCTGCGTTTGAGGAAGATCGCGCGCGCGAGCAGATCGCCAGCGGTCCGGGAGGGACTAACGCCGAGGTTCGGACCTGGCATGAGGACGAGAGCCCGTATCAGCGGATTGCGGAGGGGCTGAAAGACAGGAATCTGTCTTTAGGCAAGCTGGGTATGGAAGAGACTGTCCGCTATGTCTTCAACGAAGGCGTCTCCAAAGCAGCGCCGGGGCTGCACCTGGTAAGCGCAACGCCGGTGACAGCAGGCTGCCGCATGATCAAAAGCCAGCACGAACTCCAACTGATGAAACTGGCGAATGAAGTTACGCTGGCGGCGTACGAAGCGGCGTATCTTTCCACCAAAGAAGGCATGACGCAGAATGATTTCGGCGCGATGGTGCAGGCCGCGCATGCGCAGCAGGGCTTTCAGGGCGGCGCGAGCATTCAGGTGGGAGAGAATTCCGCCCTGCCACACGGCTCGGCCAAGCCGCAGGTGATTCGCGAGGGCACGATTCTACTCATGGACGGGAGTTGCAGCGTGGAAGGCTATGAATCCGACATCAGCCGCACCGTGGTCCTGGGCAAACCCACCGACAAGATGAAGCAGGTGTTTGAGATTGTGCACAAAGCGCAGTCAGCAGCGTTGGCTGCGGCGAAGCCCGGCGTGCAGTGCCAGGCCGTTGACGCGGCGGCGCGCAAGGTAATCTCCGACGCCGGCTATGGCCCGGACTACAAGCACTTCACCCATCGCGTGGGACATGGCATCGGCATGGACGGCCACGAGTGGCCCTATCTTGTCCGCGGCAACACGATGCCGCTGGTTCCGAATATGACGTTCAGCGACGAGCCGGGAATTTACATCCGGGGCGAATTTGGCGTGCGCCTGGAAGACGACATGTACATCACAGAGAAAGGCGCGGAGCTGTTCACGCCGCAGTCTCCCGACCTGGAGCAGCCGTTTGGGAAAAACCCTTAACCACAAGGACACGAAGGAACACGAAAGTTGAAGTTGGCTATTGTGACCAAATCTTGCACGCTGGCGTGAGTGTTATGGCTCGGGCGGAACAGGATTTCCCTTGGTAAACCTTCGTGTCCTTTGTGGTAGTTCTACTTCAGCGCGTTCACCATAAACGCCGTCACGTCCTTCTTCAGTTCTGCCAGCGAAGAATCCTGGATATACATCATGTGTCCAGCGCCGTAATAGCCCAGAGTGACGCGGGCGTGCTGGGCGGAGTCCAGCGACATATGGTTCAACGTGTACTGGGTGGCGAAGTAAGGGGTGGCCAGATCGTAATAGCCGGAGCCGATAAAAAGCTTCATGAACGGGTTTTTATCGAAGGCGTCTTTGAGTGACTGCGCCGTGTCGGGGAAGCCACCGCGCTGGACGCCCCAGTCCCACTCGTCAAAGCGGAAGCCTCCGCCCAGGATGTAATACTCCAGGTCGGATTTATAACCCAGTTCGCTGCGCACGTATTGGTTGAACATTGCGGTGTAAGGCGGGCGGATAGCGCTCAAGCTGGGATCGACGGTGGCAGTCTCAGCGACGGCGGAGCGGGAGGTGCCGGTAAAGCGGCTGTCGAGCCGGCCGATGGTCTGGCGCTTATCGCGCAGGAGCTCTTTGGTGAAGTGCGACTCGTCGATGCGCAGATTGCTCTCGTCGATATAGGTCTTGCTCAGGCCGGTGTAGCGAGCCAGATGGTCGATCACATCCTGCCGCTCCTGAGGAGTGAGGCGGTCACCCTTGGCCAGCGCGTCAGCGTATGGACCGGCGGCCCACTGCTCGACTTCAGCCCGCAGCTTATCGAAATTCTGCTGAAGATCCGGCGAAAGCTTCTTGTGGTACCAGGCGGCGCTCGAATAAGTGGGCAGGAAGAGCACAAAGGGGAGCTCGTTGCCGGGAGCGCCGTCGGTGGTCTGGAAGTTCAGAATGCTGGAGATCAGCATGATCCCGTTAAAGGCGATCCCGTGTTCCACCAGGTAGCCGGAGAGCCCGGCGGCGCGTGTAGTGCCGTAACTTTCGCCTACCAGGAACAGAGGCGACGACCAGCGTTCATAACGTCCGAGATAGAGACGGATGAACTCGCCCACGGATTCAATGTCGCCACGAAGGCCGAGGAATTTTCGAGTCTGGTCTCTCTTGACGGCGCGGCTGTAACCCGTACCTACGGGATCGATGAAAACCAAGTCAGTCTGGTCGAGCCAGGTGTGCTCGTTATCGATCAGCTGGTAGGGCGGCGGAGGCATCATGCCGTCCGGCTGCATGCGCACTCTCTTGGGGCCAATTGCGCCAAGGTGGAGCCATACGGAGGCTGATCCAGGGCCGCCGTTGAAAGAGAAGGTGAGAGGACGATGCTCGCCAGACTGGCCGTCGAGCGTGTAAGCCATGTAGAAGATGTGGGCTTCGACCTCGCCGGTGTCGTTGTTCTTGAGCGGCATCATGCCCGTGGTAGCGGTGTAACGTAGCGTCTTGCCGCCCACGCGGATTTCATGATGCGTGACCACCGGGGACTGCTCCGCGGGCTCTTTTTTGGCGTCCTTGGCCTCGGCGGCGGAGGGAGCGGCCGCTTTTGCCGATGGCTCGGCAGGGCTGGCCGTCGGCGCCGGGCTGGGAGGCCGGTTCCTCTGCTGGCCGAAGGCGCAGAGCGAGAAGAGCAATAACACAGCGATCAAGAGAGACGAGGCGCGACGCAGCATCATGGTGACACTCCACCGTGGAATTGGACGTGGTCTTTAGACGTGATCTTTTAGACTTGAATCCGGAAAACAGGTGAGTGTAGCTGGGCGCAAAAAAAAGGGCAAATCAAACCTGATGCATGATTCCCGGCGGTTGTGGCGGCAAGGGGCCTGCGTCCTGGTGGCTTCCGAAATACCACATCAGCAGGACAATAAAGAACACGATGGCAAGCATGAAAATGCCGAAGAACCTGCCGTCGGTATCGGAGTGGCGCGCTGGTAAACGGTTTGCCATACCACCATTAGACGCGATTTCTGCTCCTAATGTGCGCGGCTTCATAAATCTTGAAAAAACTTTGCGACAGGCCTGTTTCGGGACAAACCAGGCCGCAAAGGCAGGCTGCTCTGTGGGGCCCGCCTTTGTGGCCCGTTGGGGTTACAACTTAGCGGGTCGGGACAACCAGGTCGCGATCCAGACGGACTTCCAGCTGCGTGCCCTTATCCAGCTTCATATCGCTGCCTTTGAAGAGGAAACTGGTACCAGTGCCAACGCCGGCGCCGGCGGCAGCTCCGATAGCCGCGCCCTTGCCACCACCCAACACCGTTCCGGAAACAGCGCCGACCGCCGCGCCAATGGCAGCGTTGGTGATGACTTTCTTCTTATCGGGACCTTTGCGGTAGATCTCGCCTTCTTCACCACTGGCCTTGATGGAGGGGTCTCCGGGGACGCCGGTCACGGTCCCGATGAGCGGAACCCAGCCTTTGCGCGTCTCAATTTCATCCAAAGCAAGTTGGAGCTTTGCGCCGGTATAGCCATGTTCGAAGCGCCCGACGTGGCCTTTGATGGTCCGTCCCTTGGGAATGATCAATCCGCTGGGCGTGACCAGGTCTTCGCGCAGTTCGGCTTTGAAGTGCTTGCCTTCCTCCATTTTCCTGGTGTCCAGCGTGTCCTTGAGCTTGACGATAAAGCGGGAGCCATCAGGAATGGCGTTCGGAGGCGCGACGGACACCGGAGCGGTGTAGACCGGTCCGGAGCTGGCCGCAGGTCCCTGCTGGGGCTGCGGTGTATTTCTGCTGTCGGCAGGAGGACGTGTCTTAAGGACCGGATCGCTGGAATTTCCATTCTCCTGGCCTATTGCGCCCAGAGCCAACACCAGCGTGGCGGCACAAACGGAGGCTGCCCACTTTGCCTTCATGGCTTTCACCTCAAGAAGTTTTTAGAAATGCTTGGCGGATGAGATGCATCGACCGTTCAGAAAAGCTGCTTCGGCGGGGGCATTATTTTTAGCCTTGAACTTTGGGGCATGGCTTTAGCGGCATCGTCTTGTGGCATTAACCCAGGAATTAGGACATTACTAAAGTAACTGTCCAAAGGTTCTATTTGAGGCGGTTTTGAAGCATCATATTGAGAGAGAAAGTTGCCGATTCCCCCCGAAAGGGAATGTGAATGAAAAACTGGTTTCTACCCGCAACCGTACTTGGCCTCAGCGGCCTGGCGCTGGTATTCGCCAGCGAAAAACACCGCGAGCGCGTCCGCCACTTCTTTGAGGAACTGGTGGAACATGGCGACCCACTGGGCGAGTTCAATAAGTTTTGTGAAGAACAACTGGAGACGATCCAGCAGAACCTGGACCGCCTTTCGGAGGCCCTGGAAGGGTCGCAACGCGCGGGTTAGCCGGCAATCTTGCTGATGGTCTCCGCCATGCGCACGTCGCGATGGGTCACGCCTCCCGAATCATGCGACACAAGAGCCATGGTTACCGTGTTATAGCGAATATCGATGTCTGGATGATGGTTGGCCCGCTCGGCCGCCTCCGCCACCTTGTTCACAAACTGCATTGCCAACTTGAAATCGGGAAAACGGAAGACCCGCTGGATGGCGGTCCCGTTGCGTTGCCACCCGCTCAGAGAAGCGAGCGCCTGCTGAATTTCGGCATCCGTGAGCACAGCCATAAGGCACCTTTCCTACGTCAGAGTGATTCTAGAGCCTGAACACGGAAATTGCAGCACTCATTGCTGCAATCATCGCAGTACTCCTCGGGACAGGAGCCAATGCTAGGTTGTCCTGGTGGTAGCGGCAAGCGCCGTTACCTGCTTGATGGGATAGGTGAAGTGGTCGATCTGTGAGTTGATTTCTTTGCGCAGGTCTTCCCAGATGGTGTCCGGCATCTCCATAAAAACGCGGACCACGTCAGGGTCAAACTGGCGGCCGGAGAAGCGTTCCACTTCTTCGCGCGCTACCTGAATGCTCTGGGCCGCGCGATAAGGACGGTCCGAGGTGATGGCATCCAGCGTATCCGCAATGGAGAAGATACGCGCGCCCATGGGAATGTCCGGGCCGCTCAAACCACGCGGGTAACCGGTGCCGTCAAAACGTTCCTGGTGGGCATACACGATTTCCGCGGCTTCGGAGAGGAAAGGGATCTTCTTGAGCATCTGATATCCGCGGAAGCAGTGCTCGCGCATGATTTCGGTTTCGGCTTCGGTGAGCGCGCCGGGCTTGCGCAGGATAGCGTCAGGAATGGCCATTTTGCCGATGTCGTGCAGGAAGGCGCCGCGGGCGATCACACGGATCTTGTCACCGGAGAGTCCCATGGCGCGGGCAATGGCGATGGTGAACGCTGTCACCCGCTTGGAGTGGCCCTCGGTTTCGGCGTCCTTCAAATCCAGGGCGTCACCGAGAGCTTCCAGCGTGATGTCATAGGAGCGCTCCAGATCGGTCATAGCCTGACGAAGTTGCTCGGTACGGGCGGCTACCAGGGATTCGAGGTTGGACTGGTAGGCCCTGTTTTCCAGCTTCAGCCGGCGATGCTCCAGGGCCCGGCGAACCATGGCCAGAAGCTGTTCACGCTCAAAGGGTTTGAGAAGATAGTCGTAAGCGCCGTTGCGGATGGCCGCCAGGGCGACGGAAATATCGTGCACGGCGGTGACCATGATCACCGGCATGTCTGGGTATTTTTCCTTGGAGCGCTCCAGCAAAGCGATGCCGTCAAGCTCCGCCATCATCAAGTCAGACAGCATGAGCTCAAACTCGCCAGTGGAGTTGAGAATGGCCAGCGCCTCCATGCCGGAGGCGGCCTGGCGGGTCTTGTACCCCGCGGCGCTCAGCATGGACGATATGATTTCGCGAATCGGCTCCTCGTCGTCAACAACCAGAATGCGCTCTGTAGCCATTTGGGAAAGTGTACCTTGGGGGAGCATTAATGTAACCCAGAGTTCCTCGAAATACAACGGTACTAGCACCTAAAAAAAGCCAGAAAAACGGAAATCCGTGGTATACAGGGGTTACCCCTACTACGACCAGAAAAGCCCAGTGATGAAACCATGGATTTGACCCTCCAATCAGCATTTTTGGCGGAAATGTCGACTCTGCTGATCCTGCTGGCGGGTGCGGTACTTTTGTACAGCAGCTTCCGCGAGAAGTATCTGGTGCCGTGGATTGCCGGCTGGAGCGTGTTTACCCTCTCTAAGGTCTTTCTGGCATTGAGTGTCTCCCGCCCTTCGCTGTGGGCTGCGCTGTCTAGTGGTTCTTATGTGGTGGCGGTGGGGTTGTTTGCGACCGCCGTTTTTTTCTATGTCTCGCAGCGCAAGCTGTTATGGCCCACGACTCTTGCTCTCAGCGTGGCCTTGCCGTTGGAGGTGGCCTACTCGCTGTGGAGACCCTACCCGTTCATGCATCAGGTTGCGCTGGCGCTTTGCTGGCTGGTGAGCATTATGGCATCCGCCCAGCTTGTCCGTTTTGCCTGGGGCAGAGTCAGCGTGGGACGCTGGCTGCTGGCGGCCATGCTGGTGGTGTTGCACCTGGATGCAGTGGGCGGGGTCCACCAAATTGTTGGCACCGATATTCTGGTCGATTTGCTTCTCGGCATCAGCATGATGACCATTGTGCTGGACGATTCGCGCATTCAGGTGCAGCGCCTGGATGCGCTCAATACCATCACGCACCAGATCTCCGATTCGCGGGAATTCGAACCCACGGTGGGGACGATCCTGGAAGAACTTGGGAAAATCACGCGGGCCAAAGCGGCATGGTTCCGCATGCTGGAAGGCGACAAATTGGCAATGGCGGCCCACCGCGGGCTGTCGCAGCCCTTTGTCGACAAAGTCGCGATCATCGAAACCACGCGAAGCGTGAGCGGCATTGCCCTGCGCGAGGGCGAAGTTTATGTGGTGCAGGCCAGGGAATCGACGCCGGAAATCCGGGCGGCGCTGATCGAGGAAGGCATCCATCATCTCCTGCTGGTGCCGGTGGAAGGCAAGCATTCTCGCGTAGGAATGTTCGTCCTGGGCATGCCGCGGTTTCGCGCTTATACCGGACGGGAAAAGAAATTTCTGAAGGCCGCGGCCAAGCAGCTTGGTCTGGCGGCGGAAAACCGCAAGCTGCTGCAACAGGTGGTGCAGTCGCGCAATGAGTGGGCGAGCACCTTTGACTCCATCCCCGATTGCATCCTGGTCCATGATCTGGAATATCGCATCCTGCGGGCCAACGGGGCCCTGTTGGGGCGTTTGCAGCTGCCGCGCGAAGAGGTGGTGCAGCACCTGTGTGAAGAGGTATTGCCGGGGGCAGTCATCAACTGGAAGGGATGCCCTTATTGCGCGCATGCCGAATGCGCGGGCGAGGAAGACCCATGTTTTGGCGGGTATTCTGTAGTTTCCACTTCGGCCTATACCGGAGAAGACCAGTCCCGTGGCGGCGCCGTCCACGTGATCAAGGACATCTCGGAAGCCAAAGCAGCGGAAGAGCGCTTCACCTCGCTTTTCAATCACATGCACGAAGGTGTTTTTGTTTCCACCGCGGAAGGCAAGATGCTGGATTGTAATGATGCCTTTGTGCGCATGCTGGGGTATGACAGCAAAGAAGAGGTCCTCAACCTGGACGTGGCACAGTCAGTCTATGTGGATATGGAAGACCGCAGTAAATTCCTGAGCGAGATTTCGCGCCAGGGATTCGTGAGGAACTTTGAGATCCTGCTGCGCTGCAAAGACGGCCGCAAAATCAATGTGATTGAAAGCAGTTTTGCCACCCGCGATCCCAGCGGCAAGATTGAGCGCTACCAGGGCGTAGTGCTGGATGTAACGGAAATGAAGCGCGCCGAAGACGAGATCCGCCGGCGCAACCGCGAACTGTATGTATTGAACAACATCGCGGTCACCTTCAATCAGTCCTTTGACCTGGACGAAATCCTGCAGCTCATCATGCTGCAGATGGTGGAGCTGTTTGCCACGGACACGGCGGCTGTTTACCTGTTCGATGAAGAGACGAGCACGCTGGTCAAGAAATCTTCCTACGGGCACCGCAGCTCCTGGTCGGCGGAAAGCGAAAAAGTCGTGCTGCCGGCGGAATTCATCGCCACGGTCAAGGCCAATCACGCCGAAATCATCGATCAGGAGCAACTGCCGCGCCTGCCGGAGGTGCTGCACAGGGCAGTGGAACTGGAGGGCCTGCGCTCCTGGCTCTGGGTCGTCCTATGGCGCAAGGAAAAGATACTGGGCGTGCTCGCCACCAGCAGCCGCGTTCCGCGGGAATTTACGCGCTCCGAACAAGGCGTGATGATTGCCGTAGGCCGGCAGCTGGCTACTACCATCGAGAAAGTCCAGCTCTATAACGAAACCCGGCAAGCTTATGAAGACCTGCGGCGGACGCAGGAGCAATTGCTGCAAAGCGAAAAGATGTCCGCCGTGGGGCAGTTGATTTCCGGTGTGGCCCACGAACTGAACAACCCACTGACGGCAATCCTGGGTTATACGCAGTTGCTGGAAGGCGAAACGCTGGAACCGCGGGTGGAAGAGTTCATCCAGAAATTACGCAAGCAGGCGCAGCGCACGCAGAGGATCGTGCAGAACCTCCTTTCCTTTGCGCGGCAGCAAAAACCCAAGCGGGTGCACGTTGACCTGCGCAGCGTGCTGGAAGACACCATCGCGCTGCGCGACTACGACCTGAAGGTCAACAATATCGCGGTGGAACGGGAATTCGAGCCGGTATTGCCTTCGGTTGTGGCTGATCCACATCAACTGGAGCAGGTCTACCTCAACATCATTAATAACGCGGCCGACGCCATGATGGATGGCGGGCGCGGAGGACGGTTGCGCGTCAGCATCTTCACTGAAAATGGAAGCGTGGTTACCGCATTCCATGATTCCGGTCCCGGTATTTATGACCCCAAACACGTTTTTGACCCCTTTTACACCACCAAAGGAGTAGGCAAAGGAACCGGCCTGGGCCTGAGCATCTGTTATGGCATCGTGAAAGAGCACGGCGGAGAAATCTCAGCGCAGAACCATACTTCCGGAGGCGCCTTGCTGCAGGTGCGCCTGCCGGTTGCTGTAGGCGAGAAGCCAGTGACCGAGCGCGACCGCATTGTTGCCCGCCGCGAATCACGGCTTGAGGGCTCGGTGCTGTTGCTGGACGACGAGGAAGCTGTGCTCGATTTCGAACGCGAAGTGCTGAGCGCCGCCGGCCTGAAGGTGATGACGGTCACCTCCGGGGCGGAGGCAGTGGAGTGCCTGAAGCAGGAAGACTTTGACGTTCTCTTACTCGACAGCAAGGTCCCGGGAAGCTGGTCAAGCGAAGATGTCTTCCACTGGATGGAGCAGCATCGCCCCGAGTTAGTGCCGCGGACCGTGCTGGTGCTTTCCAACGTGTCTGATCCGGGCGTGCGCGCATTTGTGGACGCAACCAAGATCTTCTGCCTGGTCAAACCTTTTGAAGTTTCCGATCTGCTGGCAGTGGCCCGCCGCGTGTTGCGAAGAGTGAAAGCAGCTTCGCAATCGCAGTGAGTTGCGCGCAATAGTTCCAAGCAGCAGAGAAGGATCACAATAGAACGGACTCTCTAAAATCATTGGAGCAAGAGTCGATCCTTGATTTCACGGTGTGACAGGGATCTCTCGCTTCGCTTCGAGACCACGGAAAGACTTAGAGCATACGTGCCCGCGTTCCCCGCACCAGCATTTTTCCCACGCCCGGCATGCCTGCAAATGCGAACATAGCGCTGCGGACCCATTTGGGGGCCGCGAAGACGCTGCGCAGGCGCGCGGCATTGCGAAATGCTGGAGCAAAACGCTTCTTGTACGCTGACTGGTACTGCTGCTGCGCTTGCTGCAAGGAACAGGCCCCGCGCAGGAAGCCCGCTATGGATTCGGCAGCCAGCGTCCCGCTTTGCAGCGCGAGCGAGATGCCGTCGCCGGCGAAGGGATCGATAAACCCGGCGGCATCGCCCGCGAGCAACATGCCGTCGGCCTCGGTTACCGGCTCACGAAAATACAGCGGCGAAGTGGTGACCGTGGAAAACAGCGGCTCCCAGGCGCGGCTGCGCTGCCAGAGTCGCTGCTCTTTTGCCAGGACCTCTTCCAGAGTGTGGGCAACATCGGCGCGGACCATGGCGCAAGCATTGACCGAATTCGGGCCCACCGGCGTGACGCCACAGTAGCCGCCAGGAAAGAAATAAAGATCGACCGACTGCGCCGCCGCTGCTTCCTTGAAGTGGGCTTTCAGTCCCAGCCACTTGTCTTTTCCGGCCACGTCGAACTGCGTCAGCTTTGACCAGCGTCCCGTGGTATTGATGACGGCCCTGGCGGTATAGGTATTTTCCGTGGTCACGACGTGCAAGGTATTGTTCCGCCGGACTTCGCGGACGGCAACACCCTCTTTGGCGGTGGCGCCGGCGCGCTGCGCCGCCTGAAAGAGCGCGGCGTCGAGATCGAAACGCGGAATGCTTTGTGCCGCGGGAGAGACCGGCAGCGTGAGGACCTTGTTGTCGACGAAGATCCGCGAAGAGGAAATCTGCGGGCAGGCTTGAAAACGGCCGTCTTCGAGCATGCCGTGCAGCAGCCCCAATGACTCAGGAGAAACGAACTCACCACAGACTTTTTGGCGGGGGAAGCGGTCCTTTTCCAGCAGCAGCACCCGGGCGCCGACGCGAGCAGCGGTGATGGCGCAGGCAGAGCCGGCTGGGCCGGCGCCGGCGACGATCAAATCATAGTCGGGCGCTTCCAAACGATTACTCCCATGCGGAACAGATAAAACTTTCTGATTTCGATATTGCTGGCGGAGGTCACTGGAGCCAGCATCCTGCCGATCTCTTCCACAGTGTATGCCCTGCGCACAGAGGCCGGCGCATCATGCCGGGTGAGGCGGCTGCGGTAGAGCGGCAAGCCAAGGTAACTCAGCGCCAGGTGCAAGGGATGGCGTCGCAGGTCGTGGATAAGAAACGCGTAGCGGGCGACGCGCAGGCCTTCGCGGGCAAAATGGACGATCTGCTCCGGCTCGAGATGATGGAGAAAAAGAGAGCAGCCAACGGCGTCAAAGCTGTTGTCGCGAAAGGGAAGAGCCAGGGCATCGCCGCAGACGCCGGGATGGAGTCCGCCAAGGTGCGTGCGCGCGCGGTCCAGGATGACCGGCCGTAGAATCGTTCGCGAGCGGGCCAGTGATCGTTGCGTGAGCGTGGCAACATAACCGTCACCGCCGGCAACGTCCACCCACGAAAGCTCTTTCAAGTTGCGCTGCTGCGCGACCTGGCGCAGCAAACTAGCCATGGTGTGGACACCGCCAAACCAGCGGTTGAACATGCGCAGGTCTTCGAGAGAGGTTTCCACTTCGCGCGACGTGCCGGCGTCGGTGTCCAGCAGTTCCGGGACCACGACACGCTTCATGGTCAAACCCGGGCCAGCTCTTCTTCCAGCAACTGCTTATTGTAGAGATCGGTGTAGTAGCCGTTGCGCGACAGCAGCTCTTCATGCGGGCCCAGCTCTACGATGCGTCCTTCATGGAGCACGGCGATGCGATCAGCATTGCGGACGGTGGAAACGCGGTGAGAGATAAAAATGGTGGTGCGGTCGCGCATCACCTGGCGCAGATGGTCCAGGATTTTTTCTTCCGTGTAGGTATCAACGCTGGAGAGAGCGTCGTCCAGAACCAGGATTCGCGGATCGCGGATGATGGCGCGGGCAATCGCGGTGCGCTGTTTCTGCCCGCCGGAGAGAGTGATGCCGCGCTCGCCTACCAGAGTGCCGTAGCCTTCAGGAAAGCCTTCGATGTCGGCGGCGATGTTGGCGGCTTCGGCGGCGCCGCGCACCTGCTCGTCAGCGGCAGTTTCCACGCCGAAAGCAATGTTCTCGCGAACGGTGTCGCTGAAGAGAAAGGTCTCCTGGGGAACAAAGCCGATGTTCTGGCGCAGCGTCTCCAGCGGATATTCGCGAATCGGCCGGCCGTCGAGCAGCAAGGAACCGGGCGAAGCGTCATAGATGCGCGGCAGCAGGCTTACCAGCGTGGTCTTGCCGGAACCTGTGGGACCGACAATCGCCAGACTGCTGCCTGCGGGGATTTTCAGGCTGACGTCTTTGAGCACGGGCACGCCGTTGTAACCGAAATCGAGATGGCGGAACTCAATTTCTCCGCGCAAGGCCGTGGTGTGCTTGAGATCGGGAGCCACCTGGGCGTCGGTTATCTCAGGCTGGGCCACCAGGATTTCATTGATGCGGCCCATGGAGGCTGTCCCGCGCTGGAAGATGTTGATGACCCAGCCCAGCGCGATCACCGGCCAGGTGAGCATGACGATGTAGGTATTGAAGGCCACGAAATCGCCCAGGCTGATGCGGCCCAGAAGCACTTCACGTCCGCCGAGCCAGAGCACCAGCACCAGGGCAAATCCGAGCAGCATTTCCAGGGTTGGCCACAGCATTCCCGTCAGGCGGGCCAGAGGCAGGCTGCGCGCAACATATTCCTGGTTGGTCTTCTCAAACAATGCGATCTCGGCTTCCTCCTGGGCATAGGCCCGGACCACGCGGGCGCCGGAGAAATTTTCCTGGGCGCGCGCCGAGATGTCAGAAAACTGCGCCTGGATCTTTTCAAATCGCTCATGAATCCTGCGGCCGATGTACTGCACCACCACGCTGGCGATCGGCAGAGGCGCAAACGCATACAGCGTGAGCTTGGGGCTGATCTGCCACATGAAGACCAGAGCAACGGCGGTGAAGACCAGCGTATTGGCCGTGTACATGATGGCCGGACCCAGCAGCATGCGCACGGCGTTCAGGTCGTTGGTGGCGCGGGCCATGATGTCGCCGGTGCGGTTCTTCTGGTAATGCGAGTAAGAAAGCGATTCCAGATGGCGAAAGATGTCATTGCGCAGGTCGTACTCGATCTCGCGCGAGACGCCGATTACCAGCCAGCGCGTGAGAAACTGAAAAACACCTTTGCCCAGCGCTAACCCCACCAGCAGCGACGAATAGACCAAGATCTTCTGCTGCGTGATGCCGTGGCGGTTCAGGTCGTCCACGGCGCGGCGGACCACCTGAGGCGAGAGCACCCAAAGGCCGTTGTTGAACAGCACGGTAACCGCCCCCCAGAACAGGGTGACGCGATACTTGTTGAGATACGGCCAGAGTGGCTTGAGGTTCTTACCCATGTACGTTAAAACCAACGAACATTCATAGATGATTTTAGCAGGGCGCAAGAAGCGGATTTCTTTTACCGGACATTATCGCGCAGGCCTTCGCGGCTTTCTTACTTGATCTTGAAGTTTCCGCCGCTCGAATCCGCCACTGCATTACCTGACGCATCCAGTGCGGTCACTTTCCATGCAAGAGGTTTGCCGGACGTCATGTTCGCCTTCATCTCCGGCGTTACCGGCAGTACGTTCCGGGTTGACTTGGCGCTGGCCAGCATTATTCCTGCCACGTCTTTCAGTTCGACCTGGTAGCTGCTCGCTTCCGGCACTGCATCCCAGCGGAACTCCGCCGGAGCCTGAGCCAAATCGCCTACCGGGCTCACAAGGTGGATCGCTCCGCCGCGGAACGGGCTCTTGCCGTAGTTGCCGCCGCCAATCTTCGACGGGCCTTCCTGGTTCCCGCCATGATAGAGCGAAATTCCCAAAACCAGCACCACGGCCAGCGCTGCTGCTCCGGCAAGGTAGGGCACCCGGAACATCGCGCGCCAGAAGGGGACGCGGGCAACAGCCTGCTTCGCCACCGGAGCTTTCTGATTGCGCTCCAGCTGTGCCGCGATCCACGCCACCGCCGCGCCTTCGTCCGCCGACGGAGTAGATTCTTCAAAGCTCTTCAGCATCGCCAGCTCAGTCTGGCAGTGCGGGCACTCGGCCAGATGGGACGCGGCTTTGGGATCGGCTGAGCTGCTCTCCGTCATCCGCTCCAGCACTTCCAGCGGGAGACATTCTTTGGTGGCGGATGCTGCGTCATGCCACATCTGTTGAGTTTTGGTGTTGTCGGCCATGGTGGATCTCCTCAGTCGGTCTCTGCTTACGCTCTCGCCTGCCAGCGTTTTGCTGCCCGATCAAGCTTTCTCTTGGCGCTCACCAGGTAAGCTTTCGCTCCGCTGGCATTCGTCAGGTTGAGCATCCGCGTAATCACATCCAGCGGAAGCTCTTCGGCGAAGTGCATGGTAAAAACGGCTTTCTCGGTCTCTTCCAGTGTTTCATTGATTAGTTGGCGCGCAATGTCTGCCTGTTGCTTCCGCTCCACCGAGGCCAGCGGACTGTCCGATGCCACGTCCGGCAGCGTTTCCATCACCAGCTCGTCCGAATCCATTTGCGGGGCGCTCGCTCTGGACCTCACGGCGTTGAGGCAGTGATTGCGGGTGATCGAGTACAGCCAGGTGGAAAACTTGGATTGTCCTTTGAAGTAAGAGAGGTTCTGGTAGGCCTTAACGCAAATCTCCTGGGCCAGATCGGCTGCCGACTCACGGTCTCCCGTGACCGACAGGCACCAGCGCGCCACCTTGACGTGGTGGCGGCGGAAGAGCTCATTCAGGTACTGTTCCGCAGAAGCCTGGCCGGCCTCAGCACGGTACCGGGCGATGAGCGCCTCATCCGAAAGATCCTCCCAGCGCATTTCCGGGATTATAGCAACTGCTTCTGCTCTGCCGTTTTGCGGGGAAACGCCACGGCCAATGCCAACCACCGGCGCCAGTTCGGGGGAAGAGTGGCCATGCATGCCGCGATTCGGGCCTGCCTCGGCCCCTGCCGGATACATCGAAGCCACCGTTGTCGATTGTGCTGCCACAGGCACTCTTCCTTTCCCTTACATCAACTGAGACACTCCAGAGCTGGTTCGGGGAACAGGTTTCGAGACTTACCGGGAGGATGTTGTAAATAAAAGGGTTAGGAAGGGTCCGTCTTTCGGCAGACCCCTTTTCGGCAGATCGTCAGGGTAATCTGACGACCTACGTTCGGTGAGATTGGCTGTGAATCAGCGGCCATTGCTTGATAGGACGCCAGTTGCCGGTCTTCCAATCGGCGTATTCGGTTTCCAGGGTGAAGCGGGGCTCAATGACGAAGTGCACGGCGGTCTTGTCCTCGAACGCAATATCAATGGAGTTGTACTCGCCCATGGTGAAAAACTCGATGTAGTCGATGGGCTTGCCTTTGGCTTCTTCAAAGCGGTAGAAACTGCGTCCGGGATAGCGGCGGATGGTGGTCTTGCCGCGCTTGGTCTCGGTGAAACGCAAGGACGGCGGGACGTTGGTTGGTTTTTTAGATTTGGGTGTTTTGCGGGTGGCAGGTTGCGTGCGCGCGGAAGAGCGTTTACTTTCAATAACAGCCATGGTTGCCTCCTCTTAAGGCGACTTTGGTTAGGGCGCGTTCGGTGCTGAACACACCGGGCGCTGCCCGTTAGGTTGAGGTTTTACTTCTTCTTTGGTTTGCGAGTTTTTTGTGGCGCAGCCGCCTTCGGCTGTGCTTTTTGTTTCTCCCATCGGGTTTTCCTGCCGTTGGCGATTTTGGGCAGGAGTTGGCGGACGTTTTCGATTTCGGCCTCGGTCCAAAGATGAATGTTCCTTCCACCAGCCTTGACGGTATGCGCTGGCGAGGCTACCTTTCCGGCCTTGATGTATCTACCCAGAGCGACGCCGGTGATGCCCAGCTTCTTTGCTGCCTCACGTGTGGAGTAGGTTTGCATTCGGTTTCATATGCTACCGATATATTAGGAGTATGTCAAGCGAAATATTGGCGGTGTCGCCGCCTACGGGGCTACCTTCTTCTACTGCTACCGTTACCCGTGGCTTCCGCACCCGGGCTAGGCTCGTTTCGCCCCGCCGGGGCTGGAACATGGTGGCGCGAGCAATGTGGTCGTGGCCGGACGTCTGTCTCGCATCACGCACTAATAAGATCCGCTCGCGTTCTTTGCGAACCAGAAACTAAATCCGTATGGGGTTATTCTAATCTGGGCTCTTCAGGAAAACGGAGTGGAAGGAATTGAGAAGTGAACAAGAATTGGCAAGCTTTGTCGCGCGAAGCTGGAATTGCGGCGGAGCATATGGCAATCGGTGTGACTGCACTCGGGATGGCGAACTATGCATATCCTGCTTATTACGGCCAGGCATTTTTCGCTCTGACTATCGGCCTCGAAAGGTCTGCCAAACTAGCTCTTCTCGTCGATCACGCCGTCCGTAATGCGGGTGCATTTCCCTCCGAGTCTGACATTCGCAGGTACGGTCACGATCTCACCAAGCTGCTCGGTGATGCGGCGAAAATAGCCACTCGGTTGAACATAGGTGAACTGCCGAGCACACCGGTGCACATAGCGATTGTGGAGATCCTTTCCGAGTTTGCGAACAATGTCACGCGGTACTATAACCTTGATGTCCTTACGGGTGCAGCGTCAGCAAAGGCATCCAAGGACCCCATAGCTCAATGGCATGAGCGTGTCGTGCAGCCACTAATCAAGGCGCATTACAAATCGCGCCAGCGGCAAAAGCACGAACAGGGTGCCCGTCTTATCGAGAATCTCGCGGGCGCCTACTCGTCGGTCCACCACATTTCGGAATCCGGGAACCCGCTTAACAATCTTTATGATGCTTCGATGCAGACGGCTATCACAGCGTTTGTAACTCCGTATGTGCGGGTGCATGTCGTCCAGATTATTCGATTCATGTCCTTTTTGGTTTCAGAACTTGGCTACGAAGCGCAGGCACAGAGGTTGGATGATATTCCGTACCTGTCAGAGTTCTTCGCAATATTTAAAAACGATGACAAGTATGTCAAAAGTAAGAAGAGCTGGTCGATTTACCCTCGCTAACATTGCCGACTCGGGATGGGGTGGCCGACAAATACAATAGACCACCAGTACGCTCTTGCAGCCGAGCACCAAGCAAGCATCAAGGGGGTGGAAGCTGTGGCCGACGAAGCTCAAGTCAAACTTCTCAAAGAACAAGGCGTCACAGCCTGGAACAAATGGCGGAAGGCAAACCCTAAGATTCGGCCGAGACTCCACGAGGCGAATCTCGGCGGCGCGGACCTCAGTGAAGCAAATCTTAGCGGTGCGGACCTCAGCAAAGCAAATCTACACGCGGCGAATCTTCAGGAGGCTGACCTCAGTGGGGCGAACTTCAGCGGAGCAAACCTGAGCCGGGCAGTTCTCATTCGAACGAACCTTGGCCAAGCGAACCTCTTCAGAGCGATCCTCATTGGGGCGAACTTCAGCGGAGCAAACCTCAACCGGGCGCACCTGAGCCGGGCGAACCTCAGTGGAGCGGTCTTTAATCGGGCGAACCTCACCGGGGTGAACCTCAGCGTGGCGCGTCTCTTTGGGACAGATCTCACACAAGCGCTACTCATCGAGGCAGACTTTAAGAATTGCAGCATGGTAGAGGTTAAGCTCGGCAATGTCGATCTGAGTCGAACTAAAGGCTTAGAAACGGTCGAACACGGTGGCCCTTCCATCGTCGGCATTGACACCATCTATCGTTCCGGTGGGAACATCCCGGAAATTTTCCTGCGCGGTGCGGGCGTTCCAGAGCCTTTCATCATCCAGATGAAATCCCTTGTGGCCGCGATGTCGCCCATCGAGTTCTACTCGTGCTTTATCAGCTATTCCAGCAAGGATCAGGAATTCGCGGAGCGCTTGCATGCCGACTTGAGAAGCAAGGGAGTCAGGTGCTGGTTTGCGCCGGAAGACCTGAAGATTGGCGACAAGCTGCGGCCATCGTTTGATGAGGCGATCCGGGTGCATGACAAGCTGATGGTCCTGCTCTCAGAAAGTTCTGTCAAAAGCCCATGGGTGGAGAAAGAGGTTGAAACGGCTTTTGAAAAAGAACGCCAGCAAAACCGGACCGTCCTGTTCCCGATCCGCCTGGATGAGGCCGTGATGAAAACCGACAAGGCATGGGCAGCGGACATACGCCGGACACGGCACATCGGGGACTTCCGCAATTGGAAAGACCACGATTCCTACAAGAAAGCCTTTGACCGCCTGCTGCGCGACCTGAAGGCGGAAGACAAGGCGGCACACGCCTGAGGCCATTCGGGTAGCCGTCTCTACCTTGGAACCATCTCGTTTAAGGGCATTTGCGGATGGCATTCCGGAGAGAATTCCCTGAATTGGCATGGCGGAGGAGAGACTGCCGGGGCCCTTCGACTGCGCCCATCACTTACGGCAGGGAAAAGGGTTTGGCGGCGCTTCGCTCAGGGTGACAGGCTAAGAAAGGATTGTGCGAAAACGAACAGCTCCGCGACCTACCGTTGTCAAGTGTACTAATTCGTAATTGACTTGGCGAATAAAAAGCGTTACCCTGCGCCACGCCTCAGGGTGCGAGCAGCGTTTAGGTCTTTGAAAATCAGCAGATGGCAATAGCAATGGGGCAATTGGCGAAACCCTCGACTCACAATCGTGGCACTAGTAATTTTCGTGCGGGTTTGAAAGCAAATTAGACGTGGTTTGAGGCCGATTTGACCTGATTGGAACATGATTCAGAGGCGGATTCCCCTGGATGACTAAGGCTAAGTCCTTTGGAATCCTAGTTAAGGTCCTAGGGGGGTGGGATAGGGTCGGTTTTACGAACCTCTGCCAAATCGAAAGAGTACAACCCCGAACCGCAGAGAACACGGAGAAGGCGCGACCGGTGCAATGCTCCATGGCTTGCCCCTGTCCTTTCGCCCACTCTTGCTATCGTCCCAATTCCTTGTTCTGACATGCCGCTGTCTTCTGTCCTATCCAGTGACGATCAGCAAGCTTCGCGTGGCAGTCGAATTCGAACTTGCTCATGGGTCTCAAGCGCGGCAACGGGCAGGCCGAGGCTAAAGGCCACCAAAATCAAACTCAATAGGAGAAACTCACAATGTCCCGTAAAAGCATGATGTTGGCTCTGTGCTTCAGCCTCGCAGCCTCAACCCTTTCCTTCGCCAAGGGCGAGCCCCAGCCCGGCGACGACCGTGGCCGCAATGGCGGCAAAGGTAAATTTACAACCATATCCAAGGGCGAACCTCAGCCCGGTGATGACCGTGGACGCCACAGCGGCAAAGGCAAGCTCGTAGCCAAGGGGCAGCCCGAGCCCGGCGACGATCGTGGCAACCATCCTCAGCCCGGTGATGACCGTGGACGCCACAGCGGCAAAGGCAAGTTCGTAGCCAAGGGGCAACCCGAACCCGGCGACGATCGCGGCAACCACCCCCAGCCAGGCGATGACCGTGGACGCCACAGCGGCAAAGGCAAGCTCGTAGCCAAGGGGCAACCCGAACCCGGCGACGATCGCGGCAACCACCCACAGCCCGGCGATGACCGTGGACGCCACAGCGGCAAAGGCAAGTTCTCCGTCTAACACCCCCTAAAGTAGCGGCAAGACAAGGGCCGAGTCGAGCGCTCGGCCCTTCTTGTGAGAGGAAATGGCAATGCGAATTCGATTTGGCTGGTCCACTTTATTCTGCGCTTTCGTTTTTCTCTCCACTCTCAAGATGATGGCGCAGGAGAAACAGAGCATCCGCGTGCCCCGCGTGGACCGCGTGCCCCGGCTGGAAGACTTCGTGAGCGGCAATCCGGACGGCGCCGCGCTGAAGATTACCGACTTCCGCCAGCGCAAGCCGCTGGATGGCGCGCCTTCAAGCCAGGCCACCACGGCTTTCCTTTCTTACGACGATCGCAATCTCTATGTAGTTTTTGTTTGCAAGGCCGACCCGCGCACCCTTCGCGCGCACATGGTCAAGCGCGAGGACATCGCGGGCGATGATTCGGTCAGCGTCTCGCTTGACACCTTTCATGATGGCCAGCGCGCCTACGAATTCTTCGCCAACCCTCTCGGCATACAGCTGGACGGCATTACCGCCGAAGGCGTCGACGATGACGACTTCAGCTTTGATACGGTTTGGCAGTCGAAAGGCCGCGTCACCAAAGACGGCTACGTCGTATTGTTTTCCATTCCGTTCAAGAGCCTGCGGTTTCACTCCAGGTCAAAGCGCGAATCGGGTTGGGGCATCGCTCTGGGCCGCATTATCCCTGGTAACCGAGAGCTTTCTACCTGGCCTCAGCTGACGGAAAAGATCGAAGCTTACGTTCCCCAGTTTGCCTCCATGGAAAGCCCGGAGCATGCGCATGCCGCCCGCAACATGGAATTTGTGCCTTACGTCTTTGCCGCCGGCGAAAAAGCGCTGGATACCTCTGCCGCTTCTCCTGCGATGAAAACCCAGCAAACGTATCGTGGTGGGCTCGACGCGAAAGTCGTGATTCATGATTCACTCACCCTGGACGCGACCATCAATCCCGACTTCAGCCAGGTTGAATCGGACGAGCCGCAAGTCACCGCCAACCAGCGCTATGAAGTCTTCTTTCCGGAAAAGCGGCCTTTCTTCCTGGAGAACTCTGACTATTTTGATACCCCGGAAACGCTGCTCTTCACGCGCCGGATCATCGACCCGCAGTACGGGCTTCGGCTCACCGGCAAAGTAGGGAACTGGAAGGTCGGGGTTCTCGGTGTCGATGATCGCGCCCCCGGGCTTCTGGAACCCCTGGACAGCCCGCTGCGCGGCGAGCACGCGGAGATTTTTGCCGGCAGGTTGCAGCGCACCTTCAATGGCAGTTCGAACGTCGGCGTGATGTTTACGCGCCGCCAGTTTGGTGGCGCCTCCACCACGCTCCTGTCGGTCGACTCGCGCCTCAAGCTCGGCCCTAACTGGGTCCTTGCCGGGCAGTTTCATGCAAAGCGGCGTGATCGCGGCGTCCGTCGCACCCATGGACGTGCGCAATGCCATCTTCGCCGAACTGCGCCACGTGGGACGCCGTTTCAACTCTTCCACCAGTTATCTCGATCGCGCCGCGGGTTTTGCCGGTAACGATCTTGGCTTCGTCCGCCGCACCGACATTCGCCAATTGCGCCAGAACCTGACCTACCAGTGGCGGCCGGAAGGCGGCGCACTCACCAGCGTCGGCCCGCTCTTCTCCGGCTACGCCACCGTGGACCATGCCGGCATTCTCCAGGACTGGTATGCCGATATGCCGCTGCAATTCAGCTTCAAAGGGCCAAGTTCGTTCACCTTTGGGCGCACGGAATCTTATGAACGCTACCAGGGACTCGGTTTTCGCAAACAAAGCAGCTACGTAACATTCTCATCAGACAAGCTGCGCGTGATTGGCCTGCGCGCCTCGTATGCTCAAGGGCAGGAAATTAACTTCTTTCCTGCTGCCGGAGTTTTACCCTCGCTGGGCAACGCCACGGACGCCTCCGCCGGAATCACCTTCAAGCCCGTCAGCCGCTTGCAGTTTGAAGAAAAATATCTTTTCAGCCGCCTGGGTGATCCCATCCGCCGCGTGGTGATCTTTGAAAATCACCTGCTGCGCTCCAAATTGAATTACCAACTCAGCCGGCCGATGTCTTTCCGCGTGATCGTTGATTACAACGGGCTTGCCGGCAATCCGCTGCTGGCTGACATGGAACACACCAAACGTCTGAACTACGACTTTCTCTTCACCTATCTCGTGCATCCGCGGACCGCGTTGTATGTCGGCTACTCGGACCGCTATGAGAACCTGCTGCTGGACCCAGCCAGTGCGGCTGGGCTCCGCCGTACGGCCGATTTCAGTCACCTTACCGCACGGCAGTTCTTCATCAAGCTCAGCTATGCATTCAGAATGTAGTTGCACCGCATGGCTGTGAAACAGGCGTCGGTTGCCCGCTGGCGCCTGTTTTAAACCGATCCGCGTTCATTTGCGGTAAGAGTTTTTCTCCGTGTTACTGTATGTAGTCGTACCTGGAGTCAATCATGCCGCCAATCTCACTCACGGACAAGGAGCGAGCCATGCTCCTGGGAACCGCTACACAGGCGCTGCAACATGCCTACGCGCCTTACTCCAACTTTCGCGTGGGGGCCGCCATTTTGGCTGACGACGGCCGGCTCTTTACCGGATGCAACGTGGAAAACGCGTCATACGGCCTGACCATCTGCGCCGAGCGCGCCGCGATCTTCAACGCCGTACAGCAGACCTCCGGCAAGCTGAAACTGCGCGCTGTGGCCGTGGTGAACGAAAATGATGTGCCATGCTCTCCCTGCGGCGCTTGCCGCCAGGTGATTGCCGAGTTTGGAGCGCACACGGCCGTCGTTTTTCGCGGCCAGACAGACTATATCGAGATGAGCATCACGGATTTACTTCCGGAGACTTTCCGTTTAACCTGAGCTGCCTTCCATGCTAGTCACTGATCTCATCCGCAGAAAGCGCGACGGCGCCGAGCTGCAGCGCAACGAAATCGAATTCCTGGTGAACGGCTACACCCGCGACGCCATTCCCGACTACCAGATCTCGGCATGGCTCATGGCTGTCCTCTGGCGCGGCATGACGCGCGCCGAACTGGCCGCGCTCACCGAATCCATGCTCAACTCCGGCCAGGTGCTCGATTTCTCCGAGCTTCCCGCTGCCCGGGTCGACAAGCACTCCACCGGCGGCGTCGGCGACAAGACATCGCTGATCATTGCGCCGATCGTCGCAGCGGGCGGGCTTTTTGTTCCCATGATCAGCGGCCGTGGGCTTGGGCACACAGGCGGCACGCTCGACAAGCTGGAATCCATTCCCGGCTTCAACGTGAATCTTTCCGTGGCCGATTTCCGCCGCGTGCTGGCGCAATGCGGAGCCGGGCTGATCGGCCAGACCGCGGAGATCGCGCCCGCCGACAAAAAACTTTATGCCCTGCGCGACGTCACCGGCACGGTCGAAAGCCCGTATCTGATCTGCGCCTCCATCATGAGCAAGAAGCTCGCCGAAGGCATCGATGCCCTGCTGCTCGACGTAAAGACCGGCAGCGGCGCGTTCATGAAGTCGGAAAAAGATGCGGTCTTTCTTGCCGAGCTGATGGTTGAAACCGGCCAGCGTCTGGGCAAGCGCGTCTCCGCCCTGATCACGGACATGGACCAGCCGCTGGGCCGCGCCGTGGGCAACTCGCTTGAAGTCGCCGAGTGTATTGAGGTGCTCAACGGCGCGGGCCCCGATGATCTCCGCGAGCTCAGCCTGGTGCTCGCCGCGTGGATGTTCCTTTTGGGCAAGCGTGCGGGCAGCATTGACGAGGGCAGGGAATTGTCGGAGCAGATGATCTCCAGCGGCAAGGCCCGCGATAAATTCCGCGAGATGATTCGCTTGCAGGGAGGAAACCCTGCGGTGATCGATAGCCCTGGCCTGTTGCCCCAGGCAGAACACAAGGCAGATGTCAAAAGCCCCGCTGCCGGCTTCGTCACCGCGATCATGTGCGAACAGATCGGCACTGCCGGCGTGCTGCTTGGCGGCGGCCGGGCCAGGAAAGAAGATTCCGTCGATCCCGCCGTGGGAATCATGGTGCACAAAAAAGTAGGCGACAGGGTTTCCCTGGGCGAACCGCTGTGCACCGTCCATTACAACTCTGCCGAGCGTCTCGCCGCCGCGCTGCCTCTCCTCGAGCAAAGCTATACGATTGCAGACGCAGCTCCGCTAAAAGCCCGCCCGCTCGTTCATCGCATCATCGGCGACAGCAAGTGACAATTTCCAGCCGGACCGCGAATGCATCCTTCGCAGACCCGGACCCTGTTCTATTGTCCTGATGGCATGGCAAATAGAGAGTCATCCAGGGGAACATTAAATTCAATTTTCTCGATGATTTGTTTCTGGTGCGCCGACTCATCGTCTTTCCCGGGGGGACCATTTTCCAGCTTCCACCATCGCATCTCATCGCAAAATGGGACCATAATGCCTTTTACTTTTCTGTAGTCGCTGTAGGTGTCTTCGTGATGCATGCCGTCGGTTTCGGTCACAATCCTGGCTAAGAGAAGTGTTTTGGCGTCCAAGTAGAAGTACAGGGCGCGGCCATTCTTGCGGGTCAGCCTCAATTTGTATAGGTCTCTGCCTTCGGTTGTTTGCATTCCTGCAAGCTGAACCGAAATTCCTTTTTCCTTGTAATCGACAAGCAGGCCATCCATGTCCGCTATGTCCTCGCATGAGCCGAGACCTGCTTTTGCCGGGTGGTTGGCGAACTTGAACCACATTCGCTGACCGTCACACCCGGTTATCGTCCCTGACTGCGGGATTTGCTCATCCAACTTGTTCACTCCTGCGCTCTGCAATAAAAGTGCGGAAAGTGGGGGATCTTCCATACGAAATTTGTTTCCCCTCTTCCGCATGATGACGATTTCGAAATCTCTTGCCGGATTACCGGTCTCGACCCGTTGCGTGACTCGTATGGTCTGAATTGATCTTTGTTTTTTACCGCCCATCGCTTGAAGATGCCGGGCAATTAATTCGTCCACATCCAGTTCGCAGCCGGAGCAGCACATGAGCAATGGAATGACAAAAAAAAGCTTGCGGATGCTTCTCTTCCAAAAGAAGGCAAAGCTTGAAGGCATACTTGGATCGTACATATTATCCCTTCGCCGCGTCCTGTGCGATCACCGGCACCACGTCCCGCAGCAGCGCCTTGAACTGTCCCGCAATGCGTTTTCCGATCTCCAGCACCTCTTCGTGATTGATCTGCGCGTCCGTGGTCCCTGCCGCCATATTGGTCACGCAGGAAATCGCCAGCACTTTGATTCCCATCTGCCGCGCCACAATCACCTCCGGCACCGTCGACATGCCGACCAGGTCCGCTCCCACGGTTCGAAAGAAGCGTATCTCCGCCGGCGTCTCGTAACTCGGTCCCAGCAGCGCCAGATAAACTCCCTCCGCCAGCTCAATACCCAGGCGCTTGCCTGCTTCCAGCGTCATCTGCCGGTAGCTCTTCGAATACGCCTCGCTCATGTCGATAAATCGCAACCCGAAGCGCGGGTCTTCCTGACCCACCAGCGGGTTCTGCCCCTGAAAGTTGATGTGGTCTTTGATGACCACAAGCCTGCCTTGCCCATAAGCCATGTTGATGCCCCCGGCTGCGTTGGTCAGGATTGCCGCGCGCACCCCCATGCGCGCAAACACCCGCATGGGGAAGACCACCGTTTGTACTGGATATCCTTCATACAAATGGGTTCGCCCCTGCATGATCACCACCGGCCATGCGCCAATATTGCCCAGGACGAGTTGGCCTGCGTGTCCTACCGCAGTGGAGCGGCCAAAATGGGGGATGTCGTTGTAGCTGATGCGGACCGCGTCCGTCATCTCATCGGCAAATGCGCCCAACCCCGATCCCAGCACGATCGCCACCAGTGGCTTGATCGGGCTCTTCGACGCAATGAACTTTGCTGCGAATTCCGCCTGGGTAAACTCGTCACTGGTGCTCATGATGTGTGTTGGGGGTCCTTTCTATCGGAATGACAGGTCCGCGCTGTGCGGAACCCAAATTGTAATGCTATAGTTCGATCCCATGTTAGTCTCACGCTCGTTGAAAACCATCCATATCTTTCTGCTCGCCATTTTCGTGGCGGTTGCGGCGCCATCCGCCTGGCCGCAGAAGAAGTCTGCGCCGGCCTCATCGCCGGAGCAGAAGACTGCCCGCTATTTTGAGTCCGTCCGCGACCAGCCCTTGCTGCTGCATGCATTTCTCCAGCAGATGCCCAAGGGAGGCGATCTCCACAACCACCTCTCGGGCGCGGTCTATGCGGAAAGCTTCATTGCCTATGCTGTGCAAGACGGCCTGTGCATCGATCGAAATACCCTGTCGTTCACACCGCCGCCCTGCGAACCCGGCAGCAACATGGCTCCTGCCGCCGCGGCCCTGCGTGACTCCACGCTTTACGGGCATCTTCTCGACGCGTTTTCCATGCGCCAGTTCGTCCCCGGCGCTGAGTCCGGTCACGACCATTTCTTTGCCACCTTCGGCAAGTTCGGCCTTGCCACCAGCCGCCACACCGCGGAGATGCTGGCGGAGGTCCGGTCCCGTGCCGCCGCCGGCCATCTTCAATATATGGAGCTCATGTTTAATCCGGACGGCGGGGCTGCGGGAAGGCTTGGAGCGGCTTTGGGATGGAATGACGACCTCGGCAAGCTGCGTGACCGGCTTTTGGCCGGCGGTCTGGCGCAAATCGTCGCCGATGCCGGCAAGTTCCTGGATGACACGGAGAAGAAAGAGCAGGAAGAAATGCGCTGCGGCCAGTCCCAGGCCGATCCTGGCTGCGGCGTGAAGGCGCGTTATCTGTACCAGGTCGGGCGTGGCCTGCCGAAAGAAAACGTCTTTGCCCAGATCCTCGCCGGATTTGAGTTGGCGTCAAAAGACCCGCGGGTCGTCGGGCTGAATCTTGTCATGCCCGAAGATGCGTACCTGCCGGTCCACGATTTCAATCTGCACATGCGCATGCTCGACTTCCTGCACGGACTCTATCCCAAAGTCCACATCACGCTCCACGCTGGCGAGTTAACGCAAAACCTGGTTCCGCCGGAAGAACTGTTTCATATCCGCGCGTCCATCGATAGTGGCCACGCCGAACGCATCGGCCACGGCGTTGACGTGATGCAGGAATCCGATCCGGAAGCCCTGCTGCGCATGATGGCGCAAAAGAAAATCCTGGTCGAAGTCTGCCTCACCAGCAACGATGTGATCCTGAACGTTATCGGCATCCATCATCCCCTGCCCATGTATTTGAAGTTTAGAGTTCCCGTCACTCTGGCCACCGATGACCCAGGTGTCTCCCGTGGCGACATCACCCAGGAATATCGGCGCGCAGCGGAGACATACAAACTCAGATATCAAGACCTGAAGCAGTTCGCGCGCGCCAGCCTGGCCTTCAGCTTTCTGCCCGGAGAAGGACTGCACGAAGCTACAGCCAGTTCCGCGTGCGTCCAAGATAAGCCGCAGTCGAGCAAACTTTCCGCCCGATGCGCCAGCCTGCTCGCATCCAGCGAGAAAGCGCGCATGCAGTGGGAACTGGAGAAAGCATTCACGGAGTTTGAGAGCAAGTTCTAGCATATTGATCCCTCGCTCCACTCGGGATTTGCCACTTGACAGCCCAGCTACAATAGACGGGATTTTTCCCAAGGCAATCTTTACTTCAAGCTGAGAAGGGAACCCATGTCGCGATTTGCGGGTTTGCTGGGCATCATCGTCTTTTTGTCGATCGCTTATCTCTTCTCCACCAACCGTCGCGCTATACGGCTTAAGACGGTCCTTTGGGGCCTTAGCCTGCAATTTTTGTTTGCCTGGATCGTGATCCGGTTTACATGGGGTCAGATCGCGCTGAAGAATGCTGGAACTGCGGTCAACAAGCTGCTCGCCTACTCGTACAAAGGGTCAAGCTTTGTATTTGGGAATCTGGGGTCCCCCGCGGATCCAACAGTGCATCTTCCCTTTCTTCCTCCAGAAGCCTCCCGGCTGGGATTTATCTTTGCTTTCCAGGTATTGCCCACCATCATTTTTGTGTCAGCTTTTTTTGCTCTGCTGTATCACCTGGGCGTGATGCAATTGATCATCAAGGGAATGGCCTGGGCCATGAGCCGCTTCATGGCTGTGAGCGGTGCTGAATCCCTGAATGTGGCAGCCTCCATCTTTATGGGGCAGACTGAAGCGCCGCTGACCATCCGCCCGTTGCTGCCGGAGTGCACCAAGTCAGAACTCATGACCATCATGACGGCAGGTATGGCCCACGTTTCCGGCGGGATCATGGCGGCCTATATCGGCTACGGCATCAAAGCTGAAAACCTGCTGGCAGCCGTGATCATGACCGCGCCCGGGACCATCCTGATGGCCAAGATGCTGGTGCCGGAAACAGAGCAGCCGAAGACCGCCGGCACTGTGGAAATCGCAAAAGACGAGATGCACAAAGACGCCAATGTTCTTGGCGCCATCGCCCGCGGCACCATCGACGGCGGCCAGCTAGCCTTCAACGTCGCCATCATGCTCATCTCATTTCTGGCTTTGATTGCCATGGTCAACGGAATCATGGGCTGGACGCACAACCACTTCGCCTTTTTTCCGGAAAGCATTCAAAAAGTGTTGGGCGTGATCTTTTCGCCTGTCGCCTGGCTGATAGGCGTGCCTTGGAAAGATTGCGGAGCTGTGGGCAGCCTTCTGGGCACACGTACGGTGATTAACGAGCTAGTGGCCTATTCAGATCTCGGGACATTGAGAGCTGTGCTCGATCCTCGCTCTTTCACCATCGCCACTTTTGCCCTTTGCGGCTTTGCCAACTTCAGCTCCATTGGAATCCAGATCGGCGGCATCGGTGCTCTGGCGCCGAACAAGCGCGACCAGCTCGCCAAGCTCGGGTTCCGGGCCATGGTCGCAGGCACAATGGCCAATCTCATGTCGGCCTCGATTGTTGGGTTATTGATGAGGAGCTGAGCGGCTTTTGCGTTTGACCAGGTCCTGTACCGGCCCGTAAACGATCCGGCCCGCTCGTTGGGAGAGCAGGCCGGGATGGAAACTCAGCGGTCTTTGTCTGGCCGATTACAACGAAACGTTGATGGCGATCGCAACTCCGGGATGCCGCCGGTTATACATGTAATACCCGTCGTTGACGTAATCAACGTAAACCTCGTCAGTTTCATACCAGGTGGGCGCCCAGTATTCCGGCCACGGATCAACCATGCTGAACCAGAAGCCACCGTACTGGAACCTCGGGTGTCCGGCCACGATGACTACAGGGACCGTGTGAACACGGAACCAGTGTCCACGGCCAAAATGCGCGCGGAAGTGGTTTTCGGGAATACGGTAGCCTCTGTAACCCCCGCGTTCGCGCCAGCTATGATGTTCATGCTCCCAATGGTGCGCGCGATGGCCTTCCCAAACTTCTCGCCGTCTGGAGTGATCTTCATGTTCGTGCCAGTTTGCTTCGCGCACGTGTTCCGGGCCATGCGGCTGCTGGTAATGCGGTTGATGCCGTTCTGGTTCATCGTGTCTCGCCCGTTGCTGTTCGTGGTGTTTCTCCTGCCCCTTGGCTTCGTGTTTGTCCCAATGCTGTGAGGACGAGCGCCCGTGTTCCTTTTGGTGCTTGTCATCTTCTTGCTTCTTCCGTCCGTCGTCGTTCCCGTGCTGTGCCTTGGCCAGCGGGGCTGCTCCCAGAAGCAGGCCCAGCATGGATGTACCGATTACCACACCTAGTCTCATGATGAATACTCCGTATCGCCAGTCTAGGGGATCTCAGTTTCGTGTCCTAGTTACGCAAGGGCGCGTTCCTCCGTGTCCAATCAAAATCGACCGGCGAGGCCACCATTTTGAAATGGGCTTGTTGCCTCAATCCAGCCTCGTCGATGCTGGCTTCGCGCGTATTCAAAAGTTGTATAATCTCGGCTCACCAGCAGCTAATACAAAACACGTGAGGGGTTATGCGATTCAAAGCAATTGTTGCGTTCTGCATCCTGTCTCTTTGCGCGTTCATCGTCCCGGCCTGTGGACAAGCCACCATCAAGATTGGCGTCATCACTTCGCTTACCGGCAGCCAGGCGGCCTTCGGTGAAGCGCACAAAAACGGTTATGCCATTGCCCTTGATGAGATCAATGCCAAGGGCGGCGTGCTGGGTAAAAAAGTTGAACTGGATTTTTACGATGACCAGAGCAAGCCTGATCAGGCCGTTCAGGGCGTTTCCAAGCTCGTGGATCAGGACCAGGTCCCTATGCTGCTCGGCTCGTACTCCAGTGAGAGCACCAAGGCCATCGTGCCTGCTGTAATGCAGCGGGAGACGCCGCTCATCATCCCCACCGCCACCGCCGACAATGTCATGGACTCGAAATCTCCCTGGATCTTCCGCATCTGCGCCGGCGCCAATGACTACGCCAAGGCTACCATCGCATTCCTGAAAGCCAACGGCGCGCCTAAGAAAATGGCGATCGTTTATGAGAACACCAACTTCGGCCAGTCGAACATGAAGGCCATGACCGCCGCCGCGAAAGAAGCCGGCATTGAGTTGGTAGCGGTTGAATCCTATGAAGCCAAGTCGCCTGATTACAAGGCTGTCTTGCAGCGCGTGAAGCAAGCCAATCCGGAAGTGGTTTATTTCTGTTCTTACCTGCTCGACGCCACCACGCTTATGCGCCAGGCCAGGGAAGTGGATCTGAATCCCAAATATTACACTTCAGCAGGCACCGGGTTTGCAGCCGCCGAATTTCCCACGGAGAAGGGCGCAGGCAAGAATGCCGAGTACACATTCTCTGTTTCGCAGTGGCTGCCTGAAGCCAAATGGCCCGGCTCCAAAGAGTTTGACGCTGAGTATTTCAAGCGCTTCAATTCTCATCCTCAATATCACGCCATGCAGGCTTATTCTGCGTTGCGTGTGGCCGCCGCGGCCATCGACAATGCAAAATCGCTTGAGCCCGCCAAAATTCGCGATGCCATCAAGGGCATCAATCTTTCCTCAACTTCGTTTGGGTCCATCAAGTTTGACAACGGACAGAACCAGCATCCGGTCTTAATCACGCAGATTCAGAACGGTCAATATCGCGTGGTGTTTCCATCGGACGCAGCGCAAGCCAAACCCATTATTCCCGCGCCCGCATGGTCGAAGCGCTAAATCGTCCAAGCGCTAGACCTGTAGGTTTTGCCCGAAACTGGAGGTCTCGACACGGTTGGTCCGTTTCTTCCAAGCCTGTGCTGACGGCCTGCTGACCGGAGCGCTCTACGCTCTGATCGGCATGGGCCTGGCGCTGATCTTCGGCGTCATGCGCATCGTCAACTTTGCCCATGGCGCTTTTCTCATGGTGGGCATGTACGCCACTTATGTCCTGTTCGATTACTTCAAGCTCAATCCTTACATCGGCTTTCTTCCTGCCGGGCTGGTTCTCTTTATTTTTGGCTATGTCGTCTACCTGCTTTTAATTCGCCCAGTTCGTGACCGCTCTCATTTCATGCAAATCCTCATGACCACCGGCATCGGGCTGATCCTCACTGATAGCGCACAGCTGATCTTCAAGGCCGACTACCGCCAGACGAACATCGACCTGATCAATCGCAGCGTGCACATCGGGCCGTTTGGCGCCAACGCCGCGGAGGTGCTCTCCTTTGCGATTGCCGTTGCGTTTGTGGTTGGCCTGCATTTCTTCGTTACGCGAAGCCTCACCGGCCAGGCATTGCGCGCCATTTCCCAGAGCCCAGAAGTTGCGCCATTGATGGGCATCAATCTCACACGCATCCAGGGTTTCAGCTTCGCGCTGGGAATCGCCCTCGCAGGTGTCGCCGGCGGCCTGCTACTGCCCCGGCTCTATCTGTTTCCCGGCGTCGGTGAAGATTACACCACCAAAGCTTTTGTGATGGTCGTCCTTGGCGGCATGGGCTCCATCGAAGGCGCCGCGCTCGGCGGGCTGGTGCTTGGCCTCTCGGAAAGTCTCACCAGTCTTTATGTCGGCAATCAGTGGGCCTTGATTGTCGACTTCGTTCTTTTTCTTCTGGTGCTGTCCTTCAAGCCTAGCGGCATCTTTGGGAGGCAGCGCGCGTGAGTATCTTGAAAAGCTGGAAGTTCTGGATCGGTCTCATCGTTGTCCTGCTGTGGGCGCGGATGCCATGGTTTATCCGCAACAACTACCAGTTGCAAGTGTTGTTTCGCATCACCTTGTTTGCCGCGCTGGGTCTGGCTTGGAATCTGGTAGGCGGCTATGCCGGACAGCTCTCGCTTGGACACGTTGCCTTCTTTGGTGTTGGCGCTTACGGCCTTGCGCTCTTCACCGAAATCGGAATTCCTATCTGGATTTCCGTCTTTCTCGCAGCCGTTGTGGCCACCATCTTTGCCGCGGTGATTGGGGCCATCGCGTTTCGTCTTCGCGGTCCTTATTTCACGCTATCTACCATCGCATTCGCCGAGGTGTTGCGGCTGACGGCCACCAACTTGAATGTGACCGGCGGTGCCATTGGACTTACCATGCCTTCGCTGTTTGTTGGCCGCACGTTCTGGCGCTCATTCTATCTCGCCTCGGTTGCCCTGACGGTCGTTGCATTTCTGGCGAATTACTGGGCCTCGCGCTCGCGCTTCGGCTACTACCTTATGGCCATTCGTGAAGATGAAGACACCGCTAGTGCCGTAGGCATTAACACCGCTCTCTGCAAGCTGCAAGCGCTGTTGATGAGCGCGTTTCTCACGGCGCTCGCTGGCGCCCTTTACGGAAGCGCCTTCCAGTTCATTGTTCCCGACAGCATCCTCACCCTGGAGATCTCGGTTCAGATCGCCATCATTACTATGTTGGGCGGCGCGGGAACGCTGCTCGGCCCGATCGTGGGCGCCGTGCTGCTGCTCACCGCTTCTGAAGCTTTTAAGAACCAGTTCAGAGAAAGCCATCTTCTTATTTACGGCATTCTGATCGTTGTGGTCGTGCTCTTCCTGCCGGAAGGCATTGTTGGCGGACTGCAACATCGCTTCCGCAGGCGAATCCGGCCGCCCGCGGATGCCAACCCGAAACCGGCGCTGGGCGGAGCTGCCCAATGACGCCGATTCTCGAAATACAGAATGTCACCAAACGCTTTGGCGGGCTCAGGGCGGTGAAGAGTGTTTCGCTGGCGATGAATGCTGGCGAGATTCTCTTCATCATCGGTCCCAATGGTGCCGGCAAGACCACGGTCTTCAATTTGATCAGCGGCTTTCTCCATCCCAACGAAGGGCGCATTTTTTTCCAGGGCAAAGACATTTCCTGGATGGCGCCACACCGCTCCGCTCGCCTGGGTATTGGACGCACGTTTCAGATTGTGAAACCTCTTCCCAGTTTGACCGTGCTCCAGAACGTGATGCTGGGCGCGTTCATGCACACCGGCAATCTTCATCACGCGCAGGAAGAGGCGGCCAGGATTCTCGATTTTCTTCAGATGTCGCACCTCAGCAAATTTTCCGCCCGCGGACTGCCCCTGGCGGCGCTCAAGCGTCTGGAGATTGCACGCGCGCTGGCCACCAAGCCTAAGCTGATCCTTCTCGATGAAGTTGTCTCCGGCCTCACCACCAGTGAAGCTCTGGCCCTGGCCGAACTGGTGAAGCGATTGCCGGAGTGGGGTGTGAGCGTGGTGGGCGGTGTGGAGCACGTGATGCAGGTGGTAATGAAGATCGCCGACCGCGTGATCGTGCTTGATTACGGCGCCAAAATCGCCGAAGGCACTCCGGCTGAAGTGGTGAAGCTGCCGGTGGTCATTGAGGCCTATCTTGGACCGAAATATAAGGAGCTGTCCCTGTGACTGTGCCGAACAGCTCCGCCTTTCCCCCCGTCATCTCGTCCGCTGGCTCGCCCTTGCTCGAGCTTGGCAACGTTACTGCGTATTACGGTGACTTGCAGGCGCTGTTTGGCGTTTCACTTCAGGTCAACGCCGGCGAGATTGTCACGCTGATTGGCGCCAACGGAGCAGGGAAGACGACTATCTTGCGCGTAATCTCCGGCATGAAGCCGCTGTCCGGAGGATCGCTGCGTTTTGCCGGCCAGGACGTCTCGCGCGTTCCCGCGCATGGCATGGTTGCTCGCGGCGTGAGCCATGTTCCTGAGGGCCGCCAGGTATTCCCTTTCATGACAGTAAAAGAGAATCTTTCTCTCGGCGCTTATACTCCGCGGGCCCGTGGCAACGTGAAGCATCTGATGGAAGAACAGCTCGCGTTGTTTCCCCGGCTGGCGGAAAGAATGAACCAGCTTGCCGGGACGCTCTCCGGTGGAGAGCAGCAGATGGTGGCCATCGCCCGCGGACTGATGGCGCAGCCCACGCTCCTTCTTCTCGATGAGCCCTCGCTGGGGCTTGCGCCCAAAATCGTTGAAGAAGTGTTCGAGAAGATCCAGGAAGTCAGGCGTACCGGCATCACCATGCTGATCGTGGAGCAGAACGTGGTCAGCGGTCTGAGCATCTCTGACCGCGGCTATGTCGTCCAGAACGGGACGGTGCTGCTGGCGGACACGGCAAAAAACCTGCTCACCAATGCAACGGTTCGGGCAGCCTACCTGGGCCTGTAGGCTCGCCCCATCTCCTCTTAATTATTTGTTTTGAATCGCGTCTTCCAGCTTCTCCGGATTGATTAGGGCTTTCATGAAGTCGTCGTGAAATCGAGGCTTGGCATCAAACCACAAATAAGGCGGAGTGAATCATGACAGTTATACAAACCTTGCGTTCCGAAGTTGATGAGCTCCAGCACAAGTGGGGATGGATACTCTTGTTGGGCATCGTCCTGATTTGCCTTGGAGTGATCGCGTTATTAATGACACCCGTTGCCACCGTAGCTGCGGTGCTGGTCCTGGGATGGTTAGTGGCGGCGAGCGGTGTGATCGAAGCTGTTCAAGCCTTTCGTGTTCACCGCTGGGGTGGAATGTTTCTGCACTTGATGGGTGGAATCGTCGGCATATTGATTGGCCTGCTCATTGTCACGCACCCGATTGCCGGAGCTCTTGCCTGGACGCTGCTGTTCGCTTCTTTTCTCAGCGTCATCGGTATATTCCGTATTGTCGCGGCTTTGCGGCTGAAGTTTGCCAACTGGGGCTGGGCCGTATTCGATGGAGTGATTACGCTTGGGCTGGGCATCCTGGTATGGGCACAATGGCCGTGGTCGGGGCTTTGGTTTCTCGGCGTTTCGCTTGGCGTTACCTTGTTGTTGCGCGGCTGGTCCTACGTGATGCTTGCTCTCGCTGTACGCAGCATCCCGGTTAGCCAGATGCTTAAAGCTGCGTAGGGAATTTGCTGGCGAATCGATTTGGCGGTTCTGTTCACGAAAAAATTGACGGGCTGGCCCTTCCTCCCTGTCCCTGTGTCATGGCTGCGCGAATCACTGTCATGCTGAATTGAGATTGTCGGGCATTGCGGTATGCAGGCGGGAACGGCGATGAGGTATGCCAAACCCTTGCCGGTCTTCCGCTGAAGCGTCCAGTTTTTCTTCCGCGTCTGCAAAAGCCTGCTCAATGCTTGCTTTCAATCGTGTCTCCCAGGCTCGCAGCGCGGCGCGCCGTTTTTCCGGCAGAAGTGAGATCAGATCGGCAATGAGTGCGTTCATGCGCCGCATCACCTGAACGCTAGTGGCGCCATGGAAGCGAATCTCATCGAAAGCCAGGCAGAGGAAATCCTCCCACAAGGGAAAAGGGGCCACCAGTCGAACTTCGCCATCCCGGCTGCGGAAGATTCCAATATCCAGGGAACTGCAGCGGCCGAGGCGGAGCAGCAGGTCTTCAATTTGGTCTAGGGCTTGTACGGCTGTTGTCGGATCGTTGACCGCCGGTGATAAGCCTCGAATTGCAATGTCCACAAGGATCCGTATTGCATATTTCGGATCTTGCCCGAAAGTGCGTTCTTCGCCAAGGATAATCCGGCGCCACAATTTCCGTTCATCAATTGTTTGTGGGACTCCGAGGACCCGTAGCAAAGGCATCCCGTCGATTAGAGTGTCACCAATCGCGGCCGCGAATTCGATAACCGTGCCCGTAGCCCGAGCGAGTTCCACCAGACCGCTGGTATCGATGCTCTGCATTACTTGCGGCCGCCCATGATGTACGAGCAATTGCGGCCTATGCAATGCACGTAATGGCCCTGGTGGCACCGCGGTCACCACGGCCGGCTGATAGAGCGTCTCTATTGCTCTTCTCCCCTGGTTGCCTGCAAACAACAACATGCGGCTGATATGCAGTGACGCGATCCTGTTAATCAGGCTGATGAACATCGCAACGCTTGCTGCTAGCAGTGCAACCACAACCCACGTGCTGCCAATTGGGACCTTCCCCGATCCATTTCTGTCGACACCGGCGAGCGCCGCGATGGCATAAAGAAACGTGGCGGTAAATAATCCAAAAGCATGTGCCATGACCCGGTCCCGCGCGATCCACATCACCAGCCTTGGCGAGTACGCGGTTGCGCTGAACTGCACCATCACGAAGGTCAGGGAAAAGACAATCCCTGTCAGGGCAATCATGCCCGAGGCGATTGCGGAGTAGATCGCCGTTGCAGTGGTAACGCTCAGCGCCGCAACCATGTGCGGCAGGAGGATGTTCTCAAGCCGCGGGAAGGTCAACCCCGCGGCAATTGCGCTGCCCGCATACACCAGCGGAACGAACCAGGCGGTGGATAGAGGCCAACGTTTGCTATGCCACATGGCTACAAAACTCCACCCAGGATACGCGGGCGCTTACTCTTCGTGCAGACAGTTGGTACAAAGTTCTTCCGGAACTAAGAGGAAGGAAAGTTGTGAATGATGTTCGCGGTTCCCACGCAGGCTGGCAATTTAGCACGTTTAAAATTTCGGGCAATCCGGCTGCATTGGTGCGAGTGATGGGGAACAAATGCAACCGAATTGCCCTTGCTCCTTAACGGGAGAGCATGTTGTACATTTCAACAAACAAGGATCGTCAATCAAACTGGCAAAAGTTACAGCTTATTGGGGTCCGGACGCACAGACACGGCTATCGCCTGAGATTATGTCTGGCCTGATGCTGCAGCTAAAAAATGGGGAGATGTCATCAGAAAAGCGGCAAGGCCGCATCCGCGGCCTCGCCTGGGGCGGTGAAGTGACGCCGCTGGGTATCAACCGCATCGCCTTAATTCACACTGTAGTCATCGGCACGCAGGCGTGAACTGTCACATGTACCAGATTTCCCGCTCAGCTCCTGCGCGTTCGCCAAAAGTGGGCGCCTACCGGCCTTTTGCCGTCGCATGCAATTTTGCTGCGCTATTTGCGAACCGGCCTGCCTGCCGGCTTATACAGGTGACATTATCATGCGGGCTTTGTGCAGGCGGGGTGGAAACCGAAGTGCCAATCATGTAGCGAATGTCCGTGAAACAGAAGATGCACTTTGTGTCCATGATCGTCGTGGTGGCTTCTGTCGCCGCCAGCGAAAAGGACCGAAAGCACTCCGGGCAGGCGAGCAGCACATGCGACGTGCCGCTTGCGTCGCTGCTTGTGCGTGGCGCCCACACTGGCGCTGGCTCTCTGGCATGGGTACTGATGCGCGAGGCGGAGGTGCGAAGCAGGTCGGCGACAATGCGCAGGAGCTTCTCGGGTTCATTGCGCCCCTTTGCATAAAAAGCGTCGGCCATGACTCCAGCCGGCACCGAATCGCCCTCGTACGTTCCGCTCATGGCAACAACCACAATCATCGGGAAGCGACGGCGCACCACCGAGAGAAGCTCAAATCCGGACATGCGCGGCATTTCAAGATCACACAACAGAAGGTCGGGCGCCCCGGATTTGAACTGCAAAAGTGCATCAAGTCCATCTTTGGCGGTGGCCACATCGTACTGCTTCGTAGCCAGGACGAGGGCCATCGTTTCACGAACGCTCGAATTATCATCCACGACCAGGATATGATTTGTGCGCGTTGAAGACACAGGCATAACCTCCGGATTCGCAACAGGCGCGTGCGCCGGTTCATTCGGCAACGATTGGAAGTAATGTTCCGATTTCGACATTGGCAATCTCGTTAGCAGCCTGTTGCAACTGGCTGATGAAAGAGAACAGTTTTGCCCAGAGTGATGACGTGGATCGAAAATAATGGGCCAGGCGCGGCTCGTCTGCGCTCAGTAAACTAATCATCGGCCTCAACCCTGCTTGTCCAAAACTTGTTTTAGCGCCGGCGCGAACGAAGATCCGAAAATTCTTTGCCGATTCCTCGATCTGCTTGCAACACCCTTCAACGAACGCGCCAGTCATTCGTTCAGACTGTTCAATGCGCGTGCTTGCCTTGAACAGCCTGTCTTGCTCTTGATGAAAATGTGCAGCGGCAAAAGCAGTATTGCTAGGAGCATCACTGCGTCAAACTGGCAAAACTACCAGCATCAGAGATTGAAGCCGAGGCCCAGTTCCATTTTGGGCAAACTGCCTGCTGTGATTTGTAAAAGATTTCCCACGAGAAACATTCATTTGAGTTGTTCCCCCTTGCCGCGGAAACGGAATGTTGCTTTGTTCGTGATCGGCTGTCCCATATGTGCGGGCCCTGCGTTTTAGGAATTAGAGGTAAGTATTAGCAAGATGGCGCAAGCCGTGGCTGTGATAGAAACAAATTTGGCGATCATGGCCCAGGAAAACTTGATTTGATCGTCAAGGAACTCCAACTCCACCGGCGCTGATGGTTGCGTGCCTGGCGGCGTGAGAGATTCACGATAGTCCGTCGCCGAGTCCAGATAATTGATCTCCCCCCACACGCGGAGATCGTAAATGCTGATTGTTGGTTTGCCGGTTCGGAACTGATTCGGTTCTTTCTGCATGATCGATACCTGGAAATGACTGGAAGTCGACATGCCTCCGATCGCTCGCGTACTTTCGTGCTATCGATAAATTGTTTCGAGGCGCCGGCTTCGCTGGCTATTTTTTCTAACTCCCCGGGGGACGCCTAGTGGCAAAACTGACAGTTACTCCAATGTAACGTTCGAAACGCCTCCGCCCTGGCAAGAACAATGCACGACCACAAGGCCGCGTGATGCGAGCGAAGAAGACCGCAATTTCCAAAGGCTGCATCGCAGCCGTCTGAAGGAATCTGCTCCGCATGCGGAGAATTCAGCCAGGATTAGTTTCCCGGCGCTGTGTAGCCCTTTTTGGAATAGACATGAAGCGGTTCGACGGGCAGTGGAGGCGCCAGCCGCACTTTGATCTTGTGCCATTTGGCATCGTGTAAGGTATTACTCGGACGATATCCGATCACGTATTGATTACGAAGTTCGCGGCTCACAGCGGCAGCAGCTTCAGGTAACTGCTTGATGTCATCCACGGTGATGGTGCGGCCTCCCGTTGTTTCTGTGATGTCCGTCAGCAGCCGGCGTCCCGCCCATTCCTCATAGGTTTTGAAAATGCTGTCAAAGATCCCAATGGCGTAGATCTCCACGTCAGCTTCTTGCACCAGGCGCTTTATTTCCTTGGCGCCGTAACGGCTGTGATTGTCTCCACCATCAGAAATGATGAGCAGGGCCCGGCGCGGATATTTTGCCGAGCGCAGTTTCGCCACTCCAAGGTAAATTGCGTCCAGCAGGGCTGTGTTGCCATTGGGAGTCGCCAATGCCAGCCTGCTCCGCAAGGTTCCTACCGACTGCGTAGTGTCAGCCAGCAACTCCGGACGGTCTGCGAAGCTCAGTACAAAGTAGTCGTCTTGAGGGTTTGAGCTGCTAAAAAATTCAGACAGCGCCTGGCGCGCGGTATCGATTTTATTTTTCATGCTGAAGCTGAGGTCCAGTAGTACCCCAATGGAGATGGGCGAATCCTCAGTTGAAAAATAACGGATTTTCTGCTGTTCTCCCGCTTCAAATAGCTCAAAGTTTTGCTTCGCCAGAGTCGTGATCGGATGGTTCATTGCATCGTTGACCGTCACCGGTATCAGGACCAGGTCCGTATCCACGCGCAACGGTCTGAGGCGAGAATGGCCGGAAGGTTGGGTGCCTTCGGGCATGGCAGTTGCTTCTTTGAGAGGAGCCAGGTGAACCGGGTCTGAGGATTGTGATTGTGAACTGGAAGCAAGCGCCATCACGATACAGGTGAAGAAAGAAAGAGCGCGAACGCTGCGGCAACCGCTGGGCAATAGAGAGTTGAAATTAGGCATAGTACGACCGCCAGCGGCGCGGCAATTTTATCACGCTCACCGGCAGGACGCCACTGGCAATACTTGCGGTCGATCCCGTGCAGTGCGTGTAACAACCAGGAGGCAGCAGGTGCGGCTTCTCCGAATCGGGATTGTTTTTGCGGGGCTTGCAGCTGAACGGGCCAGAATCGGCCCTGAAAGTCCGGACACCGAAATGGCCGGTGTAACGGCCCGGAACAAAAAACAATGAGCGGCAACTCGGATGAGCTTCCCGTCGTGAGAGAACCGCAAAGTTTTCGATTCGAACTGAGTTGCTCCCCGGCGCTCGAAGTGTTCTGGCATTTCTGACAGTTCATATTTGCGTTGCGCGATACCAACATAGTTTCTAGCTCGAAGGCTCGGTGGGAGCGGTTCCGCCTCAAGGCACTCGAGATGGAGACAAAATAATGAAGAACTTCATGATAGTGGGGATTCTTTTTCTGTTTGGAGTTGGAGCCTTTGCCCAGGACCTCCCCAGGACCGAGGTATATCTTGGTTATTCGTTCACGCGTATCAATTCGGCTATCAACGTGCCCGCATTTTCAGCCAACGGCGGTCTGGGTGAAATTGCGTTCAACTTGAACAAATTGATCGGCATCGTCGGCAGTTTCAATGCTGTCCACAACGGCAACATCAACAATCTTCACGTTGACCAGACGGCGTTCGGCTACATGTTTGGTCCGCGCCTGAATTTTCGCTTCGGGAGGATAGTTCCTTTTGGTGAGGCCTTGTGGGGCGCGACCCACGATTCCCGGAGCTTTCAGGTTCCTAACACCTTTATCAGCCCGATCTCCGGCCAGCCGACTACCGTATCGACGCGCTTTGTCAATTCCGCGGTTGCATTTTCACAGGCATATGGCGGAGGACTCGATCTGCCCCTTGGCCACCACCTTGCGTTCCGTCCCATTAAACTTGACTACTACATGACGCGGTTCCAGCCAGTCTTTATTCCTGGTCTGGGCACACCTAATCGCAATCGCAATCAGAACAACCTCATCTACAGCGTGGGATTCAATTTTCGCTTTTAATGCTGCGCCACGAAAGGAGGTATGCGATTTGCCTGACGCAGGACGCCTGTCACCACCAGGTTGTACTACCTCCTGAAAGCGCCGGGAGAAGGAACGATGAAGAACTTTGCAGTCGTGAGGTCCTTGGATGCTCCAGGCCATATTTCATTGGATGAGTTTTCTACCTACACCAAACAGACCGCTGCACGGATGCAAGCGATGGGCAGGTCCATGCCGCCGGTGCTTCTGTTGCAGGTTTCGGAATCTGTTGCGGCTGTTTTAGGTGTTGGGCGAACAGGAGTCATTCGACATAACAGAAGTGAAAATACGGATCTCCGGAGCTACTACGAGATTTGGCTGGTCGGCAAAGCCGGCCTTGCCGACTATATGCTGGCTCTCCAGGGTATCTTTGACGATTATTTTGCGCGCGATACGGCCTCTGGCCCAATGATGACACAGCTATGACCATATGCACGGCTGCAAATGAAGATTCAATTCGTCATTGTTGAACGGTCTCAGCAACGCGTGACGGTGCAAGGACGGTCCTTTGACTCCCGAGGAATGCTTTGACATGCACAAAGGATTACTGAGGAGGGCGCGCGTGAGCAGTAACGTCGCTGGTATTGCAACTTACCGCCGATTCTTTGTGCCGCTCTTGCTGGCAGGCTTGTCCTTGGGCGTGCCGCAGCTGCGATCGTTAACCCCGGCTGACCAGCATTCGGCCGTCACCGCTTCCTCGGTCCTTGTCGATCCTGACAAGGCGGCTTCGGAGATGAATCACCACGTTGCCGGATTGATCCTCATTCTTATAGGGACCATGGTGATCTGTGGTCACAGGTACAAAAAACTTGCGTTCGTCCAGCAACTGTGGCCGCTTCTGTTCATCGCGGCAGGCGCTTTTCTGGCTGTATGGAGTGACGCGGAGATCTGGCCGCGAGGCAACTTGAACTGGACCTGGCTTCTGCAACATGATGCTGAGGCGCGCCAGCACAAGATTTACGCCATCTTGCTGATCGCAATCGGGGTGATCGAGTATCTGCGCGCTCGCGCCAGGCTAAGCCGGAAATGGGCGCCCTGGGCCTTTCCGGTCCTGGCAATTTTTGGCGGGGTATTTCTTTTCTTCCATGATCATGGCGGCAGTCATGATTCCACTGGCAATGGCCAGGCTGGCTCGTTTCACATGAACTCTCCAGGACCACAGAGCGCCGCCAGGGTGGCACAATCCTCGGCGGCGATCATCGGCGAACGCGATAGCAACCACCATCAACATGGCGCCGAAGCAGGGAAGCCGTTGCCTGCGCACGATATGGAGGGGCATGAAGCTTCCACTCAGCTGGCGCAGCACCACAGCCACTCTATGACTGCCGCAATGTTGAATATTCGGCGGGAGCACATGTGGTTTGCCGTTGTGGGGTTTTGCATCGCACTGTGCAAGTTTCTCTATGACGCTAGTCCGCTCCACAAACGCGTGAGTCCTTATCTGTGGGCCAATAGCATGATTCTTTTAGGGGTGCTGCTCGTCATGTACACGGAGTGACCAGCGGCATTTTCATCAGCTTCTCTTGCATGGACGATTCGGGACTTGAGTGGTGAAGGCAGTCTTGGGTCTGGCGGCGGCCTCCATCTTTAACTTGACTGGGGTACGGAAGGTGAAGCTGGATTTCTTAAATTTTTTTAACTTTTGCCAAAAAACCAAAAACGTTGGAGCCTATTAATGATGGTTCGAAGGTCCATTTTGGAACATACCTGATAAAACTAACAGTTCCTGTAAAGATACCTATGCTGCAGAATTTAAGGTGGAGTGCCTTACAATTTGGCGCTAAGAGAGTAGATATGGAGAGTAAGTAACGGATGCGGTTCATTGCTGCTAGCAGTCAGGAAGTTTTCCGTCGCGCAGAATTTGTTATTTTCGCAGGAAGTATTTAGGATCGCTAACCAACATCAATCAAAACACGATGATAGCACGCACTACGGTTGCCGTCAGAAAACGAGCGTAAGAAATGCAGAAACCGACAGTCCTCATTGCCGATGACCATACCATGATCGTTGAAGCATTTCGAAAACTGTTGGAGCCGCAATATCAGGTAGTGGCAACGGTGGCAGATGGGCGCGCGCTGCTTGAGATGGCGCCCAAACTGCGTCCCGACGTCATTGTGGTAGACATTGGCATGCCTCTATTGAACGGATTGGCGGCCGGCCAACGGCTCAAGCAAATCATGCCCAGGACCAAACTGATCTATGTGACCATGAATCAGGATGCCGATGTTGCTTCTGAGGCCCTGCATACCGGCGCCTCGGCCTATCTGTTGAAGAGTTCGGCTGCTTCGGAGCTTCTGCAGGGGATACACGAAGCCCTGAAAGGCGGGTCCTACGTCACTCCGCAGATCAAGCGGGCCCTGATGGAATCATTCATCCGTTCGCCCCACCCCAAATTAAAAGCAAAAAAACTGACGGCCCGCCAAATGGAAGTCTTGCAACTTCTGGCGGAAGGACGGCTGATGAAGGAAGTGGGCAATGTTCTTGGCCTTACGCCTCGGACCGTGGCCTTCCACAAGTACCGCATTATGGAAGCTCTTGGAGTAAAAACCAATGCTGAATTGATCCAGTTTGCGGTAAAGAACCACTTTGTCGACACCTGAACTGATAATCTCTCCGGAAGTTTCCGAAACACATGCGCTCTCTCTGCGATGGCTGGCCACGCTCAGCAATATTAAACGATGGAGCATGTGCGGTCGCACGTTCTGACGTTGAGAGATTGTGTCTCTAGATACTTGTAGGTATCAACAGCATGTCGCTGCCTGTCCTCCAGCCCAATTTCGGGCTTATTCTCACAAGGATCGATGATGTCCAGTGAGTCAGGGCAGGGGACGAACAAGAACCATTTTGGAATGCTGTCAATATTGACAGGTTGACTTACCTTCATGCATGGATTTCAATCGAAAAAGGGCGAACGCCGCATCTTGACGACGAACTTGTATCTCCAGGTTAGTCGGGCTGGCCCCCGGAGGATATCCGGTCCAAAGTAGCGAAGTTTACATCTGGACTGTCTGAAACCATCCATAAAGTTTGGCGGGCGTTCGGTATTTCCGGGCAAACGCTGATGCTTGGTGGATGTGCTGGAGAAAGTAACCGGCCATATGCCAAAACAGCGCGGAGGCCCCGACCCCATCCCCTGGAGGGAGACGGCCGCCCCTGAAGGTCAACCCAACACGCGCTTCCTTTTGCCGATCGCCTTTCTTTTTGTTTGCTTTCCGCTGTCCATGCTGGCCGGTTCAGCAAAAGGAGCGGGCTGGCGTGCTCTGGATTTCAGGCCGGAGATTGGCACCGCTCACTCGGAAGGGGACGTTCAAAGGCGAGCATTTGGCCAGGAGCAATCCCTGCCGCGTCGCACCGTTGCCTGTCATTTCCTGTCTGGCATCATGTTCGCTCAGCTGTATATCCGGTGGGACGAGCGCACAAGCAAATTCGTTTGGCTTGGCGGGTTCTGCGCGCTGCTGTTGCTTCTTCTTGCGTATCTCCTGCAATTGCGGGCTAGAAAGAAGACGGCAGAACAAATAGCGGCCCACGGGCGTGAATTCGATGAAATCTTTGCAAGCATGGCGGCAGACCTGATCGCATCGCCGGATTGTCTGCGAACCGGCGAGGTCAAGGGTTGGCTTGGGTCATTTCTTCATCGCTTCGGCCTCGATTCGGTGGGTCTGTTCGAGCTGCTGGAGAATGGAGACCGTGCCGTGCCTCTCTACACGCCGACAATGGCGAGTGTCTCCCCGGTGTTGTTCGCAGAAAGGGAAGAGGGCGAGATCGGGGATACACTGCCCAACCTAACCGTACTAGCCTCCGATCCCGGCGAAATCATGGCAAGATTCCATGGTCTAAAGCGCCGGCTCTGCGGCAATGATTTCCATTTTTTTATGGTGTTGCCGCTGCGCGTCGAAGGCGAATTGCTGGGCGCGTTGGTCCTGGCCGTTGTCCAGCCAAAGCCGAAATGGCCCAATGAAAACAGGGATGAATTGCAAAGCATCGCGAATATCTTTGCCGGCGCTCTGAAGCGCAAGCGTACCGAAGATGTCTTGCGCGCGAACCAAGAGCTCAGAGAGTCGATTTTAGCGTCCTTGGTTGGTCATTTAGCGGTGATTGACCGGTCTGGAAAAATCTTGGTAGTGAATCGCACATGGCTGAGGTTTAGCGGCGAGAACGGCGCTGGCGCTTATCCATCAGTACGGCCAGGCGCCAACTACATTGCAGAGTGCGAAAGAGCGGCGGGGGAAGGCGATATCTACGCAAGGCAGGCACTTTCAGGTATTAAGGATGTATTGGAAGGCCAGCGCGAATATTTTGAAATGGCGTACCCTTGCCATTCGCCTGTGAAGCAGCGCTGGTTTTCCATGGCGGTAACCCGGTTAACGCAGACAGAGGGCGGAGCAGTCATACAGCACAATGACATAACAGAGCGCAAATTAGCTGAATCCAGGCTGCGCGAAAGCGAAACCAGGTTCCGGCTGATGGCTGACACCGCTCCGGTCATGATGTGGATGTCAGGTCTCGACCGGCTCTGCACTTATTTCAATCAAGGGTGGCTGGATTTTACCGGTCGCACACTTTATCAGGAGTTGGGCAACGGATGGACGGAAGGAATCCATCCCGATGATCTGTCGCGATGCATGCAAACCTATATCAAGGCTTTCGACGGGCGGCAAAAATTTTCCATGGAGTACCGCCTGCGACGCGCGGATGGTCAGTACCGCTGGATTGTCGATTCAGGCGTGCCGCGCTTCATGAATGACGGCACCTTTGCCGGCTATGTTGGCTGTTGTTTCGACATTACCGACCGCAAGGATCTGGCGGCCGCACGCATGGAATTTAGCGGGCGGCTGATCAAGGCGCAAGAAGAAGAGCGTGCGCGCATCGCGCGCGAACTGCACGATGACATAGGCCAGCGTCTGGCTCTTCTTGCCATCGATGTCCAGCAGCTCGATGGGGCCCTCCCCGGGACCAACCAGGAGGTTCATGCCAGGATGCAGGCTTTGTGGAGGCAGATCAACGATATTTCTACGGACGCCGGCCGTATTTCTCATCAACTGCATTCTCCGAAACTCCAAATTCTCGGCTTGGCGCTTGCCATCCGTGGTTTATGTGACGATTTTTCCAAACAGTATCCTATCGCCATTGATTTCAGTTGTACCGGCGTCCCGCCGCAGCTTGAAAGTACTGCTTCGCTCAGTTTGTTCCGCGTGGCCCAGGAGGCCCTGCACAACGTGTCCAGGCACAGTCATGCCAAGAACGTGAAGGTGAAGTTACGCGGCAATACCAGCGAGGTCCGGCTCAGCATATACGATGATGGAAAAGGATTTGATGTTGATAGGGCGCTCGCCGGGCAAGGACTTGGCCTGATCAGTATGACGGAAAGGCTTCGGCTGGTTGGCGGCGCTTTTTCCATCCAGTCTGGTCCCTCGTTTGGCACGCGAATCGTTGCCCGCGTCCCTTTGGGTGCACAGTCCTTCTCTGAGAGTGCGCCAAGCGAACAGCCGCGGAACACAGCCGCGTAAAATATCTGGTTGATTGCGGACGTGCGCTAATGACAAGCAGGATTATCGGCAAAGACGCCACTGGTCAGCATTGTGCCCAGAAACCTGCTGCATTCCGAGATTCTGTTGAAAAGCGGATCGTCCTTCAGGGCGGAGGCGTTCATTGTTTGCGCTCCATTGATTGCCTGCTGCGCGGTAACAGCGTTGTTCCATTGTTGAAGGTTGTTGAATTGGTTTTTCAGCAGCTCGAGAGCTGCAGTATCGGAAGCTGTAGTTGCCTGCGCTGAAGCCTGTCTCAGGCTTTCCGCCGCCCGCGCACCATAATTGTCAAGCCAGGGGCCTGGAGGAGCGTTGTACCTGATCACCCTGGTAATTCCTTCTTTCCACAGCATTGCGTCCTCCAGTTGGCGGATTGATGTTGTCAAGAATGCTGCGGAAAAACCCTGCGTATCCTGTCCGGCGGTGGTTTCTTTGCCGGCCCCAGGCGCCGTCACCAGGGTCTTCATTGCAGAGGCGGCTTGCGCCGGCAACAAACCGGTCGGTTGGAGGCACAGCCCGATCGCTGTCAGAAATAGGAAACCTCTATGTTTGGTCATGACGTGCCTTTTCGGCAGCCCCTGGCGTGTGCTGGTGAAGTACCCGTGTTCCAGTTCAAGCGTGCTCACGTGACCGAAGATCTTCCGGGTTATCTGAAGCCTCCCGTTTTTCCGCCAGGACTTCGCGCGCGCGTCTGCCCAGTTCCGGGAATGCGAACGGCTTTTCGAGGACCGCTGTCCTCTCGCCCAGTTGCCCCTGCTCGGCATAGCCGGAGATAAAGAGCACAGCAGTGTCAGGGCGCTCTTTTCGAACTGCTCGGGCCAGATCGTCACCTCTTACGCCAGGCATGACCACGTCTGTTACCAGAAGATCGATGGCGCCTGCGTATTCGCGTGAAATACGGAGGGCTTCGTCTCCGTCCGCCGCCGCCAGCACCTTATAGCCCAGGCTTTCCAGATACACTCGCGTCATATCTCGGATCCCGGCCTCGTCCTCCGCCAGCAGGAGAGTCTCATGGCCGATTGGCGGCGGCGATTGAGCCATCGTGATTTTCGCGGGGGCCTCACTGGTGTCCCGGGGAAGATAGATGCGAAATGTAGTGCCCTGATTGGGTTCGCTCTCGACGGTGATATGTCCATTTGCCTGTTCTGCAATTCCATACGCGGTGGACAAGCCGAGCCCGGTCCCCCTGCCCACGCCTTTGGTGGTAAAGAAGGGCTCAAAGATCCTCTCTTTGATTTCCGGAGGCATGCCCACCCCCGTATCGCTCACCTCCATGATCACGTATTGACTGGAACCCCATTCAAGTTTTCCGGTTTCTGCCAGTACCTCATTCCTTGTGGTGATGGACAAGGACCCGCCTTCCGGCATCGCATCCCGCGCATTGATGGCCATGTTCATGATCATGAGTTCGATCTGTGAAGGGTCGGCATAAACCGGCAGCGCGTCAGCGGAAAGGTTGATGACTAACTGTATCCGGTCCGTAAGCAGTCTCTGCAACATCTTCCCCATGTCGGAAACAATGCCATTGAGGTCCAGACGTTGGGGCGCTACAGGATGTTTACGGCTAAATGCCAGCAATTGCCGCGTCAGGGCTGACGCGCGCTTGCTGGCGTCAACCAACTGCTCGCAATAGATCCGGTCATTTTCTGGGAGAACAGGGTCTTCAAGCATCTGGTTGGCATAACCGGAAATCAACATCAGCAGATTATTGAAATCGTGAGCCACGCCTCCGGCCAGGCGCCCCACGGCTTCCATCTTCTGGGACTGGCGCAGCTCCTCTTCCAGCCGGCGAGAGTGCGTAACGTCTCGAAAACTCCATACGCGTCCGGCGATCTTCTCATCGATGCGCTGCGGCTGTGTGTAACGTTCCAGGATTCGTCCGTCTTTCAAACGGAACGTGTCAAAGGCAACAGCGTCAGGTTTGTCTTTCAGCGCTTTTACGCCATCCATGAACGCCTTCGCATCGGCCACTAGCGGAGTCGCCGACGTGAGCAGGTCCTCGTCGCGAAGGCCCGCAATTACGAGCCGAGGAATGTGCCACATCTCCATGAATTTTTGGTTGCACCCGGTGACTCTTCCATCGGTGGCAATCACCAGAATGCCATCGGCCGTGGATTCCAGGGTGGAGTGAAGCAACGAGAGTGACTGCCGAAGCTGGGCTTCGGCGTAGCGGCGCTGCTGGATTTCAATTCTCAACGTCGCGTTGGATTTGGCCAGTTCCATGGTCCGTTGCTCCACGTGACGGTCAAAGTCGGCATTCGACTGCCGGATTGCTTGTTCGGTCTCTCTGCGGAAACGTAAATCCCGTGCAGTGAAGATGACGCCGGCTAAATCGGGATCAAGCAATTGATTGTTTGCGATGACCTCAAAAGGGATCCATTGGCCCTGTTGCCCCCTGAGCCTCACCACGGAAGGAATGGCTTCACCGGGCTCCTGAAGAGTTTTTTCATACTCTTTGGCCACTCGCGGGCGATCGTCGGGATGAACAAAGTCGAACACGCTTCGTCCATTCGCCTCAGACACTGGAATTCCGAGAACTCGTTCGACCTGCGGGCTGATGAATTGGATCACGCCCTCTCTGTCAATGAGGGCCAGAATCTCCGAAATGCCCTGAAGCAGCAAGCGAAGTTTGTGCTGGCTGTTGGTGATGACGGCCTCAATGCGTTTGCGATCGCGAATGTCGCGATTGATGCTGAACATGGCTTTGCGGCCCCAGTAATCGATCGTCGACACGCTCACCAGAAAGTCGATTTTATTGCCTGCTTTGTCAAAGTCTGTCCTCTCTATGATTTGCCCGTGACGGGCCAATCGCGAGTAGTCCCTGACTTCATGCGTCAACTCTTTCAGCTCCTTGCCAAGAAACTCCTCTCTCGAGTATCCGTAAATTCTGAATGCGCGCTCATTGGCATCCAGGACCCGGAGAGATCTCGGGTCAAAAATAATGACGGCATCGTTCACCGCATCCAAAAGCGTGCGGCACAGTTTTTGCGCGTAAGACGCCCCAAATTTTGCAGCCGGTAGGGCCATTTGTCACAACTCTGCTGGATTCGGGCCGGGCCCGAGCGCCTACTTATCATTAAGAGGAGTGGCGGTATTTGGGAACTGGCAATAATGCTAGTCAATTGAAGAGTGAGGAGGCCTCAAGCCTCGCCCGTTCAAGAGCAAGATCAGTTCCGGCCAAAAAAGCTCGTGCTCTCTGAAAGTGTCACCCACAAAATTTACGTCAGCCGAGATTTTTCTGAGAGACCATCGTGCAGACGAAATGGCTCGTTTAAGGTGGCAAATTCATTACATTCGTAACAAAAGTACGCCTTCTTAATTTATAAATTTAGAGCGACTCAGCTTAAAATCGGAAATGTGGCCCCCAGTGTTAGCTGTATTACGTAATTTTGACAACCAAGTGCCGGTTTTCGCGGTGTAGTCCCCTCTCTGCCCACGAATGCTAAAACTCAAACCGCAACAACCCCGGCAAATGGGTGTTTGGAAGTTGTGTGCCCTAAAAATGAAACTGCGCATCCTAGTAGCCGACGACAACGCGCAATTCCTGCAAATGATGGCTTTGATTCTGGAAGCCGAGTTTGAGGTTGTGGCCACAGCCATTGACGGTCAGAGGGCCCTGCAAATGATTCGCAGTTGCCAGCCGGACCTGGTAGTCCTCGATCTGGAAATGCCCCTGCTCAATGGCATTGATGTGATGCGCGAATTGGCCAATGATAATCCGAGTCCAAAGGCGGTTATTTGCTCCGTGGAAACCGACCCGGAAATTGTGGAAGCCGCCGTGGCGGCTGGGGCGATGGGCTATGTTTTCAAGTCTCGAATCGAAACAGACCTGGTTTTGGCGGTGAGAGCAGTTGCCTGCGGTCAGGCATTCGTATCGCCTAATGGACGTCCTCCATTCCGGACGTATTAGATTTTCTTTAAACTTTGCCGAAAGCGCCTACCACTTTTAGCGGGCTAGGACAACTGGCAATTTTTTTTTCGGCATTTCTCTTGCACCTGTCTGCACGCTTCTTTAGGATCGTAAGCTGCTCTATAGAAAGCAGGCCATGAAAGTTAATTAAATCGTTAAAGAAGGCGCGTCGCATGTTCAGCCGTCGATTCGATCGCCTGATTTCGAGATTCAGATCAAATCAGGGTGCTAAACTGAGCAAGGACAAGGCCTCCCCGCGCACCGCCCTCTTCGAGACTGTACAGATCGCGTTGCTGGTTGCCATCAGTTATTACGCAGCAACCAAAATCGGTTTCTTCTTTAATCTCCCGGGAACACCCATATCCATTTTCTGGCCGTCAAACGCGATATTGCTGGCTGCTTTCCTTTTGACTCCCCGGCGGTCGTGGTGGGCTCTTGTGCTGGCAGTTCTTCTGGCCCATCTCCTGGCTCAGTTGCCTTTTGGGATTCCGCTGGCCAGAGCGTTGGGGTGGTTTGTGGGGAATACGGGTGAAGCATTGCTGGCCGCCGGCTGCATCAGTTATTTCAGGAAGCAGGAACGTTTGTTCGATAGCGTCCGCGGACTCATCATCTTTCTGGCATTTGGCGTCCTCGGCGCTCCGTTGCTGACTTCGTTTTTGGATGCGGGCGTGGTGCAGTTGACAGGCCGGGGCTCAAACTATTGGGCATTGTGGATGATCCGGCTCTCCTCGGACGCGATTGCCAGCATAACTGTTGTTCCGCCCATTCTGTTTTTTGCGCGCAACGGAATATCCTGGTTCCGAAAAACAACTTTCGAACGGTGGATCGAGCAGGGCGGGCTGGCGTTCGGAGTTATCTTTGTGAGCATTCTGGTATTCAACAGAGAATACGGGGCGTCGGACCGTTTTCCAGCGCTGGTTTTTGCTCCACTGCCGTTTTTGCTATGGGCCGCAATACGTTTTGGTTCAGGCGCGCTTAGCGCTTCCATGCTTGTGGTCGCGTTCATCGCCAGTTGGAACGCGGTTCACGGGAGAGGGCTTATAACCTCGGGACCGACCCGGGAGAGTGTCCTCTACCTGCATATTCTCCTCACCTTGTTTGCGCTGCCTTCCATGGCGTTGTCGGCTGTCCTGGCAGAACGGCGGCGTACCGAAGAGCTGTTGCGGACCACCCAGAGCAAACTCATCCATGAGCAAGAGCAGGAACGCCATCGCATTGCTCGAGAGCTGCATGATGACCTTGCTCAACAGCTAACGCTGCTGGGAATCGAACTCAATCAGTTGCGTAGCGGGCTGGATCCCTCGCTAAAGCTCCGTATTCAGGGACTTCACGATCAGCTTGTAGGTATCTCCAACGCCACCCGCGACCTGTCCCATGAACTGCACCCCTTTGCTCTCGAATATCTTGGCCTGGTCGCGGCCTTAAGGACACTGTGCCGGCGTGTTGGCATCCACCATAATATGAAAGTCACGTTTCACGAGATCAACGTGCCACCCCGCCTGGATGCGCGGATTTCGCTTTGCCTGTATCGCGTGGCGCAGGAGGCATTACAGAACATCACAGAGCGCAGCAAAGCTCACGCTGTTACGGTGGAGCTGAAGGTGGTGTGGGGACAGGCTTGGCTGCTCATTTACGGTGATGATGTCGATTTTAATCCGGAGCGGATATACAGTGGCGGCATTGGGCTCGCTAGCGCGCGCGAGCGACTGCTGGGATTGAATGGGACGTTCAAGATCGTGTCGGAGCCACAGAAGGGCACAACGATTGAAGCATCGGTGCCGTTGCCCTTGTCTTGAGCCTGAATCGGGGATTGGCACACATGGGCGCGTGCAACAAACCGGTCTTGTTTTCCGATCAAGCTGCGTCACGTTTCTTCTCCTCAACTCTGGGTTGATGGCGACGGGCAAGCCGGGTGACCGGACCTCGAATCACGAGATACGGAACTACCGCCAGCACGGTGGCAACAATCACCGGCTGCACCGGGTAGACCCATCTGAAGACGACGATTTCGTAGATTACGTCGATAATGACGGCCGCAACGAACACCTTGGCCACCTGTTTCCAGGTCTCCAGAAGCAAGGCCCGCCGGCGAACAGGATCGGTGACCATGGCCCAGAAGTGCGGCGGGCGTCCTTCGCGTGCATCTTTCAATCCGGCACGGACCGCGAGGATGGAAGCAACGATCGGCTGGATGATGAGCCGGAAAGCAAACGGTCCATCCACTCGCCCAATAAGTTCGCTCCACGCCCGTTTGAACATTGTGTTCCCTGGCCGGCTCTACTTTGCCATGCCAAATTATGGCCCGAGAATGGGCTGCTAAGGCGACAGCCGGCCGCGGCCTGTCCTTCGATCGGCCACTTTGTGAACCGGTCCCGCGGCTGGCTGTGTGAAACAACATTGAACGGCCCAGGACAAATCATGAACTGCCAAAACTGACAGCTTCGCAGAAAATCTGAACCACAGGGAATGCAGCGCAGCTGGACAAAGTGCGAGAGCATCGTGACCGCGGAAGCGCCCGTCCGGCGGTCGGCCGAACAATCCAAAGCAAGCTAGTTGGTCTTTCTGCAATCCAGAGGAAGTGGCATTTCCCCGGGCAGCTCAGGCAGCTTTGTCCTCGTCCAAAAGGCCGCGTTGCACCATCATACGATTGTAAAGCTGCTTGAAACTAGGTGCTCCAGCATGTTCAGCATGACATTTGTATGGCCCCCAGCGACCAGGAATGCCGTCCAGAGCTAGCATTCCTATCCAATGCGGAAGCACAGGATCAGAGTGCGCCGCGATGTCCACCAGGCCGTGGATATATAACTCGTGGACCTGATCGGGGTGCGCAGTGAGCGTGGGGGCGTTTTCCATCCATTTCTCGAGGTTGTGCCGCAGGCCGGCTCCTTCCTTGCTGCTGAATTTTGGACGATGCACAGTTTCTCCCGTCCCCAGGGCGACATGCAATTGGACTTGCCATTCCGCTTTACCGGGCAGGACGAAGCGAAACACCAGGCTGTCCTCATTGATTTCCGTCGGGTTTACGCTGGCGGCAATGGTGGTTTCACGGATGTAATTCTCACGCCGGTAACCCAGGGTGAGCTGCCTCTCGCGGATGTGGCAGTAATGCTGTCCTTTCTTCCTTAGTGCGTCTTTGACCTCAAACAGATCGGCGAAGTCGGACCCTACCTGGAGGCGCAGATTGATCTCTTCTGCTTCCGCGCCATGATTGATCACGACGATGTCTTCCACGAAGCCATCGCCGACAAAACGGCGGCGCACAACTGAAATTGTGGGGTTCTTGTAGATCGTGCCCGTAGGGCGAACGCAGAAAAACTGGGCGTGGCAATACTCCACGGCATCAGTGGAGAGCACACTGAGCTTGGCATTGTTGAAAGTAAGATTCCATCGCGATAGATGTCGCGTGTCTTTGAAAAACAAGCCGTGGGGCTGGTCGTGCCCCGCTTCAATGTCGCCATTCTTGCCGGAAACCAGAAATGTTGAACCGTCGAGAATGCTGATTGTTTCTTCCATGGGAACTCCTGACAAAGTTTTGTGCGGGTGACTTAGTGTCAGTGCCGGGGCGAGGAACTATGAACTGTTGCAGGGAATCGCATCGAAATCAAAATTTAATGGTCGCTCTGGGGTGAGGCTGCAGCCCGGCTCAGAATTGCTGCTTGCCTCGAAACACCTGTCATGTCGCTAAATGTAATCGTTTTGTCCCCCACCAGGACCAGCAAATTCATGCCCTGCGTATACTCTGCTCCATACGAGCCGGGCGGCGGGGCATATAGCACCGTATAAACCGTGCTCCCGACCCGGATGGAAATATCGAAGCGAGTCGTTGAAGGATCGCCGGCCGCCGCGCCCTTGTGCGGCTTCACCGCCATGATCGTTCCCGGTTGATATTTAGGCGCTGGAGATTGAGCGAGCGCCGGAAGAACTGCCATCCATAACAAGATCACACTCACTATCTTCCTCATGCTCGTCTCCTTCGGCTCAATCTGGCTCCTCGTCGAGAACCCATGCTGGTCAAGACTCATCATCCAGCCTACGCGCGTTCTTGCCGGTTAGAACTGTTAAAAAGCACAGACAACGGCGAAAGGAAGTAGCGATATGGCATTCACTGACAGTATTGACAGTGGGCCAAGCCGAGCCTCTCCTCTAGCATCCATTTTCAGTGGACTGCCCGTGCGGCAACTCTGATGACCCGGTTGCATTCAGGCGCACGCTGGACGGATACGCCTGCCGGAGTCGCAAAACCGTTGTCAACTCGCGACCGGGAAGGTGGTTCGAGGAGGTGCCCGATGATACGTTGCACGAAGGTTCTTATCCAGTTGATCGTTGTGATGGCATGCTTGGGTTCTCTCCATGCGCAGCAGGAGTTCGGAGAAGACAGCAAACTGAACACCAATCTCGCCATGTCGTTCAGCGTCCCTCTGAACCCGATCGCGAAGTTCACCAATTTCGGCTGGGGTACAACCGTGGGCGCCGGATACAACTTCAACCGGCATAATGCCATCGTCGGCGAGTTTTTGTGGAACCGGCTGTATGCCACGCCCGAGGTGCTGGCGCCGGTCCGGCTGGCTTTGAATTCGGCCGACGTGAACGGGCATGCAAACCTCTATGCCCTGACGGCAAACTATCGCTTTGAAATGCGGGGTCAGAAGCTGGGGACATATTTCATCGCTGGCGGGGGTGTTTACCATCGCAACGCCAGTCTCACACAACAGGTACCGTCAGGCACCGCGACCACTTGTACGCCGGCCTGGGGCTGGTGGGGTTTCTCCTGCTCCTCAGGAATTGTTACCACAGATGTGACGCTGGCTAGCTCCGCGACAACAGCCTGGGGAGCGAATGGCGGCATCGGTTTCACCGTCAAAGTAGGCGAGCCTCGTTATCGCTTGTACGTGGAGGCGCGGTATCACTATGCGCCCACCGCCAGAATCAACACGCAGATAATCCCGATTACGATGGGGATCCGCTTCTGAGCTTGTGTCACTCGAAATTTTGGAAGCTGGCTACCGTGAGCGCGCTCAGAAGCACGGGAAGACTGCTACTTCTGCCAGTTAATTTTGAAGATTGGGTTACTTAATCTGAACTTAATCCGCCGCTGGTAGATTGAGTGGCATATGCATCAGCGAAAAGCGTTTGTCCACATTCCAGAAACGGTGTCGAAGGAAGCGCAGGAATTTCTCAGTACTTTGCAGGACCCGGCCCTTTTACCTCCGTTTCCGTTCCCGGATGATTTCGCGGGCTGGAAAACGCTGCAAGAATCTGCGGAGCGTGACGCGTTAACGCAGTCTGAAGCCATGGTGAAACGCTTTTCATCCACAGTTACGGAAAGCCGTCTGGGCGGCATCCCCATCCTGGACATCCGTCCCAGAAAGTGGCAGCGCGAAAGCACGGTTGCCATTTATACGCATGGGGGCGCATGCACAATGTTGAGCGCGGCCTCCACTCTTGGCCGCGCTGCCATGTTTGCGCATGATACCGGGTTGCGCGTGATCTCAGTGGATTACACGCTGGCGCCGGCGGCAAGATTCGACGAGATCACCGAACAGGTTATTTCCGTGTGCGAAGCGCTGGTGTTTGGCGGTTATTCGCTCAAGAACGCCGTGATGTATGGCGATTCCTCCGGTGGCGGACTTGCCGCGGCTGTGATTTTGAAGATGCGTGATCAGGGGTGGGCATTGCCGTCTGCGGCGGTGCTGGTTTCTCCCGTGGTTGATCTCACGCCGGCAGGCGACACCGATTTCACATTGCGTGATGCCGATCCGGGTTTCCAGTATGACAAACATCTAAAAAATGCCGCCGGCGCTTACGCCTCCCCGGAGGACCAGAAAAACCCGTATGCATCGCCTATCTATGGCGATTTCTCAAAAGGATTTCCGGCGACGCTGATCCAGGGCGGCACCAAGGAAATATTTCTCAGCGGCTTCGTTCGCCTGTACCAGGCGCTGGACGCTGCGGGGCAGAGTGTCAAGTTAGATCTCTACGAAGGCATGGTACACAATTTTCCCATGCGAATTCCCTATTCGCCGGAAGGAAAGCTGGCGCGGAAAAAAATGAAGCAATTTGTCCATTTTTATTTGAAACAGGACCAGCAGGTTGCCGCATAGGGGCGAGGATACATCAGGGCGCGGATATCGGAGTGTCGACACAGCCGAAGCAGGATTGAATGAATTCGGCGAATACAGAGGCGGATACAAAAAGGAAACAGACATGGCTTTGACAGCACGTAAAGGTAAGACTGTCTCAATCGCTGGCCGGGCAAGAGGCCCATGGGATTCGTCGTTGGAGCAGCTCTTTGATTGGGACCCGGGGTGGGCCGAGACCTGCGTGCAGATGACCACCAATCCATGGGCCAGGGGCATTTTGCCACGCAAGACGGTTGCGCTGATCAGTATTGCCCTGAGCGCGGCTTGTACCAACTTGAATCACGAAGGAACGCGCCTCCATATACACGCTGCCCTGGAGGCGGGAGCCACGCGAGAAGAAATACTGATGGTTCTCAAAATGGCATCGCTGCTGTCGATCCATTCGTGCAGCGTGGGAGCGCCGATTCTTCTGGAAGAAGCGCGAGAAGCGGGTGTGGAACTGCCGCAGCGCGCGGTGGATGGAGAACCCACACTGGCCTGCGATGCCATGCGGGCGTCCGGGCAATGGAACCGGGCATGGGACCCCTTTTTTGAACTCGATCCGGTATGGACGGACCAATTTATGGCTGCGGGTATTTCGATTTATGCGAGTGGCTTGATGCCTCCCAAACTCGTGGAACTTCTCAGCATTGCCTTCGATGCTTCTTTCACTCACATGTACGCACCTGGCATGCGCCGCCATATCAAGGCCGCGCTCAGGCTGGGCGCCACGGTGGAGGAAATCATGGAAGTGCTGAAGTTATGCGTGGCGCACGGAGTTCAGGCATGCAATCTGGGCGTTCCCATCCTGGCCGAGGAACTCAACGAATTCGAACGCCGCAAACGTTTCAAGACATCGCCAGTCGGCAAGTTTGAACCCGGACACAAATCGACCCGTTAATTCATTGGAGGATTCTATGCTGCCAGAGCTTGTGGTGCTCGGAACTGAAGCGGAGATGCCCGGACACAACGAAGTGAAGGAGTTCACGTTCGGCGACAAGACAGTATGCGTCGCCAATATGGAGGGTGTATTCCTTGCCGTCGACAAGGATTGTTTGTGCGGCGACGGTCCGCTCGTTCTGCAAGGCAATCAAGATGGCAGGAGCATCTACCCATCGCCCGATTGGCGCTGGCCCCCCCGGACCGCAACGGACCCTGGCTTGGCCGCCCGAATCGCGGTCTATCCGGTGAAAATCGAGAACAACAAAGCTGTGATCCAGTTTCAAATGGCGGACCAGGAGATCTCTGCAGGCTGCGGCGACCCTTGTGTCCGGTGAGAATATTCATATTGGTGGAGAGTACGGTATGGATCGGTTACAGACGGATTTTGAAAACGCCTGGCGTGCCAGCTGCAAGGCAATCGAAGGGATCGCTCTCTTGCTGCTGTCGATTTTAATTGTGGGACTGCAAACCGCACTGAAGGGCTTGCTCGCCCTGTATCGATGGATCGATCAAAGCAGCACCTGGCTGGTGCCGGGAAAATATACCTGGCAATTAGATACACGTCCTGACAATACGGAATCGGGCATAACGCCTGTGCGGGCAGAAACGGCGTTGCCCGGATTGTGAAATCGCGCGGCCTTATTTCCTGGCTCAGGCCGTAGACGAAGTGGCGGGCATGGCATAAAAGACTGCCGAAGTTATTAGGCGCGGCATCACATAAGACTGGGAATCCCTGCACTTCCTCCTGTAACTAAACAACAAGAAGCGCTGGTTAGTGCCCACCGCTTTTTGCTTCTTCTATTTCTTGTTTTACGGATGTCTTTCCACTGTTCGTATTGCGTCGGCGACAGAATCAACTTGACTTGAGGATCGGCCTGATCATGAATGGCCTTGAGCTCTTTCTTCTTGTCTCGCTTGGAGAGAGAGGGATTGGACTTTATCGCCTGCAGTTTCGGCGCTTCCGCCTGGAGGATTGGCAACAACTGGCTTTTCTGTTGCGGACTAAGATTCAGTATCTGGGAAAGACGCTGAAGCTTTTGCTCAGGATCCTGGGCGAATGACCTGTTTGCAAACCCGAGTAGGATGCAGGTAAAAAGCACCACTTCCGCAAATAGGATGGACCGATTCTTCATTTCACAATTCTCTCTTTCCCGCCCGGGCTCTCCATGGTGTTTGGTCTCTTAAGTTCGGGCTCCATAACGTAAAGCTAGAAGCTTTGCGCCCCTCTCGCGACTGTCAAAACAAGCAGTTCGTTTTCAGCCTTGACTATCAGTGCTACAGGTGCGTGTTCGGGGCAGAGGTTTGCGCTGTTGTCATTCATAAACTTTATGAGCAAGACGGATGTTGGCTTGTCGCTTAGTCGGGAAAATGCTGGTGAGTTCGAAAGCCATCTCGCGGCTGCTTCATGCCGCTTTCCGTGTGTGAGAGCTGTCACTATGCTGGTGTGTCTCTGACGCTCCGAGTTCCTGGCTGTTGCTTCGGTGAGCGTGTTTGCATGGGAGGTCCTTTCCGACCTCGGCATAAGCGCCCCAAAGCAATAGGACAATAAGCCCCAAAAATATCACGAGCGCTACCAACAACGCAGTCATCTTCCCCACCCGCCCAACGCACCAACTGAATGCGCCGGTTACCTCATTGATAGATATGTTACGCGCCATCAAGGGGCTGCGAAACTGGCAGGTCTAACAGGACAGGGCCGCGCCAGGACACTTGCTTGCACCCTCGTATCGTGCTCCGCAAATTGATGGAGCCTGCGGGGCAGAAGCGCAACTGGATGCCGACTGTCCGTTTTGCCAGTTCATGACGGCGTTAATCAGGTTGTAAGAATCAAGAAACTGCTTTCTGGGCCAGAATCGTGCTCCAGTGAGCTGGGAAGGGTATGGAGGGGCGTATGCGATGCAAATTCAAAATGACGCGTTTCACCATTAGGTCCTGTTTCGCAACAGCAATTTTTGTTGCTGTCTCATTGCCGCTGTGGGGTCAGGGCAAGCAGGCAAGTGAACTTGATGGGATTGCAGTTTGGCAGCCCGCTCAATTTGACGGTCGGGTCATTGCGCGCCCGCCCCGTGATTATGTCGCATTGTTCAAACTGGACACGACTCCGGTAGTAACTGACGTCCCGCAGGCGAAGCCCGGCAAAAAGTCAAAAAAATACGACATCAACAGAATTGGCGATCGCGGAATAGGCAAGGGAATCAATTTCTATTCTGTGCGCCAGGAGCAGGAAATCGGCCGCGAACTCTCCCAGGAGATAGAAGCGGAAGCAAAAATGATCACAGATCCGGTGATCACCTCGTATATCGAGCGGCTGGGACAACGGCTGGTGAGTCACTCGGATGCCACCATGCCGTTTGTGATAAGAGTTCTGGATAGTGATACCATCAACGCCTTTGCCTTGCCCGGCGGTTACTTCTACATCAATTCAGGCCTCATTCTGGCCGCGGACAACGAAGCTGAACTGGCGGCCGTGATGGCGCATGAGATTGCTCACGTGGCGGCCAGACACGCAACCAAGAACCTCACCAAGTCACAGATATGGGGCTTTGCTTCACTGGCTCTGACCGCTGTCGGTGGGCCGGCCGGAATCATCATCCATCAGGTGGCAGACATTGCTGTGCCCGTGACCTTTCTCAAGTTCGGACGCAACGAAGAGCGTGAAGCCGATCTGCTCGGCTTGGAATATCAATATGCAGCCGGCTATGATCCGCTGGCCTTCGTCAACTTCTTTGAGAGAATCGCGGTCCATCAGAAGAAGGACGGAAACTTTGTTGTCAGATTGTTTGCGAGCCATCCCATGACGGCGGAAAGGATTCGCAGAGCGCAGGAGGAAATAGGGACACTACTCCCGCAACGCGATGAATATGTTATTTCCACGAGCGAATTTGACGAAGTGAAGTCTCGCGTGGCCAGCAGCACGGTCGGAGTCCGCGCGCTGGTCAATCTCGATATCAGCAAACCTACGCTACGGCGGGGAAGCAAAGACCAACCGGTAGACAGGCCGGAATCGGATAAACCTACATTGCAGAGGAGATGAAGATGATGGCCTAGCGCCAGTTTCATGGTCCACGCTCACGCCGGTCTGCGAAAGCCAAGGCGGCGTTTCTTCCGGCTGCCGAGAGCGAGATAACCAAGTATTTCTGTAGCATGACGCTCTCCCGATCACGCGCACTGGCCTCTGTAACTCTTGCCAGTTTCTTTGGCACTAAGGCTTAGCTATATTCAGAATTGGAGAGCCAGCGCTTCAATCATTTTAGCGTTCCGATGGCGGGGGCCCGAGCCGGCGAGGCCAGAGGCGGGAGGCGCCTGATCAATCGGAATAGCTCAATCTGTTTTCCGGAAGGAGATTTCATGAAATCCCGTTTTGTTTCTTTATTGATGATGTTGATATGCATGGTAAGCGTGGTTGCCCTGGCGCAAAAGGTCAATGTGGATTGGCAGCGGGGAGATGATTTCAGCAAATACAAGACGTATGCGTGGGGAAAATCACCTCACCCTATTCAGGACCAGCTATGGAACCAACGCATCATGGGCTTTATTGATGATCAGATGGCGCAAAAGGGGTTCACGAAAGTGGATCCCGGCGCCACGCCCGACGTACTCGTAGTCTATAACGCGGGAGTCAAGCAGAACGTGTCGCTTGAGGGCTATAGCATGGGCTGGTATAACACCATGTCAAGCGTACAACAAGTTGTGGAGAACGAAGGCACCCTCGTGGTTGATCTGGCCGATCCCCAGAAAAAGATGGTGGTATGGCGTGGAATGGCCTCGCAAACACTCTCTGACAAATCCACGAAGAACATAGAAAAAGTCCAAAAAATGGTTAAGAAAATGTTCGAGAAATATCCACCGAAGAGCTGATGCTGAAGCGACGAACCAAGAGCGGCTAGATTGCGGCGCAAGACACTTAATTGCAATTAGTACAGAACTTCCTGCGTAAGCGGCTGTTACTTCTGCCAGTCGTTCGCCAATCCCTGTGCGCCAATACTGAGCCAGGCTCATGAACTCTGAAGCGGGCCGGCCAAGGCGTAAACCGTGAATCGTTACTTCTCCTTCGAACTTCCCATCTGGTTACTTTATCTGCTGTGCCTGCTCTTCATGCTGGCATCCAGCGAAGTAGGATTCCTGGCGGGGCGCAGGGCCAGCAAGAAATTTGATGAAGCTATGCGCTCACGAATTACGATCTTTGAAAGCGCCATATTGGGCGTGCTTGGGTTGTTGATGGGCTTCACCATGTCCATGGCGGTCACGCGTTTCGACCTGCGGCGGTTGCTTGTGGTGCAAGAGGCCAACGCCATCGGAACCACCTGGCTGCGGTCCAAAATGATGCCGGCGCCGGAAGGCGCGGAATTTGCGGGGTTGCTCCGCGAGTACGTTGTCGTGCGGCTGCGCTATGTGCCGGCATTGGACTTGGACCGGCTGCCCGAACTAAGAGCGCAGGGAAAGCGATTACAAAGCGAGCTGTGGTTGCGCGCCTCAGAGTCTGCCTTGAGAGACCAGCGTTCTGTACCCGCGGGTTTGCTGCTCCAATCACTGAACGAGTCAATTGATCTGGAAAGCGCCCGTTGGGCTGCTTTCTGGGGCCGTGTGCCGCAATCGGTGATCTATGTGAATGTGCTGATCGCGATGCTGGCGGCAGAGTTGCTCGGTTACGGCTTCGGGCTGATTGGCAAGCGCCACATGGTTTCCACTGTCTTGCTCGCTGTTTCCATCAGCAGCGTGCTCGCGGTGATTGTCGATCTGGACCGTCCATGGCAGGGTTTCATCAAGGTCAGCCAGCAGCCCATGATTGATTTGCAAAAAGACTTGGCAAATCCACGCTGATCACAGGCAGACGATTTGGCTGGCACTTTTGCCAGTAGGCGTGAGAAACATACGTTTCTACCATCCATTTCAAGGTTGCGGAGAGCTAACTGACCCCCACTGGAGCTCTGAGCGCGAATTGTGGCGCTCGTCTTTTGTGACCTTCCGGGTCAGGCGACATCTTCGCGCCAAATGGAACAGAGAGTGTTCTTGGGCGACAAGACCTCAGCTAGACAGGCAAAACGAAGAACGCACCAGAACACAGAAAGCAGGAGTCTATGTATCAAAATGCCAAGTGGATACGCGTGTATGCCGCGTTGCTGTGCTGCCTGTTTGCGTCGCTGGCCTTTGCCCAGATCACCGCGGGCCAGAAGGCCGAGGTAAAGGGGCTGATCACAACACGAGATGGCGACACCTTAACCATACAGACCAACGATAAAGGGAAAGTGGTTGTTGTGCTCAACGATGCAACTAAAATACAGGAGCCGAAGGGCGTGTTTCGGCATAAGGAATCGGCGGAGACCAACCTCATCCCAGGGCTGGCAGTCTCTGTAAAGGGCGTTGGCGGCGATAACGGCCAAATCCAGGCCGATACCATCAGGTTTAGCTCAGAGGACTTACAAACTGCGCGTACGATTCAGGCTGGACTGACACCAACCAAGGAGCAGGCGCAGGCCAACAAAGAGGCAACCGAGAAAAATGCGCAGGGTATTTCCTCGAACCAGGAGAAGATTGGAACCAACCAGGCGGACATTGAAGCGGCCAACAAGCGTTTTTCCGAGTTGACCGATTGGGACACCAAGGGCGTGGCCATGATGACTTTTGCAACCGGAAGCGCAAAGCTTTCCGATGACGGGAAGGCCGCGCTGACACAACTGGCCCAGGACGCAAAACCGCTGAAAGGCTATCTCATCCAGGTAAGAGGGTTTGCCAGCAGCAGCGGCGATGCTGCGCGCAACCAGCAGTTGAGCGATGAGCGAGCGGATGCTGTTGTGACATTCCTGCAACAGCAGGGAGGAATTCCACTGCGGCACATTGTGACCCCGGCCGCGATGGGCACAACCAGCCCTCTTGCATCCAATGACACCGCTGCAGGGCGCGATCTGAACCAACGAGTGGAAGTGAAGCTGTTGGTCAACCGTGGCATCAATGCACCCAGCAATCCCAAATGATCGGGGCTGCACGCAACCGCTAGAGATCCGACTCTTGATGACAGGCCGCCTGAAGCTGCTGGTTCGGCGGCCTTTCGTGTGCGTCCATGGAAAGTAGCTTTTGCCATCGAAGGAAGATGAAGCGCCTGACAACTGAGTTCTCAAGGCGATCCATGATGGCCGCTGTACTCACTGCTGTTTCCATCGCTGGATGGCTTATAGCGCCAAAACCCGCTGTGTCCCAGAACCCTCAGGTACAGCAACACGTAAGCGAGATAAAGGAAGCTGCAGCCAGGAATAAGGAAGCCCTGGCGCAATATCGATGGCAAGAGCAGGAAACCATCACCATCAAGGGTAAGGTCAAAAAGCAGGACCTTTTCCAGGTGGAATTAGGACCCGATGGAAAGCCCCTGAAAATACCGATGGCGCAGGACGACAGTGCATCGAGCAGCGCGCGCCAGCACGGCCTGAAACACAAGATTACCGAGAAGAAGACGGAAGAGTTCAAAGACTACGCGCAGCAGATCAAGGAGCTGGCGCAGAGCTATATTCAGACAGATCCCGGAAAACTGCAGCAGGCTTACCAGCAAGGCAATGTTTCCATCGTGGCTGGCGGTGCATCCGGGGACGTGCGCCTGGTCATTCACAATTACATGAAACCTGGCGACAGTGTGATGTTTTCCTTGAATCGTGCGCAAAAGGACCTTCAGGGAATTGAAGTTTCTTCTTACCTCAGCGATCCAAAGGACGCTGTGGCACTGAGTGCGCAATTTGAACAGCTTCCCGATGGCACGAACCACATAAGCGACATGCAGGTAAACGGCGTCAGCAAGCAGCTCACGGTCTCGATCAAAAACTTCGACTACCAAAAACGGTAGCCGCCAAAAAGCGGCTTGAGCTGAGACTGTCAATGCTGATAGTCATTCGGGCGAAGGCCAATCACTTACTCTCCCTGGAGCTGTTCTTTTGGGGGACCGTCATCATGATGCGCAGCCCGTTCCTTCATCTCATGACGCTTTGTCTTCTACTGACCGGGTGCGGCCAAATTTTTGTGGGCTTTGTTTCCAATCCTGGCTTTCCCACCACTGCCAGCGGCACGGTGGTTACCGTGCAACTCCTATCCACCAACGGTCCTAACGGCGTGTCCGTTACCTTCACAGCGGTCACGCTGAACAACAACACCGGATTCAGCAGCACGTTTGACTTTTGCGGTGATCAACGCAGCCGCTTCCCGATCAACCAGCAAGTGCGGGTCGAGTTCATCTCCGGAGTCACCTGCTCCACGCTGAACGGAGTGCTTGTCCTATAGAGAAGCCGCCATTTGATTTTATAAAAGTGGTTGGCATGACTGTCGTAGAGGTGCGTACAGGGCATCTGCGCCAGTTATAAAGACTTGACGTTTTATTTCCGCAGAAGAACCAGGATGAGAGCGAAGACTCCCAGGATGAAGATCAAGCTCGCAAGCAGGCCTATTCGGGAACGAGGCAGATCGGGATCCTGCGCCCTTAGCAACTGCATATTCTGCCGGTATTCAACGGCGCCCATGAGCAGCGCGAGCAGCCCAACGCCAACCATAAGGATAGCAAACTCGCGGGCTCCGACGAGACGTCCCTCCTGCCGGGCTATTCCCAGCTCTAACTGAAAGAACTTGAAAATAGCAAAACCAAAGCTGATCAGCGAGGTTGCCGTTCTGATCCAGGCCATCATGGTCCGGTCGTACGCGGCGCGGGTGCGGTCGAAAGCCAGCTTTGTGCCTACATCAAGCTCTGCCACTTATCTTCTCCAACCAAACGCATCAGGCCGCTGTACACAGAACCGAAGTTCCTGTTGGAAGAGCTGCCGGAACCGAAGGCGGGACTGGAAAGGGGGCGCCGGCTTTTTTGCCGGAAATATTTCGGCACCCCCTCCACCAAAGGCGATGAGAACAAATCCAGAATAGGAGTGCTTTGTAGCCCGCGGGAACTGTAAAGAGTTACAGTGAAACCTTCCAGAGCGGAGCTGGCTCTACAATGTCGCCCGCCGTGGCAACTTCGCATATATATAATGGTTGACGCGATGACAAGCAGGCTGCAGATCGTTGTTTCTTCCCGTCTTCCTGCAGGTCCACCGGGCATTGGTCCTCGTCAGAGTTTTTGGCGGCGATTCAAAACGCTCCTTGCGGGGATTGCGATTTCCGTTGTCGCGGTAGCACTGCTTGTCTTGGCCCTGGTTCTTGGTTCCATCCTTGCGGCTGTGGTCCTCATTTTTCTTGCGATCGCGATCGTGGCCGTGATTGTGAAGGTAACCCTCCGCCGGGCAACTCAATAGGACATCTTTGTCTAAAGACACGTCCCCACGTCTTCCGCCATGATCGCCCAGATGCTCTACTTACGAGGAGAGCCTGAGGGCGGAGCCGGAGGCGAATTGCCTTGTCGCCCTCAATCACATTATTAGATCAGCAGGAGCAGGGCACGAAATTGTGAAGGGCGGCTTGCGCCCCGTTCATCAGGTGAACTACTGCATGGTGCTTGGAACTGATCAATCAGGTCACTGCGAGGAGCTTTCACAAAATTGGGCCGGCGGAGTTCTGCCGGCCCGCAGGACAACAGGCGGTCTTACTGCACCGTCAATGTACCGTTGCTCAGCGTAATCGCATAGTTGCTGAGTGCAGGGCTTGGGTCTGGTGCGGGGATAATTGGATACGTGCCGGCCGGGCTCGTCTGGTCAGCCGTCGTGCTGTACGAGGCAGTAACGACATCGCCGTTTTTCAACCCAACAATTGTTCCGGTAAAGACCGGATTCGGATCACCCACCAGCCTTGTGGCGTCATTTGCCTGAATCACCAGGGGCGCGGGGTTGACGGTGAGGACGCCGTTGGTTGACGTGACCACATAGTTGGCCAGCTTGTTGGTCGGATCAAGCAGTGCAGGCACGATGGGATAAGTCCCTACCGGGCTTGTTGGATCGGCGGCGCTGGTATATGTGGCTGTGATGTTGTCACCGTTCCTGATGCCGGTAAGCGTCCCGGTGAAGACCGGGTTGGGATCACCGAAGAGCCGGCTCGTGCTATCGGCCACCACGCTCAAGGGCGCAGGGGTGACGACGAGGACACCGTTGTTGATGGTGACTGCGTAATTGCCCAGCTGGTTATTGGGATCAACCAGAGTCGGAACGATGGCATAACTTCCTACGGGGCTGGTTGGGTCCGCGGCAGCCGAGAAGATTGCGCCGATGCTATCGCCATTCTTGAGTCCGGTGATCGTCCCGGTGAAAGCCGGGTTGGGATCGCCATACAAGCGGCTGGCACTGGCCGCCGTCACGGTCAGCGGCGCCGGGTTGATGGTAAGCGTTCCGTTGTTAATCACGACCGTATAGTTCACGGCCTGGTTATTGGGATCGACCAGCGTCGCCACGATCGCATACGTTCCCACAGGGCTGGCGGAAGTCGCCGCGGTGCTGTAGGTCGCTGAGATGGTGTCACCGTTTTTCAATCCGGTGATGGTGCCCGTGAGGGCGGGAACCGGATCACCAAAAATCATGCTGGCATTGGCCGCGGTAACCGTCAGCACAGCTTGCGTGATGGTAAGCGTGCCATTGTTGATGGTGACCGTATAGTTGCTCAGCTTACCGGTTGGGTCAACCAGAGCAGGCACGATTGGATACGTTCCGCTCGGGGTGGTGGCCGTGGCCGTGGTGCTGTAAGTCGCGGTGATGTTATCGCCGTTTTTGATTCCGACGATGGTGCCGGTGAAGACCGGGTTAGGATCTCCGAAAGCGCGCGTCGCGTTGGCGGCGGTCACGCTCAAGGGCGCGGGCGTAATCGTCAGAGTTCCATTGTTCAAGGTGACCGTGTAGTTACCCAGCTTGCCAGTCGGATCAACCAGGGCAGGCACGATTGGATACGTTCCGACCGCGGCCGTCGCATCGACGCTGGAGTACGTTGCCGTGATGTTGTCGCCGTTCAGCAGTCCAGTAATCGTCCCGGTGAAGGCCGGATTGGGATCGCCGTAGACGCGGGTTGCGTTGGCGGCGGTCACACTCAGCGGAGCCGGAGTGATCGTGAGCGTGCCATTCGACAGAGTGACCGCGTAGTTGGTCAGCTTGTTGGTCGGATCACTCAGGACCGGCGTGATGGGATAGGTCCCCACATTGCTGGTTGGATCGGCAACGCTGGTGTAGGTGGCTGTGATGTTGTCACCGTTCTTCAGACCGGTAATCGTGCCGGTGAAGACCGGGTTGGCAGCACCGTAAAGCCGGGTTGCACTGGCGGCTGACACGGTCAGGGGAGCTGCATTGACCGTGAGAATGCCGTTGTTGATGACGATCGTGTAATTTGCCAGCGCGCCCGTGCCGCCGTCAGACAGCGTGGGAACGATGATGAACGTCCCGGGTGCGCTCGTCGCGGTGGCCGTGCTCGCATAAGTTGCGGTGATGGTGTCACCGTTTTTGATACCGGTGATGGTGCCGGTGAAGACCGGGTCAGGATCGCCATAGAACCGGCTTGCGTTGGCGGCAGTCACAACCAGAGCCGCCGAAGTGATAGTCAGCGTTCCGTTGTTCAGGGTGACAGAGTAGTTTCCGAGTTTACCGGTCGGATCAACCAGCGCCGGGATAATCGGATAAGTTCCCGACGGGCTGGTGGCCGTGGCCGTGGTGCTGTAGGTCGCGGTAATGTTGTCGCCGTTCTTGATCCCGACGATGGTTCCGGTGAAGACTGGGTTAGGATCGCCAAATGCGCGAGTTGCATTCGCTGCGGTCACAACCAGGGGCGCCGGAGTTACAGTCAGCGTGCCATTGTTGGAAGTTACGGTGTAGTTGCCGAGCTTGCCCGTCGGATCCACTAACGTGGGCACGATCGGATAGGTCCCCACGGAACTGACTGGCGTTGCAACGCTGGCATAAGTCGCCGTGATGTTGTCACCGTTCAGCAGTCCGGTGATCGTTCCGGTGAAAGCCGGGTTGGGGTCGCCATAGACGCGGCTTGCATTCGCGGCGGTTACCGTCAGCGGAGCCGGAGTTACGGTCAGCGTGCCGTTGTTGGAAGTTACGGTGTAATTACCGAGTTTGCTGGTCGGATCCACGAGCGTGGGTACGATCGGGTAAGTGCCAACTGGACTGGCCGGCGTCGCAACGCTGGCATAAGTGGCCGTTATGTTGTCACCATTCTTGATGCCCGTGATGGTTCCGGTGAAAGCTGGATTGGCAGCGCCATAGAGGCGGCTGGCATTCGCGGCAGTCACCGTCAGTGGTGCCTGGTTCACGGTCAGCGTGCCGTTAGCGAACACGAATACATAGCTCGTCGCGGCAAGCGTGCCTGCGGTGCAGGTGATGGGATACGTTCCCACCGGACTGGCTGGCGTGGCCGTGGTCGTGCAATCGGCCGTGCCGCTCACCACCGCCAGAGTATCGCCGTTCACGAAGCCGGTGATGGTATAGGTCAGCGGCGGGTTGGGATCGCCGTACAAACGGCTCGCATTGTTCGCCGTCACCGTCAATGCCGCGGCGGTGATTGTCAGCGTGCCGTTGTTTATGGTCACCGTGTAATTACCCAGCTTTCCGGTTGGATCAACCAGGGTCGGGATGATTGGATAAGTTCCCGGCGCGCTGGTGATAGTAGCGGGGCTGGCATAAGTCGCCGTGATGTTGTCAGCGTTCTTGATGCCCACGATGGTGCCGGCAAAGACCGGGTTAGGAGTGCCGAACGCGCGCGTTGCATCAGCCGCAGTCACGACCAGCGGCGCCGGGCTCACCACCAGGTTTCCGTTGTTGAGCGTGACGGCATAGTTGCCGAGCTTGTTTGTTGGATCACTCAAAGCCGGCACAATGGGGTAATTGCCCACTGGGCTCGCCGGAGTAGCTACGCTGGTATAGGTGGCAGTGATGTTGTCACCGTTTACCAGCCCGGCAATCGTTCCTGTGAATACAGGATTCGGATCGCCATACAACCGAGCCGCGTTGTTGGCTGTGACTACCAGTGCTGCGGCGGTGACCGTCAGGGTGCCAGGAGTGTTGGTGACGGTGTAGTTTCCGAGCACGTTGCCTGGATCCACCAGAGTTGCCGTGATGGGATAGGTTCCAACCGGACTCGCGGGCGTGGCTGTGGTGCTGTAGGTTGCGGTGATCACGTCACCGTTCTTTAAGCCGGTGATGGTGCCGGTGAAGGCCGGATTGGCGGCGCCATAGGCGCGGCTGGCATTCGCTACAGTCACCGTCAGTGGCGCCGGGTTCACGGTCAGCGTGCCGTCGACGAATACGAATACATAGTTCGTCGCGGAAAGCGTGCCCGCAGTGCAGGTGATGGGATACGTTCCCGCAGGGCTGGCTGGCGTGGCTGTGGTTGTGCAATCGGCCGTGCCGCTCACCACCGCTAGCGTATCGCCGTTCACGAAACCGGTGATGGTGTAGGTCAGCGGTGGATTGGGATCGCCGTAGAGTCTGGACTGGTTATCCGCCGTGACGGTCAGTTGCGCCTTGGTTACAACCAGGGTCCCGACCGCGCTGCTGGCGAGGAAGCTGGAATCACCGCCAAAGCTGACGGTAAAGGCGGAGGGGTGCGTCCCGACTGAGATGGTGCCGATCGGCAAGCTGTTCACCGTGGCGGTTCCAGTGGCATCGGTCACGGCGCTCGCCAGGTTGCCGCCCAACTGGAAAGTAAGTGTCTTGCCTGCAATAGGAGCGTTGGTAACGCTGTTTTTCAGGACGGCTGAAAGCGTGGCCAATCCTCCGTAAGGCCCGGTGCCATTGGGGACCGTGAGAGCGGTGGCAACCGGCGTGCCAACGGTTACCGATGCCGTGGCAAAGTTGTTGCCGGGGACCGCGTCGACCGCGGATTTGTTGCCGATAGTCGCAGTATTGCTGATCACTGTGCCGTTGACGGCCGAAGTCGCCGTGGTAGTCGTGAGGATGGCCGTTTGCGTCTCCCCGTTGGCGAGAGCGGGGAAAGCAACGGTCAGGGTTTGTCCGGTGACTACACTGCCGCCGCCGCTGGTCGCGTCCGTGCCGGCCTTGCTATACGTAAAGGTCGTGGGAGTTGGGACGGAAACGATCGGGAATGTTCCGTTGAAAGTCGTATTCGCTACACCTGCGATGGTGACAGTTTGACCGGCCAGCAGCACGTGCGGCGCAGTGGTCGTAATCGTTACCACGCCGCTAACGCGTTTCGCCCCGGTAGAGGCCGTAATGGGTATTGAACGCGCGGTCAATGGAACTCCACCACAAACACCTGTGCCACCCGTAGGTATCTGGCAATTTGGCGTGGTAGCATTGCCGCCGCCGCTGGTGGCATCCGTTCCTGCCTGGCTGTATGTAAAGGTGGAGCCGTCCGGGACCGACGCGATGGCAAATGTTCCGTTGAAGGTGGCGTCGCCTACTCCCGTGATGACGACCGTTTCTCCCACGAAGGCCTGATGAGGGGCTGTTGTGTGGATGGTAACCACGCCGCTTGCACGCTGCGCGCCTGTGGCGGCAACGATTTTCAGATTTCCACCGGGCGTTGTGCCGGCGGGAACGGTGTCCGAAACCACGGCAGACGCCGCAGCCGGGCCGTTGTTGGTGATGGTGATCGTATAAACGATCGGGCTTCCGGCCACCACCGTGGGCGATGCCGACTTGATAATGGAAAGATCGGCGCTGGCGCAGGAGCGCGGAGGATAGGCCGCCAGGTCCTGGATCTCGCCCGGCCGGCTGATGCCGTTATCACTCAAAGGCGTAAGGATGCCGCCGGCGTTGATCCTGAAAACGGCCACACCGAAAGTGTCGTCCGCTACGTAGAGAAATCTTCCATCCGCATCCGTGGCCATGCCGGCGGGCACGTGGACCGCGGTGGTGCTGCCGAATTTTCCCACATTGCTCAGGCTGCCATCGGCATTGACGTTGGAAGAATTCACGCTATTGCTGAACTGGTTGCTTTCGAACAGCAGCGTGTTGTCAGGGCTCAGATGAACGTCGTTCGAATTGGTGCCGGCGGTGTGGAACGGGCTGCCTGGTACCGGCGTCAGCACGCCATTTGCATCCACGGTCCAGGCATCGGTGATCGTGGTGCTGCCCGTGGCCTCGCCGCCATAAAGACGGTCTCCCGCGCAGCTGAAATCCAGTCCGGAAACCAATCCTATGCCGGTCTTGGGGAAGGGCGACCCCAGCACGGGCGTAAGCACGCCAGCGGCGATGGTATAGACAGACACGCTGTTTTCATTGGAGACAGCCAGGAATTTGCCGTTGGCGGAAATCACCATGCCGGCCATGGGCGTGCAGCAATTCGGAGTGGAGGCAAACGGGGTCAGCGTTCCACTGGCGGCAACGCTGAACGTATTGATCTGGCCATTGCTGGAAGCCATCAGGAATGCCCCGTCAGGCGTTACCCCCAGCGAGATACCCTGGCAGGCGTCGAGAGTGAGCCCGCTGGCAAAAGGCGATCCGGCTGCCAAAGTCAGAGTGCCGCTGGCGGGATTGATCTGGAAAACGCTGATGGTCTGGTCTCCGGTATTGGCGACAAACATCAGATTGCTGGCGCCGCTGATCGTGATCCGGTTCAGGCCATAACATGAAACGGCCGCGCCTACACCACCGGTGGAATAGGGCGAGCCTGCCAATGGCGTGAGGGTGCCCGTCGATGACACCGAGTAGGCGTTAACAGAGTTTGCTACGGTCTGGTCATTCACGTAGACGTAGTTACTCTGGGCCTGAGCGCCCGAAGGGACTATCAATGCAAGCGCCAACAATAGCGCGGTCAGGAGCCAGAGCGCTCCGGCCTGTTGCTTCATCGTTGTTGCACGCTGAGATGTTGTGGCGCCGATCAATTTGTGTGTAGCCGCCCGCATGGCTTGCCTCCAATGAACCTTTTGCTGAAAACAGATTTTGGTTAGAACTGGATAAACGACCGCACCGGGTCCCCTTGCGCATCAGCGAAGCTGACGCTCATGGCCGGGGCACTGCCTTTTTGCCAGGACTCGTAGAGTCCCCGCGGGACCGTGAAGGAGCCGCTCACTTGAGCGCTACGCCCTGCCGGCAGCGAGAGCCCTGTGAGCTGCCCGTAGGTCACCCGCCCAGCCCTGGGTTCGTGCAAGGCAATGGTGGCGTTGCCTACGTCATATGGAGTGTTGTTGGCTACGGTCAGCGAGATGGTCACCTGGACATCGTGACCGCTGGCGATGGGAGTTCCGAGGGTGAATGTGCCACTGAAGTCGCCGGCCGGCGCCGCAAAGGCGCTCGTCAGCAGGAAAGTCAGGACCAGACACAACGCCCGGCAGGATTGCCGTGAAGGAAGCATAGTTTTTTCTCCTAAAATCAACCAACAAGGCCGCCCGTCTAACGCGAGCTGACCGCCACAACAAATTTGTGTTGAAACAGGGTGAAGACCCGGAAGGAAGTTTCTTTCTTTACCCTTTGCGCCTTATTAAAGGTCGCATCACGATACAAGCAGTGAAACAACAGCAGATTAAAGACGCGTTAGTGCAAAATTAAATGGCTTAATGAATCTCTAAAGCAGTTGCAGGCCATGCATCCGCGCTTGAAATCATGCTTCGCAAGTTTTCTCTACCTGGGTTTGCTTCCCGCAAGGCCGGGCCGCTCATCAGGAAAGAAATGAAAGCCGATTGATCGAGGGGGCATCAGCTCGTGGCTAACTCGGCCGGGAACTGGTTCATTTACAGAGAACCGGAAGGAAAGAACTTCTCTGACCTCGACAACCTCGCCTGCATTGTGTTGCCGCGACATTAGGGGGAGATTAACCGTTTATTAAAAATTCAAAAGACCCTGCCACAGCCAAGTAATAGCGGATTGGGTGGGCCATGGTTGTGCAGGTAGAAACAAGAAAAAAGGCCGGCGGACAAATTGCCGCCGGCCCTGGTTAAGGGTTGTTGCGGTTACGGGACGATGAACACGTGCCCTTGACCCGTTGAGCCGGTGCCAGGAGGCCCGTTCTTGCGGATCACACCTCTTTGACGAGTCTGCGTGGGGATGATCACCGATGGATCATCGCCAATGGCCATGACAGCCGTGCCTTCAGGGCCGCTGAGTCCGATTGCCGTAACGGAGCCAACCGGAGTGCTGGAGCTCAAGAGCGGATCGAGCGCTGCGTCAGTGACCCACACCAGCTGGACATTGCAGACGAAGTCGTACTGATCGACTTCTGGGAACTCAGCCAGTCCTCCAGTTACGCCTCCATCCGGCGAGACAGCACCGGCAGGCAGTCCCAGAGTTCCGATGTAGAACGCCGGGATAGTTGTCGGATCGGCAGGAATGCCCGGTGAGAGTTTTACACCCACAGGCGGCAGACAGGCTGGCCTTATCGTGGCCGGCCCAACGGCAAATCCTCCGGGGTTCTCCACGATGATCTGCGGAGTCTGGAGACGAGCAATTGCGCGCTTCACAGGAGTAGCTCCTCCCTGGGCCGCGCTGGGTGAGGCCTTATAGAGCACGGTCACAACACCCTTTTTGATGAACTGGCCGGCGATGGGCGGCGGACCAAGCTCGGACAGATAGAGGTCGTTCCCGTTGAAGGCCATGCTGATTACGCCGATGCCGTTGAAGAGCCTGGAAATCTGTACAGGCGCGGCAGGGGCGGTTGCAGGATTGGTGATCTTCTCCAGGAATCCGCTATCGGAGTACCCGAGATAGAGTGATCCATCATTGAAGGGGCCGTCGGGCAAAGCCACGGACTGAACGGTGGTGCCTTTCCGGCTGCCGGTGCCGTCAAGGATTCCATTCAGGTTGAGGGTCCCGCCTGTACCGTCTGGCGTGAAGATGAACCTGAAGATGCTCGAGGTGAAGCCGGAGGCATCCGGTACGTAGACGATCTGCCTGCCTGCGCCATCAGGCGGAGCAGCGGCCGGTTGTCCGGGGAAGAAGTTTATGTTGGTGACGTCCTTGAAACAATGGCTGAGCGATCCTGCGCCGGTGATGGGATTCGTGTCGATGCGGCAGAAGCCTAGCGCTTCGTCAGAGACCCACCAGTTGCTCCTCAGCCACAGCAGGCCGCGAGGATGGGTGATGCCGGAAGCGAGGAGAATGCCTCTCTTGGCGGCGATCGGGTTTCCGTTTGGTTCCTGCCCGGGCGTGCCGATCGAGCTGATGGCGCACCCCGGAGGATTCTGTATCGTTGCCGTGGTAGCTCTGCCGTCGCAAACCGATTCCGGGGTTAGCGTCGGCACAGTCGTAGCCGCCAATAGCCACGTTCTGCCTGCGTTGTTCCGCGGCGGAATAAGCGTAGCCGGCGGGAACAGGGCGTTGACAAACGGATCCATCACCACCGTCATGTCTTCTACAAAGCTGCCGTCCGGTAGCAGGGTTGGAGTAAGGGTTTGAATGAAGTTCATGCTCAGAATGAGCGAATAATGTTGCAGCGTGTTGGCTGGCGGCACCGTGCCGGCCTGGTTCCACACCTGCATAAAGCCCGGGGTGGTTGTGTCATAGCGGACCACGCGGCTGCCATTGCCGAAGTAGAGCCAGCGGCCATTGGGAACCGTGGAGATGAACTGGTCGGAAGCCATGCCCGCGTGACCGAACAGGTTGCGGAACTGGATCACGCCCTGGCACTTGGGGAAGGTGTAGTTGCACTGGTCCGCATTTTGGATACGGTTGATGAAATCAACATCCAGCATCCACAGATCATGGCCGATCCAGGCCATGCTGGTGGGGCGTCCACCGGTGCCTTCGGTGGTGCCGACCCGCTCTATCTTGTTGCCGGCCGGGGTGAAGGTGGGAGAAAGCGGATTGAGTACACGCCAGATGTCAATGTCGCCGACGTGGCCGAGATACAATTTGCCATCCGGTCCCAGGAGGGCGGTGGAAGGCAGGTTCCTGCCAGTGATCGGGACATTGTTGGTGAAGAGGGAGCCGGCGCCGGCGAAAACCTGGGTATTCGCCGTGTCAATGGCGGTCTTCGCTGGATTCGTCGGATCAACAATAAAGCTGATGCGTCGCACACCGTCGACACTCGCGACAAAGACGTAACCATTGGATCCATTGATTCCCCTGGTCTCCGCCTGGTAGTCGTGCACTTCAAAAGTGCCGTTGATGTCGCAGGTGGTAATGTTCAGAAGTCCGTTATCAAGGCGGCAGAATCCGTTGATAGCGTCCGCCACCCAGTAGTCCTGGAGCGCTGGGCCGCCAACCACCGGGTTGGGCACGTTGGAACGAATCATGCCGCGGGGCGCGTTGATGCCTTGATTGCCGATCAGCACGCTGTTATTTGCGTAGGCGCTGACTGCTGACAGCAGAGTTACCACAGCCAGTGCCAGTAGGTTTCTCCAAATGCCGCGAGTTAGCAAGGACCGCCCACTGGGCCGCTGAGCCATGTCCTTGCCGGGGGCTCGCCTAAGTGTTGAGTTCATGTCTGGTTCCTCTCTTCTTCTTGGTGGTGCTGAATTCCTTACTAACTTGCTTGTGAACTTAGCTCTTTAGGTTTTTGTGGCTGCCGGGCCGAAGCCCGGCAGCCACTGGTTCTTTAGTTACCTCAGGACCGTGATGCCCGAGGTTGTAACTCCGCCACCGCTGGAGGTGATGGTGATTAGGTTCGGTGGCGGCACGTTCGCGATGATCACGTCGAACAAGCCCGGACCGCCAGGTATTGCCGGGCCCATGACAGCCGAGATCGGCTGGCCCGTCGATTGATTGATGATGTCCAGCGTGACGGTTAGGGTCACACCAGGAGTGAAGTCGGTGGCGGTCACGTCGAGCCGGGCTTTCTTGACCCGGTACGCCGCGCCGGTGATCAGAACGATGTCCGTCTGCGGGTTCACAACCACGGTTACAGTCGTAGTGGCGGAGAGACCGCTGGCGGCGCTGGTCGCTGTCACGCTGAAGGTGAACGTTTGCGGCGATGTCAGCTCAGGCACGATAGGTGCGGTGAAGGTTTGCACCGAACCATCGGCTGCCAGAGGCGTCAGAACGATTCCAGCCGGAGGCGTCCAGACGAAGGTGAGCGCTCCACCCGCGGGATCGACTCCCACAGCCGTGAGCGTCACGGCCGCGCCGCTGGCAACCGGGTTAGCCGGCGACGAGCTGGCAGTCAGTGCCGGAGGCGTACCAGCCGGCGGCACAATGATCGGGACGATCACCGTGGCAGGCGCCGAAGCCGGAGTAAATCCGTCTCCGCCCACAATCAACTGGAAGGTCAGGTTCTGCGAGCTGGCTACCGTAGGCGCAAGGAACGTCGCTTTCGCGCTGTTCGGGTTGTTGATGGTTACGACCGGATCGCCAGGATTGACGATCTGCGACCATGCGAACGGGCCGGTTGGCGGAGTGCTGGTTGTGCCGTCGAGCGTCACGGTTATACCCGCGAACGGCGGATTGGGCGTTGACGAGAATGTTGGCCGGGCAACTGACGTAAAGGTTCCAGCAGTGCAGGTCAGCGGCGGCACAATGTCATACGGGAACGGATTGAGCTGAGGAGTGTTCTGGTTAGGATAGAAGGGCAATGGCGCCAGTCCCAACTGGATCTGCGTGCTGTCAAACACGCTGCCCAGCAAAGGTAAAGGCCCTGAGCCGTTGGTCAGGTACTGAAAATCGTTGAAGTTGAAGGGCGGGGGAGGATTGCCAGGCACCAGCAGTTCAGGGTAGATGAACTCACCCGTAGGCAACTGATATTCATTGAAGTCCGACCCGCTCTTGTTCTTGCCTAGTACGCCGCCGCTTACACGGGCGCCGATGTTTTGCGTGGGAGGCATGAAGATGCCGCCTTGGGGGAAGCGCACGCGCCAACGGCCTCGTTTGCCGAGTCCCGGAGGCCCGGGCTCAACCGGGAAGTTCGCCACCCACGAGGGTTCGCGGAAGGTGACGTTGCCGTTGCAGTCATAGTCAATGGCGGAGACGTCCACAGCTCGCGTGGGGTCCGAGGTCATGCCTTCCACCCTGGTCCTGACGCCGGCTTCTTGCGGGAAGGCAGGATCAGGCGTGGCAGCCGTACCCATGATGGTGACTTCGACCACAACATAAGCCGGATCGATTCCGGGAGCGGTGAAGATGCTCACGTTGCCGACAACTTCCGTGGCCGTCATGTACGGTCCAGTGGCATCCACTTCCTGCGTGGCGATCACGTCCACCCAATCGCCTACCTCAAACGGCGCTTCCGCGTATGGGTCCTGAGGAAACGGATTTTCTGGGGACGGAGGATCGCCAGGCCCGTTCATAGTGAAGATTGTCAGCATCCCGAGGCCTTGTATATCGCGTGGCCGGTTGATCTCAGGGCACTGCGGATCGTCCATTCCGGTAAACGTCAAGCCCGGAGGAGCGACTAAAACGTAGGGATCGGGAACGCCGGGAATACCCAGTTCGTTGTTGTACGTGCCGGGAGCGACTACTGGGATGCACATGTTGAAGCCAGTAGCTGTGCGAACCGTGGTATTGCCCTGGTCAACCGTCATGCGCGGATCAGCCGATTGCCCAGCGGTATAGCGGCCTTTCGTGAGCACCACGCCGGTTGGCGAACCGTCAGGGTTAGGAACGTTGAAGGTTATCTTCGGATCATTGATCTGGACTCTTTGCCCGTTGACGATGAGGATGCCGTTCGGGTAGTCGATGGACTCAATGTAGCCCGAAAATCCGGCGGCGGCGTCCTGGGCGATTCGAACAATGCCCGCGATGCGTTGTCCGTTGACGATATTGAAATCAATGGTGGCCTGATACGTGCCGGGGAACCTCAGCGTGTCCGCCATGGCCAAGCCTGATTGGAAGACAGCGTCGGTCTGGTGCGTGTTGGGGTTGAATTCGAATGTCTCTTCCCAGGTCAGGAACGTATTGGGGAAGACCACAATGGTGCCCGCCGGCACACGGATCAATTCATCGTTAACTTGGATCCAACCGCCCGTGTGTTTGCATCCAGCCGGCAGCGGAGGATTGTCCGGTGTCGGCGCCGGATTATCGTCCTTATTGCACAGGCCAGGCGTCGCATCCAACGATGCGTACTGAATCTGGCCGGCGAGAAGAACGCCTGCAGGCCTGGTCTGCAAGGCTGGTACTTGAATCGCGGGCGGAGGCACCGCCACCGGCGTTGGAAAGGGAACCGGATTCAGACTCTGGGCGAACATGCTCGCACCCATCGCCACCATCAGCAGCAGTACAACACCCGCTACCTGGAAAACTTTTCTTGTTTGCTCGAAACCCTTCATGTTGAAGCTCCTTCCGTCGTCGTCCTTCAATTTCGTTGTACTGCTCTGCCTTGCCGATAGGGGGATGCTGTCTGCTCCTGGCCGAAGTGTTACGCGACCGGAGTCGTGCAAACTAATTGGACCCATTCTTCACCCCCAGTAGGTTCTGAAGGAACGTCGGCAACGGTTTACCGCCGTTCTTCCCGACTGCAGGGACTTCCATGAGTTGCGTTGTTGCTTGCCCCGGATGATTGGGATCTTTCTGCACCGGGTAACCATTCGGCCCCGCCGGATGGCCGTTGGGTGTGAAAAGCTGTGGATGATCAAACGGCGCTGCCTGGGCGACGGTGCGGGGATCGGTCAAGCCATTGCGCAGGAAATCAACCAGATCGGTCTGGTCCTGAAGCGTCAGACCCAGCACGTCAATGTCGGCATCCATGTATTGATGTTCTTCACCGAACGTATTGAAGTCGCCGCCACGGTTGTAGAACTCAACCACTTGTTCCAGCGTCAGCTGGCTGCCGTTATGGAAATAAGGAGCGGTCAGGGCCACGTTGCGCAACTGAGGCGCTTTGAAGAAGCCGCCGCTTGCGATCTGGTCGTTGCAGTTCAGCGGCGCCATGGAGATGCCGTCGCCCGGCCGCCCCGGGATCATCAATGTAACGGAGGGGTCGTCACAAACCCGCTGGCGTAGAAATTCCGATTGCGAGAGCGGTTTGCCCGCCACCGGGTCCGTACCCGCCAAGCCGCCATCTTCCGCGGTTGGCCGGACACCAATGTGGTAATAGCCCGTGTCATATACACGGACCTGCATGTCCGCCATGACCATGCGTTCGGAGGGGCCTACAGAATTGACCGTGCCCACTGACGCGTTGGAAAGTTCCGGGCCGCCGTGGCAGTTAACGCACCGGCCTTTGGTCTGGAAAATAAGCAGTCCGCGAAGCTGACCGGTGGTCAAAGGCGTCGGGCCTACCGAGTAGCTGATCTTGATGGGGAACGAGGAAACCGGCGGCATTCCGAAGAGCAGCGTGAGTTTGCCACTGGCATAGTCGATATTGCCCATGTCAAGTCCCGGGCCCATTACGCGCCCATCGCCGTAGTCGAAGGCGTACGCCATGTCCTGGTCGCTAAAGTCCGCCAGAGGATCGAGCGCGATCACTGACAGCGAATAGGGCTGAATTCCAGGTTGCAATTGAATGGTGTAGCTCTGGTTATGGTTGTCGCCGATCAGGCTATAGGTCTGCTGCTGCTCCATGTATTTGTCGAAAGGAGTCTGGTCGGCAATCAGGGTGCTTTCATACATCTGGATTGCCACTCCCCAGAAAAGCGAGAAGTTATATTCCATCTGGCTGTAGTCCTGCGTGCCAGCCGGGCAGCTTTCAAAAGCGGCGGGATCAACGTCGGCCGCTATGCTGCCGTTGCTCGCGGTACAGACGTGGCGTGAGAACTGCCACCACTCCGGCAGGAACGCTTTCTGAATCAGCGCCGAATATGTCGTCTTCAGGCCTTTGTCGGGTGAACCGGACAAAACTCCCAGAACGCTGTCAGTGGAATCCACCAACTGCTTGCCCAGAGGTTTGCGCGCCAGCATCTTTTTGCCGACCTGGTGGAAGTTGCGGTCATCGGCTGACATTTCCACCGAGCTGAGAATCGGTCCCAGCGATTGCGAGCAGAGCGCCGAATTTGCCATGCTCACATGGGCCGAAGCAAGTTTGCCGTCTCCACCTACAACCAGGAGGTGAGCAGAATTGTCACGAGCGCCAAAGGGGTTTGCGCCATTGCAAACGTTCTGCGCGCGGCCATCCCAGAAATTGCGGAAGTTGAACACCGCGTCTACCGCGCTCGGTGTGTTGCGTCCGGTTACTTTGCGTGTGTTGATTCGTTTGGTGGAGTCCGCGGGATCAGGATAAGAAAAAACCGGGTCGGCAACGGAGGTAGTAAATTCCACGCTGTTGCTGGTGGTTGCGTTGCCGGGGACAGTATTGTTTTGGCCTCCGTTTTGGCCGTTGCCGCCTTTACCCGGGCCGGCGCCTGGATTGTGTGCCGGGATATGGTGGTTTGGCCCGATCTTTCCATCGGGGCTGCGGGTCATGCTTTCGTCATCGCCAGAGCTGCCTCTCTCGCTGGGTGTGTTACCGTCGTCGCCAATATTCCTGATGATGGCCCCTGGATCGACATGGGTGTCGACTACGACCCGGTCCCCGCTTGCAGCAAACACGCCTTGCGAGCCGGTGACGTCGTTCACATCTGAAATCACGCTGAACCGGTCAGTCGTATTGGCAACTTTGTGAAACGGGTAATCGCCGTCGTGATAACCGCCGAAGCCGGCAGTGGAAGAGCCTGCGCTTAAGTGATAGTTGGGCCCGGCGCCCATTTCGAAGTTGTTGTCGCCGCCGGCTTGGCCAGGATTGATTTCGTTGATTGGGCGGCTGTCAGCGCCGGCATTGAAATGGCAACTGGCGCAGGCTTGGATATCATCGCTACCCGCCTGCATGTCCCAGAACAATGCCTTGCCTAGTTGGATGGCTGCAGATTTATCGGCAAGGATTCCTTCCATGCCGAATACCGGAGGAACCGTAACGGTCGAGAGAGGAGCAAGCGGCCTCAAGGGGATGACCATTCCCTGTTCTGGTAATCCGCCGTTGCTCTGGGCGCGCACGTGGCCGTAATATCCAAGCGCCGCCACGATTGCGATGACCCATACAAGAACGCGAAAGAAAGCTAAGCTTCCGGAAGACCGTTTCATCAGTTTTCTCCTAAACCGCCGGTGCATCGTTGTGCGGCCATAGTCGTGTCCTGGCAGCACTGCAATGCACATTCTTGTACTCACGGATTAAGAGTTCATTGGCTGTGTATTAAATCCTTTAATATGCGCGGCGGCCGCGGCTTCCGTCGCGTGGCTCAATCTAATTTGCTAACTAGAAAGGAGTTACTTCTAGGGTTGTCTCTGCTGCCGGACTCAACGATGGCTGTGCGCGCGCTCATTTTCCGGGCGAAACTTAACCGATAGGTCATGTTCCAATGAAAATGTTGCTGCTGGCCTTTCGCCTAGCTTGTCATTGGCCAGCCGTCCCAAGGCCTGAGATTTGAACTATGAATGGAAAGGCAATTGCTCAAAGCCATGCAGCGTTTTTTCCATCTTTCGAGCCATAGAACAGTGAGCTGCCGGGATGCTTTTGCACCTCGGCAGCCCCACTGGATTACTTGACTCTGATCGACGCTGTGGCGATTGGATTCGAGCCGTCACTACCATCAAAGCTGAGGTAGCCCGTGGTTAAGAGCGATGGTTGTAGCAATTCGAAACAAGCTTTGCCGGAAACCAGCTATCGCAAATCCTGGAACCGGCTGGGGCCACCGATACCAGAGATCTTCCAGAAAACTATTAGATCAATTGACCGTATATCAAATTTCGCAACCTGGACTGCCGAGGTGTTGTTGCACCTCGGCAGCCCTAGCCTTGCTTACCTTACTCTGATGGCCACTGTGGCGGAGTTAGGCAGAGTATCTGTGCCCCCAGGACCAAATGTTACGGTGCCTGTTGGCGAGAGCGTCTGTCCCGATGTGCCGGCCGCCGGCGTTACATTGACGGTGACGATCATGGTTTGTGGCGGTTTCGCGCCGTTCTTGGTTGAGCCACCCAGACTGGCGGTGGTGCAAGTGATAGTGCCTCCGTTGGAGGGAAGCGCCGGCCCGCCGCAGATTGCCACGCCGCCGTTGTTCACGGTAGCGGTGACAGAGTTGATGACGAGGCCAACTGGCACCACATTGGTGAACACCACATTCTGCGCCACTGTTGTGGTTGTGTTGCTGATGGTCCAGATGATGTTCCCGGCCTGCCCGACGTTCGGTCGAGGATTCTGGGCGGTGACGGCCAGTGAAATCGCGGCGGAGCCTCCTCCACCTGCCGACGAAGTCGTGGTGGTTTTGCTGGCGCTGCTGCTCACCAGGGCAGTACCGGCAAAGTCCGTTCCGCTTACCGTCGCCGAGTTGGTGATGGTTTGGTTCTGCATCTGCACGATGACGTTAATCCGAACCACCGCTCCCGGATCCATAAAGCCAACGTTGCAGGAGAAAGTGGTCACACCGGGTCCGCCCGCCGTGCACGTGCCCTGACCGGTCTGCACCGACAGAATGTTCGCTGTCGGCAGCAGTGTCACCGTGCCTAAGCCGCTGACGGCATTCGGTCCGACTTGCGAATACGTAAAGGTAGTCGCAGTGGGACCATTGGTAACGGGGAATGTGCCGTTGAAAGAAGGATCGGCCACACCCGCAATGGTCACCGTCTGGCCAAAGCCGAAGAAGGTTGGATCAACGGTAGTGACGGTTACAACATTGTTAGAACGCGAAACCGACAAAATGCCCGGAGCCACGGTGCTCAGCGTATCAGCCACCGCGATGTTTGTGACCGGGAACGCCGATGTATTGGTAATGGTAACGGTGTAAGTGAGTTGCGCCGGTGTGGCCGAAACAGAAGACGGACCAGCCATCGCAATCGTTACCGTCGGCAGGTTTGCCGCCGAGGGTATGACAGCATTCGACAGGTTCGACGCAGGGCCGAATCCCGCGATGTTGGTCGCTTGCACTGTGAAGGTATAAGAATGGCCGTTGGTCAGACCGCCAACCAGTGCGCTGTCCGTATTGGAACCGAATGCCGGCGGGGGAACCGTCACAAAGATTGCGGTGCCCACACCGTTATCGAATACGTTCACTGTGTAGCTGGTGATCGGCGATCCGCCATTGCTGGCAGAAACCGTCCAGGTCACGATCGCCTGGGTGTCACCTGCGACGGCAGTAGCGCCGGTGGGTGCGCTGGGAACACCGATGCCCGGAGGCGTGATGGTATTGCTCTGCGCTGAAAATGCGCTGGTGCCGTTCGCGTTGCTCGCCGAGACTTCAAAAGCGTAGGAAACGCCGTTGGTCAGTCCGGGGATCACGAGCGAGGTCGGCGGGTAGATGGCTCCAGGCGCGGGGTTGACCACGATATCGGCCAAAGGCGCACCAACAGAGATGAAGCTGTTGCGAACTGTGTAGCTGGTTACCAGCTGAGCGTCCTGCGCCGGACTCCAGCTTATCGAAGCCTGTGCATTCCCGGCCACTGCTACAACATGGAGCGGGGTCCCGGGAGCCGCCGGTCCGGCATTTGTTTGCGTTGTCTGCCACCAGCGGGCCTGGCCGAAGGTCACGGCTGCGACCGGATCTTCAGCCGTGTAAACCACCAGGTTGGCGGGATCGGTGCCGTCTACTACCAGGGCGTTCATGGCCGCAAGCGCCGGGTTTGGAGCCGGATTGATCCCGGCTTCGTTCATGTACGTTACGGTAAGGGTTTGGCTGGCGGGTCCTCCAGCCACGTTTCCTACCCATGCCACTTGACTGCCGACGCCATAGTAGAGGTTGTTGCCGTTGGTGGCTGGGTAGAATTGGTCGCCGGAAAGGCTCACCGTGGCTCCTACTGCAGCCAGTGTGGGAATGACAGTGCCATTTGCCGTGGAGCATGCCGGGTTCGGAGGAACCAGGCAGGTGGTGTCTGCATTGGGGATCACGAACGGAGAAGTGCCGTCACCAGACCACAAGTCGTGGCCAATGAAAGCTAGACCGTTGCTGGATGCGCCGTCCGGGCTTGTGGCTACTAGCTGCACGAACTGGGCGCAGGTGCTAAAGCCGAATTCGGTGGCGGTGGCCGGGCTGTTAAAGCGGATAATGTCACCGCTGTCCAGGAATCCTACAAACAGGTCACCCAAAGGGCTCATGGCCAATCCATTGGGCGTTGTGCCAGCTGAGGGGAAGGGACAGCCGCTGCCGCCAAGGAAGGCCCCTTTTCTCGCGTTGGCGCCACCGCCCAGAGTAAAGGCGTTGTTCAAGTCCAGGGCGCCGTGACCGTTGTCACCGGCAGGATCGAAGCCAATTCGAATTACGCCCTGGCTGGCGCTGTTGTTGTCGACGAAATAAAGAAAGTGTCTCGCCGCGTCATACACAAACTGGCCACCAACTGGGACCGCGGCCCCGGCTCTGGTGATGGAGTACGTACAGGTCGCACGGCCGACGTCCCACGGGCCGGGCGCGTCGATTTCCGGATCCATGCGGCAGATGCTGTCGAATGTGTCAGCTACCCACAGATGACGAACGGGCTGGCCGGTGAATTGGCTGATGGCCGTGCCTTGAATGACGATTCCACCCGTAGGGCCGGTGTTAACGCTGGCGGCATCCTGACCGGAGAACAATATGGTGTTGGTGGAGGGGTTGACAGGTATTTGAGCGGTGGCTGTTACTGTCGTAAATGCAAGAAGTACTACGAAGCAGAGCCAGATAGGGCGCGAAGTTGTGAACGCGCGGCATACTGGCCGGGCAGCTGTTGTCCGTGTGGAGGATCTCATTAAATTGTGCCTTTCCCGTCCCTTGAACTTGTAGCTCAGGGATCTTTTTTCTCCTAAAAGGGCAAGGCATCATCCGTTGTCTGTCAACACAACTGCCACACGCTGCCGGACTTTCGGCGCACGTCTGCGATTGGGACCTTGCGCCGCAGTCTGAGCTTTGAAAGCCGGAAGAGCAGACGACGGCGCGAAATTGGCAAAAATTCGCCAATTACTGCCTAAGACTCTGCACCTCATCGATTAGAGGACAATTGGTACAAGATTAAAATTTTTAATCTGGAGTGTGATTGCCTGGACGCGAAGGCCGAAAAAGCAGAAAGAGGTAGGCCACGCAAGACCTACTCTCCTTGGAACGTTAATCCGTGGCCTTTGCAGATCGATCAAACTTGCCCTTCCGGCTATCCCCGCAAATCCGCGTGATTATTTGGGCGTTGCGGTGGTCGGGGGAGTGGGGGCAACTCCTGAATTCGACGCCGGCGCCGGATTTCCAAAGCCAGGAGCAGCGCCGGATGCGCCGCTGGGCGATCCCGGGCCCGCGTTTCTTGCCGGACCGGAGCCAGGTATGCCGGCAGGCCGCGGTGGAGGAATTGTCTTGAAATATTGCTCGTTCAAGTCTGTCTTTGTGCTCCCGAGCAAGGTTTTCATGGCAGTGTCGATTTTATCTTTTGATATTTCCCGGACAATCTCTCCCTTGACGATATCCAAAGGCATCGGTCCCCGGAAAACAACCTTAAAAATCGATACCCCTACTGGCTCCTCCAGCACCTTCGATACTTCGCCGGCTTTGAGTGAAGCTACTTGTTGCTCCATGGAAGGCGGCAGGGTGCCGTGGCGCTTGAAGCCAAGATCAGAAGGAGGAGGTGTGCCGAGTTCAAGTTTGGCGTACGCCTCTTTCTGCAGCGCGTCCATGTCCTCGCCCTGCGCCGCGCGCTCACGTATTTCACCCGCCATTTGTTGCACCTTTTTCTTAAACTCGTCATGTCCTTGCTTCATGTACTTGGGACTGTTATAGGACAAGAAGATGCGTGAAAGCCTCACTTGCTCATATCGGGTGAGGTTCTTGCTGTAATAGGCCCTGATCTCTTCGGGCGGAAGATTTTGAAATTTTTCTTCCAGGTATCGCCGGTAAGCATCGGCCAGGTTGCGCAATCGGGCCACCCTCATCGCTTCCAGGAACCTGGGATCTCGATCAACTCCGGCCTTCGTTGCGGCATCTCCCAGAACCATGAATTCGGCATACCGTTGCGCAAGGCTCTTGAGCGCGGCCGGCGAATACGCCTGGCCTGTCGTATTAATCATTCCCAGCATTTCCTCGAATTGCGCCTTGGTCACGCTGGTAACGCAGGCATCCGGCTTGGAAGCGTCGGCACCCTGCGGGCAAAGACCATGAATCGTGATGATGGCGGCCTCCGGAGAGACTTCGGGCATGGAGTTCCCGGGTGACTGCGACACAGCCGGCGGCTGCGCGGAGCTTGGAGTCGGCGGCATTGCAGGCGTTTGTACTCCCGCGGCAGTCTGTGCTTCGCCTAACCCAGTCGCAAGGGCGATCAATAAGGTCAATATGATTCGGGTCATGAAGAGTCCCTTTTTCTCTTGGTGTTTTTGCAATTGATTGAGGGGGGAATCCAGTCATTTTAACATAGGTCCACCGCAATGCCTCCTGCCGGAATTGTTGCGCGCGTTTGTTCGCCGTTGCTGCAGGCCTTCTCGATGGATGATCAAACTCATTCTGCTTGTGGCATGACGCCGCGGCCCGCCGGGGATGCCAGCGGCAGCCCAAAGGAAAATACCGAGCCGTGTCCTAACTGGCTGGTGACCTCGATGCGTCCACTGTGGGCCTCAACAATAGCTTTGACGATGGCCAGCCCCATGCCGGTCCCTTGAACGCGATATCGCTGGCTTTGCCCGCGATAAAACTTATCAAAGATCATGGAGCGTTCCAGGTCATCGATTCCGGCGCCGCGGTCGGCGACGCTGGTGATCAAACGGTCATTCTTCACCTCACTGCTGACGAAGATGGGGGAACCGGCCGGCGAGTACTTGGCGGCATTCTCCAGCAGATGTTGCAGCACCTTCTTGATCCAGCCCGCGTCCATCACCGCAGCCGGCAGGCGCTCCGGCAGTCTGACCTCAACCGGATGGTCGCCCAGCGCATGTTTTGATTCCGCGAGCGCCGCGGCAATAGCTTCATGCATTTGCTGCGGCCGCAAATCGAGCCTTACTTCTTTTGCGTCCAGCTGGGCCATCTCCACGGCTTCACCGATCACGCGGTTCAGCCGGTCACTCTCTTCCTCGATGACCGCCAGCAGGTCTTCCTGTTGTTCCGGGTTCAGCCTGGTTCCGGAGCGCAGGGTGGTGACCGAAGCTTTGATGGAAGTGAGCGGCGTACGGAACTCATGGGTGACGGAATCGAGCAGCGCGGAGCGCAGGCGTTCGCTTTCACGCGAGGCCTCCGTGTGGGTCAGGCGTTCGACGGCGTTAGCCCGCTCGATGGCGGTTGCGATCAGGCTGCCTACCGCTTCCATGGTCTCCCGCGAGGGGAGATCCCCAAAGACGCCGAAGGCGCCCACCGTCCTGATGCCCATGCGTAAAGGGGCCACAGCCAGCATGCGCGCGTGATCGAAGAACAATTCGCCGCGCGCCGCCGCGTCTCTCAGGTGTTCCTCAGGAACTTGCTGGAGATCGGGACCGGAGCGATACGTCTGGTCGCGGGCGGAGAGATAGACGGCAGCTTCCCGGGCGGCAAAAGTTTCCGTGACAAAGCGGGGGACAGTCTTCAGCAACTCCAGAACATTTTCCGCGACCAGCAATTGCTGGCTGAAGGTATAGAGTCTTTCCACGTCCTGCCGGCGCTGGTGTGCTTCCAGAGTCTGCCGTCGCGCCCGCTCAGAAAGATTGCTGGCGATCACCGAGGTAAGGAAGAAGGCAAAAAGCGCCACCCAGTTTTGCGTGTCGGCAATGGTAAGAGCGCCTACCGGCGGGAGAAAAAAGAAATTGAAACACAGCGCCGCAACGATCGACATGGGAATGGCATAGCGCAAACCCCAGGCAGCGGCCACAGCGAGAATCGCCAGCAGAAAAGTCAGCGCCGCGGTCGTAGGATTGACGTGGAGCAATTTCACGTATACAAGAACGATCAGCGCTATCAGCGCGGCGCAGATCAGCGCCCGGAACGGTGCCTGCACAGACGGTCTCACGCGCTGATTGTAGCCGATGCCTGACTTAGCGTGCCGCGAGGAGAGTTGTGCCCAAGACCCCAGAACAATGGCTGGAACAGGCGGCCCCGGAAATGAAGGCCGGGATATTCAAGGTGTTCCTTGGCTATGCTCCGGGAGTGGGAAAGACCTACAACATGCTGAGCGAGGCCATCCGCAGGAGCAAGCGCGGTGAAGACGTGGTGATTGGCGTGGTGGAGACCCACGGGCGGAAAGGTGTAGCGGAACTGATCGGCCAGCTTCCCGTGGTGCCGCGCCGCCAGCTTGAATACAAAGGAACCATGTTCGCAGAGATGGATGTGGACGCCATCATTGCCCGCAAGCCCCAGGTGGTGCTGGTAGACGAACTCGCGCACACCAACGTGGAGGGTAGCAAGCATAAAAAACGCTACGAAGATGTGCTGGAGATACTGGAAGCCAAGATCGACGTTCTCTCCACCATGAATATCCAGCACCTGGAAAGCGTTACGCCCACGGTGCAGAGCATTACCGGCATACAGATTCGGGAGACTGTCCCGGACTGGGTGCTGGAACGCGCGAACGAAGTGGTGCTGGCCGACCTGACGCCGGAAGCGCTGCAAATGCGCATGCGCCGGGGCGATATCTATCCCGTGGACCGCGCGGAAAAGGCGTTGACGAATTTCTTTCGCGCCGGAAATTTGCTGGCGTTGCGCGAACTGGCCTTGCGCCACGTGACCCATTCGGTCGATCGCAGCCTGGAATCGTATCTCCGGCGCAAGCATATTGACCAGAATTGGGGCGTGAGCGAGCGCGTGGCCGTCTGCATCAGCTCCAATCCGGCGTCGCAGCAGCTGATTGCCCGCGGCGCGCGCATGGCCCACGGCCTGGACGCAGAGTTCTACGTGGTCCATGTGGAGACGGGGAAGGTGCGGCCGCAGGAAAGAACGCGCTCGCTGGCGGCAAACATTCGCTTCGCCGAAAATCTCGGCGCCAAGGCCATCCAGCTCAAGGGAAACGTCGTGGCCACCACGGTGGCGGATTTTGTTCGCGAACACAAAATCACGCAGGTGATTTTCGGTCGCTCCGCCGTACACGGCTGGCGCAAGTATCTGTACCTGGCCGCCATGAATCGTTTCCTGGCCAACTCGCCCACAGTTGACGTGCACATTGTCACACAGGAATCGAGCTGAGATGGCGGAGAGAAGCCGCATCCTTGTGGTGGACGATGAAACCCAGATCACGCGGGTTCTGAAGACCACGCTAAATTCACAAGGCTACGAGGTCAAAACCGCCGCCGACGGCGAGAGCGCATTGGACCTGGCCATGGACTGGATTCCAGATCTCATCGTTACCGATCTTTCCATGCCGGGAATGACGGGGATCGAGTTATGCCGGTCGCTGCGCGAACGGTCGCAGGTGCCGATCATCGTGCTCTCCGTTCGCGGAGAGGAGAAGAGCAAAATTGAGGCCTTGGACGCCGGCGCGGACGACTACGTTACCAAACCTTTCAGCGTGAATGAGCTGCTGGCCCGCGTGCGCGCGAACCTGCGCCGCGTGGCCGCCACCAGGGAATCGCCGGCCGCACTGGTGGAAGACGGAGATTTCTATATCAATCCGGAATCGCGCGTGGTGCGAGTGCGCGGCAAAGAGGTCCATCTCACGCCCAAGGAATTTGAGCTGCTGATGTTCATGGCCCGTCATCCCAACAAGGTGCTGACGCACCGCGTGCTCCTCAATGCCGTCTGGGGCGGAGAAAGCGTGCAGCAGCCCGAGTACCTGCGTGTCTTCATCAATCAACTGCGCAAGAAGATCGAATCCGGGGAAACTCCGCAGTACATCGTCACCGATCCGTGGGTCGGCTACCGTTTTCAGCCCACCGGCGCTTCACCTTTATAAAAAACATTCCTTATAAAACATTTACGCTTTCCCAACGCCTTTCTAACGCAGGCTGTTGTCCACTGGTCTTGCGCGTCATGCTTCCTTGATGAGCGCCGCTGGTAAATGTAACAGGGGTTGGTTCAAAGTGATTCAGGCTATATTCCTGGGCGTTGGCATCAGAGCAGATGGAAAGGGGAGACACCCAATGCTTGCTAAAAGGATGCCCGGCCTCGCTTTTCTCGCTGCCATTCTGGGAATTGGCGCCGGCAGCATTCCCGCAAAAGCCCAGGCGCAGAACTCTTCCGGTTCAGAAACTCAACAACTGCGTGAGCTGGTGCTGCAACTGCAGTCGCGAATTGAGCAGCTCGAAAAAAACCAGGCGGCAAATTCGCAGCCGGTAAAGGAAACGGCTTCGGCTCAAAGCCAGCCGGGCACACCGGCAAAACCAGACAATCCGTCCCTTAGCAAAGAAGACCGTTCTGTGCTCGATTTCCTTCACAGCACAACCATCAACGGAGTTCTTGACGGCTACTATGGATACAACTTCAACCAGCCCATCGGCCGCGTGAATCTGCTGCGCGTGTATGACGTGATGAGCAATAGCTTCAGCCTGAACCAGGCCAACCTCATCGTGGAGCGCGCGGCTGATGTCGAAGCCGGACGCAGGTTCGGCGTGCGGCTCGATTTCCAATATGGGCAGGCCACTGAAACCCTGCAGGGAAGCGCTGCCAATGAACTGCGTCCGCAGGCTTATCGGCCGCTCTGGCAGGCTTATGGCACCTATGTTTTTCCCGTGGGCAGCGGACTTGCGGTCGACTTCGGCAAATGGGCCAGCGCTTTGGGCGTGGAGGGAAATTACAATAAGGACCAGATCAACTATTCGCGCTCTTACTGGTTTGACTTTCTGCCCTTCTACCACATGGGGTTCAAGGCCGGATATAACCTTACTCCCAAAATCAACATCGCATATTGGCTGGTGAATGGAGCGCAGCAGACGGAAGATTTCAACGGCTTCAAGTCCCAGGCCCTGATCGTTACATTGAAGCCGACATCGACCCTCACGTGGAACGTGAACTACTACAGCGGTCAGGAACAGATCGACGTTGTGCCGGTGTTCAACCCCACATTGCCTGGCCGGCCCACACAGCCGGGGCTGCCGGCGACGAATGTCTCCCCGGCTCCGAATGGGCGGGAACACATCATTGACACCTATGCAACATGGAACGTTTCTCCCAAGGTGACGCTGGTGGGCGAAGCCGACTATGTGATTAACCGTGCGTTTTCCAACTCCGCGCCCACACATGTGGATGGCGGCGCGGGTTACATTCGATACCAGTTCACGCCGAAGTTCGCGCTGGCCGGGCGCGGCGAATACCTCTCCGATCACGGCGGGCAGTTCAGCGGCGTGACCCAGGCGCTGAAAGAGACAACTGCCACCGCGGAATATAAGTTTGCCGAAGGCTTTTTGGCGCGCGCGGAGTGGCGGCGCGATTTCTCCAATCAACCGTTCTTTCTGACAGCATTGCCGAATGTATTGAAGAAAGAGCAGAACACGGCCACGCTCGGGCTGATCTGGTGGTTTGGGCAGAAACAAAGTGCGTGGTGAGAGCTTTTCAGAGGTCCGCTCATGCTTGATTTGTTGATGGTCTTGTTTACGTTGCTGTTTTTCGCGGTCGCGATCGCGTACACGACCGCGTGCGAAAAGCTGAAGTGAGGCGCTTGATGAGCCTGGAAACCGTCACAATCCTCTTGGTCAGTCTTTTTCTAATGGTCTACCTGATCTACGCATTGCTGCGGCCGGAGAAATTCTGACATGACCCTCAACGGCTGGCTGCAAATTTTGGTGTACTTCGCTGTGGTCGTTCTCGTGGCTAAGCCCATGGGGATATTCATGACCAAGGTTTTTTCCCGCGAGCGCACATTTCTCGATCCAGTCATGCGGCCGGTGGAAAAGCTGCTGTACCGGATTGCACGGGTCGATGAAGAGCGAGAGATGCGCTGGACGGAATACGCCACGGCGATGCTTCTGTTCAGCGCGGTCTCCATGCTCGTGCTGTACGTGCTGGAGCGGGTACAGCAGTGGCTGCCGTTGAATCCGCAGAAGTTCGCGGCGGTGCCGGCGGACCTGGCGTTCAATACCGCCGCGTCATTTACCACCAACACCAACTGGCAGTTCTATAGCGGCGAACAGGTAATGAGCTATCTCACGCAGATGGCCGGCCTGGCGTATCACAATTTTGCTTCGGCCGCGGTGGGTATAGCGCTGGCCGTGGCGTTCATTCGTGGAATTGCCCGGCGCGAGAAAGACACCATCGGCAACTTCTGGGTGGACACCACACGCGCCGCGTTGTGGGTGCTGCTGCCGATTTCGCTCGCGGCCGCGCTGGTGCTCGTCTCGCAAGGTGTGATTCAGAACTTCAAGCCCTATGACACAGCGAAGATTATTGAGCAACAGCAGATGCAGAGGACCGGGCAGGACGGCAAGCCCGTAATAGGTCCGGACGGAAAAGCGGTGATGGATACTGTGACCACTCAGGTCATCGCGCAAGGGCCGATTGCGTCACAAGAAGCCATCAAGATGGCGGGTACGAACGGAGGCGGCTTCCTCAACTCCAACAGCGCTCATCCGTTTGAGAATCCCACGCCATTCAGCAACTTCTTTGAGATGATGCTGATCCTCGCCATTCCCGCGGGCCTTACGTACACGCTGGGAAAAATGACGGGATCGCAAAAGCACGGTTGGGCGGTGTTCGCGGCCATGGCTGTGCTGTTTGCCGCCGGCGTGGCCACGGTGTACTGGGCGGAGTCGCATGGCAACCCGCTGCTGTCTGGGACCGATCAGCGAATTTCCGCAATGCAGTCCGGCGGCAATATGGAAGGCAAGGAGGTCCGCTTCGGGATCGCCAATTCCGCACTCTTCGCCACGGTCACCACGGACGCAAGTTGCGGAGCGGTGAATGGAGTGCACGATTCGTTTACTCCGCTGGGCGGCATGGTCCCGCTGGTCAATATCATGCTGGGCGAGGTGATCTTTGGCGGCGTAGGCGCGGGCCTGTACGGCGTCCTGATTTTTATTGTGCTCGCGGTCTTCATCGCCGGCCTGATGGTGGGCCGGACACCGGAGTACCTGGGCAAAAAGATTGAAGCCTATGACGTGAAGATGGCCATGCTGTACGTGCTGATTTTTCCGCTAGCGATCCTGGTATTAAGCGCGGTTTCGGCATCATCGCCCAGCTTCGGACTGGCAACCCTTACCAACACCGGCCCGCATGGACTGTCTGAGGTGCTCTATGCCTTTACCTCCGCCACGGGAAACAACGGCTCTGCCTTCGCCGGCCTGGGCGCGAACCGTTGGTACAACCTGGCCATGGGGCTTGCCATGCTGACGGGCCGGTTCCTGATGATCGTGCCCATGCTGGCAGTGGCGGGCAGCCTGGCGCGCAAGAAAATTGTTCCGCCGTCACCGGGCACGTTTCCGGTGACTACGCCGCTGTTCACCGTCCTGCTGGTGGGAGTGATCATCATTCTGGGAGCGCTGACATTTTTTCCCGCTCTCAGCCTGGGACCGATTCTGGAGCACTTGCTGATGAATGCGGGAAAGACTTTCTAAGAGGCAATCGATGTCAAAGGAAAGCAAATCGAGATCATTGTGGGACGCCAGGATTGTCCGCCAGGCGCTGCTCGACTCACTGGTGAAGCTGAGCCCGCGCACCATGATGCGCAATCCTGTGATGTTCGTGGTGGAAGCTGGGAGCGTGATTACTACGGCGCTGCTGGTGAAGAATGCGCTGGGTCATCAGCCGGGATTCAGCTTCAACCTTCAGATCACGTTGTGGTTATGGTTTACCGTGGTGTTCGCCAACTTCGCTGAAGCCATGGCGGAAGGGCGGGGCAAGGCGCAGGCCGAAACCCTGCGCAAGGCAAAGTCGGAAACCATGGCCAACAGGCTGCTTGCCGATGGACGCAGCCAGACCGTGCCCAGCTGCGATCTGCGCGCCGGGGACGTAGTGATTGTTTCCGCCGGAGAGACCATTCCCGGCGACGGAGAGGTGATCGATGGCGTGGCTTCGGTGGACGAGTCCGCCATTACGGGCGAGTCAGCGCCGGTCATACGTGAGTCCGGCGGCGACCGTTCGGCCGTTACCGGCGGCACGCGCGTGCTCTCCGACCAGCTCAAGATCAAGATCACATCCAACCCTGGCGAGACTTTTCTTGATCGCATGATCGCACTGGTGGAAGGCGCGGAGCGGCAGAAGACGCCCAACGAAATTGCGCTGAACATTCTCCTGGCCGGACTTACGGTCGTCTTCCTGCTTGCCGTGGTGACACTGCAGCCGTTCGCGATCTATTCAGGCTCGCCTCAGACCATCTTTGTTCTGATCTCTCTGCTGGTTTGTCTGATTCCAACCACGATAGGCGGGCTCTTGTCGGCCATTGGAATTGCGGGGATGGACCGGCTGGTGCAGCACAATGTGCTGGCAATGTCCGGCCGCGCCGTGGAGGCTGCGGGCGACGTGAACACGCTTCTGCTCGATAAAACCGGGACTATCACGCTGGGAAACCGGCAAGCCACGGATTTTGTCGCCGCGCCCGGAGTAAGCAATGACCAGCTGGCCGATGCCGCGCAACTTTCGTCCTTGCCGGACGAAACTCCGGAAGGCCGGTCCATTGTGGTGCTGGCGAAAGAGAAATACGGTCTGCGCGGACGCGACTTGAGCGCGTCGCACGCCCAGTTTGTGCCGTTCACGGCGCAGACCCGCATGTCCGGCGTGAACTTTGACGGTAGAGTGATACGCAAGGGCGCTGCCGACGCAATTCAGAAATATCTCAGCGAGAACGGCGGGATGTTGCCCAAGGAGCTGCAGGCAGCGGTTGAAACCATCGCGCGCTCGGGAGGAACGCCGCTGGTGGTGGCGGAAAACCATCGCGCGCTCGGCGTGGTCCATCTGAAAGACATCGTCAAAGGCGGGATTCGCGAACGCTTTTTGCAGCTTCGCGCCATGGGGATTCGCACCGTCATGATCACCGGCGATAATCCGCTGACCGCCGCCGCCATCGCCCGGGAAGCCGGTGTGGATGACTTCCTGGCTCAGGCCACCCCAAAAGACAAGATGGACCTGATTAAGAAAGAACAGGCCGAAGGCAAACTGGTGGCGATGACCGGAGACGGCACCAACGATGCTCCGGCCCTGGCGCAGTCAGATGTGGGCGTGGCAATGAATACCGGCACCCAGGCCGCGAAAGAAGCGGGCAACATGGTTGACCTGGACTCCAATCCGACCAAGCTGCTGGAGATTGTGGAGATCGGCAAGCAACTGCTGATGACACGCGGCTCGTTGACGACTTTTTCCATCGCCAATGACGTGGCCAAATACTTTGCCATCATCCCGGCGATGTTTGCCGCGACGTTCCCGGTGCTCAACGCGCTGAACATTATGCGCCTGGCGACGCCGCAGTCGGCGGTACTTTCAGCAGTGATCTTTAACGCCCTCATTATCATTGCATTGATTCCGCTGGCCCTGCGCGGTGTGAAATACAGGCCGATGAACGCGGAAGCTCTTTTACGGAGGAATCTGTTGCTGTATGGCTTGGGCGGCGTGATCGTGCCCTTTATCGGAATCAAAGTCATCGATCTTCTTATTCGTGGACTGGGACTGGCATAGGCAAGAAGAGGACTACATGAAAAGAAATTTGATCACTGCCGTTCTTTACACCATCGCGACGACGGTTCTGCTGGGAGTTTTCTATCCGCTCGTGGTCACGGGGCTGGCGCAGGTGTTTTTCAAGGACAAGGCCAATGGCCAGCTGGTTACGAAGGGCGGCTCTGTGGTCGGCTCGCGAATCATCGCCCAGCCGTTTACGGGACAGCAGTACTTTCATCCGCGCCCGTCTGCCGCGGGGACGAACGGTTATGCCGCCGATAATTCTTCCGGAAGCAATCTGGGCCCAACCAACCAGAAACTTGTAGATCGGGTGAAGACAGATGTTGCGGCCCTGGAGGCGGAGAATCCGGGAAGGGCGGTCCCTATCGATCTGGTCACTACTTCCGGCTCCGGCCTTGACCCGCACATCACGCCTGCCGCGGCCGATTTCCAGGTACTTCGTGTGGCCAAGGCCCGCGGCATCGATGAGAAAGCAGTGGCGGCGCTGGTTGCTGAGCGCACTGAGCCGAGGCAATTCGGTTTCCTGGGAGAGCCGAGGGTGAATGTGCTGGAGTTGAATCTGGCGCTGGATGAAAAGTATCCGGTAAAGAAGTGAAGTCCTCACACCGTTGACACAATCTGACAGCCAGGTTTTCCGGCACCTGAATCGGCGCTGCGCTGACATGTGTTTCATTTCGGAACTGGCATGAGGGGCAATTCGTCCCAAATCCGCATCATTTCGCATCCAGCTTGCCCTGCGTCAAAAAAATCGGAATCTCTTTCGATTGACAAGAATCCAACCTGCTCGATAGGATTGCTGCGATGACCGCGCTCCGCCAGATGCCGATGTGTTCGAACAACTCATGTTGTTCGTGCCTCTTGTTCGGCACATCTGGCGAGTGATATCAGAGCGGCAATAGTCTAAAGTTTTCCCAAAAGCCCACTCACCAGACGTGAGTGGGTTTTTCTTTTTGCGGTAAAGAAACGGCCGGAGAAGCCGGCGACAACGAACGGAGGGTGCACAAATGGCAGAAGCGACCACGGAAGCAAAAAAGAAACCAGCAAGACTTTCACTCGACGGATGGGCGGTGGCAATTGCTTTACTGCTGGCAGCGCTGGTGCGTTTGGGCGTGCTGAAACATGTGGTTTGGTAGGGCGAAATCCGAAATCAAGAAACAGGAGAATATCTCATGGCTAGTTCTACAGTTGCACTTAAAGCAGAACCAATCCGGCTCCCGCAGAGAGTGGTGGCTTTGCTGCCGGGAGTTGCGTTACTGATCATCGTGGGCCTGGCGGGCAAGGTGCTGGAAAAAACGATTGCTGGTTATACCAAGGCACACCACATCGTATTCCCCAACATCGAATATGTGCTTTGGGCAATCGTGGTTGGTCTCTTGATCTCAAACACGGTCGGCGTGCCCCAGTGGTTCAAACCCGGGGTAGCGACTTACGAATTCTGGCTTAAGACCGGCATTGTGCTATTAGGCGCGCGTTTCTTGCTGGCGGACGTCCTAAAGTTGGGCTCGGTCAGCCTGGTCCTGGTGTTGATCGAACTGGGACTATCGATCGCGTTCATGACATTGCTGGGGCGAATCTTCAAGCTCAGTCCCAAGCTGACCAGCCTGCTGGCGGTGGGTTCTTCGATCTGCGGAGTTTCGGCCATCATTGCTACGAAAGGCGCGATCGATGCGGACGATGAAGACGCTTCGTTTGCGATCGCGGCGATCCTGGCGCTGGGCGCCTTGGCGCTGTTTACCTTTCCGCCTATCGGGCACTGGCTGGGGATGAGCGACCGCATGTACGGACTCTGGGCTGGCACCGGCGTGGACAACACAGCGGAAGCCGTTGCCGCGGGTGCGCTCTATTCTGACGCTGCGGCCAAGATTGCTGTGCTGGCCAAGACCACGCGCAACGCGATGATCGGGTTTGTCGTGCTGGGCTATGCGCTCTACTGGGCGGCGCGTGAAGGCCGCCAGGCAGTCGGCAATAAGGCGGCATTTCTGTGGCAGAAGTTTCCCAAGTTCGTGCTGGGATTCCTGCTGATTTCTTTGCTGGCGAGCCTGAGCGTCTTCAACAAAGACCAGATCGGCAGCCTGGCGAATCTGTCGCGCTGGGCGTTCCTGCTCACGTTTGCGGGAGTTGGTCTGCGCATCAATTTCAAAGAGATGAAGAAACAGGGAATCCGTCCGTTTATCGTGGGCGCGCTGGGAGAGGTGGTAATCGCGGCGATCACGCTGGGACTGGTGCTGGGAGCAAGTAAGATCGTCACGTTGTAAAGAAGAGCTGCCGGTGTGGGCGCGATTTCTAGCGCGCTGAATAAATCAATTTTCCATCCCTGATCACTTGATGGACTTTGGAAAAGTTGGTGATATCCCGAGCAGGGTCGCCATTGAGCACCACGAGATCGGCATCCATGTCTTTGGCAATGGATCCGCTGCGGGTTGCGTATCCGAAGCGAGAGGCGGGATTGGTGGTGAGCGACGCCAGAATCTGTTGAAAGCTCATTCCGGCGCGTGACATCAAGGCGAACTCTAACGCTGTATCAAAATGATCGGTGTAGCCCACGTCCGTGCCGAAAAGGATTTCGCCGCCTGCATCCGAGTAGGCTTTCAACTCTTGAACCGCCTGTTTGATCCATTGCTCGTTTTCTTCAGGAGAGACCTTGGCTTTTTTCGCTTCAACGTCAAAGAGGGTGAGCGTCGGGACCAGGGCCATGTGAGCAGCCTTCAATCGATCGGTAAAAGCTAACGACCAATCGCCACTCATGGGCGCAGTGTGGGCAAGGATGTCGACACCGCTTTGGATCGATATTTCAAGTCCCTCCTGATTCGATGGGTGAGCAAAGACCGGTTTACCTGCACGGTGAGCTTCCGCCACGATGGCTTTGGCCAATTCGAGCGGCATAGGCAGGACACCATGTGCCGTAATGGCGCCGGCAAAAATCTTGATTCCATCCGCGCCATCTTTTACCTGCTGGCGCACACGGTCCAATGCCTGCTGTGCCGATTCAACTTCAGCCGATGGTATGTGGTTCTCCTCGAGAAATCCTTTTACGTAGATGGGAGTTCCGCCTTTCGGATAGAAAGGAGCTCCGACCGTGAGGATGCGCGGGCCACGAACGTCTCCTTTGGCGATCCGCCGGCGAATATTGTTCGTGTTGTCCAGTACAGAAGCAATATCAAAGACCGTAGTAAAGCCCCACCGAGTAAGCATTTGTTCCAGTTGCAAAGAGAGATCATCGGATGAGCGTTTTTCCGCCTGGAGCAAGCCGGGAGTCAAAATATGAACGTGGCTGTTCCAGAAGCCTGCGGTGATAACACGGCCACGGCAATCCAGAACAGTAACGGTCCGTGAAGATGGGATATGGACCGTCGTTGCTGGCCCGACAGCCCGTATACGGCCGTCGTGCACAAGAATTGTTCCATTCTCAATCGGAGCAGCGCTCGGCGAGGGGTATATCTTTGCATGAACCAGGGCAAGATCAGAGGCAGAGCTGGATGCGCTAACAACCAAAGTGACGGTAAACAAGACAGCAAGAAGAGCGCGTATCCGCATTTCAGAAATATACGATAAAGAACAGGGAAATGGTTCCCCCAAACTATTTACAAAGAAGAAGAACAAAGCGGACGGCAAATCGCCACCTTCGGGCGCGAGGGCGGCGCCGCCTCGCCGCGTGATACAGTAATTCTAAGATGGATGCTGATCTTAAAAAGAAAATCCAGATAAGCTTGATTGTTTTTGTGGTGATCGCGACTGTGCGCGTGGGCTTCATCTTCTATAGCAGGCGCGACACCGGCGCTGGACCGAAGAAGCCGGAGACCACCTATTCATCCAACATGGATGATTATGTGACCCCGCACAAAATCTTTCCTTACAACCTTGAATCCGCGAAGAAAGAGCTGGCGGGTAAGACGGTGTGGGTGAAGAGCGGAAACCTGGTCCCGTACTATCCGTACGATGCGGCCGCGCACACCGTGAACTTCAAGCGAGAAGCCGGGCTGCTGCCTCCGGTGGCCAAATTGGAAGTCAAAGACGTGGTTTTGCAACGGCAGCCGACCGCGCTTAAGCCCGGACAGGTTGCCGTGGTGCAAAAGCAGATTATGGCGGTCTTCGAGATGGCGGGAGCGCCTGGCACTTACGCCGCTTCGTTCGGCGTGAATACGGGAGATGATTATTCTTTCGGCGCGAATGACATTTTCTTTTTCGACGACCCGCACCAACTCTACAAGCACTGGCCCGCCGATATCTGGAGCGCCATTGATCAGCACCAGGCCAAGCCGGGCATGAGCGAGTTGCAGGCCACCTTTGCCCTGGGAACCAATATGAGCGCCGATTCCGCAGAGTTCGGCAACCGCACGATTGAATTTGCCAACGCGGGCAAACCCGTGACAGTGACGTTCGAGAAGAACAAGGCGACCACCGTCACGCCGGGCAAGGCACAATAGCGGGCAAGGCTTCAGCACACTGACGTGGCCGTGAACCGCGCGCTGAAGCGATACGCTGCCTGTCCTAGCCCCCGGTTTTGCGGCCTTTCTTTACTGGCGCAGCTTCTTCCGCGGGGACCGCCGCGGTGCCGGTGGAGGAGCGAATCGGCTTCTTCACTTCCGCCAGGCTCATCTTGAGTGCTTCCAGAATATCGATGACCGGCGCTTTGTGTTTCGTCTCCACCGTTTCCACAATCTGCTTGCCTTCCACCTTGGCCTGGATCATGGCCATCAGGTTTTCGCGGTAGTCATCTTTGTATTTTTCCGGCTCAAAAGAAGCCAGCAGGGAATCGATCAGCATCTTGGCCATCTGGAGTTCTTTCTCTTTCACCAGGCTGGTGTCAGTGCGGAATTCTTCTACCTGCCGGATCTCATCGGGGTAGTACATGGTGTGCAGCAGAATGCCCTTCGGGCCCGGGCGCAGAATCACGATATGCTCGCGGTTGTGCATGGCAATCTTTGCTACGCCGACGCAGCCGCTCTGGCGCAGCGCTTCAAAGAGCAGGGCATAGGGCTTTTCGCCGGCCTCATCGGGCGCCAGGTAATACGAGCTCTCCAGAAATATGGCGTCGACCTCAGATGCTTTCACGAACTCCAAAACTTCCATGGTCTTGGCGGTCTTCGGCGCCACTTTCTTGATGTCCTCATCCTCGATGACAACGTATTTGTCTTTCTCGTATTCGTAGCCTTTCACGATTTCGCTGCGTGGGATGGGCTTGTCCTCAAGCTGGCAATAAAGGACCTGCTTGACGCGGGAGTTGTCCGCCTTGTGGAGCTGGTTAAATCCGACGGTCTCACTGCGGGCTGCGCTGTACAATTTGACTGGAAGCGACAGCAAACCAAAAGTCAGGTGTCCCTTCCATACGGTGCTGGCCATAATGACTGTTCTCCAAAAATACAGGGCGTAGACTGGTATGAAAGCACAAAAAACAGTGCAATACAATCTTCCGAACAGGCTATGTCACTAGAAGAATACCGGCGAAAAAGAGTTTTCTCCCGCACTCCGGAGCCCCCGGACAAGACCGCTGACGACAAGGGAAATCGCTTTTTTATCCAACGACATAGCGCACGACGTCTCCACTATGACTTGAGGCTTGAAATGGACGGAGTGCTCAAGTCCTGGGCCCTGCCTCACGGCCCCACGCTTGACCCCGCGATTAAGCGCCTGGCGGTTCACGTGGAAGATCATCCTCTCGACTATGGAAGCTTTGAGGGCACCATTCCCAGCGGCAACTACGGCGCCGGAAGCGTCACGCTGTGGGACCGCGGAACCTATGAGTGGCTCGGCTCCAAGACCCCGGCGCAAATGTGGGAGTCGGGCGATCTCAAGCTGCGCTTTCATGGACACAAGATCGTCGGCGAATTTGCTCTGGTCCGCACCAATCGCGCCAAGGGAAAAGACTGGCTGTTGATCAAGAAGAAAGATTTTGCCGTGCGCGAAGGCTGGGACCCTGAGTCGGATACTCGCAGCGTGCTGCAAGGGCCGGGCGAGCTTTCTTCCATTGAAGGCGCGGTGAAGGCCGAAATGCCTGCCGAACTGGAGCCGATGCTGGCGACGCTGGGTACCGCTGTGCCTTCAGGAACAGATTGGTTGTATGAAGTGAAATGGGATGGCTATCGCGCGCTCTGCTACATCGCCGGCGGCAAGGTGCGGATGCTCTCACGCCGCGGCATCAAATTGGACAAGCAATTCGCGACCGTGGCTGAAGCTCTGCGGCAGAGTGTGCAGGCCGATACGGCGATCATCGACGGCGAAGTGGTTGCGCTGGATGAGAACGGTAATCCCAGCTTCCAGCGTCTGCAAAATATGACTGGTTTTGGGACCAAGCCTGCGGTGAAAGGCATGGCGGCGCCGTTCCTGAATTTCTTTGCCTTCGATCTGCTCTATCTCAACGGCTACGATCTGCGTAAAGCCGCTCTGATCGACCGCCGGCGGCTGTTGATATCCATCCTGCTGCCCAGCGAGATTGTGCGCTACTCCGAACATTTTGCCGGCAAGGGATCCGAGCTGCTCAAAGCGGTGCAGGCCAAGGGGCTGGAAGGAATTCTGGCCAAACAGGCGCAGAGCAAATATGAGTCCAGGCGCAGCACGAGCTGGATCAAGATCAAGGTCACGACCCAGCAGGATTTTGTGATCTGTGGCTACATCCTGGGCGAGCGCGAACCCTTTGGCGCGCTGGTGCTCGGCTATTACAAAGACAAAAAACTGGTTTACGCGGGCAACGTGGGCTCGGGATTCACGCAGCAATCGCTCAAAGCGGTGTTCGAGAAGATCAAGCCGTTGATCGCGAAGAAGCCCACGCTGAGCGACGTCCCGAAAGAGATCGGCGAAGTCATGTGGGTCAAGCCTGAGCTGGTTTGCAACGTAAAGTTCACTTCATGGACGCATGACAACCGCCTGCGCGCTCCGGTCTTTCTGGGGTTGAGGCTCGAGCTCGCGCCCAAAGAGGTGGTGCGCGAGACCGGTTTGCTCAAAGAAGACTCAACAGAGGAAGACTTACGAACAGGCGATTTGCTCGGAGAAGACTCAGTCGCAGAAGACTTGGCCGCGGAAGAGGATGCTCCGGAGAAATCCAGTCTGAAAGAGGTCTTGCTCCCGGCGGACAAAGCCGAGCTCACGCTCACCATCGACGGCCGGCGTCTCAAGTTCACCAACCTCAACAAGGTCTTTTATCCGGCGGATGGATACACCAAGCGCGACGTGATCAATTTTTACGCCGCGGTGGCTGATCTGCTGGTGCCGCACCTCCAGGGCCGCCCGCTATCTCTCAAGCGCTATCCCAACGGGATCGACCAGGATTATTTCTTTCAGAAAGACGCTTCCGGCTTTCCTGACTGGCTGCATCGGGAAGAGCTGGCAGACGACGAAGACTCCGAGTCCAATTCAAAGACGCGCGTTATCGCCGACGATAAAACGTCTCTCCTTTATCTGGCGAACCTCGGCTGCATCGACCAGAACCCTTATATGAGCCGCATGGGATCGCTGGAGAATCCCGACTTCATCCTGATCGACCTCGATCCTTATCACTGCGGCTATGACCGCATTGTTGAAGCGGCACAACTGTTGCGGCAAAAGCTGCAGCTGATCGGACTCAAGGGATATCCCAAGACCACCGGCGGCAACGGCATGCACGTCTATGTGCCGGTGGAGCCGATCTATACGTTTGCCCAGACGCGCTCGTTCGCCGAGATCCTGGCGCGCTGGGTAGCAGCCGAACGGCCTGACCTGTTCACCACGCCGCGGATGGTTTCCGCCCGCGAAAAAGGCAAGGTCTATTTCGACTATCTGCAAAACGCCAGCCGCAAGACTATCTCCGCGCCTTACGTTCTGCGCGCCCATCCCGGAGCCCCTGTTGCCACGCCGCTCCAGTGGGAAGAAGTTGTCCCTGGTCTGAAGCCGGCGCAATTTCATATCGCTAACGTCTTGCGCCGGTTTGACCGCGTGGGCGACCTCTTTGCCGGTGTGCTCAAGGAACCGCAGGAGCTTGGTCCGGCGCTGGAAAAGCTGAGCGCCGCGATGGGGTAGGGAACGAGCTTCACCGCAAAGGTCGCTAAGGAACTGGAAAGCACCTCTCCTTATGACGTCCTGCAGCAAGATGTCACGCACCGATTACAACGCCGTCGAACTCCAATTAAGTTGTCAAAGATCTTGTTCTGACTGGTATCAGCCAGAAACTTCTAACTAAAAACGGCCGAAACTTGTCGCGAACGTTATGCCGGCCGCGCCCATTCCGGTGGGCTGTTCGCTTGCGCGTCTGCTCGTTCCGCGCTTCTGATCACGACGATCTTCGCATTCCTGGTGCTCGCCGCATTGCCGGTGTCTTTGGCAACCGCTGCGGTTCTCAATTGCGGCGCCCCTTCGTGTTCCTTTGCCTGCCCTGAGCGGCACTGAGCCTGCGAAAGGGGAGTCGAACGGGTGCCCTTTGTGGTTGAAGTCTTCTCTCGACCCAATCCGCGCTCGTCTGCGCAAATCTGCGGCAACCCTGGTTCTTCTCTGCGCCTCCGCGCCTCCGTGGTGAGATTTGGTTCTTCCGCCTTAGCTCGCTTTTTCAGATCCGCGTTATCCGTGTTAATCCGTGGTAAGGTTTTGGTTTTCGTACGGTGAACCATCCGCAACAGTTTCGACACAGTCTGCAACTGCACCACCAGCCGTCCCGCCGTCTTGCAATCAATCCTGCCGTCAATCAGAGCCTGGGCCATCACCGCCAGCGTTACCTGGATGCCCTTGAAATCCATAAACAAGTCCTTCGCCTCAAACTCGGGCCGGCCCCTGCGCCGCATCTGCGCGACCGCCTCTGCCAGCACTGCCCGCCGTTCCCGCTCCCTGCGCAGCGCCATCGCCCGCTGACCGGCATGGGCATAGCAAATCTGCGCGTCTTTCTCCGCTGGCGCCTTGCACTCACCATTCTTCCGGAACACCTGGCATCGCCGATAGTAGGCATAGCGCGCCGCCGGCGCTTTTCGGTGCTCCTTTGGGTGCTCCGGGCTGTATTTGTCTTCCATCGTCACGTTTTCCAATTTCGGCGATTACAAATTATGGCAATTATGGCAATTTCTTCACCCCTGCCCCACCCCCCATGGCCCTCACCTAGGATTCCAAAGCGCTTAGCTCCAGTCATCCCAGTCAACTCCAGCTTCAATCGCTCCCCAATCCCGTTGGATCGTCATCGAATCCGGCCTCTTTTGCCCCTAAACCAGGTTGCAACCGCCGGTGTTAGTGCACTCTCGGCGGCGGGACTGGTATGAAGTTGATTCGCACAGCTTGACCCAGACCGTGCTGTTCCGCAACGCTCCTCTGCACTTTCTCCAGCACCTCGGTGAACTCCTCAACCGATGTCATTCCCAATTTACCGTGCTGATCGCACCTGAAACGGACTCTTATCTCGTCTGTTTCCACGTCCAGTTCTTCGCGGCACTCCGGGCACAGCATCAAAACCTGGACCTTGTTGGTATCTCTGTGCACCTTCAGGGCAAACATGACTGTCATATGTCCTCTTTCCTTATAGCGGTTCCAGAGCTGCTGTATCCCTCGCGGGGTGCAGGTAACTGCCATCCATACCGGCTTAAGCCGCCGAGGTAAGCCTGCTGGGTTATATGAACTCGGGAAGCGCCCTAAATACCCGTCCTTTGCCCACTTTACCAGAGTTTCGCCTACAAATAAATAGCGAATACGTACAATGGACTTTTTCCTGGTGTTTTTCTGTGGCGCTCCCATGCGATGGTATTTGGCCTGATCCCCGGCCGCGCGATTGAGATCCGGAACAATGTCCGGATTCTTCTTTCTCCACTTGTTCCACGCCTCAACACTCTGTTTGAGGATCTCCACGTGTTTCGGATTAGCCATGTCGTGCCTCGTGCTGTGCTGCGGTGAATCGTAATCTTAACTTGAAATCGTTCTTATCCCAGACTTACGCCATCTGAAATTCTCTCTCCCCCGGAGCTGAAACATCCCCCCATGCATGTGTATCCGCGCATGCTCTATTCACTGGCCACCCCTTTAAATTCTGTCATCCTGACCGAACCGCGAACCGAGGGTAGCGAGGCGAGCAGGAGTGGAAGGACCCCGGTCATGCGTCCATCTGCCATGTTGATTCAGGGAGTACTCTTGTTTCCACTCTCCCTCGCCTTCGTTTGCAGCGCCTGAAGGACTGAAGGGATACCTGCGCGGAGATACGATCAGAGAATTTTTTACTTGACACTCCATATCTATTTGTTACTATGTAATACCATAATGGACTTCTACTCCACGCCGCAGGCGGCTAAGAAGCTAGGCATCAGTCTCATGACGCTGAACCGGCATATTGCGGCAAAGAAGGTCCCTCTGCCTCCTGTTCGTATCGGCGGCGTGCGGGTCCGTTTATGGAGTGAGGAAGAAATCGAACACGTCCGCCAACTCCTGCCCAAGATCGCCAACGGCAGGAAAACCCGTTACTCCAAACTCCGTGAAAAGCAAAAGGCACAGGCTAAATCGCCTGTACCTCGCAAACCAAAAAAGAAGAAATAACCCACAACCTCTGGCTAATGGCCAAGAGCCAAACCGAACGGGCAGCGCCCGGTGCTTGTAACACCGAACGCGCCCTAACCAACACTGCCTTAATAGGAGGCAACGATGGCTATTAACAAAGCTAAACGCTCCAATCCTTTGGCGCAACTCGCGCGCCGCTGCCCCAACCCTGACCCGTAGGTCAAATCCCAACTGTTTGAAACCCTGCGTCACCTGAACCGTGGCTTTGGCATTGCCCTCGCCGCGTTTGACCGCTTGCAAAGACTTGACCGTCTGCAAAAGCCGGGCATCTTCCCCCTCGACTGCCTGCCTGACTTCCGCAACCGCACGGAAGAACTTCGCGCCGTCGCTAACCGTGATCTCCTCCGCCTCTTTGCTGGACGTGAAGACCACGACGCCGAACGCTTTGGCCGGCTCAGGGCCCAACCGGAAAAGCGTTCCGCCATCACCAGTCGCCACCAATAGCAGTCAAAGCTTGGGAATGGGCGATTCACGTTGACATGAGTCGCCCTCGTTCCTGCGACAAAAGCCCGACAAAATCCAGCTTTGCCGTTCTTTGCCGCTTCCTGATTTCTCTCCGCCTGCCTATAGTGCCTCTTGTTGAATCGATTTCTGGAGGCTGCAATGTTGCATCAGCGCAAACCTGTAACCGTGGCCAGCCTAATCGCGGGCATCATCCTTGCTTTGAGTATCACGAGCGTGGCCGGCATCAAGAAGCACGTTAAAGGAACAATCAAGGACAACGTTTATACCAGCCCCGAGAAAGACTTCCGCATTCGCATTCCTTTGTTGATCGATGAAAGCGTCGGCGGGGCTGCGCGCGATAAGACTGACAAAACGCCTGAGTTCGTCGCCTCCCAGGTCGTTTTCACCAATGATTTTGGGAAATTCTATCGCGTAATTTCCTTAAACCCAAAGGGCGAACCGAACATTGATAATGTTCTTCAGACCTTCAGCGGCATCCAGGATAAACAAACTGTGCAGACCTCGCGGGGCCGCGAATGGCGGGTCATCGACTTGGCCATCAAAGGCTCCGCAATCACCGAGACGGAGTTCACGCCCAGCGGCAACACCACCAGGGTGCTTGATCTGCTGACCGCCAACGCCGTATTTACTGCCAACGGACGGATCTATGTCATAACGGCAGGCGACGTGTCTTTTCGAAAACCCGACGCCAAGGAACTGGACGAGGTTCGCAAGGAGCTTGATGACTTCCTTGCAGGCTTTGAAGCCATCAATGCCGGCACGCCGGACAAATAGGCATCGATTTTTTAAACCAGTCCCGGCCTAGCCCGGAGACTTTCCTTCCCAAATCGGTGGCACAGCTGCCCGCGACTGTGGTTCGTTCGTAACAGGTCAGAGCTATGCCCGGAACTGCATGCGCTGCCAGGCCATCCTCATTCCCAAAATGGGTTTCGGGTAATAACTAGCATCGTGCTGCAATCTCACCATACTATGTTAGACTCCGGCTCAGTTTACCCTCGGAGAACCCCGCGCCCGTGAAGATCGTTGCTTATACAACCCACAAACAATCCCTAGGTGTCGCATAGATAGGACAACCGAGTCATGGACTACTACTGGTCTTTACGAGCATCAATCAGAAGAATGATATTCTGTGCCGCTTATACGCTGCTGGTTGCAGGATCGTTAGCCATGGAAGGCAGCTACCGTAGTCCTATCCCTCTTTATCCTGATCAACTACCTCTTTTTCCTGTCTTAGTGTCCTACTTTGTGTTTGGCTTGTTGTTTAGCGTTTCTATTGTGCGGTTTGGCGGGCTGGTAGAGCGGGCACAGCGAGCTGTCTGCATAGTTTGTGCGAGTTACCTCATTTCTTTCATCATTTCCTCGCTGTTACTGACATTCTTCGACATATTCGACCGGCTGGACGGAGATCGTTTTACGGAAGTTGGGCGCCTGCTGCGCCTTGGATCGGGGGATTTGAATGCAATCGGTTTTCAATTTGCCGGATGGCTCTGGCTCCCGATGATGTTTGCTGTATTTTGGGCCCAGAGGAAAAAAGAGACTAAGCCCCTCTTGTTATATTGCAACAAATCGTTGCTGTTATTTGCGTGGATTGGCATGATCGTTTCCGTTCCCGCAGGCTGGGTCTCCATGGTTCATAGTAACGGCGGGTTTCTGGAGGGATTGGGCCCCGCTCTGGAAAAGTGTCTTCCTTACAGCATCATGGTTTTCCTTTTAGCGATTGGTCCAGCCGTTCAGGTCGCGGAAAACACACAATTGCCCATCATGCGTAGCCTATCGATCCGCAACCGGACCTCCGGTTCCGGTCAGTACATTGCATCGGCCCGAAAAGTCGCGACGACCAGCCTTCTCGTGACTATCTTTGGACTAGGTAGTGCCTGGTCGCACGGACAAAATCTTGAGCAGTTACTGAAGATTCGAGCGGGCTTTGCTCACGACGTGGTTGTGACAGCGCTGTCCGATGTGGGCGATTTCAGCAACTGGTTGTTCGAACGCAAGTTGACGGGTAAAAAATATGATGATTTGAACAGCGATTTTGCCTGGCTGGGCGCGCATACCCCTCCGAAGTTGAATTTGGAGATACCTTGGGCCGAGGAAGTGAAAATACGCCCTGTCTCTGTTCAAGTTCATGATGCTCTCGACAACTTTCAGGACGGCATTGTCTTTGCAGTGGATGTGGCGGAATCGGGGTCGTCACAGTCCTGGCGCGCCTACGCGGTGATCGACTTTACCGACAGAGTTGCAAAACCAACCGCAACTGCAACGGCCGCGGTTCGTGGTGGCTTCGACGCGAAAGACAATTTCGCCGCCACGTATTTTGCGGCCAAGAACGCGGTCCTGGCAAAAAATGTCGAGATCCCGGTGAGCGGTCTTTCTTTTCCGGTGGAGCACATTGGCGTCATCGTCTTCATAGGTGTCCTTGCTTGCCTGGTGGTTTTGTCGGACCGCCTCAGCAAGATACTTTCCGATGTGCACAGTGGCGGAGACGAACCCTGGATGCTTCTCGATGCCGATACATTAGCCGGACGTGCCATTTCCGGGCTTTGGGTGTTCAGCTTGTTTTGTGCGCCATGGCTGCTCAGTTCCGCATATATCTGGCATACCGCCTTGCGTCTTCGTGCTGCGGGTTCGGTTGCGAGCCTAAGGCACGATTTCTTCACAGCAGGCCTGCTGATCGTCATTATTGTGAGTACGGCGTGGTTTTCGGTAGAGGCCCTGGTGAATCTGGCCGCTGCATATCAATTGCGCCGGAACCCTGGCCGCGAAGAGCAAGCAACCGGCGTTTCTTCCGGTTCTGCCGTTAGCGCACTCTCTGCCGGGGCGCCTTAACTTTAGTTTCTATTATCCCAGGCCCCAGCGCCGGATTCCAAAGGCCCGTCTATATCGCACAAAATTGACGAGCGTCCATTTTCGCATTCGTTGCGAAGATGCTGTTCTCCACATCTCCGCGGTGAAAGCTTCGTCAATCCATCTCCGGCGGCGGGATCTGCGAGGGATCGCTGATTTCCTGTCCGAACTGGAGGATGTAGCCGTTGTTGTCGCGGATGGCGAACTCGCGCATGCCGTAAAAGAAGTCTTCAATCGGGTACACGACGCGGGCTTTGTCTTTGATCTGCTCCCACAGCGCGTCCACGTCGGTGGCATTGAAATAGATTGAGCCGGTGAGCGTGGGCTTTTCAAAAGGCTCATGCGCGTTGGGCAGCGAAATCATCACCTCGACCTGGTCTTTGCGCAGCGCGGCCCAGCCCTCGGCGCGGCTCACGCATTCAAAGCCGAGCAGGTTGCGATAGAAGAGAATGGTATCGTCAATATTATTGACGGCCAGCATGGGACGAACGTTTTCCAGCTTCATGGGAATCCTAGGTTTTCTCCGTGTCTCCGTGTCGCCGTGGTGAAAACTCCTAATAGTTCATGCTGAAGTTCAGCAGGTTCCAGTGATAGGAGAACCACACAAAACCAATACAGGCAAGCAGTATAAGCAGGTTCCAGACCTTGGCCCAGAACCAGAGATGGTGGTCTCTCCACGAGCGCATGCAAGCCAGAAAGACCACGACTGTCCCCAGCGCCCCGATCAAACCCAGTACCTGGATAGCCTGTAGCTTGATGTCAGAGCGGGCGCTCAAGGCGCCCGGCGAGTCGCTGGTAATCGCGAGGAAGAAAATCACGAGAAACGCGATATCCACTGCGCACACAGCGCGCACCCAGGGACGCAGGCGCATGTAGCCGGCATCCAGCTCCAGCCGTTGATGGTAGTGCCCGCGGATAATGGCCGCCAGCGGCCAGCCAAAAAGAGTGAGACCCAGAACCAGCAGGACCGCCAGCATCAGGAACTGGTTGAAATCGCTGTTTGTGATCAGAGACACACGTTGCAGGACGACGGCAGGGAAGTTGACCGCCAGTTGCATCTGCCCATGATCGTCGCGGAGGAAGGCGATCATGTCCTGGCCGGTAACGGAGCGGTAGACGAGCGGCGCAATCTCCTGCCACTTCTTGGTCTGGCCGTTGAAGTCCTTGAAGGGCTCTATCTTGATGGTGCCGTTTTCATCGGGTGTGACCTGGACGTTGTCATCCACGGCGCCAACTTTCAGGAAGTTGCTTTCCGAACGGCGGCTGCTGAGATAGTGGCCGGTAACCGTTTTAGCGTCGGCATCGGCGGTGGCAAGCTTTTCAACTTTTGACGGAGTGTAAGGGAAGTAGCGATCGAGAAAGTGCTCCCACAGCGCGGTCCGGGGGCTGATGTCGCTTTTGCCGGCGCTGTTGTATAAAACCAGGAATCCCACGCCGTTTTCGAGAATGAGATGCAGGTCGCTGTGGAAGTAAATGGTGTCGCCGCCGTGGCCGATGATGCGATGGCCGTTGCGCGATTCCTCATAGAAGCCCAGGCACATGCCGTTCAGCGCCGGGCTAAGACCAAACTGGCGCGCGTGCATGTTAGCGGCAGTTTCCGGACGCAGAATCTGCGCGTTTTCAAACTTTCCGTTTTGAAGATGGGCGATCATGAAGCGCGAGAGATCGGCGGCCGTGGCGGCGAGCGCTCCGGCCGGCGCCTCTTCGATAATTTCAAACGGCTTGGGCTTCCCGGAACCTGTTCTGTAGCCGCTGGACATCAGCGGCTTCAGTTCGGCCGGAAGCGGCTGTGCGAAAGTCGATCGCGACATTCCCAGCGTCTTGAAGATGTTGTCCGTCACGTAGTCATTGAACGGGCGTCCGGAAACGCGCTCCACGATGTAGCCGGCAAGGGATGCGCCGTAGTTGGAGTAAGCGGGCGTGGTCCCGGGTGGGAAGATGCGTTCAGGGATGTGCTCCATCAGATGCTGTTTCAGCGTGGCGATGGGAGCGCCCTCTTCATTGATCAGGTCCTTGACCTGTTCTTCGAAGCCCGGGGTATGCGTCATGATGTTGCGCAGCGTAATCGGTTTTCCAAATTTCGCGGGAATCTTGAAGTCCAGATACTCGTTGATGTCGCGGTCCAGGTCGAGCTTGCCTTGCTCCACCAGTTGCATGACGGCGGTCCAGGTGAAGAGCTTGGAAATGGAGCCAGGACGGAAAAGGGTGGCATCCACGGTGACAGGGGCTTTCTTGTCTACGTCGCTATAGCCATAACCTTTGGCGAACAGGATGGCGCCGTCTTTTACCACCAGCACGACCGCGCCGGCGATGTTTTCGCGCTCCAACTGCATGGGGACAAAGCCATCGAGAAATGCGTGAACATCTGTCGCTGTGAGTTCATGGGGAGGCTCGGTCACACTGGATTCACTGGTGGCCGGCATTTGTGGCGACGGGGGAACGGGAGTTGCTTTGGGCGCCTGGGCCATCGCCAGAGAGGCGGGCAATGCAAAGAGCAGAGCAAACGGAAGAAAGGTCCGTAGTTTCATGGGGATGACAGGGCTCCGTTTCCTGTTTCCTTTTTGGGAATGAGAACGGGGAAAGAATATCATGCGGACCGGCAAGTGCAGTTCATCCCTATTGCTGTGCCGTCTGCTTGCGTGGAAGCAGTCCGCTCATGGCCCAGATGCCGAGCAACGGCCCCAGGGCCATGCTGGCCAGGGCCCAGTTCCATCCATAATGATCGGCGATGGCGGCCATCAGGCGGATGACCGCGGCGGTCAGCAAGAATCCCAGCGCCACCTGGCAGGTCAGCGCCGTACCTACATAGTTCTTGTCTGAGACCTCACTGATAATGGTGGAGAACTGCGCGGAGTCGGCAATTACGGCGATGCCCCAAATCAGAGAAAGGGGAACAAGCAAGGCCGGACGATGAAGCACCAGCGCCGCCAGCACGCAGCAGGCTGAGCTTATCGCCATGGCAATCATAGTGACTCGCGCGCGCTGGGCCACCCGGATAGCGGAAGTCTGGTCCTGCAAACGGTCGCTGGCCGCGCCTGCCCAGATACAACCAACGGCGCCGATCGCAATCGCCAGTGCTGCCATGGCCTCAAACATTGACCGCGACCATCCAACGGAAACCGCGAAGATCACGGCGATCCATCCCCACATGCTGTAGAGCTCCCACATGTGTCCCAGATAGCCAAGATTGGCCAGCCGCAATGGCCGGTTGCGGACGATCTCAAGAATCTGCGCCGGATCGAAGCGCGATTGCGGCATGGCAAATGGCCCTTCCCGTACTGCAAATGCCACAACCATGGCTCCCACCAATGCCTGCGCGCTGCCCAGCAGGACCACGGCTTGCCAGGGCACTCCGCCGAATGAGTTCAGGGCATGGGGCACGGCCGATCCAACGGTGAGCGCACCGATCATGATTCCCAGGGCCAGTCCGCGCCCGCGCTGGAACCACCCGGCGATAATCTTCATGCCTACGGGATAAACGCCTGCCAGAAAGAAACCGGTCGCTCCGCGCAGCAGGATGGCAGCGAGCGGGTCCGCGGCGACAAAAGCAAAGGCGGCATTGGCCGCGGCTGCCGCGATGGCGGAAACAACCAGGACTTTGATGGGACTGAAGACATCAGGGATATTGAAGAGCGCAAACGTGATGGCCCCGATGGAAAACCCAATCTGCACAGCGATGGTAAGCCATGATGCCAGGGCCAAGCCTGAATGCCACAGCGTAGTGATTTGCGGAATCACGGCTGTTCCGGTGAACCACAGTGACATGGCCAGCAACTGGGCAAGGGAAAGCAAAAAAAGCGCCCGCCGGGAGGAAACGTCGCGGCGGGCTTCAGTCTGAACTGTTACCGGCATTTAGCTTTTCATTTTCCTGCGCTCGCAGGACTCGACCAATTTTGTGGGATCGACCGCTTCGCGGTCAACGGTGATCTCTGCGACCTTGCCTTCTTTATCGATCAGGAAGGTCACACGGCGTGCCGCGTGATATTGCGTGTTGTAGATCCCGAGCTGTTTGGTAAAGTCGCCACCCCAATCGCTGAGGATGGGAAACTTGAATCCTTCTTTTTCCGCCCATGCGGCGTTGCTGAACGGGCTGTCCATGCTAACACCCAGAACCTGGGTGTCTGCAGCTTCCAGTTTTTGCAGGTTCTTCTGGAAGTTCTGCATCTCCATGGTTCAACCACCGGTGAAAGCAAAGACCACGAATGCGACAGCTACATTCTTCTTGCCCTTGAAGTCACGCAAAGAAACCTTATTCCGGTTTTGGTCGATGAGCGTGAAATCGGGGAAAACCTCTCCCACTTTGATCTTTGGTTCAGGAGGTGGTGGTGGAGCTTCTTTCTTCTCGTTTTGAGCCTGCATTTTGCCCGCCTGGAGCACAGCTAAAACCACGATGGATAACAAGAGGACAGCAGTTCTACGACGCATCTTTATCTTTTCCTCCGCTTTTGTCCTGCCCGTTTAGCCTAAATTCATGACGTCCCCACGTCAATAGCTCTCAGGTATATGGGGTGGCGGCGGAACAGGCCAGCAACTTCAGATTCCCGCGAGTGTTAGTATTTTTCAGAGAGAGATTCCCATGAAAATGTTGGGCCGTTCGTTCCTCTTTATTCTGGCGCTCAGATGTATCGGCTTGGCTCAAGTTTCTTCCACTCCCGCCGCCATCCAGATCAACACCATCTACGCCGGCGCCGATGGAAAGTTCGAAGCCGCACCCGATACTGCTGTGATACGCATGGACGTCGCCTCGCAACAGGACACCTCGCGCGCAGCTTATGACCGCGCCGCCGCGGCGGTGGACCGCGTGCGCCAGGTGTTGAAGAGCAACGGCATTGATGTGAAGAGCGCCCAATTCGGAACCTATCAGATGCAGCCCATGTATGACTGGAAAAACCCGAAACACAAGGTGGTCGGCTACCGCGTCGCCACCGACGTAACTCTCAAGCTGCGCGACTTCGCCAAAGTCGGCCCGATCACCGAACAGCTGGCCGATATCGAAGACACGCAAAACCAGTCCGTGAATTACACCCTGGAAGATATCGAGCAGGCCAAAGCCAAAGCATCCGAGGACGCCCTGAAGAAAGCCCGCAACCAGGCCCAGGCAGTCGCCACCGCCGGCGGACGCGCGCTGGGTGAACTGCTTTATGCCTCGGTCGACGTCAATCAGCCCAACATCGTGCCCATGGTGATGGCGCAACGCGCAACCATGGCAGCGCCCGCGGCAACGCCTCCGCCGATGGCTGAATTCACCCCGCAATCCGTGACCATCAATGCGCACGTGAACGCGTTGTTTGCGCTGAAATAGGCCCGCGTTCACCCGGCGGCTATTGACCCATAATCAGCGGCAATCCATTCTTGGCATTGCCAATCACGATGATCTTCGCATTCGGGCTCTTGGCCAGGTTCTCCGTGGCCTCAATGCCTTTCCACTGCAGCAACTGCGCGCTGATGCCCTGGGCCACGATCTGCTGGAAGTCGTGAATGCCCTGGGCTTCAATCCTTTTTCGATCGGCCTCCTGGCGTTCTTTCTGCAGCCGGAAATTCATCGCCAGCGACTCCTGCTCCGCCTGCTGCTTGGTTTCAATCGAAGCCCGCAGCGTGTGCGGAAGCTGTATGTCGCGCAGCAGGACGCTCTCAACCACGATGCCGCGCGGCTCCAGGGTGGCCTTCAATCCCGACTTGATCTCGTCTTCCACTTGCTTGCGTGAGCTGGAATACAGTGTGTTGGCCGAATGTCCAGCCGTGGTGTCGCGAATAATAGAACGCAGGTTGGGATCAATGATCGTGCGCGCGTAGTCCGGGCCCAGCTTGCTGTAAACGTCGGCGGCATGGCTCTGCTCCAGGTGATAGATGAGCGACGTATCTATCTCCAGGTTCAGGCCCTCCATCGATGGCGTGGAGGTGTGTTCTTCCTGGGACTGTGTGCGCACGGAGAAAACATGGTTGATCTTGAATGGGGAAACAAAATGGGTCCCCGCCGGCAGCGTCTCACCCGTGACCCGTCCGAAGTAAACCAGCACGCCTACGTTTCCGGCGGGAACGTAAGCCAGTGACGCCCACATAAGAATGAGCACCAGGAGCACGCCTAAACCGATCAGGACTGGCGCGGCAGCGGACCTGGGGTTCGCGTTGATGATTCTGGGGTCGAAATGTGACATGCGGACTCTCCTTCTTCTCTAGTAGCCGCCGAAAGCCCACGCAGGGCATTGCCTCCTGTGTGGGAACCGCGGTTAATTTTGCTAAGTGATTGTTTTGTATAGCGGTTTGTAGAATAAAGCCGCGGAACCATTGCCACCAGGTAATATTCGCCGGGGAACCGCTCCGGGAAACTGCCCTGGGAAGAATCGACAGGGCAATTTTTTCAAGGGCAGGGAATTCCTACCCGCTTTTCCACTGAGAGTCTCCGCTAACCCTTTTATTTTCAGCAGTCCGGAAATGGCACAGAGGATGCTATTACAAGTACCAGACGAAGTGGCGCGCATCGGGGCGCTTTCGAATGGATCTAACGGCCAGAGATCCCTCGAAAGTGCCTCGTTGCATTTTGAGGCGTTTTGGCGGCGTGAGCGAGGCAACGCCGAGCGGGAGCCGACAGCCGAAATCCTGAGCGACCCTGAGGCTTTGGCCGAAGGGGAGTCGAAGGATCTGGTTTTGAGGCGTTTTGGCGGCGTGAGCGAGGCAACGCCGAGCGGGAGCCGACAGCCGAAATCCTGAGCGCAGCTTTTGCGCGAAGGATCTCTTGCCCACCATGACCCTGAGCGAAGCGCAACGCCGAGCAGGAGCCGCCAGCCGAAATCCTGAGCAGAACGAAGGTTCTACTTTTTTTTGAGGTCATACATCCAGCCAACTGTTTTTCCGTTTTAAGATAGAGATCCACCCCCAATAGCGGATTGTATTTCTACAAATCCGTGCTCATTCTTTTGGCACATGGAGAGTAAGTAGATGGTCATCAAGATTTGCGTCATTGCGCTGGTGTTCGTGCTGGCTATTGCGATTGGAATTCTTCAAGGTAAAGCTCAAGCCAAGAAGTCTACCTACCTCGGTTTCAGGAAGCTGGCATTATCGAGTGCTGGCAGTGAAGAAGCAGAGTCATCCAAGACCGGTCCCAATGAACCAAGAGCTGTCCTGATGGATATGGCTCTTACGCGGCGCACGTCCACCATAGCTGCTTATGCTGATGGTACGGCCAGCATTTATATAAGCAATGGGGGTGGCTATTTAGGAGGCAGTGAGTCATATAAATCGATCCGGGATGCCGGATTGCAGATGATTGCAGCAGGGCACAAATTCCAGCCCAGGATGCAATTGACAAGACAATTTCCACTGCCTGCCTCAGGCGACGTTATCTTTTACGTGGTGACCAATTGTGGAGTTTATACAGCACGTGCACCGCAAATGGAATTGAATCAAAGAACGCACCCACTCACGGAATTATATGCGGCGGGCCAGGAGATCATAACGCAATACCGCCTGAATGTGGGCAGTAAAGCTATGAAACCGACTCTCAGTGGCCATAACTCTCCAACGTGAAGACGAGCAGACAGATTCTCTGGAATGCCTCCGCTGCGAAAGCAACATGAAGTATCTGGGCACAAAAAGTTTTCAGGAGCGGGGCTTGGGAGATTAGGGATCGACAGGGAACACTTCGACATGTACGTATGTTCACATTGCGGACACGTGGAATTCTTTGTCGACGGAATCGGCGATGAGTTCCGGCCGGAACGCCGCTAAACCAGCAGCACTTTTTCCCTCAGGTCAATCCCCGCGCGCCGCAGGATCCCCGCGATCTCTCCGTCGTTCAACCGTGACGCGTCGTACTCCACACGAATGGTGCGCTCTTGTACGTCAAACTTGATTTTGCGGACGCCATAAACTTCCCAGGCATTGTTGAGCGCCATCACTTCTTTCTCTCCCGGCGGTGTGCCGTATTTGAAAACCACGTCAAGCAGGGTCATTGCGCTCCTTTGAATTTGCCGATCGGCTGGCGCGGGCTCTTCAGCCGAAATCGTTTTGCGGAACATACAAATATAGCCCAAATCCTCAGCCTCGGTTTGACTTGTCTATACCCTGGGGGGGTATAATCGAGATCGAAGACGAAAGAGGCGTGCTGGTTATGCCTAAGAGAACCGCCCCCAAGGAAGCGCACCGCCATACGCCGCGCGAAACCGGCGACCGCCGGAATCTATTGCTTCGGCTCCGCCGGGTCGAAGGCCAGGTCCGCGGAGTCCAGAAGATGGTGGAAGACGAACGCTACTGCCCGGACGTGCTGGTGCAGATGTCCGCCATTCATGAATCGTTGCGCGCGGTGGAGCGCATCCTGATGAAAGACCATCTGCAACACTGCGCCACGGAGGCCCTGCGCTCGGGAGATGCCAAACAGGCGCAGCGCACCTATGACGAACTGACGGAACTCTTCTACCGGCATGCCCGCTGAGGGCCAGGACTTGAATTTCAGGGAAAAACGACCCGAATAGAATGAACCCGGAAAAAATCACCGTGAAAGACCCCGTTTGCAACATGGATGTTGCCCCTGCCACGGCGCGCGGGTCGGCCGAATATAAAGGGCAAACTTACTATTTTTGCAGCCCGCGCTGTGTTGAGCGCTTCAAGGCCGATCCGGAAAAGTATCTGGCTCCAAAATCCTCCCAAGGCCAGCCGCCGAAGCTGCAAATGGTGCAAATCGGTGGAATCGCTGCGGCTCCTCCATTGGAACCATCGGCTGGAAAGGGAACTGTCACTTACGTTTGTCCCATGGACCCGGAAGTTCGCGAAACCGAACACGGAGCATGTCCAAAGTGCGGGATGGCGCTGGAACCGGAAACGATCGAATACACCTGCCCCATGCACCCCGAGATTGTTCGCGACCGTCCGGGCAACTGCCCGATCTGCGGTATGGCGCTGGAGCCACGTGTTGCCGCCGGCGTCCACGCGGAAGACGACTCGGAATTGCGCAGCATGCAACGGCGATTCTGGGTTGGAGTTGCGCTCAGTATTCCACTGCTTGCGCTTTCCATGGGAGGCATGGTCCAGGGGAGTCCGTTACGCAACCTGCCCGCAGGCTGGATGGAATGGTTGCAACTCGTGCTGGCGACTCCGGTAGTCCTGTGGGGCGGCTGGCCCTTCTTTGAACGCGGCTGGGCGTCCATCGTCAATCGACACATGAATATGTTCACGCTGATCGCCATGGGCACGGGCACGGCATACTTTTACAGCGTGATTGCGACCCTGGCGCCGGGCATTTTCCCGGCATCTTTTTTCGGTCATGCCGGGCGGCCTGAAGTGTACTTTGAAGTCAGCGCCAGCATCGTGACGCTGGTGCTGCTGGGGCAGGTATTGGAACTGCGCGCACGCCGCCAGACAAGCTCCGCAATCAAGGCGCTGCTCGACCTCAACCCCAAAACCGCTCGGCGCTTGCGCCCGGACGGCTCCGACGAAGAGATTTCTCTCGAGCATGTCCACCGTGGCGACCGGCTGCGTGTCCGCCCGGGCGACCGGGTTCCGGTGGACGGAACCATTGAAGAAGGAAGCAGCGCGGTTGACGAATCGATGATCACCGGCGAGTCGATGCCCGTGGTGAAGACACCTGGAGCAAGAGTTGTGGGTGGAACGGTGAATCAGACCGGTTCATTCATCATGCGTGCGGAAAAGCTGGGATCGGAAACCCTGCTGGCGCAGATTGTGCGCATGGTGGCGGAGGCCCAGCGCAGCCGTGCTCCTATCCAATCGTTGGCCGACAAAGTCTCCGGCTATTTCGTGCCGGCCGTGGTGCTGGTGGCCGTGCTCACGTTCATCGTATGGGCCATTTGGGGTCCCGAGCCGCGACTGGCGCATGCTCTGGTGAACGCCGTAGCTGTGCTGATCATCGCCTGCCCGTGTGCGCTGGGGCTGGCGACCCCGATGGCGGTGATGGTCGGAACCGGCCGCGGGGCGCGTGCAGGCGTTCTGGTCAGAAATGCCGAAGCGCTGGAGACCATGGAGAAGGTGGACACGCTGGTGCTCGACAAAACCGGCACGCTGACGGAAGGGAAGCCGCGCGTAACCCAGGTGATCGCCGTCGGCGATACGACAGAAAATGAACTTCTCCGCTTAACAGCGTCATTGGAACGCTCCAGCGAACATCCGCTGGCGGCCGCAATCGTGAAAGCGGCGGAGGAGCGCGGCCTGAAACTCAGCGAGGCTGCCGGCTTTGCATCGGTTACGGGAAAAGGCGTGATTGGCCGTGTTGAGTCCCGCGAAATCGCCGTGGGCAATGCCGCGTTTTTGGCTGCCAGGCAAATCCGCGCTGAAGGCATTCTGAACCGGGCGGACGAGTTACGCCGCCGTGGGCAGACGGTGATGCTTGCTGCCATCGATGGCCAAGCCGCCGGTCTGATTGCTGTTGCGGACCCAATCAAAGAGTCGGCTCCCGGCGCCATTCAGGCCCTGAAACTGGCTGGGCTGCGCCTTGTCATGTTGACCGGAGACAATCGCGCCACAGCCGCGGCAATCGCGGATCAACTGGGAATCGATCAATTCGAAGCCGAGGTAATGCCGCAAGACAAATCCGCCATCATCAAAAAACTCCAGGGCCAGGGACACGTTGTGGCCATGGCCGGAGACGGCATCAATGATGCGCCTGCCCTGGCCCAGGCGGACGTGGGAATTGCCATGGGCACCGGCACCGACGTGGCCATGGAGACTGGCGACATTATTTTGGTGAAGGGCGATCTCACTGGAATTGTCCGGGCCCGCAACCTGAGCCGCGCTACCATGCGCAACATCCGCCAGAACCTCTTCTTCGCATTTATCTATAATCTGCTCGGTGTTCCCATCGCCGCCGGTGTGCTATATCCGTTGATGAGGCTGCTATTGCAACCGGTTTTTGCGGCCGCTGCCATGAGCTTCAGCTCGGTATCGGTCATAGGTAATGCCCTGCGGCTGCGTAGGGCCAAACTATAGTCTTTTCTTAGGTTTCCTTGGCTTCTTGGCAGGACTTTCCCTGTTGACTGAAACGGCGGTTAATGCCAAGATTTCTAACCAGCTACTCTGAATCCCGGGCCCTTGAAACATCGTCGCTTTAGGTTACTTACCTTGTTGGGAGTGCCATGCGTATCTCGCCCCGTCCGACCTCCGCAGTGCTTACTTTTTTTCTTGTCATCATTGCCGCTGCCACTTGCTTCGCGCAGAATATGCCTCAGAATGATGCGCCGGCTGCTCCAAAAGCTTCAGCCTCAACGCCGCAGATTTCACAGGCGGGCGCCCCTGAAGCGGAGACGGACAGCGCGGACATTCCTCCGTTCGCGCTCGGCCGTATCTCGGAAGCAGAGTACTTCGCTCTGCGCGATCAGGAGATCCGGACGCGGCGCGGGCTGGACGACCTGGCTCGCAATCCGCAAGCGCGTTCGCTGGCCATCCGCAGGATGGAGTTTCAGGAACAGTTCTTGCGCCGCGCGCCGCAAGGCTTAACGCCGTTCAGCGCCCTGATTGCCGCTCCGGTCGTTTCCACCTGGAGTCCGCTTGGCCCCGCTCCCATCCCGAATGGACAGACTGACACAAGCGAGGTCCCGGTGAGTGGCAGGGTCACGGCAATCGTGGTTGATCCTGCCAACGAAAACACAGTTTACGCAGGCACGGCCCAGGGCGGTGTTTACCGCAGCCTTGACGGCGGAAATTCCTGGACTCCAATCATGGATTCTGCGCAGTCGATGGCGATTGGCGCCATCACCATGGATCCGACCGATGCGACGACTCTCTTTGTCGGCACGGGCGAAGGAAATTTCTCCGGTGACAGTTTCTTCGGCGTGGGTGTCTACGTGATTCAAAATGCGAACACCGTGACGCCCATCGTCTCCGGTCCCTTTAATTCTGACGGCGTGAATGATGTGTTTACCGGCCGCTCGATCGTCAAGATCCTGGTCAATCCCGCGAACCACAATCAGATTTTGGTTGCCAGCAGTTCCGGGTTCAGTGGTCTGAGTTCGGATACCTTCAATGTTCTGCCTACGCGCGGCGTATATCTCTCCAGCAACGCATTGTCCGCCACGCCAACTTTCGCGCGGCTCACGATCCAGAGCGCGGCGAACGCGAACTCGGCCGTTACGGACATGGCGATGGATCCCGGCAACCCCGACCGCATCCTGGTAAACATTTTTAACGCTGTGGCTGCTGATGGCGGTGTCTGGGTTTCCACGAGCGGCAGTCCCTGGGCCGTGCCTCCAACCGCAACCTGGACCCGCACTGTCGCCAAGCAAGCGATTGCAAAGTTTGCCGTCAACCGTTCTGGCGCGGGGCCGACTACGACATTCTTCGTGACTTTTGATGAGGTTGTTACATGCACTCCTCCGGTCGGGCCTCCCGTCAGCGCCGGAGGAACCATGAGCAGCTCCGTTGACGGCGGCTTGAACTGGACTGCCGTTCCTGCCGCTACCGGTTTTTGCGGCGGCCAGTGCTTCTATGACATGGCGCCGGCGATCGATCCTACAAATGTAAACGTCATCTACCTGGGCGGCGCAGCCGGCAATAGCACCGGCAAGTGCGGCTCTGGCATCATGGGCAAATCCATCAATGGCGGCACGAGCTTCAGTTCCAGTCAGAATTCTCTCCACGCGGATTCGCATGCCACCGTGATCGCTCCCAGCAATCCCGCCGTGATCTACGCGGGCAACGATGGCGGCATCTTCCGTTCCAGCAACAGCGGCGCCACCTGGTCAAGCGTGAATACGACCGGTCTGAATGCCACGCAGTTCGTAAGCCTGTCCGTGCACCCCACGGATGCAAACTTCAGCATCGGCGGCACCCAGGACAATGGCACCGAATTCCTGAAGCCCGATGGCACGTGGACCCGGGCCGACTTTGGCGACGGCGGTTATTCTGCGATTGATCAGAACAGCGTGGATGCGACGAGCGTGACCATGTATCACACCTACTTCAACTCCACCTCGTCGCAGATCATTCTGGCTCGCGTAACCAACGTCGCCAGCGCCAGCGAGGGCGCGTGGTCTTTGTTCGGGTGTCCAGCGCAGCCCGGGGTTACGGCCAACGGCTTCAATTGTGCGGATGCTGTTCTTTTTTATGCTCCCATAGCTTTGGGTGCGGGAAATCCCAACACGGTGTATTTTGGCACCGACCGTCTCTATCGCTCCGCCGACCGCGGCTCCACCATGACCCCGGTCAGCCAGGCTTTGTTTTGCTGCGACGCCGCCAATCAGAACCGAAACTTTCGTGTCAGCGCCATCGGAGTATCGCCGCAGGACGATAATGTTCGTATCGTCGGCCTTACCAATGGCAAGGTATTCGCCACTACCACGGGAGCCAACCCGATTCCCGAAGTGACCGGTCCCTGGGCCGCCAAATTCATTGCGCGCGTGGTGATCGATCCCCATAACGCAAATACCGCGTATGTCACGCTTGATGGTTATGGGACTCCTTCACACGTCTGGAAGACGACCAACATTGCCGCCGGCGCAGGGAGCTGGGTGGCTTCGTCCACGGGGCTGCCGGATGTTCCGGTGAATTCTTTCGCCGTTGATCCGCTCAACTCAAGTTATCTCTATGCGGGGACGGACATCGGTGTCTTCAATTCAATTGACGGCGGCGCTACCTGGGCTGCTTACGGAACCGGCCTGCCGCGGGTTGCGGTCTTCGATCTGAGCGTACACAAGGTCACCCACAAGGTCAGGATTGGGACGCACGGGCGCGGCGCCTGGGAAGTTGCCGCTGCCGCCAATTTTCCGAATAGTATTCTGCTGACCTCGGATACAAATTCTCCGGCTCTGGGAGCTCCGGTCACGTTCCATGCGCAGATCAATAAAGGAACCGGCGTTCCCGTACCGACTGGAACCGTAACGTTCAGCGAGGGCGTAACCACGCTGGGTTCAGCGCCAGTCGATGGCACAGGCCTGGCCACTTTTGCCATCTCCACTTTGCCCAAGGGCGTCCATCAGGTGACGGCAGCGTACGCAGGAGACACTCTCTATTCCGGCAGTACCTCATCAGCGGTGCAGGTAAACGTGGGTGCCGCGCTAACTACAACAGCCCTGGGCGCCAGCTCGACCAATCCTGCGCTTGGAGCCCAGGTAACGTTGACTGCGACGGTCAACACCGGCGGCAATCCAACTTCGCCGACAGGGACCGTCTCTTTTATTGAAAATTCAAACATATTGGGCACCACGGCGGTACAAGCGAACGCCACCGCTACGTTCCAGACATCGTCACTGGCAGCGGGAGCGCATACCATTACCGCCGCTTATGCCGGCGACATCAACTACGCCAGCAGTACGTCCACTCCGGTAATCATCACCGTGGTTGGCGGCCCGCCGCCGGACTACTCCGTCAATATTCCCAACGGCAGCGCCACCATCCCTGCCGGGCAAACGGCCACCTATAACATTTCGGTCACACCGCAGGGCGGCTTTGCGGGAACCATCGGCTTCGCCTGCTCCGGTCTACCCGCGGCCTCAAGTTGTGCATTCAATCCGGCCACGTTGACTCCTAACGGAAGCGCGGCCAGCACCACGCTCACCATAAGCACTACGGCGCGCTCGGTGGCTTCAGCTCGTCCGCTGAATGGGACCACGCTGGCAGCTCTGGCGAGTTTTGGTTTCCTGGGAATCGTGTTCCTGGGCGGCGCTTCGCGCAGGAAACGCAGCGTGCGGGCGATCTGCTCGCTTCTGATGCTGGCGATGACGGTCTTGGCGATAGCCTCGTGCGGCGGCGGCTCACCCCCGCCTCCTCCCCCGATCACCGGAACTCCGGCGGGCACATTCAGCGTAACGGTGAGCGCGACCTCGGGTGCCACAACTCATACATCGGTCATTACGCTGGTGGTGCAATGATCGATCAACAGTTCGCGCGGTAGCCGCGCGGGCCTGCACAAGCACAAGAAAGCCTGTATTCCAGATAGAGAATGCAGGCTTTTTTCGTTCAGGAGCTCCGCCGCTGAGGCTGAATATTACTAGATATTAATAGTAGTGTTTGACTGGCTTCTATCGTAGAATCAGGATGAAACTAGAAGCTCAACAAATCTGCCGATAGCTAAGCCAGGAGACCAATATGAAGTTCATTACCCGGTCCTTGTTTGTTCTACTTCTATTGTATGGATTGGTCTTTGCGATTGGAGATGCTTATCTACTCCATTCCCATGCTCCCGTCTGGGCTGTCTTGGCTTTTCCTGTGCTCTGGGTCGCCTTCCAGTATCTGATTGCGCCCTGGGTCATCCAGTTGATTTTGGATATCCATTGGGACGATGCGGGCGTTAACCTGCCCGTGCGAAACCGTGAATTCATCGAAAAGCTATGTGCGGAGCGAGGGCTGAAAGTGCCGCGGATTGGCATCATTGAAAGCGGCACGCCCAACGCATTTTCTTTTGGCCGTTTGCGGAGCGATGCCAGAGTTGTGGTCACTTCAGGACTGCTCAAGATACTGACGCCGGAAGAAACCAACGCTGTTCTGGCGCATGAGATCGGCCATATTGAGCATTGGGACTTTGCCGTAATGACCCTGGCCGCGCTGGCCCCCATGCTGCTTTACCAGTTCTATGTTGTCACGGAGAAGATCAGCAACTTCCGCGCGATTGCCTACACTGCCTACCTTTGCTATCTGGTAAGCCAGTTCATTGTGCTCCTGCTGAACCGCACCCGTGAGTACTTTGCCGACCATTATGCCGCGGAAGTGACCCATGCGCCGGATGACCTCTCTTCTGCGCTGGTCAAGATTGCCTATGGCATGGTAAGGGCCGATGGCGAATATCAAAAAGCGATGGCGGAAGACGACAAGGAACAGAAATCGCGCTGGGGCCGCGAGCGGCGATTGGGAGGCTCGCTTGCCCTGATGGGGATTTCCAACCTGCATTCGGGAAAGTCGCTGGCTCTTGGCGCCAATCTCGCGGACGCTGCCGCCGTGATGCGCTGGGACCTGGTAAATCCATGGGCCAGGTTCTATGAACTGAATTCCACGCACCCCCTCACCGCACTGCGCGTGCGCGAACTGAACCGCCAGGGCACGGCAATGCAGCAAGGCACCCGGTATATGTTGCCTCAGGATCTGCGACTGCACTGGGGAACGTTTCCTCTGGAGGTCCTCGTCTGGGCGGCACCTTTGCTGTGTATTGGAGCGCTTTTCACGATTTGGTGGTTCCCCGGCGCGCTCACTTATCTCGGCATCGCTCTGCCTGCGAAGGCCGTACCATCGCTCCTCATTCTCGCAGGTTTTACCTGGATTCTCCGGGTTGCGTACCGCTATCGCGGCAAGTTCCAGGACGCCTCGATCGGGACACTGCTTGAAGATGTGCAAGTCTCCCAGATGCGCCCGCGCGCGGTGCGGCTCAAGGGCAAGATCCTGGGCCGTGGCGAGCCCGGTGCTTTCTGGAGCCCGGACCTTGTCCTGCGCGATGCCACCGGCATTATGTTCATCCTTTACCGGCAATCCATTCCATTTGCCAGGTTCATCTTCGGCACTTCTGAGGCGGAAAGCTACGTGGGACACGAGGTCGTGCTAGAGGGTTGGTTCCGCCGCGGCCTGGCGCCTTATGTTGAGCTGTCAAAGCTTACGGGTGAATTTAACAGCGTGCATCGCACTTACTCACGCTGGATACAGTGTATCGTGGCCCTGGCTGCCATGGTGATCGGCTGGATTTGGTTGCAACAGTAATATCGCCGGCAGTCTGAGCTTGTCGATCGCGCTCTTGCGCAGGTAGCCAGCGGCTAGCGGCTTCTCTATAATCCTGCGCGAGGATCCCGCCGATGAAAACTGGTCTTGCTGTGCTGCTGTTGTCCGCTGCCGCTTGCGCGCAGAACCCTGAAGAGGGCAAAGTTGTCCGCTATGAGCTCAAGCCGAGCGAGCTGAAGTACACCTACTCTGCCTCTTATAATCCGGTCGCCCACCTCAAGTCCGGCAACATTCTTGAGACCAACACGGTTGACTGCTTCGGCAATGCCATCAAGAAACCGGGCGATACGCTCAGCATGGCCCCCGGCGATAATCCTCTCACCGGCCCGTTTTACATTGATGGCGCTGAGCCGGGCGACACGCTGGCAGTGAAGATCCTCGACATCAAGCTTGATAGCGACCAGGGCATCGGAGCGTTGGCCCCGGGCTTTGGCGCCATCAACTCTACCAACTACACGCCTATGCTCAACGAGCCCATCAAGGAGAAGATCTGGTTCTATCCCGTCGATCGCGCCACCAACACGGCAACGTTTCAGGCTCTTGATTCCAATTACAAGGTGAAGATACCGTTGCATCCGTTCTTCGGCTGCATTGGCGTGGCCCCGGCCGGAGGCGAAGCCCGCAGCTCGGTCGTTCCTGAGGCTTTCGGTGGCAACATGGATTCGCCCGAGGCCAGCGCCGGCAACACCGTGTATTTTCCCGTAAACACTCCCGGCGCGATGCTCTTCCTGGGTGATGGCCACGCGGTGCAGGGTGATGGTGAGATTGCCGGTACCGCTTTGGAAATCGCGCTGCGCGGACGCTTGCAGGTGCACGTGATCAAAGGCAAGAAGATCAACTGGCCGCGCTTCGAGAATGATGATTACATCATGACCGTCGGAGCGTACCGCCCGCTCGACGATGCGCTGCGTATCGCGTTTACCGAGCTGGTCGGCTGGATCCACAACGACTACGGCCTGTCTGAGATGGACGCGTATGAACTGCTCTCGAAGGTCGCGGAGATTCACTTGAACGAAATGGTTGATCCCAACTATGTGATTGTGGCCAAGGTGAAGAAGAGCTTTCTGCCGCCTCGCAAAGCCGGTAATTGATGATCTACCGAAGCGCCAAAGCGAAGAAAAAGAAAGCCCCTATTACCACCATCACAAACCCGTGCGCGCGAGTAGCGAGAATGCGACCATGCTCGCTGGTTTTGCGGCGAACCACATACTCATTCAGGAATCGCGTGTAAAGATTGGGATATCGAGTAGGCGCGAACAGCATCAGAGAGCCCACGACAATCCCCAGGCATGCAAGGAATGCGAATACGGCTTGGATCGCGATAGACACAGGAGCCAATTTACAACTTCTGCAAATACTCCACGATTTCCGGGCTGGTCCAGTTCACCGGGCCAATGAACTTGCGCCGCAACTTCCCAGACGGGTCAATGATGAAGGTTTCAGGCTGTCCGGTGGTGCCATAGAGGTCGCTGCTTTGCTTCGCGGGATCGTTGACAGTCAGAAAATCGATGTTGTACTGCCGGAGGAAGCGATGGTACGCGGTGGGGTCGTCATCGGTGCTTACGGCCAGGACGGTGACCTTGGAGCCCATTTCCTTCTGCAGCCGCGATAGTGACGGCATCTCAATAATGCAGGGCTCGCACCAACTCGTCCAGAAGTTGAGGATTACGATCTTACCCCGAAAATCGCGCAGGTTTACGGTCCGGTCAGAGTCCTTCACGGTGAAATCCGGCGCCACGGAGCCAATCAGGCGCAGCTTGGGCTGATCATTGCAGCCAACACAGCCCGCCATGGCGATCGCGAGCAAAACCGAAATCAGGACGTGAACGGATTTCACCCCCTTATAATAACCCGATTCCTATGGAAACAGCCCACGCGGAAGTAACTGTCGACGTCATTGTCCCGGCCCGGAACGAGGAGGATTGCATCGGCCGCTGCCTTCGGTCTCTGGTAGCCCAGCAGGGGATCTCCTTTCAAATCACGCTAGTAGACGATGGATCGACAGACCGGACCCGGACCATTGCGGAATCTTTTCCTGAGGTGCGCGTGTTGAGTGCGGGCGAACTCAAGCCGGGCGTGACGGGGAAGTGCAACGCCTTGATCACCGGTGCTGCGGGAAGCACCGCCGAATGGCTGCTGTTCACTGACGCCGATACCTTCCACTATCCCGGATCGCTGGCTGCGTCCGTACGTGAAGCTGAGAGTCGCAACGTGGATTTGCTCTCTTATTCGCCGGAGCAGGAAACAACGTCCTGGTGGGAATTGGCGGTCATGCCGGTTGTATTTGCCGATCTTGTGCGAATCTATTCTTCGGAAAGAGTCAATGACCCCGCTGACCCCACTGTGGCGGCCAACGGGCAATACATTCTGGTCCGGCGTGAGGTATACGAGACCCTCGGAGGGCATGGTGTATTGCCACTCAATGTCCTTGAAGACATTGAGTTAGCAAAAATTTTTAAAGAGTCGGGTCATGGTATCTGGTTTCGTCATGGCGCCGGCCTGGTGCGCACCAGAATGTACCGCACTTTTCGCGCCATGTGGGAGGGCTGGTCGAAAGGACTGGCTATACTTTTCCGCCATCCGATACTGCTGGCGGCAAGGCGTGCGCTTGAGTTCGTGGCGATTGTGCTCTTGCTCGCGACCGGACTGATCTTGGTGGCTCGATCCCGCCTGGGCAGCGGAGCCCTGCTGCTCGCTATGGGCGTACTTTGCTATCTCTTTTTCCTTATGCGAATCCGGCGCGCGCATTTCCCCTGGAAGGCTAACCTCATGGCATTCTTAGGGTTACCTCTTTTTGTGTCACTTTTGTTGCGTTCTCATCTCCATTTCAATATGCGGGGCGAGTTAACATGGAAGGGGCGGAAGTATCCACAATCCGCACCCAGTGCAGCACGGGATTCATCTAATCTCAAAGGGCGTTCTGAGCTAAAAAGCTGATTCTGATGGTCTATCTGACATGGTCTATCTAACCCGGAAAGCAGAGTTCTCGGCGTCGCACTACTACCACAATCCGGAGTTCACCCCGGAAGAAAACCAGCGCATTTTTGGCAAGTGCAATAATCCGCACGGTCACGGGCACAACTACACGCTGGAGGTCACCGTAAAAGGGAAAGTGGACCAGCGTTCCGGGTTCGTAGTCGACCTGAAGGAGCTGAAGGAGATCATGAATCGCGAGGTGATCGATGCCATGGATCATCGTTTCCTCAACAAGGAAGTTGCTGAATTCAGAGATCGCATACCGACAACGGAGAACCTGGCTATCAGTATCTGGCGCCGTCTGCAATCCAAGCTGAATCTGGCGGAGCTGCATCGCGTCCGCGTGTATGAGACGCCGGACCTGTTTGTGGATTACTACGGAGAAGCATGAAGGCTTATCTGACAAGGCGCTATTGGTTTTCGGCTTCGCACCGGCTGCATTGCGATGACATGTCCGCGGAAGAGAACCGGGATATCTACGGCAAGTGCAACAACCCCCACGGTCATGGCCATAATTATGCCTTGGAGGTTACAGTCGCCGGTCAGGTTGATCCCCGTACCGGGATGGTATGCAATCTGGTGGATCTGGACGGCTTTGTGCAGGAAAAAATCCTGGAACGTTTTGGCCATCAGAACCTCAATACATTAGACGAATTTCAAGGAACCGTGCCAACCACGGAAAATCTGTGCGTAGAGGTCTATGACATCCTGCAAAGAGATTTTCGACTCGCGCAGATCGACAAGGTTCGCGTGGAAGAAACCATGCTGAATTCCTTTGAGTATGCCGGGGGCAGGGAAATCCGCTATTAGGAGACCATGGGTGAAACCAGGATCTGTTGTGAAGAAACTCTATGAAACCTCGCCGTTGTCGGAGGCCAGCATGCAAGAGTTGCTGCGTGAGCTGCTGCTGCGGCTGGGAGAGGACCCCGACCGCGACGGCCTGGCGCGGACGCCGGAGCGCATGCAGAAATCGCTGGAATATTTGACCAAAGGCTATCAGCAGGATGCCGGCAAGGTGCTCCAGGGCGCACTCTTTGACGTGACCTATGATGAGATGGTCATCGTCAAAGACATTGAGATGTTCAGCCTCTGCGAGCACCACATGCTGCCTTTCTTCGGCAAGGTCCACGTGGCTTACATCCCCAACGGCAAGGTTCTGGGCTTGAGCAAGATTCCCCGCCTGGTGGATATCTTTGCCCGCCGCCTGCAAGTGCAGGAACGCCTGACCGTACAGATTGCGGAGACCATACAGAATGCCATCCAGCCACAAGGCGTGGGCGTGGTGGTTGAGGCGCGTCACCTGTGTGTGATGATGCGTGGCGTGGAAAAGCAGCACTCTTCAGCCGTGACCTCGCACATGCTGGGCAGTTTCCGGAGCGGTGAAAAAACCCGCGAAGAATTTCTTTCACTGATTCGCAACGGCAAAAACGGAAACTCGTTCTAATGTCTGCGCATCAAACGGGGCCAGCTAAGGTAGCCGTCATCACCGGCGGCGGCCGCGGCATCGGCTTGGCGATGGCTCGAACCTTCGCGCGCCATGGATACGCCGTGGTCATCACCGGTCGCGATTCCCAGCGCCTGAGCAACGCGGCCGGCGAACTTACAAAAGAGCAAGCGCAGGTCACCCCGATTCCATGCGACGTTCGTGATCCGGGGTCGGTCGAGAAGCTTTTTCAGGAGATCGGCAAGCGCTATTCCACGATTGACGTGCTCATCAACAATGCCGGAGTGGCCCACGCGCTTGCGCCGGTCGAGCACTTGCCGTTTGCGACCTGGAACGAGGTCATCGCCACAAATTTGACGGGGACGTTCCTGGTGACACGCGCGGCGCTGCCATGGATGCGCGCGGGCGGCGCCATTGTGAACAATCTCTCGATTGCGGCAGTGCAGCCGTTTGCCGGCATGGCTGCCTACAATGCGTCCAAGTTCGGCGCCCTGGGATTCACGCAGGCGCTCCGTGAAGACCTGAGAAAACGCGGCATTCGCGTAGTGGCGTTGCTTCCGGGTGCTACCGATACAGAGATTTGGGGCCAATTCTGGCCGGATGCGCCCAGAGAAAAGATGGTCTCTCCTGAAACTGTCGCGGAAGCGGTCCTGCATGCTGTTTCTGTTCCGGCGAATGCCGCGATTGACGAGATCCGCATTGGCCCGGCCGCGGGTGTACTCTAGAAGAACAGTGCACGCACCGAGAAGTTTTGTCTCCTCAATAGTCTTCAAAGGCGTACACGTTTTTCCGCGTGGGCAAAAGCTGGACCAACAACGCTCCGCTGACGAACCCGCCTACATGGGCCCAAAAAGCAACCCCGCCCATGGGAGAATTCGTTACCGTCAACGTGGAAGCGGCGCCACTCAGAAGGTTGACGATCAGCCAGTAACCAAGCACCAGCCAGGCAGGCAGCCAGAAAACAAAGAATCCCCACCACGTCAGCACGCGCGCCCGCGGATAGAGAACAAGATACGCTCCCATCACCCCGGCAATTGCACCGCTGGCTCCGACCGTCGGCACCGGGGAATTGAAATTAAAGAGCAGATGGGTAATGCCGGCGCCCAGACCGCACAGGACATAAAACACCAGGTAACTGAAATGGCCGAGACGGTCTTCCACGTTGTCTCCAAAAATCGCCAGCCCCCACATGTTCAGCAGTACATGCGGCCATGAGGCGTGAAGAAACATGGAGCTAAAAAGAGGAACAAAGGCGACAGAGGCGGGAAGGTACCCTTTCATCCAGGCGGCCACATGCTGGGGAACGAACGCGAACTGCATCGTGAAATCGGCCCGGGCGCGTGTCCCTCCGGAAAGCTGCAATGACCACTCGAAAGCAAATATGACGATGTTGAGTACGATCAGAAAATAGTTGATGTACGGTGTTGTCGACCGGGGAGCGTCATCTCGGATGGGTAACATGCGTTGGCAGCTTCTTCAGTATGATGCTTGATAAAACGGAGTTACTCAAGTGGATGCGGTCCTGATTATCGACAAGCCGGCCGGAATGACCTCGCATGACGTGGTGGCGCAGGTGCGGCGCATCACGGGAGAGAAGTCCGTCGGCCACCTGGGCACGCTCGATCCCATGGCGACCGGCGTGTTGCCTCTAGTTCTGGGCCGCTTTACCCGCCTGGCACAGTTCTATAACGACGCCGATAAGCGCTATGAAGGAGCCATCCGCTTTGGCTGGGCGACCGACACCTATGATGCCGAAGGCGAGCCTGCCGGGCCCGAACAACCGGTAAGCCTCTCATTGGAGCAGGTTCGGGCGGCCGCCGGCGAATTCGTCGGTCCCATTGAGCAGTATCCGCCGCCGTTTTCCGCCAAGAAAATTGCCGGCATCCCCGCCCACCGCTTGGCACGAAAAGGACAACCCGTAGATTTGAAGCCCAAACAGGTCGAGGTCAAACAACTCGAGTTCTTATCCTGTGACGGCAAGCGAGCCAGCTTCCGGGCCTGGGTCAGCTCGGGAACATATCTGCGATCACTGGCGCACGATTTAGGAAAGAAACTGGGTCCGGGGGCGCATCTGGCGGAGCTCAAAAGGACGGCCGTGCGTGAGTTCACGATAGAAGAATCGCACAGCCTGGAAGATCTGGAAGCGGCCAAGGCAGCCGGTACGCTCGACGAACTGTTTCTCCATCCTCGCCTGGTGTTGCCGGAATTTCCCGCCGTGGTGGCATCGGGGGAGAGCGCGGCCAGAATTCGCCACGGCGGCGCCGTCAACCTGCCGGAATTCAGCCAGGCGGGAACGGTGAGGGTATTTGCCGGGCAAAGGGAACTGCTGGCCATCGCCCGGCGTGTGGCTGGGACCCTATTCCAACCTAAAGTAGTACTTTGAGTCTGATGGCTCTCCAGGGAAGAGCCGTGTTTCTGAAATGGGAATATTCCAGCATTCTCCTGTTGACATTCAAAAGGAGATGTCGTCTATTCTTCTGTTGGCTGACAACAGGAAGCGCCGGGCTCCATGGGCCCGGCTCGGGAGTACTCAATGACCAGGCTGCGTGTCCTGATCGCACGGGTGAAGGGGCTGTTCGCGAAGGATGAACAAGACCGCGAGTTCAACGAAGAATTGCAAGCGCATCTGGATATGCTGGTGGAAGAAAAGCGGCGTAAGGGAATGACGGAAGAGGAGGCGAGGCGTGCAGCGAGGCTGGATCTTGGCGGGATCACCCAAACCGAAGAAGCCTATCGCGAGCTCCGCGGGCTCCATTTTGTGGAGACATTCCTGCAAGATCTTCGTTACGCCGTCCGCATGCTGCGCCGCACGCCTGGATTTGCGGCCGTCGTGGTTGTGTCATTGGCGTTGGGGATCGGGGCCAATACTGCGATCTTCAGCGCGATCGACGCGGTGATGCTGCGCATACTGCCGGTGGAAGCGCCGCGACAGCTTGTCATGCTGCAATGGCATGCCAAAGACTGGCCGGATAAATATCTGGGCGACCTCGAAGGCAACGGATTTGGCGAGAAAGGTGAAGGACTCACCAGCTATTCTTTTGCTTATTCCGCCTATGAGCAGTTTCGCGACCAGAACCATGTCTTTTCCGCTACATTTGCCTTCGCAGCAAATGATGATGCGGTCAATGTGGGCATTGACGGTCATGCGGAAGCGACGCAGATACAGGGTGTTTCTGGAAATTTCTTTCACGGCCTGGGAGTACAAGCAACTCTTGGACGCACGTTAATGCCGGAGGACGACCAGGCATCGGCCCTGCCGGTGGCAATGGTTTCCTACAAATTCTGGCAGCAGCGCCTGGGTGGAAGCCCAGCCGTGCCAGGGAAGACGATGGCCATCAATGGCCTGCCAATCACGATTGTCGGGGTAACCCCGCCGGACTTCTTTGGCCTGGAGCCGGGCAGCTCGCCGGGAATTTTTGTGCCGCTTTCGCGGTATTCCGCGGAACAAGCGCGGCAAGGCCCCACAGATGGCGGGCTCACATATCTTACAGACCCTAAGACGTGGTGGGCCGGCGTGGTGGGTCGGCTGAAGCCGGGTGTAACCGAAAAAGATGCTGAGGCCGAATTGCGCGTGGTCTTCGACCACAGTCTGGCCGCCATCCATGCCGGCTCTGACGTAAACAAGCCTGAGCTTCAGGTAACACCGGTCAAACAAGGACTGAATGCATTGCGGCGGCAGTTTTCCAGTTCGCTGGTCCTGCTGATGATGATGGTGGGAGCGGTGCTCCTGATTGCTTGCGGCAATGTGGCGGCGATGCTGCTCACGCGAGCCAGCGCCCGGCAGCGTGAGATTGCCGTACGTCTAAGCCTGGGCGCGCGCAGGATGCGGCTCATCCGTCAACTGCTGACGGAAAGCGTGCTGCTGGCATTTTGCGGAGGCGCACTGGGATTGGTGGTGGCGAAGTGGGCAGGCCGAGTCCTGCTGGCTTTGCTTTCCAGCGGGCGCCAGGAAGTTATGCTTGAGCTGCACCTGGACGCACGAGTCCTCGGTTTTACCGTTTTGATCTGCGTAGTGAGCGGCATTTTGTTTGGTCTTACCCCGGCCTTGCGCGCAACCCGGGTGGACCTGTTGAGCTCGCTCAAACAATCCACTACCGGCACTGCCGGCAGAAAATATTCTGCCGGCAAACTCCTGGTGGCCGGACAGGTGGCGCTTTGCCTTCTGTTGTTGGTCAGCGCCAGCCTTCTCTTGCGCACGTTGCAGACATTGCAAGGTGTCAACCTTGGGTTTAACCGGCAAAATGTGCTGTTGTTTACTGTGCGTCCTGGCTTGAATGGCTACAAGGGGCCACAGTTGGATGAGTTTTACCTGGAGATGCAACGCCGGTTGCAACGCCTTCCGGGGGTGCAGTCTGTCGGCTTTGCCGATCGTAATCCCATTGGCCAGGGAAGCAGCATCACCGTAGGAGCAATTCCCGGTTACACAGCTGCGGGCAGCCGGGTGGATATTTACCGCCACATCGTGGGCCCTGAATACTTCGATACGTTAGGCATTCGTACGCGCCTGGGACGCACCGTGGGAGCACAAGACACTCGGACGGCGCCGCTGGTGGTGACGGTAAATCAAAAATTCGTCGACAAATATATGCACGGGGACAATCCGCTGGGCCGGCATCTGGAACTGGGATCGGCGAAGAAGACTTTGAGCTTTGAGATTGTCGGCGTCGTGGATGACGTCAGCTACGCCAGGTTGAGAGATAACGTCCCACCCACCGCATATTTCTCCCATTTGCAAAGCCCGATCCCGTGGAACTTTATGACATTTATGGTGCGCAGCGGGGAAGCCGGACTTCCCGCTTTGACAGCCGCGGTTCGGCGCGAAGGCCTGGCACTGGACAAGAATGTTCCGCTGGTGGACATGAAAACGGAGACCCAGGTGGTCTCACAAGTCCTGTTCCTGGACCGTACGCTTGCCGCGCTCAGTTCTGCCTTTGGCTTTCTTGCGCTGGCTCTAGCCTGCGTGGGACTCTACGGCACCATGGCATACGCAGTCGCGCGAAAAACCAACGAGATCGGAATTCGCATGGCCCTCGGCGCCGGACGAAGAACGATTCTGAGTATGGTCCTGGGCGAAACCGCCATGATCGTCGTCGTAGGTCTTGCCGCCGGACTTCCCGCAGCCTGGGCGTCCACCGGTCTGCTCAAGGCCCGGTTGTTCGGATTGGGTCCGCATGATCCGTGGAGCATTGCATTGGCGATTGCCGCGACGCTGGTTGTAACGGCCCTTGCAGGGTATATCCCGGCCAGAAGAGCATCGCGGGTCGACCCAATGGTGGCATTGCGGTATGAGTGAGGGCGGTGTTATCGGACTGGAACGGCCGGATTCGCGGAAAACCCAATGATTTGAGTGCTCCTATTGGATAAATATAATGTCCGATAAGAAGTATTATGTAAAATAATATGACAACGCTGATAATACAAATCCCCCGCCTGATGTACGCGCAAACAGTAAGTAGGTCATTTGGCCCTCGTTCCCTTTTGACTGCCGGCAAAGCCAACCGAAGGACCGGGAAAACGTAGGGATTTAGCACGCTCGATTTATTTAGGGAGCATTTTCCTCGCGAAGTATGGCTTTGAGGTCAGCCCTGAACCTTTCCAGAGTTGCTACGCGCTCCGGAGTTGCTTCCAGTGTTTCGCTCTTATGAATGAAGAGCTTGCGATGATTACGTTCAACTAGAGGTCCAAGACTCTCTCCCATGCGCCAGCCGACGTTGCCCAGGATCTGAAGGCCGTCCGGGCCGGGCACCAGGAACGCAATACAGCCGTCGCGGAGGACGCCGATGGCTTTGGGAAAGCGGTCAAAGGTTTCGAGCTCAAAGCCGGCGAGGTAGAGACGCTGGAGTTGTTCTTCTGGAAGCATGTCGCTTCGCTCCAAACCGCTCGAGAGATAGGTCAGCTCTGTGCGACTCGTGCACCTGTTACAGAGGGCTCGTCATGCAAGCCGGCCTCGCCCGACTACAGGAAGATTCGCGAGATCCGCGTTTCATTCGCGGCTAAGAGCTACATCTTGTAACGGCCCAGGTCTTCGTCATTCAGGCCTTCCAGCCACTTGCGCAGATCGTCAGAAGAAATGCGGTCGGCGGCGGTGCTGGCCACCTTGGAAGTCTTGAGCACCTCGTCCTCTACGTAGATGGGACAATCCAGCCGCAGAGCCAGCGCCAGCGCGTCAGAGGGGCGGGAATCGATGCTGATAACTCTTCCCTCCCGCTCCATCCAGATCACGGCGAAGAACGTATCGTCGCGCAGCTCATTCACCACGATCTTGTGAACATGCGTGTCCAGGCCGATCAGCAGATTTTTGATCAGGTCGTGGGTCATTGGCCGGGGTGTGGTCACCTTCTCGATCTCCAGAGCGATAGCGTTTGCCTCATAGACGCCGACCCATATGGGCAGCACAGTATCGCTGCCAACGTCTTTCAGCACCACGATAGGCATGTTGGTGACGGGATCCATCATCAAGCCGCGAATTTTCATCTCCACTTCCATACATGCCCTCCTACTGGACCAATTCGCCCAGAAGACTGTTTGGAAAACTCCTGGTAACGAGCACGTTAACATAACTGCCCACGGCGGGAACTGTACTTTCCGGGCTGGTAAAGTTCAAGGTAATGTTTTGCGAGGTACGCCCAATCACCTGGGCCCGGGCCTCGTTTTTTCCTTCAACCATTACTTCATAGATCTGGCCGACGCGTCTTTCATAATTGGCTCTTTGTATCTCGCGCTGCCGTTCCTGCAAAACCTGAAGACGCTTCGATTTCTCCTCGTCGGCGATGCTGTCAATCATGCTAAGGGCCGGCGTGTTGGGCCGGGGCGAATACTTGAAGCTGAAAACGCCATCGAACTGGCATTCGTGCAGCAAGGTAATTGTCTCTTCGAATTCAGAGGCGGTTTCCCCGGGAAATCCGACAATAACATCCGTGGTTAGCGACATCGGGCGCGCCGCGGATTTGATCCAAGAGATTTTTTCCAGGTACATCTCACGCGTGTATTCGCGGTTCATGGCCTTGAGCACGCGCGACGATCCGCTCTGCACCGGGAGATGGATGTGGTCGCACAGCCGGGGCGAGGCGGCGATGGCGTCAATAATGTCTTTCGTGAAGTGCCGGGGATGCGAGGTGGTAAAGCGCACGCGCCGCACGCCAGGAATTTCACCAATGGAATACAGCAGTTCGGCGAAAGTCATTTTGCCCACGGGGTCGGCATAGGCGTTGACGTTTTGTCCCAGCAGTTGAATATCGGTGTAGCCCAGGTCGGCCATCTGGCGGGCTTCGGCCAGGACTGAATCCGACGTCCGGCTGCGTTCCTTGCCCCGCGTGTACGGCACAACGCAATAGGCACAGAATTTATCACAGCCTTCAATGATGGTGATGTATCCGCGGTGCGGGTTGCTGCGCGCGGTAAATTCTGTTTCAAACGTCAGATCGGTCTGGCGATCGTCGAGCCCGGTAACGCGATGGTTCCCTGCCTCAAGCTGCACCAGCATGGCCGGCAGGTTGCGATACGATGCCGAACCCGCCACCAGCGATACATAGGGCGCCTTTTCAAAGATCTTTTCGCCCTCCTGCTGCGCCACGCAGCCCAGCACGGCAAACTTCTTGCCTTGTGCCTGAAGCTTCTTGTAATCGTTGAGACGATGAAAGACCTTCTGCTCGGCCTTGTCGCGAATGGAACAGGTGTTATAGAGGACCAGTCCCGCCTCTTCCACGGTCTGCACCTGGCGGTATCCCTGATGGACCAGCGTGCCGATGACTTTCTCCGAGTCGTGCACGTTCATCTGGCAGCCGAAGGTCTCAAGGTAAAACGTCTTTTCCTGGGGTCCGCTCACTGCACTAGTATATCGCAGCAAAATAGCGCGGTTTACGGTTATTCTTGACAGTAGTGCGCGCGCAAAGCCCGGCGCTTCTGCTACATGTGAGCAGATGGAAATTGACGAAAAAACTCTGTGGAACAAAAAATACAGTGAGCGGTCACACGGTTCATTGGATCCCGATCCACTATTATTGCGCGCTTATGATGAGTTTGTTGCCGGCCGTGCTCCCGGGAGCGCATTGGATGTCGCCGGAGGTGTGGGACGTCATGCGATTTGGCTGGCGGAGCGCGGCTGGCAGGTGCGGCTGTTGGATATCTCTGAGGTCGGCATCGCGCAGGCGGAGGACAATGCGGGACGAAGCGCCGCTGCGTCTTCGATTGTCACAGAGGTGCGGGATCTGAATACTGCCCAAGACCTTGGCCGCGAATTGTACGACCTGGTCCTGGTCTTCTTTTTTCTCCAGCGCGAACTCTTCCCTGCCTTGACTGCCGCGCTCAAGCCCGGCGGACATCTGATTTACAAGACATACACCACGGAGCAACAGCGTTTCGCGGGTGGGCGTTTCATGAGTGGGGCTTTTAAAAGCAGGCCCAGCCATCCCATGTTCCTTCTCCAGCCGAATGAACTGTTGCATGCGTTTCCATCGCTGCGGGTCCTGCATTATCACGAAACGATTCAGGAGAAAGGCGTGGCGGAGCTGGTCGCACGGAAATAGCAATTAGCGGCCGGCAACTCAGCAGTCAGCCAGAGTCGTTTTGGAACCGCAACAATTCCGGCATCAGGAACAGAGCACGCGGGAAGCGATACAGAAGTTCCACAGATGTTAGAATCACTTTCTTTACCCATGGCGAAACACAAAATCGCGCACGGCCACGCAGTCCAGGGAAAACCCAAACCGCGAAAGAACCATTGCTTCGGCTGCGGCCATGACAATCCGGAAGGCATGCGCCTGAAATTCTCGCTCGACGAATCTGCGCGCCAGGCCATCTGCCATTTCAAGCTGTCGCGCCGGTATACGGGGCCTCCAGGGCACGCACACGGCGGCATTATTGCCACCATTCTCGATGAAGCCATGGGCAAAGTGAACAAGTTCCGCAATGTGCTGGCGCTCACCAGCTCCATGGAGATCAGGTATCTGAAGCCTGTGCCTCTGGGCAAACCGTTGACCGTCACCGGCTACGAACAGCGGGTTGAAGGCCGGAAGCACATCAACGCGGCCGAGATCAGCAATGACAAGGGCGAAGTTTTAGCGCGCAGCGCGGGCACTTTTGTCGCCATCGATCCGGAAATGATGTTTTCCAAGCTCTTACAGCCCCTGAATGCCGGCGCCACGCAGTCCGGGAGCAAAGCGTGATTACGTCGGCAGAAATGCTCCCAAGCTAGTAAAATGGTGTGTTCACCTCTACAGGTTTCGCCGTGACGCATGGTGTGACGCGGCACAGGAGTTCGCAATGTCTAAATCTCGAGAAAAGAAGCAGCCCACATCCGCTGCGGGCAAGCCTAAGTCGACTTCCAACGGCCACTCCACCGGGGCCAACGGCGGTGGAACTCTTCTGAACACTGGGCTTCGGCTGAAAACCGGTCTGGCGGAGATGCTCAAAGGCGGCGTGATCATGGATGTGACCGACGCCCGGCAAGCCGAGATCGCCGAAAAAGCCGGCGCCGCCGCGGTGATGGCCTTGGAGCGAGTCCCGGCGCAGATCCGTGCTCAGGGCGGCGTGGCCCGCATGGCGTCACCCAAGAAGATCCGCGAGATCATGGACACCGTCTCAATTCCCGTGATGGCCAAGTGCCGTATCGGGCATTTTGCCGAGGCGCAGATTCTGCAAGAGCTGGGCGTGGACTACATTGACGAGTCTGAGGTGCTCACCCCGGCTGACGAAGCACACCACGTGGACAAGCATGCATTCAAGACGCCGTTCGTCTGCGGCGCGCGCAACCTGGGCGAGGCCCTGCGGCGCATCGCCGAGGGCGCAGCCATGATTCGCACCAAGGGCGAGGCCGGCACCGGCGACGTGGTGCATGCCGTGAAGCATATGCGGCAAATTGTCCGTGAAATGAAAATGTTAAAGGTTCTTTCTGAAGAAGAACTTTATGCTCAAGCCAAAGAGCTGCAGGCCCCGGTGGAGCTGGTCCGTCTGGTGGCGAAGACCGGCAAACTCCCTGTGCCCAACTTCTCTGCCGGCGGTATCGCCACGCCCGCCGATGCAGCTCTTGTCCGGCAGCTTGGAGCGGAAGCCGTATTTGTGGGTTCGGGAATCTTCATGGCCGACGGGCTGAATTTCTGTGAGCCGGCGGAAGCGGAGAAGCGCGCAAAAGCCATCGTCCGTGCCTGCACGCACTTCGACGACCCTAAAGTATTACTTGAAGTCAGCGAGGACCTGATCGGCGCTATGAAAGGGCTGGCCGTGGCGGCGATGTCCGAAGGGGATTTGCTGCAGACCAGAGGGTGGTAGGGCTTTCTCTCTGAAATCCCGGGCATAGCGAGGGATCACTATCGCCACGACAAACTTGCTCGCAAAATATTTGCACCAATTCGGGTGAGCGGCATATCTTTCCTTAAGAGCGACCAAAGAGCTACCAAGCTGATAGGTTCCCTCGCTTCGCTCGGGATTTCAAAGCGAACACTTCAGAAAGAACAAAGAAAGAGCCATGAAGATCGGCGTATTAGCCATTCAGGGTGACTATGAAGCGCACAAGGCGCGGCTGGAGCAACTGGGCGCGAAGGTCACGCTGGTGCGCAAGCCGGAGCAATTGGATGCCATTGACGGCATCGTGATTCCCGGCGGAGAATCCAGCACTTTTCTAAACTTTCTGAACGAGCACGGCTTCCTGGAAAAGCTGCGAGCTTTTGTCAGCTCCAAACCGACTTTCGGGACCTGCGCCGGGGCCATCCTTCTGGCCACGCAGGTTGAAAATCCTCCCCAGGAATCGCTGGCGGTACTGAACATACGCATTCGACGCAATGCTTATGGCCGCCAGATTGACAGCTCCATTCAGCAGGCCCGCACCAAGCTGGGAGAAAAGCCGCTGGAAATGGTATTTATCCGCGCGCCTAAAATTATGCTCGCTGGAAAAGGCGTTGAAGTGCTGGCCAAGGCCGGCGGTGATCCGGTGCTGGTACGCCAGGGAAAGATCATGGCCGCGACCTTCCATCCGGAACTGTCGGATGACACGCGGGTCCACCAGGAATTTCTGAAGCTGGTGAAGAACGGCCATCGGTCCAAATAATGTCTGCCGCCCTCCGGGTCACGCTGTTGCTCGTCCTTATTGGGTGCGTTTATCTCTTTCTTGCGCAGCCTTATTGGTTCCCTGCCGGCGCGTCTGCGCAATCATCCTTGTTCGACCATCAATTCTGGATTGCGCTTTGGGTGCTGGGCGGGATGTTTGTCGCCGGACATCTGGTTCTGGCTTTTGTTCTTTCGAAAAAGCCGCGCGCTGCCGCCATTGCTTCTCGCGGAAGCTGGCAGCTGGAAGTGACCTGGACGCTCGCGATTGTGGCCATCTTTTTCTGGTTCAATATTTCGGGTGAGCGCCTGTGGTCGAGCATGATGTTGCATCAGCAGCAGGCAGGCGAAATACAAATTGAGGTCACAGGCGCGCAGTTCCAGTGGTACTTCCGCTACCCTGGACCGGATGGCGTATTCGGGCGCACAGACGCGCAGAAGTTTGCCAAGGCAGATGAGGGCAATCCGCTGGGCCTCGATCCGAGCGATCCTGCCGGGCGCGATGACGTGGTCACAACAGCCATGATCGTGCCCGTGGGCCACCTAGTGCAGATGCGCCTGCGGGCGCAGGACGTAGTCCACAGCCTGTATATTCCTGCGATGCGCTTTAAGCAGGATACCGTTCCAGGCATGGCGATCCTTTCGCACTTTACTCCCACAAAGACCGGGGTCTATGAGATTGCCTGCGCCGAACTGTGCGGCATTGGCCACTACCGGATGCGCGCGGTGGTGCGCGTGGTGAGCGAAGAAGAGTTTGCCAGATGGCTGAAGGCCCAGGTGAAGAACACAAGTGAGTGATGTTTTGGAAGTAGCGCAATATCCCTTGCTCCGATTCGGCCTCTGGTAGCCGCGCGGCCTCATTGACGGAGTCGGGTAGCAAAAGATTGATGCAGATGCCCTCCCCCAATTCGATTCTCCATGAACAGGCTGGCTTTCTGCGGCGCCATGTCTTCAATACCGACCATAAAGTCATCGGACGGCAATATTTTTTCCTCTCGCTGGCTGCGGTGCTGGTAGGAGCCTGGCTTTCATTGCTGATGCGCATTCATCTGGTCTGGCCCAAAGCGGCAATTCCCTTTCTGGGTGAGATCAAGCCGGAGAACTATCTGGCGCAATTGACGATGCACGGCACATTGATGGTCTTCTTTGTGCTCTCCACGGTGCCGCAAGCCGGCTTTGGGACGTTCTTCCTGCCGCTCCAGCTGGGTGCCTCGAAGATGGCCTTTCCCCGGCTCACCGCTGCCGGATTTTGGACTGCCCTGGTTTCGTTCCTGGTCCTGATAGCGGCATTTTTTGTTCCTGGCGGCGCTGCTGGAGCAGGCTGGACGCAATATCCGCCGCTCAGCGCTCTGGCTTCGGCAGGACCGGGCGAGGGCCTGGGAACGGATCTGTGGCTGGTCAGCATCGGGCTTTTCTGCCTGGCATCGCTGATGAGCGCAGTCGGCTTTGTGGCGACTACGGTTCGCTATCGTGCGCCGGGAATGACCTGGATGCGAATGCCCCTGACCTGCTGGGCATGGTTCGTCACATCGATTTTGATTCTTCTGGCTTTCAGCATCCTCCTGGTGGCGCTGGCCATGCTGATGATGGACCGCCACGCCGGAACCAGCTTTTTTGTTCCCGGCGGGTTGTTGGTAAGCGGTAAGGCCGTGGAGCACTCCGGAGGGTCGGCCCTGCTGTGGCAGCACCTCTTCTGGTTCTTCGGACATCCGGAGGTTTATATCGCCATTCTGCCGGCGATGGGGGTGACATCGCACCTTCTGTCAGTCTTCGCGCGCAAGCCGGTCTTTGGTTATAAAGCTATGGTTGGCGCCACGCTGGCGATCGGCGCGTTGGGTTTCATGGTCTGGGGACACCACATGTTTGCCAGCGGCATGAATCCGTATGCGGGCTTTGCGTTCTCCTCGCTCACCACGGCCATCGCGGTTCCTTCGGCCATCAAAACCTTCAACTGGGTGGCAACGCTGTACGGAGGAAGAATTTGCTATGCCACGCCGCTGCTTTTTTCTGCGGGCTTCGTGTCGCTCTTCATCACGGGCGGGCTGACGGGGCCGCTGCTGGCGCAGCCTGCGCTAGACGTCTATCTGCACGACACATATTTTGTGGTCGCGCATTTTCACCTGATCATGGCCATGGCCAGCCTGTTTGCCATTTTCTCCGCAACGTATTTCTGGTTTCCTAAAATGTTCGGGCGCATGATGAATGAGCGTCTGGGCCGGCTGCATTTCTGGATCACTCTCCTTGGCGCTTACGCCACCTTTATGCCCATGCATCTGCTGGGGATCGCCGGCCATCCCCGGCGCTATTCCGATTTAACCGGCGTACAATATGTATCGGCCATGGCGCCGCTACAAAGGTTTATTACGCTGGCTGCCATCGTCACCATTGCCGGGCAGGTCATCTTTTTGGTGAACCTGTTCTGGAGCATGCGGCGAGGACCCGGAGCAGACGCCAATCCGTGGCAGTGCAGCACACTGGAGTGGACCTTGCCCTCTCCGGCGCCGGCGGAGGGTTTTGGCGGGCGGCAGCCGCTGGTACATCATGGGCCGTATGAGTACGGCCTGCTGGGAGCAGTGGAAAAGGATTTTGTGATGCAGGACGCTCCGGCCACCTGGAGCGACAACGGGCCATCAGAGTAGTTTATGCCGATCATTGGCGATCGCGTAGAGATCGAACGCAAACCCAAGCTGGGCGGCGGAGGACCAGGCAAGATCGGCCATCGCCGCGGATACGGCGGAGGTGACGACGGCGACCACGGCAGGCCAGGAGATTTTCGTTCGCGCGAGCAGCGCATGCGCCGCTATCGCATCGGCATGACGCTGTGCATCATCTCCGTGACCGCAATCTTTGTGCTATTGACTGTAGTTTACGTTGTCCGCATGGGCAACGGCCGGTTTGATCAGGATACCCGCAGGTGGGTCTACGACTGGATTCCCCTCAGGCTCCCTTACTTGCAATTATGGGCGAATTCCCTGCTTTTGCTGCTGAGCAGTGCGACCCTGGAATTGGCGCGGCGCTCCATGGCCAGGAAGGAAGAGTTTGCTGCCATGGGCATACTTCCTCCCCGAATGAAGCGCGACCTGCCCTGGCTGGGAATTACAGTGTTGCTGGGTTTTTGTTTTCTGGCGGGACAGGTCCTGGTGTGGAATAACCTGCGCCACCAAGGGGTGTTCCTGGCTTCAAATCCAAGCCGTTCGCTGTTTTACATCCTGACCGGAACGCATGCCGTCCATCTTGTGGGGGGCTTGTTTGCCCTGCTTTACGCCGCCGCTGGACGGCTTCTGGAAGCCAGGTTCGAATCACAGAGTATCGTCGTTGAGGTTACCGGCTGGTATTGGCATTACCTGGGATTTTTGTGGTTCGGGATCTTCGCCCTGGTGCATTTTGCCAAGGGATGACCAGGCCGCAAAAGGTTCTCTAACTCTGCTCGCCTGAGCGCTTGACCCGGACAACGGTAATTTTCCCGAAACCCTCTTCAAAGCCGGGTGGCTTGAGCTTGGCGGCCATTCGCTGGATCACGTCTTCTTTTACCTGGCGCTCGCGCTTGCGGTTGCGTTCCAGGCAGACCTCGAGCGGCACATCAAAGAAGACGGCATGGACTTCATAGCCGAAGCCTTTGGCCATTTTGATCCATTGGCGGCGTTCGTGCGGCGCCAGATTGCTGGCATCAACGTAATTCCACGGCATGCGGGCGATCAGTCGCGCGCGCAACAACGAGCGCAACGTGGAAAAGACCAGCCCCTGATAACGCTGCTCGGTAATGTCGTCGAAAAGGATCGAGCGCAGCATGTCACTGGATAAAGGTGTTACGCCGCGGCGCTTGAACCACGTCGTCTTTCCTGAACCTGGCAATCCAATGGCAAGCACCACCACACCCTTGGACGGGCGCGCGGAAGCCTTGCCGCCCTGCTGCACGGGTCGCTGCTCCGGGACGCCCGGAGGAGGGGCAGAAGGCGATTCCGGCTGAACTTCAGTTTCCATCCTGGGCTCTTCGGCGGCGGGTGATTCGATGGCGCTGCTCTGGGCCCCGGACGATTCGGAGCCTTCACCGTAGGCAGGAACAATGGGTTGGGGGTGGAATTCATCGACCGGAGGCTTCTGCTGGCCTACCTTGCCAGTAGCCTCCGTCTCGTTCTCCGGTTTCTTTTTACGGCGCTTCATGCGCTCGCGCATCCAATTGCGCATGCTTCTGTGTGTAACACAAGGAACTAAGGAGTTGCAAGCAAAGGAGCTTTTTCGAGCAATCCATTGACGTTCAACCTGACATTCAGACCCCGCATCGTATATCCAGGTATTTTGAAATCTGCTCGCAAACGGGAGTACTGAACCATGAACATATTGTCGATATTGATTTTGGCTGCAGCCATGACTGTGGCGATGACCGCTTCCGCCGCGCAAGGCGCCAAGCCCGTCACCAAGGCGCAGGCGGTAAAGATCACCGATGGTCCTCGGGTGGAGGGCACCGGGCCCACTTGGGCGGTGATTGCGTGGACGACCAACACCGGCGGCAGCACCGTTGTCCGCTATGGCACTGACGCCAACAACCTTAGCCAAACGGCCAAGGCGGCCTACGCGGACAATGAAAAGACCAAAGCCCAGAACCACCGCGTGCACCTGAAGAACCTTAAGCCCAATACCAAGTACTTCTTTGTGGCTGATTCCGGCCAGGGTGAAGGCACGGGAACGGAAGCCAAGAGCCCAGTTGGCGAGTTCACCACCAAAGCCCACAAATAAGGGTAAAGCGGTGGCGCGCGAACCAAAGTTGGGGACAGGAACCAAAAAAGTTAACCAAAGATAAGACGATTCATATTCTTTTGTTGCGCCAATGGTGCAAGTTGCTATAATTGCCGCCCGCAACCAAGCCAGGTCATTCAAACGTACTCCCGGTGGGTAGTCCCCGCAGATGGCGCGGATTGGTAGCAGAGATGCGCAGACGCTTTGGCGCTGCCTTCAAATGATGGGACTTGACGGCTCGAATGTTCCTGCCCTGGTTCAGTCTTGAAGACATCCAAAGGGGTACTCGCAAAAAAGAACCAGCAAGAAACTGAAGTCAACAGTTGGGACAAGCAACTGGACAATATGCAAAGCAGGAAAGAACGATAGGGACAAGGGCCAGCAAGAAAAGACCAGCAAGAACAAAAGTTGAGCGGCGGACGAGTGTCATTCTGAAGAAGTAAAGAGGACGTCGCTGGGCCCCGAGCACTAGCCAGCAAGAAGAAAGCCCGCGGCAGCCGGAACCGCGTGCTTCCAGCACTGGTGTTCAGGGGTAGCATATCGAGCAAGACACGGCGGAGACTGATGGTTCCATAGTGGCGGTCCAGACAGCAAAGGGCCGCGGGGATAAGTGTCAGCGAAGTGTACGCCAGCAGCAAAATTGCAAGTAGCGTTTGGAAACCAACCGAGCAACATTGAATAAAGCCGCGGGGCCTTGCGACCCGCGGCTTTGTCGTTGATATTTCTCTCGCCCAATCCCGGTAGTTTGCTTGTCGCTTACCGTCTCTGCTAACCTGATTAGTTTCAGCCGCCTATCGGTGTTCTACTGTCGCGGTTTCTGCATCAAATTGTTTCAACGTCATCAGGTTTCTGGAGGAGAGCACAGCAATGGCAATTAAAGTTGGCATCAACGGCTTTGGCCGGATCGGACGCAACGTACTGCGCACGGCGATTGACGACCCCAATCTGGAATTTGTCGCCGTCAACGACCTGACCAGCCCGGCAACGCTCGCCCATCTCCTCAAGTACGACTCGATCCTCGGCAACCTGAAGCATGACATCAAGACATCCGGCGATTCGATCACGATCAACGGCAAGGCGGTGAAGGTCTTTTCGGAGAAGGACCCTGCGGCCATCAAGTGGGAGTCTGTCGGCGCGCAAGTGGTGATTGAGTCCACGGGAAAATTCACGGACGCGGAGCAGGCCAAAAAACACCTGCGCGGGCCGGTGAAGAAGGTCATTATTTCCGCGCCGGCCAAAAACGAAGACATCACCATTGTTCTAGGCGTAAACGAAAAGAGCTACGACTCGGCTAAGCACCACATTGTGTCCAATGCTTCGTGCACCACCAACTGCCTGGCGCCCGTGGCCAAGGTAGTGCATGACAGCTTTAAGATCCAGAGCGGGACGATGACCACGATCCATTCTTATACGAATGATCAGGTTATTCTCGATTTTCCGCACAAAGACCTGCGTCGCGCCCGCGCCGCCGCGCTTTCCATGATTCCCACCTCCACCGGGGCGGCCAAGGCGCTGAATCTGGTGATTCCCGACTTGAAAGGCAAGCTCGATGGTTTCGCCATGCGCGTGCCCACTCCCAATGTTTCCGTGGTGGACCTGGTAGCGTTTGTGGAGAAGAGCACGACCGTGGAAGAGGTCAACGGCGCTCTCCAGGCCGCGGCCAATGGCCCGATGAAGGGCATCCTTGGATATGAGACTGCCGAACTGGTGTCCGTGGACTATCGCGGCGACGAGCGCTCTTCCATTGTGGACGCGCCGCTCACGCGCGTGGTCGCCGGCAACTGCGTGAAGGTCATCGCCTGGTATGACAATGAATGGGGATACTCCTGCCGCGTCCGTGACCTGATTTATTTCATGGCGAAAAAAGGGCTCTAAATGGCGGTTGCAATCGAGAAAAACATGGCGAAGCTTTCCATCCAGGACCTGAAGCTTGAAGGGCACCACGTTTTCATGCGCGTGGATTTCAACGTGCCTCTCACCGAGGACGGACGCGTTTCCGATGACACCCGCATCCGCGAGACCCTGCCCACGATTGAGTATGCTCTGCGCAAAGGCGCGCGGCTGATCCTGGCTTCGCATCTGGGACGTCCGAAGGGAAAGTTCAACGCCAAGATGAGCCTGAAGCCGGCGGCGGAGCGCCTGCGAATCCTGCTGGATGAAAAGCTGGGTCGCGACTGCAACGTTGGTTTTGCTCCCGATTGCATTGGCCTGGCAGCGGAAGAGATGGCGCACAAGCTGGAAAAAGGACAGACGCTGCTGCTGGAAAACCTGCGCTTTCATGCGGAAGAAGAAGCCAATGATGAAGCTTTTTCGCGCAAGCTGGCGGCGTTGGCCGACGTTTATGTAAATGACGCGTTCGGCACGGCGCACCGGGCGCACGCCTCAACCGCGGGCATCACCAAGTTCGTGGACAAAGCTGCCGCCGGCTTGCTGATGCAGAAAGAGCTGGAATATCTGGGCAAGGCGACCACGAACCCGGAGAAGCCTTTTGTGGCCATCATCGGCGGCGCCAAGGTTTCAGACAAGATTGACGTGATCCGCAACCTGCTCACCAAGGTCGATGCGTTGCTGATCGGCGGCGCCATGGCTTATACCTTCCTGAAGGCCCAGGGCCAGCGCGTGGGCAAGTCTCTGGTGGAAGAAGACAAGCTCGAACTGGCCAAATCTCTTTTTCAGGAAGCACAGAGCAAGAGCGTCCGCCTGTTGCTGCCCCTCGACAACGTAATTGCGAACAAGATTGACGCCGCGGCCCAACCCCGAATCGTCAAAACTGAAGCAGGCATCCCCGACGACCAGATGGGCCTGGACATTGGCCCGGAAACGATTGCGGCTTTCAGCAAAGAGATCGCGGTCGCGAAGACGATCGTGTGGAACGGCCCGATGGGCGTATTTGAAGTCGCGCCGTTCGCGCGCGGCACCATGAAAATCGCCGAGGCCGTTGCCGCAAACCGCGGCGCAATTTCGATTGTGGGCGGTGGAGATTCGGTTGCCGCCGTACATCAGTCGGGCCTGGCGAACAAGATCACGCATATCTCCACCGGCGGCGGCGCTTCTCTTGAGTTCCTGGAAGGCAAGAAGCTGCCGGGCGTGGAAGCGCTCACCGACAAATAAATGCCGACAACCTTGCGCTATCGAATCGGCTCCCAGGCCACACTCGAGTTGGCCATGGGAGACATCACCGAAGAGTCAACTGACGCAATCGTCAACGCCGCCAACTCCGGACTGCTGGGCGGTGGCGGAGTGGACGGCGCCATCCATGATGCCGCCGGGCCTGGTCTGCTCGCGGAATGCAAGAAAATTCGCGATCAGCGCGGCCCTCTGCCGCCCGGGCAAGCCGTTACGACTTCGGGCGGGAAGCTGAAGGCGCGGTACGTGATCCACACCGTGGGGCCGGTCTGGCAGGGAGGCAAGGTCAACGAACCTCAGATCCTGGAAAGCTGTTATTGCCACTCCATGGAGCAAGCCAACCTCAGGGCATGCACCAGCGTGAGCTTCCCTTCCGTCTCCACCGGGGCTTTCGGATATCCGGTGGGAGCGGCCGCGCAGATCGCGCTCCGGGCAATCGCTGATCTGCTGCATGAGCCGAAGTCGGTCAGGCTGGTGCGCTTTGTGCTGTTCGACCAGAGCACCTACAAAGCCTACGCCGCGGCTGCGGAAGAGCTGAGCCGCGACTTTCCCCATTACAAAATCGCACCCGATGGCGGCGCCCGATGAGAAAGAAGCTGATCGCCGCCAACTGGAAGATGCACAAGACGCCGGAGCAGGCGCAGGCGTTTGTGTCGGCCTTTCTGCCTCATGTGTGGGAACACACGCGCGACGAGATTGTTCTCTGCCCCGCTTTTATCGCCCTGCCGGCAGTCGTTGAAGCCACGCGCGACAGCCAGATCGGCGTCGGCGGGCAAGACATGTTCTGGGAAAAAGAAGGTGCGTATACCGGAGCGATCTCCGCTCCCATGCTGCGCGCGGTGGGATGCTCCCATGTCATCATCGGCCACTCGGAGCGCCGCCAGTACTTCGGCGAAACCGACGACACGGTCAACCGCAAGCTTCATGCCGCGCTGGTGGCGGGATTGAAGCCTATCGTGTGCGTGGGTGAAGTGCTCCAGGAACGCGAAGCCGGGGTCACCGAAGATGTTTTGCGGCGGCAATGCGGCGTCGCCTTTCGTGAGATCTCCGGCGGCGGCGCTCATCCTATCGTGGTGGCGTATGAGCCGGTCTGGGCGATCGGCACGGGCAAGACCGCTACCCCGGAGCTGGCCGCAGAGGCCCATCGCGTGATCCGCGCTGAGGCAGCAACCGCGTTTGGAGACGAGGTCGCCGCCAAAATGCGCATTCTGTATGGCGGCAGCGTGAAGCCGGAAAACGCCAAGGCCCTCATGTCACAGCCGGAAATCGATGGCGCCCTTGTCGGTGGCGCCAGCCTGGATCCCAAAGGCTTCGCGGCGATTGTGAAGTGGTAGCCCCTACCCCGGTACCCCCAATTAGGATTCTAAAAGGGTTACTCAACGTAATCCCAGGGAATCCCCACGCCGACTGATGTGCCCCCAGATTTGCGTTCGGGTGAAGAGGTTTCCAATTTCGGCGATTTCGGCTCTTGCCTCCCCTCCCTAACCCATCCCAGATTGGCGTGGACTTGCGCGGGGTGCATTCCAAGCGGGCCCCGGCCACGCGCGGTTTTCGCGTGGCTGGGCAGAAGTCATCCCAGACCGGCATACACTTCGGAGGTTTTCCTCTGTGTTCCGTAGCCTGCCCTGAGCGACCCTGAGCTTGCGAAAGGGGAGTCGAACGGGTCCTCTGTGGTTAAGCGTTTTGGGTTTTGGCTGAGTGCTAGCTGCTGATTTTCAAAGAGCCACAGTTGCCCAGCCCTGGGGTGGGTGATAGAGGCTAGAGCATTTTCATCGGGCAATCAAGCACGAAATAGGCCATCTTGAGCCGTTTTGTCGGCGTCTGAGCCGCCAGGCGAAATCCTGAGCAAAGCCGAAGGATCTTGACAAAGCCATGTCGCGGCGCTGTTCGTTTTCGCACAGTTCCCTGCTGGCATTTGGTCAGGTCTTTGTCTTTCCTGATTGCTAATTGCTGTCTTTATCCGGCAAGGTGTAATCAAACTCGTAGAAATGTTTTCCATCGGTAATTTTGATGATCATGCTTCCCGCAAGTCCCGCTAACTGGTCTGTGCCGGAATCCGGGACCACGATGATGCTCTGTTGCTGGGTTCCGCGTGCCATGGTGCTGCTGTGCTGAAGAATAAATGTGCCCGTGCGGCCTTTCAGCTTTCCGCTCACTCGTTCCATCGCCACATAACCTGCGGAGTCCTTGATGGCTGTGGAAGCGCCCAGCATCTCTCCCGTGCTGGTGCCTTCCAGATCGCCGTGGAATTGCTTATCGCTCGTCATCCTGACAGAAATTGTCTTTGCCTCTTCCTCCGTTATCGGCTGGCGTACCATCTTTATCTCAAAACTTCCGCTTGCATGGCCATTCACTTTTGACTTATTTGTGTCGGTTGCACCGGGCGATTGCGTCTGCGTAAATGCCGCGTAACCAAAGCACAAATACAAGCCCAGCGCAACGCGCGTCACCATACGAAATCTGTTTGTCATATTCTCTCCAAAATCGGATGTGATTTTACACTGTCGTTTTGCTGTTGCCTGGGCTGTGACCTCCTTTTGAATATTCGTTAAGTTATTGCAGTCAATCCAAAGCTCCAATCACATACGGCTTGGTTTCCGATCACCCGATGTCCCGACGACGGAGTTCCCAGCGCGCGCGCGTTTCGCGTGATGGGGTGGATGCTGAGGCGAGCGCATGCGAAGCCGGAAGGGTGGGTAGCGTAAAAAAGGATATGAGCCCCGAAGGGGCGGCACAACTTCTGTGCAAGTGATCAGCGGAGCGTAAGCGTCGCTCATCTGATTTGAAAACTGCGGGGAGTAGGGGACGATTTCAGAACTTTTACACTCCTTAACACAGGAGGCGCAATGATAGAAATGGCCGCACTGTAATCTATATTTCGCAAACAGCGGCCAGGTACCGAGGAAGGCCCTGTTCTTGTGCGTTGCACCCCCAAAAAATTTCGCTGCTACTCGTCGCCACCTGACCATCCTTCCTAAGCTAGCGCTTCGGTTGCAGAATTGCGTCAATAGTGGAATTGGCAGGAGAATCCTGCAAGGAACGGCTCATACCAATTCGTCACCGGCCTTGATGCGCCCGTAGGAAGATCGCGAATGTAATCACGCCTGCAAATAATCCGAACACAACTTTCATTTGATTCTCGTCTCTCCGGGCTGCCCGGTTAACCTCCGCAGACGGTAGGAACTCAAACTGCCCAGTCAATGAGTCACTGGCTCGACGAATGTCCGAAAAAGCATCAAGCCTTTCTCTTCGTACGTACCTTCGGAGACACCCGGTGCAGGCTTTGACTGCATCCGCACGACCACAAGATCCAGATCGGGAATGACGTGGACATCCGTATCCAGATGACCGTGAGCTGCAAACCCCTTGATCTCGGGATCGATCCACCACAGCAGCCCATACCGTGTATTCAGGCTCTGCGAAGGGACAGTAGACAAATTCAACCACTGTTCGCTCACAATCTTTCGGCCTTGCCATGTGCCCTTCGCCAGCATAAGAAGACCCAGCCGCGCGAAATCGCGGGCCGTTGTCTCCATATCCGCGTAGGTCCAGGCATGATCGGGGTATACATGCAACCTCGTCTGTTGCATCCCCATTGGTTCGAATAATCGACGTCGCGCGTAGTCCTGAATCGGCTCACCTGCGGCCTTGTCCAGAATCGGGGAGAGCAGTTGCACGCCTTCATTGCTATAAGCCCATGTGGTACCTGGCTCACTTGTTGGCGTAAGCCCAATTACATACGCGTCCTTGTCGCTGACGAACCCGACACTGTTCTCCTGCATTCTGGGCAGGCCAGAGGTCATGCTGAGCAAATGACGAATAGTGACCTTGGCTCGCAGTCCGGAGCACCACGTTGGAATGAACGTACAGGCAGGCTCGTCAATTCCCTTGATACGCCCATCCTCGATCAACATCCCCACAAGAAGTCCTGTAACCGACTTGGTCGATGACATCGCGTACATCGGCGTTGTGTACCTGGTCGAGTACCATTCCTGAACGATTCGACCTCGGTAGATGACCATGCAGGCATCTGCACCCGTGCGCTCGCAAAGCGCCTGATGCGCCGCCAAAGCGGCCCCGTTCAGACCTGCCGCCGCCGGAGTTGTTGTCTTCCAGAAGTCATCTTCGGCTGCCGTCGAGCCGCTGCTGGAGGACTTCCTTCCTCCTTGGGCCTGCCCTGTAGCGCCCACAAAGATAAGGCAGGCCAGCAGAATGGCGTAGCATCGCTGCGCAGAGAAACATACAGTTACCGACATAGACCACCTCCCAGTGCTGTTGTTACTTTACAAAATGCGCTCAACCCATCACGCTGAATGCCGAGCATCAGTGGGCTACACGTAACAATTAGGAGCCCTTCTAATCCAGCGTCTTGCTCGCTGTTCATAATCCTGCCCGATCCGACTTACAGACGATATTGCGAATCGTAATTGTACGCAATTGAAGTTGAAGAAAATCGCAGTCCGATCTGGACGTGTATTGTCCACAAACGGGCTTCGAGGAAATAAAAATCAGTAAACTCCGTCGGGACTCTAGCACTAGGTAGCCCGTGATTTTTTTCACGGAAGCACCTCCTACCGGCTGCTTGCTCCATTCCTACCCGTCCCTCCCCGCTTCCACCTCACAATCTAAAGCGCTCGCTTCACAATATTCGGCCCCCGCTTCACAATATTCGTTTCTTTGTGCTTCGCTCTTTTTTCGTTGCATCCCTTCCCCAAATGCATTACATAAAAAAACGGGGACACGTTCGTGTGTGGCACGAACGGCCCCTGACCAAATTCACCTATCGAGGAGGCAAACTTGGCTGCGACCAATTTTACCAGCGGGGAGAGGCAAGACGTTTATCGCCTCATGTTCCTGCTGAATCGCTCGTTCCACTTCATTGTCCAGCGGCTTGAGGAGCTGGGCAAAACCAACATCATCAACGCCCGTGACCTCAAGGACGCTCTTGGACTCACGCAGGAAGTCCAGCTTGGAATCAATACCGCTGTGCTCGATACCCTCGACTCGATTGAAAACGACGATTGGGCACAGTTCGGCAAAGTCCGCATTGCACTTGAGAAGAGACTCAAAACGCCGCTGCCGGAGCGGCGACGAAAACGCTAAATCAAAACAAACCAAGGCCCGCCCCGCGAGGGGAGCGAACGGAGCGAAGTCGGGGCGGCGCTGCCCCATGAAAGCCCAGCCAGCCCTCGGCAGCTGCAACGCCTTATCAGGCCGCTGAGAGCGCACTGATCGTAACGTAATAGCCGTCCGGATCTCGGAGCGAGAACTCCTTGGTTTGAGTGTTCGGATTCACGCGGGGCTCCTCTTCGAGCCGAGTGACGAGAGAGCGTGCCCTTTGAAGCGCCAGGTCGAAATCATCGACACGGAAGAACAACAGGAGCCCGTTGCCGGGTGTCCCGTGATCGGGGCTCATCAATGAGGGATGCTCATGGGCGCCCCACTCGTGGAGGCAGAGCAAGACAGTTCCATCTGAATCGAGGATTTGCCCAAAGTAATCATGGGCAGGAAGGGTAGCCGGCTGACCGAACAGCGCCTGGTACCATTTCAAGCTGCCCGCCACGTCGCCTACCCCTATGATCGTCCACGTGCGTTTCATCGGGTACCCTCTTCGGACTAATTCTTGTTTGTTTTGGGAACGCGCCTTTCCCCTTTCCCGACTGTTTCTTTGCCATCGGCCACGGCCCTCTTGACGGCAGCCTGCGACCACCCGGGTTCAAGGGACGGGTAGCGCGTGATCCAGGACGAATAAGGACGTTTCGGCGTGTTCACGTCAGCCTCGCCGCGCTGCCTCAATGGCGGCGATGTCGATCTTCTTCATCGTCATCATCGCCTCGAAGGCACGCTTTGCTTCACCGCCACCAGCCGCAAGCGCATCGGTTAGCGCGCGGGGGGTGATCTGCCAGGAGAGGCCCCAGCGGTCCTTGCACCAACCGCATTGGCTTTCCATGCCGCCATTGCCGATGATGGCGCTCCAGTAACGGTCCGTCTCTTCTTGATTCTCCGTCGCGATCTGGAAAGAAAAGGCTTCGGTGTGCCTGAACACCGGTCCGCCGTTGAGACCGAGACAGGGAATGCCCAGGACGGTGAACTCCACCGTCAGCACATCGCCCTTCTTGCCGCCCGGATAGTCCCCTGGAGCCTCGTGAACAGCGGTTACTTTACTATCCGGAAAGGTAACGGCGTAGAAGCGCGCCGCCTCATGCGCGTCTTTGTCGAACCAGAGGCAGATCGTGTTCTTTGGCTTCATGTTTGTGTGCTCCTTGTGCTCAATCAGGGGAACGCCGCGGTCTTTACGTCGGTCCGTATCGGTGACCCCAGTTCATCTGCTGATCTGCTGCGGCCGACGTCTCAATGGGTCGCCACCCGTCCTGCCCTTCTAAATCATATCGCGGCAGGGACCGACTTCGAGATCCGAAGCTATGACAGGCCAGTTTCCAAATGATCCCGATCCAGGTTCCTCTTAGGGGTAGATCACGCAAATCGGCGTAGCCTATACCGATCATGCCAGGATGGTCGGCGAATCGGAACCCGACCTGCCACCACTGGTAATGTATTTGCTTTTTATTCGCTTTTCGTGCTATCCTGCTTTTCTCATGCCGGGCGCACCACAAGCGGAACAGGTCAACTGGCTCTTTCTGGACATGAACTCGTACTTCGCCTCGGTGGAACAACAAGTCAAACCAGACTTTCGCGGGAAGCCGACGGCAGTCGTCACAGTCGATGCGGAATCCACTGTCTGCATCGCGGCCAGCTACGAGGCCAAGGCATTCGGCGTGACCACCGGAACCCTCCTCGGCGAAGCCCGAAAGAAGTGTCCTGACCTGAATGTGGTGGTCGCCCGGCATGAGCTTTACGTTGAATATCACGAAAAGATCAAAAAGGCAGTGGAGCAAAACTGCCTGCATATTTCAAAAATCGTCTCCATTGACGAGATGGAGTGCCGCCTTCGCGGGCGCGACATGCAGCTCCCCAACGCGCTGGCCCTGGCCCAGCAGGTAAAACAGGCCATTCGCTCCGTGGGCGAGACCCTGCGTTGCTCCATCGGCCTGGCGCCCAACCGTTTTCTGGCCAAGGTCGCCTCCAACCTGCAAAAGCCGGATGGCCTGGTGACGATTACCCCAAGCCAGCTTCCAAAAATCCTCTTTTCCCTGAAGCCGCGCGACCTGCCGGGGATTGGCCACCGGATGGAGCAGCGCCTGCTCAGCCAGGGGATCAACACCGTGGAGCAATTGTGGCAGCTTGACATGGACCAGATGACCCAGCTTTGGGGCGGCGTTTTGGGGACGCGCTTCTGGCTGAAGCTGCGGGGCAGCGATTTTGACGAGCGTGAATCGCCTACGAGCAGTATCAGCCACCAGCATGTGCTGCCTCCGGAGCTGCGCACACGGGAGCAGGCGTGCGCCGTCGGCAAGAAGCTGCTGCACAAAGCCGCAGTCCGCCTGCGCCAGGCCAAGCTCTGGACCAGCAGCATGGCCATCTTTGTTCTGTTTTCCAAGAACCAGGAATCCAAAAGCCAGGAATCAAAGAATCGGGCATCGAAAGAAGATGATCCCAGCGGTTACTGGCTGCACCATGGCCGTCCGGTATGGGAAGCCAGCCTGCGCTTCCCTTCCTGCCAGGACACCATGACGCTGGTCAACGTCTTTCAGGAGGCATGGCAGGAATGCCCCAGGCGCAGGCCGGTGATGGTCAGCGTGGCGTTGCTGGACCTGGTTCCGGAAAACATGCGGAACATGACGCTCTTTGACGAGATGTATGGAGCGGGAAAGTTCGATCGCCTGGCCCAGGTCATGGACAATGTCAACGCAAAATATGGCTCCACAACTTTGTATCTGGGCGGGATTCACAAAGTACGGGAGGCTGCGCCGCCCAGAATCGCCTTCAAAAGCATTCCGGACATGAACTTGAAATAGCGCGGCAAAAACCCCAATCTCACTGCATCGGCTGTCCTGCCCTGGGTTTGATATAATCAGTCTTCCCCTTCCTCAGATTTTTTGAGGCTCCCATACCGGCGTTCAGCGCTCAAGTGGGTGCATTTAGGGCCAGAGCGGAAGTGGTGGAACTGGCAGACACACCATCTTGAGGGGGTGGCGCCGAAAGGCGTGGGGGTTCAAATCCCCCCTTCCGCACCAAATTTTGAAAGGATTTTGGATAACAGAATGCTCCAAGCTTTAATTACCGTGGTTCACGTGATTGTTTGTATGGTGCTGATCGTGGTGGTGCTGCTGCAACACGGCAAGAGCGCCGACATTGCCGCAACCTTTGGCGGCATGGGCAGCCAGACGGCGTTTGGCCCGCGCGGCACGGCTACCGTGTTTTCCCGCCTGACGACGTGGTGCGCCATCATTTTCATGCTGACCTCGATGTTGCTGACCTATATCACCAGCACGCGCGGTGCCTCGTCACCGGTAGATAAAATGGAAACACCGGCTGAGGCGCCGAAGAAGTAGCCGCCTTCTGCTGAATTCAGCCGATATGCACCGAGCCGCCTGCGGGCGGCTTGTTGTTTGCTACGGATCCTGTCGTTCGATTGGTCGCGTTCCAGGATGGGGCTGGCCGCACGAAGCCTCTAGCGAGTAGCATGTAGGGGTGAATGCGAAGAGAGCGCTATCCGGCGCGAACGAAGCATGAGGGCAAAGCAGCGAAGCTGCGGAGCCCTTGAAGAAAGGGTGAATGCGAAGAGAGCGCTATCCCGGCGCGAACGGAGCATGAGGGCAAAGCAGCGAAGCTGCGGAGCCCTTGAATAAACGATATGATCCACAAGATATTTCCCGTCGGCCCGCTGCAATGCAACTGCTCCGTGATTGGAGATGAGCAAACCCATGAGGCCATGGTGATCGATCCCGGCGACCAGATCGAGGAAATTTTAGAGATACTGCGCCAGGAAAAACTCACGCTCAAGCAAATCGTGATTACCCATGCGCACATCGACCACGTGGGCGGAGCGATGAAGCTCAAAGCGGCCACCGGCGCGTCGATCCTGATGAACCAGAATGACTATGCCCTGCTGAAGATGCTGGACATGCAGGCTGTCTGGGTGGGGATGAGGCCGCCGGGGGCCGTCCAGGTGGATGAGGCGGTCAGCCAGGGCCGCGTGCTGAAGGTCGGCGGGATCTCTTCCAACGTGATTCATACGCCGGGGCACACCGAAGGCAGTATCTGCGTTTATTTTCCGGAACAGAAAAAGCTGATTGCCGGAGACACGCTCTTTGCCGGCAGCATCGGGCGCACGGATCTGCCCGGCGGATCGATGGAGAAGATCATGCGCTCACTGCACACGCAGGTGCTGGCGTTGCCGGATGAGACGCAAGTTGTGCCCGGCCATGGGCCGGTCACAACCATCGGCCAAGAGCGGGAGACCAATCCATTCCTGCAGAAGTAGCGGGCCGCCTCCAGAAACTCAGTCCCGGATTCTGTCGTCCTGGTTGGAACGCTGGGGCACTCTGCCGAACGCGAGACAAGTGCTGCCCCGTCCGTCATCAGACACGCGTACATTTCGTGTTGCGTCCGTGCAGAAGGCCTTGCCGCCGTTCCCATGTGCGGTTGGCTCCGCGATGATTTGGAAACTGCCCGCCGGCCTGCCCTGGCATCCGCTAAGGCTCAGCTTGTACCCCTGATCAATTCCGCTGGAAAGCTGCTGCTCCAGCCCGAAAGCTTTGGCGCTCTCCATCAGGTCGGGGAGTGAGCAACTGAATCCAACTTCGGGGTGCTGCCGGGCGAAAGAATACTCAATCATCGCCACTGTGGCAACGAGCTGCTCCGGAGGAATGTGGACTTCAGGTCTGTCCGTCTCCGGATCCTCGTGGCCCCCTGAGGGGGCGGCGGAGAGACTTGCCTTCTCCTGTCCCTTCAGGAATGTTTTTTGCAGGAATTCGGGATCACCGACGGGGAATTCCAGGCCTACGGCAATCTTGTTCAAGCGCCAGATGCCCGCTTGCTTTTTCATGTTGACGGTAAAATGTGAGAAAAATGCTTCCCATTCTTCGGGCTGCTGATCGTTGTTTTCCCGGACCACATGAAGCGAGAGGTCCATGGTGTCTTCGTCTCCGCTCAGGTCGTCACTTTCAACCCGGACCTCCACCTTCGAATGGTCCCGAGCCTGATTAATCGAGAGCAGGACCGGCCCTGTTTCAAAGGTCTGTGCCTCGCCGACCTGGCCGGGAAATGTACCGAACGTGCTTAGCATGGCGGCGTTCTTGTTCCCGCTCTTAGCCATGAGTTGCTGGACTTCAACCGTCAAGTGCTTCCCGACCGCTTTCTGGCCTCCGGTAACCATCTCAATAAGGGCCTGACGAGCGCTTTGCACCGGCGGCGCAGGAGCTTGTTGTTGGGCAAAAAGCGCGAGAAAGGGAATTGCGGCGAACAATACAGCGGCACGAAGTTTCATAGCGTACCTCGTCAAAACTACTCATGGTAGCTTAGACCATCTTCAACCTATCCGCAAACTATATATAAAACTAGGCAGACTATAGTTCAGCCTGCTTAGTCTGCCAGATAGCCGATCTCGGTACGGCGGATGCGGTAGCCCGCGAAGACAAGGATAGCGGCGCTCAGGACAATCAGCCCAGGAATGACCAGCCAGGTTGCCACAGGTTCGGCAATAACGGTAAACAGCGCCATGAGGCCTTCCGGAGGAATCGTGACCGGAGCCAGCTGTTTCAGGTAGAACGAAATGCTGAGCTTTTGCAGCATCGAAGGCGCGACAGCGTGAAAGGTCTCCCAGAGCAGAATGACGATCCCAGGCAGAATGGGATTCTTGAACACCAGGCTGAGAGCCATAAAGAGCGAGCCAAATCCAAGGCAGGCCAGAACGGTGACCAGAAGATAGGACATCAGGTAGCCAAAACCGGGACCGCTGAACACATACGCGCGTCCGGGCGCGCCAAAATGGCCGTAGACGAAGGTGAAGCAGAGCAATATGGAAGCGCTGAAGACCAGGGAAGCGGTGATCAGGCCGGCCACAAACTTCCCTGCCACCAGCACCTCACGGCGCATGGGTGAGAGGAAGTAGTAATGCAGGCTTTTTTCCACGATCTCGCCGCGGAACAGCCAGGTAAAGAGGCCCATGCAGCCGAAAAAGATGCCGACGCGCAGATAAAAAATCTGAAAGACATAGGCGAAGATGCGCGTGTCTTCCGCCAGGCTGCAATTCCGGCCCATGGGACTGGTGAGAGCGTGAATTCCAAACATGACCGTGGGCGCGAAGGCCAGCAGATAGATCCAGATGGTCCGCCGCATCCACAGATTCTTCTTGATCTCGATGCGCAAGATCGCGGCAAATTGCGAGATCCAGAGCTGCCAGGGAGCTTCAACAAAAGATTTGCGGACGCGCGCTACGGCGGCTGAGCTCATACCGTGCCTCCTCCACCGCTGCCGATCAGGTACTGATAGACGGAATTCACATCGTCGTCATTGGGCGCGACTGTGTCCACGGCAAAGTCTTCCTCCACTACGATCTTGTTGAGGAGCTGGTAGAACTGATCGGCATCTTTGGTACGAACCAGCACGCCTTTGCCGTCGAGATTGAGTTTGGCTTCTACAACGTGGTCCTGCGCGAAGAGTCTGGATGCGAGCCGGCCAGGCTGGGCGCAGCGGACCAGGATCTGCATGGGATGTTCCTTCACTTCCGTGCGAACGCCGTGGATCTGCCCTTCCGCCACAACATAGCCATAGCTCATGAGCACTACCTGGTCAGAGATCTTGTCGACCTCGTGGAGAACGTGGCTGGAGATCACCACGTGCATGCCCTGTTTTCCCAGCGCCTCAAACAGCGCAATGGACTCCGAGCGCGCCATGGGGTCAAGGCCGTTCAGTGGCTCGTCGAGCACCAGCACGGTGGGGTGGTGCGCAATGGCCTGGGCCAGGCGGATACGCTGGCGCATCCCTTTGCTGTAGCCGGCGACCCGGCGATGCGCCGCCTCGCCCATGTTGACGCGATCAATGGCTTCTGCGGCGAGCCGCGCCGCATCATTTCTGGTGAGTCCGCGCAGACGCAGCGATTGGCTGATAAATTCGAAGCCCGTCACGCCTTTGGGAAACGAATCAAACTGCGTGCAGTAGCCGACGCGGCGGAAGAACTCTTCCGGCTCGTCCGGCGTGAGACCAAGTACGCTGATTCGGCCCTGCGTGGGGCGTACCAGGCCGGTGACCAAATTCATCAGTGTTGTCTTGCCCGATCCGTTGGGGCCTACCAGGCTGGTGACGCCGGGAGGCAGCGTGAGATTCACGCGGTTCACACCCAGCACTTCACCGTAAAACTTAGAGACGTTTTCGAAAATGATGCTGCTGTTCGGGGTGAGAGTCATGAGCGCTCCACCTCCCGTGCTCGCAGCTTGCGGTTAAGGAGCCAGAAGCAGAAAGCGCAAAGCGATAGCAGCGAAGCCCACGCGGCCCAGAGCGGCACTACGTCAAAACCCGAAGAATGCCGGTTCGTCGGAGTGATTTGGAACAAATGCGCCCAGACGATGGTAATCATGAAGGGGAAGTTGATCACGAAGCCCCAGTTCGTGCGTAAGATCGCGCCAATGACAGCCCCCAGCGCGGGCAAGAGGAAGAATATGCCCAGCATGAGAGCGGTTGCAGCGATACGCCATTTCACCCACACTGCAACGGCCATGGAGAGCAGCGAAATCACCGCGATCCAAAGGAAGCAGCCGAGCAGGATGGAGCCGGCAATCCAGAGATTCTCCCAGATCCAGCCATGGCCCTGAAGCTGCGCTTTCACAAAGAACAACAGAAGAGCTGGAACCCACGTGGTGCAGGAGAGCAAAGCAGCCAGCACTGAAATTTTGCCAAAGAGATATTCAGTCCGGGAGATTGGGCGGCTGAGATAGAGTTGCACGGAGTGGTTGGCAAAATCCTTGGTGATCATCCCCGGACCGCCCCACGCGGCAAGAATGAAACCCATCCAGGCTTCGATGCCTATGAAGGCGACGAACCAGCGATTGTTGATCGTCGCCGGCATGGTATTTCCCGTGATACCCAGCACCGCCTGAGCAGTAGCGCTATGCACCAGGTAAACGTAAGCCAGCCCAACCAGGAAGGGGATGAAGCACAACACCGTGTACGCAGTGAAGGGCCGCGAGCTAAAAAGCGTGGAGAGGCCATAGCGTGAGAGCACGGTGAAGCGCGACCATGCCGGCGTGAGCGGTCCCCGATACGCCTTGTATGTACGCTTATAGACGGCCATTGACGCTCCCTTGCGGTTGAGGACTCTCGGCCATGGCTTTGAGGAAGATATCTTCCAAAGAGTCTCTGCGGTAGTTCATGCGGCGGATCTGCACTTCATGTTCGGCGGCGGTGCGATAGATCTGGCGCAGATCGATGTTGTCCGGCAGCACGATGCGTACGCGTCCGGCGCCGAAGCTGGCGCATTCACAGCCCAGCCCGCGCACAGACTCCAGAAAGCCATTACCCTGCGTGACTTCGAGCTCCAGAAACTTCAGGTTGGCCTTGCGCTCTTCTTCCAGATTGCAGATCGCGGCGATGCGGCCGTCTTTCAGGATCAAGACCTGGTCGCAGCATTCTTCAATATCGCGCAGCAGGTGGGAAGAGATCAGAACGGTGACTTCGCCGGTGTCGCGAATCTCACGCACCAGTTGCAACATGCGCATGCGAGCTTCGGGGTCCAGGCCGTTGGTAGGTTCATCGAGCAACACCAGCCGCGGCCCGTGGGCGATGGCCTGGGCCAGTTTGGCCAGCTGCTTCATGCCCAGCGAATAGGTCCCCAGCTTGCGATAGCGCGCTTCCCCCAGGCCAACGTAGAAGAAAGCTTCATGGGCGCGCTCCATGGCTTCACTGCTGGGCAGGCCGGAGAGTTCAGCCATGTAGCGGACGAAGCGAACACCGCTCATATCGGCAATGAATGCGTCGCTCTCCGGCATGTAGCCAATCATGGCGCGGAGTTCGCGCAGGTTGCTTTGGACTTCTTTTTCGAAAATGCGGGCCGCGCCCGCAACCGGCTCGTAAAACCCCAGCAGAGTATTGATCAGGGTCGACTTGCCCGATCCGTTCGGTCCCAGAAGGCCAATACAACGGCCTGACAGCGAGCCGTTCAACTGGTTCAGGATTGTCCTGTTGCCCAGCTGCACTGTCAGGTTTTGCATTTCAATGATTGCAGGCATCCGGCCTCAGTCTGTTTAGTGGAAGCGCGCTCCGTGCGCTTGTGAAGGCCTGGCCACGTTCAACAATGTGGACAAAGCCAGGGTATTCAGGTCAAAGCCGAAGAGCCGGCTGCTGGTGGCCACGCGGATGGCATTGTCTTCGCCATAGGCGCAGACTACGCTGGGTTTGGTCTCTGCCGCAAGCTGCTGCAATGACTGCAGCTGCGAGGCCGTAAGCTGCTGGGCGATGGGTCCGATGACCGGCGCCAGGTTCTGATAGAGGACGGCGGAGACATCGGCATGCTCGTCCTGGGGCAAGAGGGCGCGGAAATCGGCGGAATGTGCCAGCGAGTTTCCGTTTTGGTGAATCGCAATCGCGTTCATGACCAGTGCCCTGCTCGGCGCGAGAATAATGTATCCGTCAGTAAATGTATACGTAAGCTCAAACAGTTTTGTTGCATCGAGCGAACGGATTGTGTAAAAAGTCAGCCCGTTGGCGGCCTGCTGGTCCAGCGCAAGCCCCGCATGCCGGCCTTTTACGTGGTCGTTTACGTCCGTAACCAGTTGCTGGATCGTGGATTGCAAGCGGCCCGGGTCGTGCACCTCAGCCACAATCTTCCATGATGGCGTGGGCAGGATGGGGCCATCCAGGGCAAACGTAACCTCGCCGCCCAGGGTGTCTGCCAGGTCCTGGTGGAGCCTGATCTTCAGCTCCGACTCGCTGCGGGCGATATTTGCGGCCGCGTTGGTATCGGAGGCGTTGGCAATGTTCAACACGTCATCCAGCATGTCCGCCGGGTTCTTGGAGACAAACGCCACCACAGCGCCTGCGTCCTTGGAGACGAAATCCAGGCCGCCGATGGGTGCAGGCGCGGCCAGCCATGAGGCGAGTCCGCGTCGCTGAGCATTGAAGGTCAGCTGAGCGCGGTTCTGTACCTGAGGTCCGCTGCTCTTGCGTTCGGCGATCAGATACTGAACGTCGGTCAGGCCGGTTAGCTCGTAGTTTGCATTGTGTTGGGCGCCCTGGGGCCGGTGTGCTGAGGTCATCTCCGCCAGGTTCGCGCCGAACAGGATCTCTGCGCCGTCCTTGTATTGCATAGTCATGCGCTGGCCGAACGGCGTAGCGGCAAAGCCGCCGCCACCCTGCTTCAGCCCTGCGGCAAACTGCTTGAGAGTAGCCACATCAGCGGCCGCGGCGACAAAGTCAGGACGAACCAGGATCAAGAGCTGCTTCCCTTTTGACTGCGCGGCTAACTGATTCAGTTCCTGCTCGTCGACCACACGAATATGCGATTTGGCTCCGTCATATTTCGCCGCTTCCTGCTGGATGAATTGTTTCAGGCCGTCATGCTGGACCTGGGCAACCACCAAAGGCTCGCCATCGTGCCCGTTCAGTGCGACGGAGAAAACGATCTCATCACCCAGATATTGGCCAAGATCGTGGACATAGTTGATGATCTCGTTGAATTCCGGACCATCATGCTTTGATTGTGCCTGCTGCCACCACTCGCGCAGCACCGCGGACTCCTGCAACTCCTGCTGGAAGAGCTTGTTGGCTTGCTGAACGGCGTCACCCAGATTAGGAATGCCAGCGAACAGTACGGTGTTCGCAGGCAGCGTTGCTAGCACATGGCTCTGATAGCGCAGGCCGGGGAACTGCACTTCGGCAAGCTTGTTGCTCAGGTGGGCGAATTCCGCCAGCAGGGCAAGATGCTTGTCCAGGTTCTGGCTCCAGGCGATCTCCTGCTTCACCGGAACCGCTCCCAGGCTGACATTGGTGGTCAGCTGGTCGCCCGGATGGAGGACCTTTTCCGCTCCAGCTTCGGCGACGCGCACTTCGCCTTCAATCACGGAGACGCGTGAGCCTTTCATGCCGGCGTTCACGGAAAACACCGTGCCCGTGACTGACACGCGGCAGTCCGGCGAAGCAACATAGAGATGACCGCTCGCGCGCTTGGCTGCCTGGATAATAATGTTGCCGCGCCCAAGCTGGATGGTTGTATCTTTGCGGCCCATGGAGACGCCAAACTCGGCGCGTTCGTTCATCTCTACCAGCGAACCGTCGCGCAAGCGCAGCATGGCGTGCGCGCCGCCGCCGGTGCGGACCCTCTGGCCTTCCGTGATCTCGTCGCCGACCTTCAGCGGCTGATCGCCGCTATAGCCCACGCGGTTCAGCACGCCACTGAGCGACTCTACGCGCGCGCGCATGCCCTGCGGGCCGGAAAAGAATTTGTCCTGAGCAAAATAAGTGGCGACGGCGAAAACGACGACCGCCGCAGCCACAGCCACCCAGCGAAAGCCCGTATTCCTGACCTGCGGGAGTTCCTGCTTCCATGGCTGCAACGCGCGGCGCTCGGGCTTCCCTGTCTCGGCTTCACGACGGCAGGCAACGCATTCATGCAGATGCGATTCCACCAGCAGAGCCCGGGCAGGGGCCAGTTGGCCGCCATGGTATTGCAAGAGCAGCTTCCTTACATCTGCACAGCCGCGGATGGATTCGACCTGCGCGCCTGCGGGGAAGGCTTCATGGCTTACGCGCTGCCAGGCGCGCTCTCCGGCCGTGCTCATGGTTTCGCTGTCAGGCAACTCGGAACGCATTGCGGTCAACGCGCGATCGAGCAGGTCGCCTGGTTTTGCGGCAGGAAGATTTGTGACGGAATTTTTCTCTTGATGCTTCATCGGGTTCCCCTCGTCAATCCTTTAAAGTCCTTCTTTAGCTGAGTACGCGTACGATGCAGCACCACAGCAACTACCGCCGGCGAGGTTTTCATAATTCCTGCTATCTCACGATTGCTGTAATCCTCAATAAATCGAAGTACAAACATCTCCGCCCAGCGAGGATTGAGCCGCGCCAGTGCATGGCGCAACCAGTCCCGGAGTTCGGCCGAATGGGGTCCGTGATCGGTCGACGCCACTTCGGGCTGGTCCGGATTTTCATCCAGGGAAGATGTTTCCTTCTTCGCGCGCAGCAGGTCCAGTGACGCGTTCACCGCGGAACGGTGCAGATAACCCGGTAGATTGGCGATTTCCGGAAATTTTTCCAATCGGACAAGACGCAGAAAAACGCTCTGTAAAACGTCTTCAGCGTCGCTGGCATTGCCGGTAACGCGGTAGGCCGCCCGAAAAACCAGGTCTTTGTGCTCCAGAAATATCTGCTCCAGCCCCGGCCTGAAACTGTCTCCGGCCATGACTGCCATATTCACTTGCGCTATTTGCATTGTGGCCTGCAATTTAGTACGGTGCTCCTCTCAAGATGTCTGACGAGAGAAGAACCCGTTTATTAACGGTCGGGCAAAATTATCATGCCTTTGCGCTACCGACAGCAGTAGTTACGGCTGCAAGCAGACATAAGTTCCGGCTATATTATTGATGTCGGCAGGCCGACGGCGCAATCCAAGTACCTGATTCCAAAATGTTTACGATTGCTAACCATCCGATAAATCGCGGGCGCCACAGATGAACTCAATCCAATTGCCCACCATCTTTAATGTGGCCAGTCATTTCGTTGACCGCCATATCCGCGAAGGCCGCGACCGGAAAATAGCCTACGAATGCGGCGAGGAGCGTGTTAGTTACCGCCAGCTCTTTGAGCGGGTCAATCGGGCCGGCAATGCCCTGAAAAAGCTGGGAGTGCGGCAGGAAGAGCGCGTCGGACTACTGATGCTCGATACCCCGGAGTTCGTCTATTGCTTCTTTGGCGGAATCAAGGTCGGGGCCGTGCCGATTCCGATCAATACCCTGCTCAAACCGCACGAGTACGAATACATGCTCAACGATTCGCGCGCGCGCGTGCTGATTGTGAGCGAGGCCCTGCTGCCGCAGATCCAGGCGATCGCGAAGGAAAAGCTCCGCTACCTGAGGACCATTATCGTCTTCGGTAAAACGCCGGAGGGCATGGAGTCACTTCAGCAACTGCTGCACGACAGTTCACCCGAGCTTGAAGCCGAGCCCACGACGAAAGACGACGCCGCGTTCTGGCTTTATTCTTCCGGCAGCACCGGCTTTCCCAAAGGCTGTGTGCATCTGCACCATGACATGGTGGTGTGCGCCGAGTTGTATGCCAAGAATATTCTGAAGATCACCGAGAATGACCGCTTTTTCAGCGTGGCCAAAATGTTTTTTGCTTATGGCATGGGCAATGGGCTTTACTTCGCTCTATCCGTGGGTGCTACCAGCATTCTGTGGCCGGGCTCGCCTTCCCCACCGAATATCTTCTCCGTGATTGAAAAGCATAGGCCCACTCTCTTCTTTTCCGTGCCGTCAAATTACTCGACGCTGCTTTCCTACACGCGCGATGACGGCCCGGACTTTGATCTCTCAAGCGTGCGCTACGCGGTCTCCGCCGGTGAGGCGCTCCCGGCGACGATCTATCATCGCTTCAAGGAACGCTTTAAGGTTGAGATCCTGGATGCCATCGGCTCGACGGAGGCGCTGCACATGTTTATCGCCAACCGGCCGGGGGCGGCGCGGCCGGGATCGAGCGGCCAGATCATGCCCGGGTATGAAGCGCGCATCGTGGATGAGAATGGCCACGACGTTCCCGACGGAGAAATCGGCAGTCTGCTCATCAAAGGCGATTCGGTTTGCTCCTGTTACTGGAACCAGCACGAAAAGACCAAAGAGACGATCCAGGGGCATTGGATCCGTACAGGCGACAAGTATTACCGTGATCCCGACGGGTACTACTGGTACGTGGGCCGCAATGACGACATGATGAAGGTAAAAGGCATGTGGGTGAGCCCGATTGAGATTGAAAGCGTGCTGCTGGAGCACCCCATGGTGCAGGAAGCAGCGGTGATCGCCAACCCTGACGGCAACCAACTGGTGAAGCCCGCGGCGTACCTGGTGCTCAAGAACAGCATGAACGATACGCGGCAAGTCATGGAAGAGATTCGGCAGCATGTGCTGTCCAGACTGGCTGCCTACAAGTGTCCGCAGACTTTTGAGGTTGTTAACGACCTGCCCAAGACCGCCACGGGAAAGATACAAAGATACAAGCTGCGGGAATCGGCCATGGGCGCGACCCATGGTCCCGCAAAATAAGGGTCCAGCAAAATAAAAACTCGGCAAAATTATTCACGACTTCCGGGAACCTTTCCAGTCCAACCGGCGTATATAGATTGCAAGGAGGCGTGTATGAAAAGACTCCTGCCTTTCTTACTCGCTCTGCCCGTCACGATTGCGTGTGCCCAGAACAACCATGAACGCCGTTATGAACTGAGACCCGACCCCAACTGGCCGCTGGCCATTGAGCTGACTTCCGGCGACTACCAGATTGTTGCCAGCGAGTCTGACAGCATTGCCGTGGTCTATGAAGAAGCAAAACCTGAAGACCAGGGCAAGATACAGGTACAAATCGGCTCGGGACACGGGCAGAACTACCTGAAAATTGCCGGGCCCAAGTCCCGTTTTCACGCCGTGATCGAGGTCCCACGTAAGACCGACCTGCACGTGCGCATGATGGCCGGAGACCTGCACGTCGGCGAGGTGGAAGGCAACAAGGACATCGAGGTCCGCGCCGGCAATCTGGAGCTGAACGCGATTCGTCCGCAGGATTACGCGAAAGCCGATTTTTCCGTTCACATCGGTGACGTGAATGCGCCCCTTTTCAAAACGGCCAAGAGCGGCCTATGGCGGTCTTTCAAAACCTACGGCCCGGGTAAGTACCGGCTGCACGCCCACGTAGGCGTAGGCGACCTGACACTGAATACGGATACAATCTGAGGATTTTCTAACATCCCTCGCTCCGTTTGGGATTTCAGAAAAAGCTGCGCTCGGGATGTTAGAAAGCAAGCGATAGGATCCGCCGCAGGCCCTCGCTAAAGTCCTGCTCGGGCGTGATCAGGCTCAGCACCAGGTATCCCTCGCCGGGGAAATCGTAAAAATGTCCCGGATGCAGGTAAACGTCGTGCTTCTCCAATAGGTCAATCGCCAGCTCTTCATCGGACCGCGTGGCCGGTACCCGCAGAACGGCGTACCAGCCTCCTGCAATCTCCAAACGGCCCAGGTGATTCTTTCCCGCAAGTTGCGAGTCGAGTTCGGCAAGGTTCTTGCGCACACGCGCCATGAGCTGTTGCTGAAAAGCGGCACGCTGCTGCAGAAGAACAGGCGCCGCCAACTGGATTGGCGCATTCAAGGAAAGATATGTATCGGCGATCATTTCCAGCCGGGCAAGCGCTTCCCTTTTCTCTTGCTTTGGACCGCTCACGGCAAGCCAGGCGAATTTCATCTGCGGAAGGCCGGAAATCTTGGAGATGCCGCTCATGGTGAAGGTCAGCGCAGCGGCGTTGGCCACAAAGCTTTGTTGCGCCGCGCCCAGAGAGAAATCCAGAAAGACCTCATCGGCGATGATGGCCATCCGGCTGGCCGAACAGATCTGGTTGAGCTGTGCCGTCTCGTCCGCCTTGGTGAAGTGACCGGTCGGATTATTAGGATGGACCACGATGACGCCCCGTGTCCGCTGCGTAATTGCCTGCTTCAGAGCGTGCAGGTCGATGTGCCAGCCATGGTCGTAAAAGAGCGGGTAGCGGATAAGCTTCACATCGTTTACGTCGGCAAGAAAATCAAAGAGAGGATAGCTGGGAGTGGGAATCAGTAGCTCGTCGCCGGGATTGCAGAGCAGGCGGAAGATGAAAGAGTACGTTTCACTGGTGCTGGCGGTGAGAAGCAGATCGTCGATCGTTAGTTGGTAGCCGTGCTCTGAATAGTAATCCCATACGGCCTGGCGCGCAGACTCGAGGCCGCGTGGATCAGGATGATATTGCAGCGACGCCGGCGTGCAAAGAGAGCGCATGATCGCCGGAACGTCATACTTGAATCCGCATTCGGTGGGGTTGGAAGCGCTGAGGTCGAGGAGCTTGCGCCCGCTGGACTTGTGGCGCGCCAGTGCCTCAGACAGGCGGTTGGGTTTGAGGTTCCAGTTCGTACGCGAGGCGAACATCAGATGAGTTATATCAGGTTCGACAGATCGTTGTGCCGCCCCTGGAAGGGGCTCGAAATTGTTTTTCATGCTACCTGGCACTGCCCCGCTCCCGCATCCGAAAACCGTGCCCCACTAGGGCCAAACGTTCACTCATTAGCGTCAACACTTGGGAACGGGTGATTCGGGTCGATCGCGAGTCGCTCTGTTTATCTCAATAGGCCACCGCCGAAGGGACATAACAGTCTGTAGCCCGGTAAGGGCGAAGTCGTCGTGCGGGCTTGCTGGTCAAGGCTTGACGCTTGCCAGGACTACCTTTTCAGCGTCTCTCAGCAGGATATCGATAGACTTAAAGCCAGCATCCGCGAGCAGACCAACCCACTGCATTACAGACAGCCTGTCCCCGATGCGATTTTGATTGTCAGGAGGATCGCCGAGGAAGCCATAATCGTAGCCCAATAGAGCATTCACTCGCGACCAGAAGCGCCGCCAATCTTCGTACTTGTGCTGGCTTGGCTGTTCCTTCCGCCATGCGTCGAACCCGGGGGCAAACGGCGGCTCCACTCCTGCGGGTTCCATCAGCAGAAAAACGCCGCCTGACCGGAGCGACTGAAAGATGTCGCCGAAAAGTCCTGCGGCCTCTGCCAGGCTGAACCAGTGCACGCTGTTCACGGCCACCACGACATCATAGTCGCTTGCCAAATCGCGCCGCCAGTCTGGTTCCGACAGATCGCGCGCCCACGTCCGCCCGCCTATGCCATCGCGGCGATTGACCGCGCCGCACAGCGAGACAAAGAACTCATTCCTATCCACGGAATCGATCCGCGCGCGCGGAAATCGCGAGTGAATGGCGCGGCCTGCATCGCCTGTCCCGCAGCCCACGTCCAAAACCCGCAGGCTCTGGTCAATCGGCAATGGAATCGCTGCCGCGATGAGCTTCAGTGCGCCTGGCTTGGCGGGACCCTGCTCCGCGCGCCACAAGTCGAGCCATGCGTTGAGATCTTCGCCACGAAGTTTATCCTCAATCTCAGCCTGAGTAGGGATTGCCATTGGTTTCTTCCTTTGCAGTTCGCGAATGCACCGCTCAATCGTTATCGCACGCGAACGGCGACGGCGTATTGGAAAAATTTGACCGCCATGGACGGTAGCTGTCTACTCGTCGCGAGTCCGCCGCAGGAATTCGAGAGGACTGAGTCCGGAAAAAGACCTGAACTCGTTGATGAAATGGGACTGGTCGTAGTAGCCGCAGCCGAGCGCCAGGTCCGTCCAGCATATCGCCGTTTGGGTTGCGGTAGGAACAGTGCCGGCTGCCTGACAATCGAGATACGGTTTTCCCTCCGCATACGATAAGGGATCTCGCCGCCCTACGCGATGGACCGCTCGGACAGCCAGATGGAAGCGGCCGATCCTGGCAATCATTTTGGGAGCCATGCCGAAATATGTGTGGAACTGCGCGATCAGATGGCGCCGGCTGCATCCGAAGTCCTCCGGAAGCCGTGCCAGATCGACATGATTTGGAGACTCCCGGAGCATCCGCCATGCATGGAGCAGACCCGCCGGAGGGGGCGGCGCGGACGCCAATCGTTCAGCGATGATGTTTTCTACGATGTCAAACCGAGCGGCCCAGTCGTGTGCGGCCTCCGCATGCCCGGTGAGGAGCCGCGAAAATCGACGATCGACATCCTCCAGTGCAAGAGTACGGTCCGTAAGCAGGTCCATCGGCGCCCCCAAAAGCATCTGTGCGCCGATTGGAGTGAGGCGAATCACCATAAAGTCCCGAGCTCCGATGGCCTCGCGGATTTGATGGCGATGCTGCAGCGCGACGATCCATGCGTTTCTGTGCTCGGTTGTGCGCTTCGGGTCCGATGGGTCGATGATTCGATGAGGAGCGGCGAAGTTCAGCACGATCGCAACTTCACGTAATGGGAGGTGCCGCTCATGCAACGGCCTGGGCAAGAAGCCCTCACTCGCGAAGTAACCAAGGACGTAATCACGGAGGCGCGGTTCGGAAGGCCGCTGTGCAGCCCGCCAGCGACCGAGATCAGATCTATGGGCGCTGCTTTCGATACGGATTGAACCTACTAGTCCCATTGCCAATATTGTCTCATCCAGAGGTGTCCCGCTTGGACCTAACTCTAGCCGGACGAATCAGCCCTCATGAAACTTGCAGGCCGGGACAGCGTCTTGAGACGGACGGCAAACGCACTTGGTGCCGTCCCTTCGAAAGGACTTGTCAGTAGGGAGCGCATATCTGCGCCCTTGCACTCCGCAATTTCCAGACACCTTACCTTAGCTACACCTTTTGCACCGCCTGGACAAGATTGGTGAGGCTGGTCTTGGCATCGCCATAGAGCATGCCGGTGACGGGTTTGAAGAATAGCGGGTTCTCCAGTCCGGAAAAACCCTTGCCCTTGCCGCGCTTCAGCACCACCACGGACTTTGCTTTGTCGACTTCGATAATCGGCATGCCGGCGATCAGGCTTTTGGGGTTGTCGCGCGCATCGGGGTTGACCACGTCATTGGCGCCGATGACGACCGCTACGTCCGTAGCCGGCATCTCAGGGTTGATCTGCTCCATTTCATAGAGCGAGGAGTAAGGCACGTTGGCTTCTGCCAGAAGCACGTTCATGTGCCCCGGCATGCGGCCGGCCACCGGATGGATGGCGTATTTCACGGAGATGCCGCGCTCTTCCAGAATATTGCCCAGCTCGCGGCAAGCGTGCTGCGCCTGCGCCGTAGCCATTCCGTATCCGGGAACAAAGACAACCTGATTGGCATAGGCGAGTTGGACGGCGACGTCGTCGAGACCGACTTCGCGCATGGAGCCGGAGACCGCGGTTTCCGCCGTGACCGGCGCACCAAAGCCGCCAAACAACACGTTGGTGATGGAGCGGTTCATGGCGCGGCACATCAGGATGGAGAGAATGAAGCCGGAGAAGCCGTCGAGTGTGCCGGCGATGATGAGAACGTTATTGCCCAGCACAAAACCGGTAGCCGCCGAAGAGAGCCCGGCGTAAGAGTTCAACAGCGACATCACCACGGGCATATCGGCGGCGCCGATGGGGATCACTAGCATCACGCCAAAGACGAAAGCGCATCCGACCATGGTGTAGAAGAACATCGAAGCCGCAGGATTGATGATCCAGGTAACAAATGAGCCAATCATCACTAGGAAGAGCAGGAGGTTGAAAACCTGCTGTCCCTTGAACTGGATCGGCGTGCCGCGCATCAACTCCTGGAGCTTGGCGGCAGCAATCAGCGATCCGGTAACCGTGAGTGAACCGAGCATGACTTCCAGCCCGAGGGCGCCGATTTTGACTCCACCGAGCGAGCTGCCGTGAATGACGTATTCGGCAACGCCGACCATGGAAGCGGCTAGCGCGCCGAAAGCGTGGGAGAGCGCGGTCCGCTGCGGCATGGCGGTCATGGGCACCATGGCCATGGGTATGCCGATGCTGGAGCCTAGAATCAGGCCGATGGCGATGTAGAGATAATTGTGAATGTCAGGATGGAACAACGTGCCGACGACAGCTGCGGTCATGCCGGCAGCAGCCATAATCATGCCGCGCCGCGCAGTGTCGGGATGGCTCAGGCCCTTCAAGCCCATCACGAAAAGGCAGGAGGCGATCAGGTATGTTGCTTCAAGAAAATATTGCGCGTGGGTCACTTTTTCTCCTCCGGCTTGACCGCTTCTTTCTTGCGGAACATCTTCAGCATCCTGTCGGTAATGAGAAAGCCGCCCGTCACGTTGATCATGGCTGAGGTCACCGCCGCGCAACCGAGGATGGAAGCAAGCATCTGGTGCTGGTCATAATGCGAACCGGCGATCACCAGCGATCCGATCAGCGAGATACCGGAGATGGCGTTGGTGGCGGACATGAGGGGCGTGTGCAATAGCGGTGGCACACGAGAGATCACCTGGTAACCCAGAAACGCGGCCAGGGCAAACACATAAAGTGAAGCGATCAGGACGGCCGGACTCAGCTTCTGCTCCGGTGTCGCTTCCAGCAGAAAAAGAGCAGAGATAAATCCTACGGGATGAAACAGTAAGTGCTCCATTCAGGTCTCCTTATGTTGCGCTACTAATGCCGCGCTACTGATGCTGCGCTATGCCACGGGGTGTCCCAGGGCCGCCGCCACCTTCGGATGGACGCTGCCACCCTGGTAAGCCACGCAAGCCCCTTTCAAGATGTCGTCATTCATGTCGATTTTCAGATTGCCTTTGTCATTGATCAGGGCCATAAAGCTGGTCAGGTTGCGCGAATAAAGCTGGCTGGCGTGACCGGGAACGGTTGCAGGCAGATTTAACGGACCGAGAATCGTAACGCCATTCCGCTCCACGTCTTCGCCGGGACGGGTGAAAGCCACATTGCCTCCGGTGGAAGCGGCCAGATCGACGATCACCGCACCCGGGCGCATGCTGTTGACGGCCTCTTCTGTGAGCATTAAAGGCGCTTTTCGTCCGGGCACCTGCGCGGTGGTGATTACCACATCAGAGACGGCGGCCCGCTTGGCCACCATGTCACGGCCACGCTGCAGGGCTTCAGGAGAAAGCTCTTTCGCGTATCCACCCGCATCCTGCGTCTCAATGCCGCCCAGGTCCACTTCCAGGAACTTGGCGCCGAGCGATTTAACGTCCTGTCCGGCGGCGGCGCGCACGTCATAGGCTTCCACCACGGCGCCGAGGCGGCGCGCGGTGGCGATGGCCTGCAACCCGGCAACACCCGCGCCGAGTACCAGGACCTTGGCCGGCGGGACAGTGCCGGCAGCCGTCATGAGCATGGGGAACATCCGAGGCAGACGCGCGGCGGCGATCAGCACGGCTTTATAACCGGCGACGGTGGCCATGGAAGAGAGAGCGTCCATGGATTGCGCGCGCGTGGTGCGCGGGACAAGCTCGACGGCAAAAGCGGTCAGCTTGCGGGCGACGATCGGCTCCAGCGCTGCGGGCTCGTCGAGCGGCTTCAGAAAGCCTATGACGACGGCGCCGGACTTCAGCCGGGCAAAATCGTCCGGCTCAGGACGGTTCACGCAGGCCAGGATGTCGGCTGCAGTCAGCAGATCGTCGCGGCCCATCACGCTGGCGCCAGCTGTCTGGTAGTCTGCATCAGGAAATCCAGCGCGAACGCCCGCGCCGGCTTCAAGCCCAACTTCCACGCCGGCGGCAACGAGCTTCTTCACTGACTCGGGCACCAATGCCACCCGTGCTTCACCTGGCTGTTTCTCCCGTGGGACCGCAATTCTCATATGTCCGTTTCCTCTCTCTACACAAAACCCGTTAGGGTACACCGAAATGGCCGTAAAAAACAGTATTCCTAAAAAGCGAGGATTTACGAAAGTGGTTACTTTATAACGGAAGCTGTGCCCGGACTGTGACATGAATCACAGTGCCTCCGCGGATCATGGCCGATAGAGCTGCTTTCCGCCGATGGCGATCGGGCTATGCGAATTCTGTGGCAGAAACGCGCGCGACCGGAGTCCGCATGAAGAACCGCGCTCCGGGCAGGACGGATGCAACTTCTTCCGACAGACGGGTTGAGGCTTGCTATAATCTCGCCGGATTTGATTGGCAAGAGCGGCAGAGTCACGATTTGTCACTATCGGAGGTGAGGAGAAGCATATGCGCAGACATTGGGTTGCACTGCTTTCCATGCTGGGATTGGCCGGAGCCAGCGTCCCTGGTCAACCGCAAGTACTGAAAGGCAAGCCGAACACGGAAACCAAGGCCAAGGTTGATCCATCCACGGGTAAAGCTTCCGTCCAGGCCGGCGGCCCCGCAAACAGCAACCTGAAGCTACAGCAACAGACATTGCGACAGCAAAACCCGCCGGGCAAAACAACGGGACCGCTCACGCCACCTCCTCCCGGGCAGGCCGCGCTAACACCACCGCCTCCGGGCCAGGCTGGCAACAAGAATGCAATTACCAAGGGTAGCGGCAACACCGCCGTCACGAAGGGTAGTGGCAACACTGCCGTTACCAAAGGTAGCCCTAATACCGCAGTCACCAAGGGCAACAGCAACAATGCGATTACCAAGGGGAATGCCGTCACCAAAGGCAGCGGCAGCACCGCAATCACCAAGGGCGGCGGTAACACAGCCATTACCAAAGGAAACAGTAATGTGGCCATCACCAAAGGCACACAAAATAATGCAATCACCAAGGGATCTTCCGCAAACAAAACTGCGCTGACCAAGGCCAAGGTCCCGCAGTAGGGTTGATTTCCGTCAAGATAAACTGCGGCCCGGGTGGTTTCTCGTCCGGGCCTGATTTGGCTTGCGTGCCTCGATCGAATGATCCCGAGCATATCAACCACGGATAAAAGCCCACAGCAGTGGCTTCCTCATGGATGAGTTCACCAGCTCAAGCTTCTTTGTCCTGCGCACGCCGCTGCTTCCCTTTGAAAATTTTCTGGAGCTTTCCTCATCGCCGGCAGTCGACGGGGAGGCGTCTTCCCGGGACTGTGACCGGACCACAAGCCGCGCTCAGCTTCACCAATGGACAGAGCGTCCTGAAGTGCAGGAGGCTTTGTGGCTCGCGTCGCCTGATCTGCTGGAATCAATCACGCGGTGGCACGGCGCCCCGGACAGCGCCAAGACGCGGAAACTTGATCTGGCGTTGTATCGCTACTTTGCGCGGATGACCGCCCGCGCAACGCCATTTGGCGCATTTGCCGCTTGCAGCGTGGGAGAGATTGGAGACCGTACCGACCTGGGAGTCTGCTCACCGGCGGCAAGCCATCGGCACACTCGCCTGGACATGGAGTACCTCTTCAACCTGGCAGAGGCAATTGTTCGAGACCGCGCCTCCCGCAAGCATCTGCGCTTTCGTCCGAATGGCACACTGCATCTGGTGGCAGGCCAGTATCACCATCTGCTGGGCGAATGGGGCGCCGATGGACGCACCTTCAAGCTGGTGGCTACCGCGCTGATGCCCGCGCTGGCGGCAACGCTACGGCGCGCAGAGGCGGGAGCCACGACGCATGAACTTGTCTCTTCCCTCGTCGAAGACCATCTGGATGTCTCGCTCGCTGATGCGGAAGAATTCATAGAGCGGCTCATCGCATCGCAGATCCTGGTATCCGACCTGGCGCCGCCTGTGACGGGGTTGGAGCCGGTGGCACATGTGCTCAAAAAGCTTGAACACGCCCGGTTGCCCCGGCTGGCGGCCGCGCTACGTGTGCTCGACAGCGGCCTGCGCTCGCTCGACGTACGCGGCCTGGGCGTCCCTCTGGCCTCTTATGACAAGATCGTCCAGAGCGCTGAGCAACTTCCTGTCGAGTTTCAACCCCGCCGGCTCGTTCAGGTTGACGTGATACGGCCCACCATCGCAGCTTTTCTGGATCGGCGGCTTACGCAGGAGATTCTTCGCGCTGTCCGGGTGCTGCATTCCATCGGCGGCAGTTCAGAGATAGCTTCCCTGCAGCAATTCAAAGACGAATTCGCGGAACGCTACCGGGAGCGCGAAGTGCCGCTTCTGGAAGCGCTGGACGACGAAGCCGGCTTCGGTTTTGAGCAGGGTGACAATCCCACGGCCGAGCCGCTCGTCGCCGGAATCGGTTTTTACCCCGCGGAAGACACATCCTTTGACGAAACTTCATCTCAAAGCTCCCTGTTGCGGCTCCGCCTGCAAGAACTGGAGACCAACGGCAAAACAGTTTTGGAGCTTGACGCAGAACTCATCAACGACCTGAAAAAAGATTCAATTCTTCCCTTGCCCGATGCCTTTGCCGTGATGGGCGCATGCTTTCATGTTCATGGCCAGGACCATGGTTTTTATCTGCAGAGCGTCTACGGTCCCTCGGGAGCAAATTGGCTGGCGCGTTTCTGCCACGCCAGCCCGCGCCTTACCGAGCTGGTGCAGGTTCATCTTCGCGCTGAAGAGGCCGTTGATGCGGGCAATGCGGTGTTCGCTGAGGTGGCGCATCTGCCTGAGGGCCGCGTTGGCAACGTTGCTTGCCGGCCTGTCCTGCGCCGGTACGAGATTCCCTTCCTCACAACGCCCGGTGTTCCCTGCGACTCCCAGTTGCCGCTTGCCGACCTGACTCTTTTGCTGCACAACGGCCGTCTGGTGCTCCGCTCCCGGCGCCTGGGCTGTGAGGTATTGCCCCGGCTGAGTTCCGCGCATGACTTCAGCTCGCCGCGCAACTTAAAGCTATACAAGTTTCTTTGCCTGCTGCAGCACCAAGGTGTTACGCCGGAACTGGCATGGAACTGGGGAGAGCTGCAGCAGGAGAAATTTTTGCCACGGGTTGTTCTTGGCGACATTGTGTTGTCACCTGCGCGCTGGACCATCGATGCGGCCGGCGCGCAGCAGCTTCTCCATGGCGAGGACGATCAACGGCTTCGCCGCGTGCAGGAATGGCGACTTGCCGCCAAGGCGCCGCGGTTTGTATACATTGCCGAAGGCGACAATCACCTTCTCATCGATTTTGAAGCCGCGCTCAGCCTGGACGCTTTTCTCGATCATCTGCGCAAGCAATCGAGCGCCGTGCTGGTGGAAATGTTTCCGCCGCCGGATGCGCTGCCGGTTTCGGGGCCTGGAGGAAGATTCGTCCATGAGATGGTCATTCCCTTTGTCCGCAACCGGCGGATCGAGGCTAAACCGGAAGATGCCGTTGGAGCAGGCGGCCCTGCGCACAGAAGCGCACCCGCCAACCCCATCGTTACTCCGATCCATACCGCCGGGACCGCGGCCCAAGGGGATTGGCTCTTTGCCAAACTCTATTGCAGTCCTTCTCACGCTGACCGCTTTTTGACGGAAGTGGCGCCGGCGCTGCTCAACGAACTCAAGGGGCATGCCGTCGTGCAAAGATGGTTCTTCACGCGTTATGCCGATCCGCATTGGCACCTGCGCCTGCGTTTCCATGGCGACCATGCCGCACTCAGCGCTCATGTGCTGCCGCTGCTTCGACGGCGGATCGAGGAAGAACAAAGACGCGGAACCGTGTGGCACCTTCAATTTGACGATTATGAGCCCGAGGTTGACCGCTACGGCGGACCGCTGGCCATACACCTGGCAGAAGAGATTTTTCACCTGGACAGCGAACTCTGCCTCAAACTACTACAGCTTCTCTCCGGCGATTTTGGAGCGGACCTTCGCTGGCAGCTTGCCTTAAGCGCGGTAGATTCCCAGCTTACGGCGTTGGGATTGAAGCTGGATGAAAAGAAGGCTCTCGCGGCAAACATGGCACGCTGGCGAGAGCAGGACTTTGTAGTGAATGAAACCTATAAACGGCAGGTTGCGCGCAAGTTTCGCGATTACCGGCAAGCCCTGGGCGCCTTACTGATCGAAGTGGAAGAAGGAGCAGGCCCACGGACCGGATCCAAAACGGATGCGGCCATTATCCCTGGGCCGGCGCTGAACGCCCTGGCACTCTATTCTGCCGGAGTGCGGCATGTCCGCGAACAGTTGGAAGAGATACGCCGGGCCGGCCAATTGACATGCACCATCCCTGAGCTGGCGTCCAGTTTGGTCCACATGCATCTGAATCGCATGTTTCGTTCCTGCCATCGCGAACAGGAGGCCGTTCTGTGCGAGTTGCTGAACCGGGCTTACGCTTCCCGGCTTGGCCAAGCCAGGAATGCAAACTAAACGCGCGGCCAGGAGGCGCGCGGAGCAGCGAACTTATCTTTAATGGCCGATTAGGCTTAAAGGCCGGCCTCGTGTATAATCAAGACTCCAGTTAAGTACGATTCACCAACGGTTAGCGAGCCGGTCCAGCCTTCAAGCGACAACCCACCTCACAGAAACCAGTCAATCTTCTCAGCAGGAAATATCAAAACAACAAAGGAATTAAGAACAATGGAACAAGGAATTGTGAAGTGGTTTAACGACGCAAAAGGATTTGGATTTATCACCCGCAACAGCGGCGAGGGAGACGTGTTCGTGCATTTCTCCGCAATCCAGTCCAGCGGTTTCCGCAGCTTGCCGGAAGGCCAGGCCGTAGAATTCAGCGTGACCAAAGGGCCGAAAGGCTGGCAGGCTGAGAACGTAAAAGTTCTATAAGCCGAATCACTGCCCGGAGTGCAAAGCAGCGCTTCGGGCAGCACTGCGTTTGGGCTTGCCGCCATGACGCGCGTGAAATCATTTGCTTTAACACCTGCCGGGGACTAACCTGAAGGTAAGGCAGTCGCTCTCTACGTCGCATCTCTGGATTCATCATTCCACTCTCGCGGCGGTTCTCTGCATAACTTGATGAAAGAAAGTTTGTCAGGAACTCGACTTTTCTGTTTTAAGCACGCATTGATGCACTGACGTGGCCGAGCGCATGCTTGATCACAATGGGAAGGTGTTTTATGGACCCAAGCACGATTTATCTCAGCGTCTTTGTCGCTCTCATCTCCACGGTCGCGATGGTTCGCATCTATAGGATGCGAATGGTCCGGATGCAGGTGGCGAGCTACAGATCACAAACAATGTGCCCATCTTGCGGCAGTATCACGGCCCGGCATGAAGCAAATTGTTTGCGGTGTGGAAAGCCACTGCGGCCCGCATGAACCGTGCTTGCGTGCTTCCCTGCCGGGCATTTGCAGTATTCAGAAAAATGAAGTGAACAATCAACAATTGTCGAGCGGCATCTGCGCACGCCTGACGGCCATATAGAAGGAGAAGTAAACGATGAACGCTACAGATCATTCGGAATCCAACGCCGCACCAGAGATACAGATCGGAAGCGCAAAGCAGCAGGCTGCCGCGCCACATGTCACCGACAAATATGCCGAAGCGCGGCTGGCCAAGAAGAAACAGAGGCGCAGGGCGCACAGGGCCACGATAAGAAGGTCGAATACCAGCGGCTGAGGAAGCGCCGAAAGCTATTTCAAAATCCGCTTGAATGGAACGGACTAGGCAGAAGCGGCATCATAGCGACTTGATGTAACTTGCCCCGCCCGCAAATCGAATGCAAGTTTCGATTACCGGCCTAAGATACACAACAACCGGCAAAAGGTCGAGCTTTCTTGACAAGCTGCGAGAGCGAATACGAATGAGTACGGCGGAAGAAATGATCACGCCTGTCCCACAACTTTAGCCAATACTCTGGCGCCTCGGTGCGTAACTTCTGCACGCCATAAGCGGCGCAATATCAATGAACCCTTCCACATTACTGAATGGTGCCGAGAGGGGGACTCGAATTCCCACTCATCATTGAAGACACGTAACTTACTGATTTTTCAAGCTCAGAAAAATCCAGAAACGCGAAAAATGGGAATTCCGAGTACGTATTGAGTACGTGACTTTTCATTTGTCCAAGTCGCGCAGGCTATCAAGTATTCGCTGCTTCCTCGCTAACTCTTCCTTGCTTACCTGGACCGCGTTCGGAAGCGCCTTCGCGAATGCGGCAAAGATTTCCGATGAATGTTCCTCGGCGTATTTCGTTTGCGCAGCCTTGAGGACTGATTCGAAAAACGCGCGAACCGCGTCGGCACTGCCAAGTTCCGGCAATAGATCAACGGTAAGCGAGACGAGCTTCTTGTGGACCTGCCCCTTCACATCCGTCGGGTTCTCCTCTTCCTGCTCGGCCGCCTTCCGTTTCCTGATGATCTCGTTTAATTCTGCCGCCTCGTCTTCTCTGCTCATTCATTTCCCCTTACATTTAAAAGGGGCCTATCGGCCCCCCTTCTTTCCAGTGCGTAAAGCCCTGATGCATCGCTCGACCTCAGACTTTGCAATCCGCATCGAGCGGTATACCCGCTTCCGATGCCCTGGCTTTTGTGGGATGACCAGAGCCTCCATAAAGCCCCGATCGACAAGCCGGCGGATCGTGTCCACCGACCATCCTAAGAGCCCGGACACCTCACACACTGAATAGTATTTCTCACTAGAATCCATATCGGAATCTCCGAAATTGAATTCCTCTTCCCTTTCGGGAAGATCGTGAGAAAGCGCAGCCATCGCCATCCTAAAGGACGCTACGGCTGGATTACCCCTACCCTTTCGGGTAGAGGTAGGGGTATTATATGCTCGATATTCCGGTATAACGTCATGTTAATCAGATATACCCGTTCGATATGGCGCGGAAATGCGGCCCGCACCAATATTTACTGGTGGTACTGGTATGCCGTCCAGTCCATCGTCTACCGACGGGCAGTCTTCACTGAGTATCTATCCCCCGTCAGAACTGGACGGCAACTTGAATTATGGAGGCAATGATGTTGCTCCTTGCACCTTCCGACCACCCTATTCTCGTGACTGTCCTAATGCTTCTATTCTTAGGTTCAGTCTATCTGATGAGCAGCTCTGCCACAGAATTCGGAGAGAATCTCCGCGGAAAAAAGATGGCCGCAAAGGAGCATCTCTTCACCTTGCCACAGGCGATTATTAAATATCGCTTTTTGGTTTCCGCCGTGATCGAAGGAGAACGATATTGGAAAAAGAACGAGAGACACAAACATACTGATCTATCAGGCTGGTGGGGGCCAGAGGTGCCACCGGACAGACTTATGGGGTTTCTCGTAGGAAAAACAGAGAAGAAACTTCGCGAGATTTTTCAGGCCGATCCGGACGCCGACATCAAGAAGTACGAAAGCACTCTTGGCATTGAGGTAATTTCTCAGGACAAAATCACCAAAGCCACCGGTTCGCGGGCGGGAATTTACACCTAAATGCCGGATTCAGAGCGTCCTTTTTTGCCCGATGCCTTGCGTGACAAGCACGTTTATATTGCCGGGAAGTCAGGACACGGCAAAAGCACCCTACTCCACGCCCAGGCATATCAGGACATTCGCAACGGTAAAGGCGTTTGTGTCATTGACCCTTCGGGCGATCTGGTAAACAAGCTCATCCATTGGATACCAAGGGAGCGGGTAGATGATTGCATTTACCTTGATACCCGGAACCCGGTGCCGATCGACTTCTTTTCCTACCGGGATGCGAGGGAAAAGGAAATCCTCACGGATGACATCATCCTGCTATTCGACGCGCCGAATGCCCCCCGGATGCGCGGTATTCTCCGCAAGCTCATTCCGACGCTTTTCGAGGTGAACGAGAATCCGAGGACGCCCCCCGATCTACGCACGAGCTTCTTGGACATCTATAACTTCTTCGTCGTAAAGAGACGGAAAGATGAGATCCTCAAATACGTCTCCAATGAACGCCGGGATTACTGGCAGGAGAACTTCCCCAGGCCCGACGCGATAGAGCCCATCACGTACCGCATGGCCCCCTTTACCGAGTCACCAACGCTCCGCACCATCTTCGGCACGCCGGACGCGAAACTAAATATATGGGACGCGATGCAGAGTGGAAAGGTCCTGCTCGTAAATATTGACATCAACGAGACTGACAAGATTTTTGGCACGATGCTCGTCTCGAAAATTCAGCAAGCCGCGTTCCGGCGCCGCGATCTACCCGAAGCAGAACGGAAGCCGTTTTGCCTCTATGTGGACGAGTTCGAGAATTACCAGACCTCGGCCTTCGACGTGATCCTCTCTCAGGGCCGTAAGTTCCAGCTTTGGCTTACGCTGTCGCACCAGTGGGTAAGCCAGCTGAACGACAAGATACGTGACGCTGTTTTCGGAACAGTCTCGACTTTCATCCTGTTTCGCTTGAGCAGCCAGGACGCGCTGCGCTTCAGGGACGAACTGGGCGACGACGCGGGGAAAGAGCCGTATTCAAGAATTCTTACCCGTCTTCCCGAATATGAAGCCCTCTACCGCATCGGCAAAGAGCCTATCCGCATCTGTTCGATCCCCTTACCGCCACCATACAAGACAGACAGCTACGCGAATGAGATCCGTCAAAACACACTCGCCCGCTATGCACCTTCTGCACGAATCGCACAAATAGAGGCGGCGGAAATTCCCGACTGTAAAACCACGCCTGTACTTCATCATGGAGCAGATGACGACGATATCAAACCTACCGCCAGTCCGACGCTTCAGGTGGACAAAGATAAAAAGAACAACTCTTGAACTTCTCGCCGAGTATTTCTGTCTGCGTACCAAGGATATCGCCCAGTTTCTTTATGGTTCCACGACCACAATCAATATCATTTCCGTAAACCGTACGCTCCGTTCTCTTTTGCGCGAAGGATATTTGAACCGCATTCCCTACCTGGATTGCAACCTGACGCGCGGCGGGATCACCTTTGCGTACGGACTCTCTGACAAAGGCGTCGAGCACGTTGTAGAGGACCTGCCATTTTTTGCCCTGGTTGCAAAGACCTTCGATGAACACTCGCAGCGCACATTAGACCATGAGCTTGAGATTTCATTTTTTCATGCGGCGCTTAAGCAGTTCTGCCACGCGAACGGCTTTGAGCTTTACTGGCAGCAGAAAGGTTTGAAGAAAAAGACGGTCGCTCCCGATACTTATTTCGCAATCACCGACCCGAAGCTTCCCGGCGGCGCGAATACGCTTCACTACTTCCTTGAGATCGAACGCTCGAAAATCGGCAACGTCAAGAATGGCGAACCGTCCATAATCAGGAAGCTCGGCAAATATTATGACTATTTCAACAGCGACGAATGCGAAAAGGAGTGGGAACATTTCCGCCAATTTCGGGTGATTGTCGTGCAGCGCAACGATCACCGCCGGCAGCATCTTCTCAGAGCGCTCGAGGCTTCATACGCCCATCGTATGTTTTGGCTTACGAGCGAGGCGCTCTACAAACAGGATCTAGGGGCGCGCATATTTCTCACGCCACGAGATCATGAGACAGAGACGCATTCATTTCAGGGTGCCTTTCTATAGCCCGGCAGCCCTATCCCCCTTGGACGAAGAAACGCACCTCATTTATTTCGCGCCGCATTTCACGTACCCAGGGTGCCGCTTACTGCTTCCGAGTACCCTTTAATTTCCCCTATTGAAAGACCACGCTTATCAAAACAAGGCTCAGTGCAACTGGTGCAACCACCAAAGCAAATTTTATTAATCCCAAATTCAACTCTTTCCATGAATAGCCAGGTACTCCTTCCGCCATAATTCGGTTCTCCTCATTCCTAATTCGTGGAATCAACCATGAAACGGCATTTGCCGATACCATTCCTAGCGGTAACGCAATCACCATGGGCGCAAATATTTTGATCAGATCGACAATAGAGTTCACTGAAAATGTAATCGGTCCGGAATGAAGGTAAGGCACGCCTGGATGGATAAATTGATGAACATTCACCGTAAGCGTAAAGAGTAAGGTTAGCAGCAGCGCCTCCGAAGCCACGAGAGCGACGAATTCAACGAACGATATCCACGAAGGCAGTTTCGCCTTGGCCATCCGCCGAGCAAGCACATCTGGTCGCTTGAAATAAGGAATACTACGAATGATCTTTGGAACGAATATTACTAACAGTATTATTAGTGCTGCTGAAAATAAGTTTTTCATTCAGTTGTGATAACAACATTGAAGGATACAGATGCGGCCAGGGAAAATGCTCCTTGGGCAAGATGTCAGTTTGCTCAGGGTTGCGCAGAGCCGGTATAAATCGTCCCAAAAGCAAAGTGGAGCGCCATGATTAGCAAAAAAACTCCAAAACCGATTACTACCGCTTTAAAGACGATCCGATATCGCGGTTTTTCCCATTCAAAATGAATGCCGAGTTCTCTCTTAGATCGCCGGGCATAGAACTGGACGAGATGTTCTGAAAACGACTTGTAGCGCACGATGCACGTGAGGCCGGCTAAAGCGAACAGTAAAGAGATTATATACATTTTCCTTAATATCCAACTCCAAAACAGAAAGCATAGGCACCGACTATAAGCATGAAACCAAGAAAGATTATTATGGTTTTGCTTATGGTCAGTCCCAATGGGCGTTTCCAGGTGTCATTCCTGCTGAACAAGGTCTTTGGCTGGTTAACAAAATACTGCTGCAAAGCCGAAGCCCACTTATTCGCATTGTTTCTGAACGTGATAATGACAGCAGCACCGATGACACCGAAGGCCAGTGTTCTTAATATATTGGAAAACGCCGGCATCACAAATGTCGCTCAAGCACCCGTTTGGCATGCTCGATTGCTTCCTTACCATATACGCTTTCGCCGATACTAAAGTACTTTCCCCCTCGGGCGGTTTTCTCCCAAATCCTAAGACCTTTGCCAGCTCCGAGGCCGCCAAAACCAAAAATATTCGCGTATGTCAAAGATTGGATGTTGGAAGCCCGCAACGTTTTAACACGGACACCAAGAAAATAAGTCGCTATATAATCACTGCTAACTTCTAACTTAAAGCCAAAAGGCAATGTAATTGACGCGATGCCCAGCAACCAAAATCCCCCTAAACCTTCCAATTGTCCCGCATTAACAGGTGCTCCGCTCGTGAATGTTGATAAGGTAAGAAAAAACACTATGGCAAGCACTATAAGCCCCCCTCCCACTACGGATTTTTGTGGCCTGTATATTTTTGTATTAGTGTCCACGTTATTTGGAGAGCGTTTTATTCATCCAATTGGTGCTTACACCGCTTGGCGTGCTCAGAGTTTGTTTAGCCCCGCTTGTGACATAGGTATTTACGTTAGCGGCCGAATAAGAAGTTGATATGTCAGTCAAAACCGCCGTCAGATAACTCGAGGCAGCATCCACCCCAACCTTCAAAGCATTTTCTTGAGTATGCGCACCCATAACGAAAGATTGTGTTCCAAAGCTCGGCAAACTTCCAGATACGCCCGGAGCAAGTTCCGCCGCGCCAAAAGTTGCTGCTCCGATAGTTGCATCGACGGCAACAGACTGTGGGGTATTCGGTTGGCCGAGATATTGATTGCCCAAAGCACCTGCCGCACCGGAGGTAACTCCTACGATGGCCGCTCGTCCAGCCAAGCCTATGCCCAAACCACCAGCGATACCGCCAGTCAAACCAATAACCGCACCCTGCGCTGCTCGCGTCAGATATGTTTGTGGAGTCGAAAGAGTATATGTGCCTACATTAAAGCCATTTGCCTGAACATTATGAAAAACATCGACTGCAAATTGCCCAGCGATTCCTCCGCCAGCTCCGAGTAATGCCGTCACGCACATTGGACAGTTACCGGTCGGATCTGACGTTACGATGGGATTATCTCTTCCATAGCTATACGAATTCATCAGCTGCGGATCGGAAAGATACGCTTGCTGATCCTGGCCTGTGACTTGTTTCACCTGACTGGAATCACCGACGGCCAGGAAGCTTGGGTCTTGAGAAATGAACTGCCCGCGATTACCGGCGTAGTACCTCGCGTTCAAATAGTCGAAGCCAGAAACGCTGTCGTGCTCCTCCCCGATGAATTTCCGTTTTTCGCCCGAATAAGAACCGACCTTATTGTCGATCCTCGCCGCCCCATACGGATAGTAGTCCAGTGTTTCAACGATGGTGCCTGAAGGATCGACAATTGCATTCGAGCCGCCCAGGGTATCACCGAGGACATACCGGACTATCGAAGTTGTCATATTTGTACTTCCCCCTCCTGACCCTGGCTTGAATGCTGTTATGACCATCGACCAGTCCTGAGCCGCAGAACCAGTGTACGTATCGGAATATGATCCTGCTGAGGTCGCAAGCTGGTAGCTTCCTGCAGCAAGCGTTGAGGTGGCCTTGTCCTTGAAAAGGCTTGTTCTATTGGTCGTGGCATCGGTTGTCGAGAAGCGCGAGAGCGTGGCGATCACGAGATCGCTCGACGTGGCGGTCGTAATGCTCACCGTGGGATTCCCGGTCGTCCCGGTGGCGGAAGAAGACGCATCAATCGGTGATGAAGTGGCGACCCCTATGAATGATGCCGCCCCGAGCTTGATGGCATCCGTGGCCCCCGTCACGGTGACGGAAAGGGTGCCGGTTGCCGTCGAGGTTGAAGGAGCAGCAAGATACCAGAGCTCGGACTCAATGTTCACGCTACGCGCCGTTTTTATTTTGGTGAGGGGCACTCCTTTCCAGGTGGCGGTCGCAACCGAGCCGGTACCTCCTGCGTCCTGCCAGATGTCGGCCATAAGGACGAGCACGGTACTGCTACTTGCAAGTGTGTGTGTCCATGTCTTTGTGATCGGACCCGCATTGAATCCGGTCGTGATATTCGTCGTCGTGGCATCGAGCGCGATGGTCGAACTGCCGCTTCCTCCGTTTGTCGTCGTCCCATTCTCGATTGTCGCAAGGAGTATATCGTTCGCAAAGATATGCTTGGTGCTCGTCGAAGCGCCACCAAGGACTACGTTGTAGAATTTGTTCGGGAAAATGGTGGTGACTCCCCCTTCAACGAGTTTTACGCGGCTGCCGAGATAGTCGTATGCGTAAGATGAGGTTGCTGTTCCATTTGTCCATTGTGTGAGCTGATTACGATAGTTCCAGGTATTTGTCGCATTGCCTGATGAGATGAGATTGCCGTCATTGTCATAGGTATATGAAATGGTTGAGGTGACGGTCGATGTCCCGCTTCCGGCCGTTACCCCCGGGCGGAACGTAGCGATCGCGGCAAGCCAGTTATCGCTCGTGGTCGTCAAGAACTTCGCCGCGGTCGAGGTAGCCGTCGTTATCACCCTGTCTTCCGTCGCATGGCGTTCGTGAGTGGCATTATCCGTTTCCTGCTCACGCATGGTAAAGCTCGAGGTCGCGGTCCAGGTGTCCCCGCTCCCACCGCTCCATGCGAGACCGAAATAGAGTTCGTGGTCGATAGTCGTCGTGACATTCCCGGAAGTCGGCGTCGCCGAGGTCCCGGTCTGTGAAGCGGACAGGTCGAGCGGGCTTGAGGTCGCGACGCCCGAATACTCGTGGACGGAGATCGTAATACCGGTGAGCGTCGATGACACCGTGAAAGACGACCCACCCGTCACATTTGCCGCGTAGAATATCGCGACGTGGTCACTTGTCGTCGCATTTACGGCATCGAGGACTCTTGTATAGGTGTTTCCTTTGCTGTCGTGCACGGACGCAGCCGTGCTCGTCTGGTTCCAGGTGGTGATCCCGACCAAAATAAGATCGCCGGTCGTGACAGGGTTCGTAAGCGTCACTGAATTGCCATTGCTGCTCACCCCACCCTGGACGAATGCGGGAGTAGAAGTCGTATTGCCGCTCGTGGTCGTCGTCGACACGGTAATGCCCGTGACCGCATGAGGATTCGCGTAGCTCGTACCGGCATTGTCGTTATACGAGTATGTCCCTGCGGGACCGCTCGTGATATTGCCGAGCGCGTCATAAGCAAAGATTTGTCGATAACTCGGCGTTGAGGATACATTCGTGGTGGAGGCGACCGTCATGCGGGAAAGATCGTCGTAGGTATAGTTCACCGTTTTGCCCGTACCGGAAACGGACGCATCAACAAGTTGCATGATATTCCCTGCCGCGTCGTAGGTATAAGTGAGGTCTTGCGCATGGGTCGCATTGGGAAGCGTGCTTACCTTGTGCGCAAGCCGGTAGAGCTGCGTCGGGTCGTACGTATTGGTCGTCGTGACGCCATTCGCATAGGCAATAGTCGCAGGCTGATCGGTCGGCGAATAGTCGAAGTTACTCACCACATCCATGAAGCTTCCGCCGCTTTCTTTACGGGAGACCTTGTCCACAAGCCCTGCGGTGTTATACGTGTATTGAACTTGGGAATTGTCAGGGTTTGTGATTGTAAGCTGGTTCCCCTGGCGGTCATACGTGTAACTCGTCACATACGCGCTTCCGCTTATTGTCTTCGTTTCCTGCGCGAGATCACCCAGACCGTCATACGTGTCGCTTACGACGGCATTCGTGGAGGACGCAACGCAAAGGCGCGTCTTACCCTGTGCGCAAGAGTCGTACGTGTAAGTAATTTCGGTTCCCGTTTGGCCGATATAATCTTCGGTGAGCGCACGGTTAATGTCGTCATAGGTGTAATTTACCGTCTGGCTTTTCGGATCGACGGTCTGCGTGAGGTTTCCCGCATCGTCGTACGCGTAGCTCCACGTGCCATAGGTCGTATCGGTAGGAGCGTGCAAATCCTGCGCCGTGAGCCTTCTGCCCAATCCGTCGTAGGTGAAATTGCGGACATTCCCCAAAGCGTCCGTGATACTCGTGAGGTCTTTCAGCCCATCGTAGGTGTAATACGTGGCATAGGTACCACCGCTATTGTGCTCGTCCACGCGGACGAGATTGCCGTACGCGTCGTCATACTGGTCTTTCGGTGTCCCTCGCGCGTCGGTCGTCGTGATTTTCCAGTTTGCATACGCGTTGGACGTCGTGCCGACGGCGTTCACGATCGTGAGCGTTCTCCGCAATGGGTCGTACGTGTATGAGATGAAGAGCGCCGTCGTGCTCGTGGGACTCGTCTTCCCGTAACCGCTCACGAAATACGGCAGCGATCCTTTTTGGAGCAAGCCGACATTGTTGTACGCGCGGTCGGTCACCTTGTAATTTCCCGAACCCTCCGCCGATTTCCGCGTCTGGATCAAGCGGTTCAGGCCGTCGTAATAGCTCCAGGTGTCGACCGTCGCGCTACCACTCAGATAGTCTGCTTCATGGAGGGAGACCGCGTTCGCGGTGTCCGTGTAGGCATAGGTCGTTTTCGTGACGAGCGTCGAAGAGGTGTTCGTATCAGGCTGGAGCATTTGCACGGTGCGTCCCAAGCCGTCGTAGGCAGTTTGGAAAATATCGCCGTTCGGGTCGGTCGCCTGCGTTTGCTTTCCCGTCGAGTAGTCGTATTGGTATTGCCTCACCTGGCTCAGGGCATTCGTCACCGTCGCGGGATATAGATTGTACGTGTCGTATGAATAAATGGTTTGCTTGCCCCTCGGGTCGAGGGTCTGCGTCACGAGGCCATAGCTGTTGTACGTGTTCTGGGCGTTGACATAGGCGCTGGCCGTTTTCCAATCTTCTTTTTTCGTGAGATTGCCGAGGCTTGCACTTCCCAAAGCAAGTGTGTCGTAAGAGTAGCGGGATTCTTTTATTTTGTTCCCGCTTTGGTCCGTGATCGTCACGTCATAGGGCTTCCCAATCACGCCCGTCGTGCTCGTGGCAAACAACGAATCCGTCGTGAACTTGTCGGAGCCGGTATCAGCGAATGTCCCGCCGTCGCTCCCCGTCACTTCACCCCACTGGATTTTCTCGGTCTGGTTACCGTTCGTGTTGTCGTAAGCGTACGTTTCCGCAGTATCTTTATGGGTCGCCAAGCCGTCGTAATCGGACGCTACGGTTTGCGCAAGCTTGACGAAAGCGGCGTTTCCGCCAAGACCGTAGCTATCCCATTTATTGATCGTCTTCGCATAGAGATGGCCGGCGTTGTCATACGATTCGACGCGGTACGGCTTACCGATCTTCCAGAAATTATCCGCGTACTCGCCGTGAGCGGAATCGCTTCCACTTCCGGTGTGGTAATAGGTCTTCGTGACGTTCCCTGCGGCGTCAGTCTGGGTGACCGTCGTAAACCCGGCGAATTGCCGGTCGAACGGATTGTTGTAGTAATACGTCCCGCCCGAATATTGGTAAGAAAAAAAAGTCGCGGTCTGCGAGCCGTCATTCGTCGTGATCTGCGAGACAACATAGACGGGATACGGCGCTTTGTTCGATACATTCCCGGAGCCGTCGAGATAAAGTGTTGCGGATTTGTAGCTAATGGAAGAGCTGCCGCCCTCCGAGTACGTAACACCCGTGAGTAAATCGGGGCGGACGGTCGTGTTATTGATGTACGCGCCGTAGGTGGTCGGGTTGCCATTGTTCGGATCGGTGAAGCCGTAGATGATATCCGCCATGCCGTCGCCGTTTACGTCGCCGATGACATTGCCTTGGTCATAGCCAAGATTGATAAACATCCGGGGCGGGTCCCATGAGGTATCTTCGGTCCAGCCATGGCCATTATTGATATATGCGTCCCAATGAGCAGTGCTTCCGTCGCCCATGCCGTAGATCAAGTCAGGCAAGCCGTCGCCGTTCACGTCGGCGATGCGCCAACCGGTGTCGGACCCAACCTGAGAAAAAGTAACCGGCGGATTCCATGAGAGGTCCTCGGTCCAGCCATGACCATTGTTGATATAGGCGTCATAGGCAAAATTAGGGACGGAATCCTGATATCCAAAAATAAAATCGGGCAAGCCGTCGCCATTCACATCAGCAATGCGCCAGCCGGTATCGGTGCCCGATCGGGAAAAAACAACCGGAGGATCCCAAGAATCATCCTGGGTCCAGCCAGTGCCATTGTTGGTGTATGCGATCTTATCAATTACACCGAAGGAGTTCTGATAGCTATAAACGAGGTCAGGCAAACCGTCGCCGCTCACGTCGGCGATCCGCCAGCCCGTGTCACTCCCGAAATGCGAGAATTGCGCCGGAGGCGTCCAAGAGGCGTTATGCATCCACCCGCTGCCGGTATTCGTGTATGCGTCATGGAAAAAGCCAAACGCGTTGTCCTGATAGCCATAAAGAAGATCGGGGCGTCCATCACCGTCTACGTCCGCAAGTCGCCAGCCGTTGTCAGCGCCGGAGACTGAAAAGGGCGACGAGGTCGCAGCCCACGACGGTTCTTCTGTCCATCCATGATCGTTGTTCATATAGGCGTCGTAATGACCGACGCTCAAATAATCGATGTATCCGGAAAGGATGTCCGAGATTTCATTTCCTGCGACAGGCACCATGCGGTTTCCAATATCGTTACCGTAGCTCGAAAAAACAACGGGAGACGCCCAGGTTGAACTTGAGGTCCACCCGGACGTGTGGCCTTGATAAGCGAAAGTGGCGACGGGCAACGTGACCACATTTCCCAGGCTGTCGCGGCCGCTCGGCGTGATCGAGGTAAGGAGCGTGGTCGAACCATTGTCGCCTGTGCTGTATGCAAGCGCATATTTGCGGACCCATGTGCCACTCACCTTCGCGTCAATCTCATTCACGCGATAATTGGACTTCACCGCGAATCCCGTTTGGGATGAGGTCGCATTGTCCGTGCTCGAGGTCCGCAGGAAGTCGACCTCGAAAATGCCGTCTGTCGAGCCGTTCCCGGTGTAGAGGATGCTTGAGGGGTAGATCTGTCCGGCGTCTTTGAAATAATTGTAGGTGATGTAGTTGCTGTTCTTGTCCCGCACCTGTGTAAGCATCCATTTGTACACGTTCGAGGTATTGTTCGGATCGTTCTGTTGGCTGCCGGACGTGGTGCCGAAGGTGTACTGGGTGCCGTTCTTGTCCGTCACCGTCCACGCGTTACTCGAAAACGCATACTGGTTGAAATTGCCGTTCTCAGTGCGGGGAACGTAGTTCGTACTTACGCTCGTCGTAGCAAGCTCGCCGTCGAGCGACGCGAGGAAATAATTCGGCGTGCTCGTGCTGTAGAGCTTGTCCACGCCTGCCTTATTGAGCCGCTCGATATACGGGATGTTCACCGACCAACCTTCGCCGAAGATGCTCCGTAATTGGTTGTCGCCGCTGTTGTATGTAAGATTTACATCCGGCTGGAGATTGTTTCTGCCCGGAGGAATCGTGATGGGAAATTCCGTCGTGAGCGCCCCGGTGTTCTTATCAATCTTCAGAGAGGTGTGATTGAACGAATTGTACGTTGAAGGTTGCGAGTTGGCGGGAATCGGCGCTTGAGAGCTTGCGCCAGCCGAAGGGCCATCCGTCGGCGAGAGCGTATCGGGAGTTGCAGACTGAGTGCCACTTGGCTCGGGCCCAGGTGCGGCAGCGGGGTCGCCTGTAGCTGGCTGCGAGGCCGCCGACGAATCGGTGGTCGGTGTTGCTTCTGTCGTGGGAGAGGCGGTGGAAGTATCGCTTGTCGTCGTTTGGGCATCGGGGCTTGGAGTTGTCGTGATGCTGGTTGTGGTGTCAGAACTCGGCGTCGCCGTGGAATCAGAAGTCTGTGCGAAGGCAGGACTCAGGGGGATGATCGTAACGGCAGCAACAAGAAAGAATGCTACGCAATTTGTAGTTATTTGATGTGAGCGGTTTATCGACCTCCTCATTTCCCTTTACTATAAGCAATGGGAAATTTGCTGCAAGCTACCTCCTGGGGAAAACGCGACAGAGAAAGCAAGTCCTCAAGGATATAAACCTGCCGCCTTGCCTAAAAATTCGCCAAGTCCGGTTTTGACACGGCCCGGATGCAGAGTAGGATTTAGAGAAGAAGAGTCACTCTACAGTTATGGCCGACGTGATCACTGCGCTTAAACAAATATCAACTGCACCAGAGCAACCTGACGATTTCAATGCTTGGCTTGAACTCAAGGGTACTGTCGCGTTTCTGAAAAGCAATGCACGACAGAATGAATTTGTCGTCTATGCAACGATGCAACATGCATTTATACATGCAATTGCGGTTCCGGTTTCATCGGTAAATCCTCCGGACGTGGAGGATCTTATGTCCTGGAATTGCAACGCTACTTCGTCATGGGGTGCCTGCACTACTTTTTCAGAACCGCCTTCGATTTATATTTCACCGCCCCTTGACCATACCGGGAGTAAAACCCTCAACCAGGGCGAGCAACTGATATTCGCTCGCAAGTTCGAAGGTCGGGTCGGCAGGAAGAACTATTATGAAGTCCTTCAAAAGTTCGTCCAGGTCTTCGATCTCCATTTTCTGGAGGAAAGGAACGCGTATTGCCGTTTCGATAAACATGGGGATATCGAAGATGTCATTCGCATCGTTGTACTCCCCGACAAGGGAAGCGCATACGGCGGGACCGTCGTGACATTCAACCGTAAGGTTCTCGACGAGTACTTAGCGCTGACCGATTCTGTCATAGCCCGGACGTTCGATTTCACGCACTACCGGCCTTCTCAGTTCGGCGGGTGGTCGGCTCCGCACCTCGCTGAATATACAACCGATGGTGATCTAAGTTACCGTACACATCTAGAGCCTGGACATGCCAGTTATCTTCGGGGATTTCAAATCGTACGCCCTGTAACAACTAAGGAGTCACTCATTAAGCGGCACGATCCTACCGCTCGTGATGAAGAGCGGCAATACGCCTCATTTATTGCACACGACTGGAAGAACAAAGTGGTAAGGGAAGTTTCGTGTGCCCCCGGCGCAACCGCGAATTACTTCACGAAATCAGACTTGCCGTTCGAACTCAGCCCAGCGTTTTTCAGGCCGGAGGTGCTCTCGAAATACAAGGCCGACTTCGAAAAATACCGCCTGGATGATCGCTCTATTTCATGCCGCGCAGCATGGCACCTCGAAACATACGACGTCAATGAGGCGGGGCAGGTTCACACGTATCTCGTGTACCTACGACACCTCCCTTACGAAGAGCAGCTTCATTGGAAGGCTTATAACGAGCTCCCGAAGGGGCCGATCTCGAAACGTGCGATAAAAACCGATTTCGAGGGAAGCTGGGACCTCGAGTATGACGCGCTCAACAGCATCAAAGAAATGGTTCGCGAATTACACCGGAAACAGGTACCGTGGTGGACCTTACGCTCCGAGGGGCTGCTTGAACAGGTGAATTACCCTGTCACATCATCGGCGGACGAGTGGGCGAATGAGATTCTGTTGCTCGATCAGCTACTGGTTGAGGGCTTTGAAACGAAGTGGCTGAGACAAAAGGCAACATCGCTAGGTCGAAATGCCGATCCAAAGTTTGGATCGCTAAAGCTGCTCGAGGAGTGTCTCATTGGTGCCGGATTTGCCGAGGAGGACGCGAAAAAAGTAATTGCTCCATTAAGGGCTGCACACGACCTCCGGTCTAAGTTGAAGGGCCATGCTTCCGGCAAGGAGGCGGTGGCGATCAAGAAGCAAGTCCTCAAAGACCACATAAGTTATCAGATGCACTTCCGAAGCCTCGCCACCGCGTGTGACGAAGCGGTACGAGCTGTTGCGGAGGAATTTGCCAAGATGGTTTAAGCGCACAGTCCTGGACTAATGTTTTAATCAGCGTACAAGTTACAAAAGCAGCCTACGGCTTTTGAAGGACAATAATTGATTCTTTCTCGATCTTTGAATTTGATTTGGTAGGAAATTGCATAACTCTGTTCTTGATTTTGTAGTGGGATGTTTTCAGATGCTTGAATCCAGACTCTTCGGCAAGCCAGGTTATTGTTTTGGCGGTCGGAATCCTTCTGCCCCCCGTTTCACTATCGCCTACCACAATAATGCAGTGGCCGCGCGAGGGTAAATACTTTCGAAATATCTCAAGCCGATGCCTCATGGTGTCAAAATATTGCCACAGCACGCGCGCCTTGTGTCCCCTATCCTCCTCTTGAAGATCGTCGATTAACCGATCAATCGGTGGATACCCCAATTCAGGGGGTTCCGTGGCGACCTCGCTTACCGTTGTACGCCCTACAAATTTCCTGCTCAAGCCAATGGCTCCTCGTTCATCGAGAAATCCGCCAAGGAAATATTCAAGCCGATGACGTCGCCAGTACTCAATTGCATTGCAGTATGGTGGTGAAAATAAAATCAAATCCGCTCGAAAGCCGGCAGGGCTGTTGAGATTTAGAAGATCGGCGCAATCGGCCTGTTCACTGTGCGAGAGGGTATCATACGTCCCTTTTTCTTTCAGATAGGTGGTGTATTCTTCCATCCGTCGAATGGCTAGCTCAACGCGTCGCTCGAACTCATAAAACACATCAATGTGATAACCGCGCTCGATTTTTTCCTGCATTGGCCTTGTGATTTCTAACCCGCTCACCGGACTGGGGTCTGCAAGGCTAATGCGACGGACTGAACTGATTAAACAGGCCAGAAAGAAGCGGCGCACTGCTTCCGATCTGCCGGGCAAGCCACCATTATGGATCGAATGGTCAATCCGGGCATAATCAACAAGTACATACCTGCGGAACCAATAGGTAAGCCGTTCAAGGTCGTCTGCCTCTACGCTGCTCAGATGATCACGCATGGCGTCAATGCGGATATCGCGGAATTTGCGAATTTCGATTTCCTTCTCGTTTCTGCGGAATTGTCGTAAAGAATGCGAGAGGTCTTTCCAGGCATTTTCAAGAGTCTTACCGGAAATCGGCGTCGTCTTAACTCTTGTAAAGAAAGAGCTCACAGGATCAATGTCGAGCGAAAATGAAGGAATTCCTGCAGCCTTGGCTTCGACCGCGACCGTGCCGACTCCTGCCATCGGATCAACCACGCCCGTCGGTTTGACCGAACGCAAAATGTGCTCCACCAATGGCGGATGAAATTTGCCGGGAAAACGGAACCAGTCGTGAGTAAACCGGTAGCCATGAGTGCCGTCCCAGTTGAGGAGATCTTTTTTGTGAACCATGAGGTGTGAATTATATTCGACCTATGCCCCAGCTCTTTTGTTCGCCTGCTTCTGCTGGGCAGTCGTCGTCTTCGATGCTGGAGCTCTGCCGCTCGGCTCGTTCTTCGGGCCTTTCACAGTATTCTCTTCTGCGGCTTCTGTCATTGCGGCGAGAATGGTGCCCACAGGCGCCATCACGCTAAATTCGTAGGTATTCCGGTCCCGGATCGTGACCATGCCCGTTGTCACGGCTACAGCTTCAAGAATATGTCTGACCTGTTCCTTGCCGACGTGGCGTGCCACAAGGCGACTATCGCCGACAAGCATACCAGGATCTGGAAAATTCTGATCGTGTTCCGCTGATTTCTCATGTGCAACTTCGAGGACTAATTTCATGAGTCCCAGTTCTGGAAGCTCTCGCCACTTGGCTTCGATAAAGCCGTCAAGCTCGTCTGGATGGTTACTCGTCGTGAGGATTTCGGCGACTTTGTCGTAGGTAAAGGGTCTCTTCTGATGTAATCGCAATATTTTGGCAATTGCAGGAACCGTCAGCAAGGGCAGCTTCCCCATCGTCTCTCTGAGCAATGCACTGTGGCGGCCACCCTTGCCGTCCACTTGATATTCGCGTGCGATAGCGACGGCGGATGTGCAACCCGATTCTTTCTGCTGTCTTGCTACAGTCGCCTGACTCAATTCGGTGTGCGTAATAATGCCTTTTGTCCCCTTTGCTTCAATGGAAACACGATGATTGACGTTCCCGGTAACAGGGATTTCCACGATGCCATCAGGATTGTCCGAGCCCCCAATACGTCGGGCTACAAGGCGCATGCTCCTGAAAGCATTCACCACGGCATTCTCGAAACGGGTGCCACCTTCGTAAGAAGCATCTTCAATTTCTTGGATGTGTTCCTCAACGGGATCTCGGATGTAGCTTGCCGCGGTACGCAATGCCGCATCGATCAACTCCTCAAGGTCCCGAATAATCTCCGGGGCAACCCCTTTTGCCGCAAGATAGCCTTCTGCCAGTTTGGTGCCGGCGATAATTTCGCCTATCACGCGCCGCAGTTGCTTTTGTCGCTGTTCGCCAAAATCATCAAGAGCCGCAATAATCGGATGATCTTCGTTGATCTGAATGGCGTGCTCCTCCGCATCGTACCGAGCGGCAGGGCCGTCCTCGCCAAGCGTCACAAAATCGATGTCTATATCTGCGAGACCACCCGCTGGAACCGCGCCATCTCCCAGGCCCTCTACCGCAAACGTGGCCAGCAACGGCGAAGCACTTCGAAGCTTCGAGCCGAAGGACTGCGGCACAAAATCTTCAGCCTCCTCCTTTTCTTCGGCCAACGAACGAGTAAAGTTGAACAGGGTTCGCATCACTTCGCGAGCGACCTGTGCCCTTGGACTATTTTCTGAGACTGCGTTCCGCTGTACCAGCAAAACGTCATCAAGACCGGGCATCTCGACACGCGCTAAAAACCGACGCCAATATGCATGGCTCCTCGGTGAGATTCCAAACAGCTCGTCTTCAGGATTTACGAGCCTCCCGTGGGAATAAATCGCAAAGCCATGATTCACGTATCCGCGTTCGTCGAGCTTCTCTGTGGTCAGTGTTTGCTTGGCAAGAATCGCCTTCCCGGCCACGACGCCGAGCTGCGGGACGTCAACCGCATTTATCTGCTTTGTGGTGTTATTGGGGTCTGACATCTTCGCTAGTTTGATCTTGAACAGATCAGGCGAAACATCATCTATTTTTTCAAGATGGAGATGTTCTCTCCAATACTCCTGGAGATCGCTCTCCAATTTCTTGCGGAAAACTGGATTGAGAATTTCAACCGAGAGTTCAATACTCGTTTGCGGAATCTTACGCTCTGGAACTACTTCACCCTCAAGGGTGACTTTGAATTCCTTATACACTGGGAGTGCAGTGGCAATCATCCTGCGCAGTATGCCGATCTTCAGGGCTCGCTCAAAGTTGCCCTCCTCGACATCTTCCACCACAGCCATCGTCCAGCTGTTCCAGTTATGCTTCCATGGGCGGGGAAGGCTTCCCAAGAAGGGCTCAAGCAACTTTTGCGCCTCCGATTCCTTTATCTTGTAAACCTTAAACCGAGGCGCCCCACCGTCACCACGCTCTTTGATCTCATCCTTGCCCACCGAGACTATCCGAGTTACACCCTTGATCGTAGCAACGTGCGTTAATCGTTTGCCCAGTGCATAGGCGGCCAGTTTGCCCACACCAAATTTGCCGATTTGCAGGCGGTCGTTGTCAATTCGGCGTCCCTGGGCATCCGGCTTCTTTGGGCTGTTTGCGACCTGCCACAGGCTCTTCAGCCCACCTAAATCCATCGACTGACCGTTGTCCAAAACGACGAGAGCGTCTTCTTTGTTTTTTGGCAACTTGACGTGACATTCTGTCGCGCCAGCGTCGTAGCTATTGCACACGAGCTCTTCGATCGCCTTTCGGGGGTTCGTGTAAAGCTGGGCGGACATTTGCCGGATGATGTCGTAGCTGATATCAACGTGGACTTCACCTTCGGCAGTGGCTTTGCCTTTGAAAATGGAACTCAGATCAGACATTATGAGGAATTATCACATGAAGACGACAGGAGAGGAAGCCACAAGGGTCTCCATAGAATTGCCCTCTAGATTTGCTCGCACGCAGATTCCCCGCACTTTCAGCGAGGACAACGAGGGGGCTACCTGATCGGACGCCTTATTTTTAGGTCCTCATTCCCCGAATAATCGGCGTCCTGCTAGGTGATCGCGGGCTTGTGGTACCTATCAACAGCTTTGCGAAGTTCCTGTCCACATTTGCGACCCATCCGTTCACCTACATTGTTGTTACCCGATCTTTCGGAACTGTTGGTGGCCCTGTCGCTTGTCGTGAGTGGCGTGAACGCGTTCAACGATGGAGGGAGTAGCCCGCCCGCCTGCAGGTCGGATGACGAGCAATCCAGAAGGAACCTAACATTGCGAACGGGCCAATCCGGTGGGCCCAAGCCAGCAGACCAATACTCGTCGCTGTCCGCTCTGTTTTTTGGCCTGGATTGACCGTTACATCGATTTTTCCTATGATCCTAAAAATAGGCAAACAAACAAGTCTTCCGCCAAACAAAAAGCCAATGTTGCGCATATTGCCTCATAAAGGCAGTCAAAAACAGATGAGTGACGGCAATCGTGGTGACAAAGGACATCAGCACTACGAGCATGTTTCTGTTGCCAAACTCAAGAAGACCCGTAAAACCAGGCACCACGATTTCATTGCCAAAGTCATGGAAGACTTGAAAGCATTGCCGACCGGATCTGCCGTTAAGGTACCTTTAAAAAGCACGCAGGGTGCTTCTCTTCCTGAATTGCGGTCAGCAATCCATTGGGCATCAGTTCGCTCAAAAACAAAGCTCGCAACGTCGTCTGACGATAAAAACTTCTATATCTGGAACGCGGAAGAGCGTCCAGCAAGAGATAGCTGAGCTTGTCCCTTGCAACTAGCAAGTGGGGACTATTCAGCATTTACGGCTGGCGTCCCGTCCCAACGATGACTTATTAGAAGCTACAATCTTCGCGTCCAACTCAAATTCACCCACCTTTTCGGAGGGATTGAAGTCGCTAGAATGAGAGAGCAAAACTTAATTCCCTGCCTGAGCGGGATCGTATTCAGGACTCTGCGCGAGAAGCGTCATGAGTTGCTTTAACAAACGATCCCATGTTCGAGGAACGCTTCGTCTAGGGCTACCACTTGTAACTAGGAACCGATTGGCGATCAATTCATGCGTGTTTTTTAGCGTCACTGTTACATTTTTGCCACTTACCTCCCTGTTCGAGGTGAGATCTTTTGCGAAATCTCTTTTTTCCGCCGGCAACGCTGCTTTATACATATCTGACGCGGTTTTTGCGTGTTCGAGGATTTTTTCGAGCCGGGCGAGTATACGGTCGCATCCAGCCTCAAGTTGTTTGAGTTTTTCCTTCGCGCCTGCCTCCTCAACGATCAGGCTCGCCTTGCGGCCTTCAAAAGCGATGCGATCTACTGCGCCATCGATATAAGCATCGGTCAACCGGTTTAGCCGGTCGCGTATCTGGCCCAGTTGTAACCGGCAATTCTCGACCGCTTCTCGGTGTAAGTTTTCTTGTTCTGGGCGCGCTTTTCTAAACCAATTCTCGACGTACCTCATTTCTTGATCGGTAAATTGCAGGGCCAGAAACGCTGTCTCGATTGCCACATCAACCGACTCTTCCCTAACGCTCGTGGTCTCACACGTAGGAGTGTGGCACCGATAGTACACGTGTCCTCTTTGTCGTTCGCCGATCAGAGAGTACCCGCAAGACCCGCATTTCACGAGTTGGCGGAATGTGAAATCGTGCTTGGTGAGCCGTTCTACGGTTTTTCCTTCGAGGATTTGTTGGACGCGATCGAATAAGACCCTTCCGATAATCGGCGCGTGAACTCCTGCGAATACCTCCCCGGTTTTCCTAAGGCGGATTACGCCAGTGTAAAACGGGTTATTAAGAATGGTCGAAAGCCCATTCAAAGTAATCCTGCCGCCCGGACGACTTCGTAACCCAAGTATGTGCATTTCTTCAAGAAGACGCGGTAACGAGTAACGGCCTGTGGCATATAGTTGGAACGCTTTGACGACCAACGGGCCCATCACCGGGTCCGGCTCTTTCGGTTTTCCACCGCCCCGGTCCTGATACCCTGTCGGCGCACCGATGGGATATAAGCCCTGCTTCAATCGACCGTAAAAACCTTTTTTGGTCTCTTCTCGCAGATTTCGGATGTAGTCAGCAGCGACCACCGCTTGAATATCTGCTGAAAGACGCCCGCCACGAGTATTGAGGTCAAGGCTCTCATTCGCAAAATGCGCTTCGACGCCAATATCGATCAGCTCTCCGAGATCGGCCCAGTCCTTCAGGTTTCTCGCACCTCGATCAATCTTATGGAGAATGATCCCGTGTGCTCCGCCACGTCGCAAGAGCCGGATCATCTCATTGAAGACTGGCCTTCCGCGCTTTGCTGCGGTCTCCCGTTCTTCAAACCACCGAACAATAGTGAGGCCGAATCGTTGTGCATAGCGATCTATGGCATCGTGTTGCTCTTGGAGCGAAACGCCATGCTCACCCTGTTTTGCTGTCGAGACACGGATGTACCCAACAAATTGCTTATTCACTAATTTTTTTGATTGATTAGTTTGGGGGAATCGACCTTTACCTCAATCCTACGGATTGAGTGGCGGCGCGTCAAAATATCCCAGGCGCTCCCGTTCCTCGCGTTCGCAAATGCGAAGAATAATCGCACAATAGGCGTTCAGGAATTCTTTAACCTCAATTCGCTCTTCGTCGGATAAATCGGGATACAGCTCCCTTAGGAGAATGTCGTCATCGATTGGTTCTTCCATTCATCAGATGGTACTGCCCTCAATGACGGTGGAAAAGGTAGGCACCTTTGCGCGCAGAGAGGACAAAACTTTTCCAGAATTTATTCAGAGCCAATTCACAGACACTTTAACTTTTAACTGCGATTCTGCGGGAGAGTAGACCAATCCTGTGGAATACTCACAGGCTAAATCTGCGCAACACGCAAACTTTCACACCTTGAGTCGAATATTTGGCTTGTTAATCTGAAAGCAGTCGATAAAACGGATCCTTCACAAACGCACATGGCAGACAAGACTCCCCATAGCTATCTTCGCACTCACCGTAGACAAAGCGGGCTCACCCAACGTGAGCTCGCAACTGTTTTGGGACAAATCACCGAGGGCCAAGTGTCCCGGCACGAACTAGGCGATAACATTCCTCCCCTCGCCGTCGCGCTCGGCTATGAAATCATTTTCGGAGTTCCGGTATCCCAGATATTTCCCGGCGTCCATGCGACCGTCGCACGTGCCATTGAAGCGCGTCTCAGTGACATGGAACAAGTACTCCAGCAGAAAAGCGCCAAAGGTCGTGACGCGAACGCAATCGCCAAAAAACTCGAATGGATATGCGAGCGAAGAAACTCAATCGAAATCTGATGCTACAACAAATTTGTAACACGAGACTGTTAACGGTACATTTGCGTCCGCAACGACTTGGCTTTGCGGTTTTCAAAGGACCAAAGCAATTGTTGGATTGGGGTGGAAGTACCTATCCGATCCGCGATGGCGGCTCTGCTCCTATACAGAAGCGAATTTCTCCGTTGCTTGAGATTTACGCGCCTTCAGTGGTCATTGTCAGACAAATTACCAAGGGCGAACGGTATGGAAACCTCCGGCCTATCGTGAGCGCCATCAGAAAACAAGCAGCAGACCATTCGGCTGAGGTTGTATTCGTGGGACGAGAAGAAGTACGCCGCGCGTTCGGGAGATTCGGCAAAACGGCAAAGTATGACATCGCCGCTCAAGTGGCAACATTTTTCCCCGAACTCATGTGGAAACTGCCGCCACGCCGCAAGCCGTGGCAAACCGAGCATCACAATATGGCAATCTTTGATGCCGCATCCCTGGGCATCGCGTATTTCAGCCGCTTCGGAGAATTTGGGTTACGTCTCCTGAATATTGCAAAAGATTTTCATGCAGCAGCGTGAGTCCTTTCGCCGGCTCCTCATCGATGAATAGACCGATGTTGTAGGTCCATCGAACAATTCGAGGAGCCGGCGAAAGGACTTCTGCAAAGTCCCTCTCATTTATTAAACATTAAACGCATTATGGTTGGACCCCTATCTTACGTGGGCGGTAAAAATCGCCTCGCCCGCACAATAATTTCCCTCATTCCTGAGCACACCTGCTACTGCGAGCCGTTCTGCGGCGGCGCGCAGGTGTTCTTTCATAAGGAGCCCTCGAAGGTCGAGATTTTGAATGATCTGAATGAGGATGTTTTTAATTTCCTTCGGATTTGCCAGATGCATCACGAAGAACTGATACGCTATCTCCGCTATTGCGTCGCGAGTCGGAAGTGGTTCGAACTTTTTGAAAAGACCGACCCGGAGACACTCACGGATGTCCAACGGGCGGCTCGTTTCTTTTTTCTCCAGAAGAACTGTTACGGCGGTTTGGTGCGACGGAGGAACTTTGTGATTTCGGTCGAGGATAGATCGAATTACAACCCCGAGGCCCTTCCTGAATTGATCGCCAAAACGCATGAACGGCTGCTGCATGTAGAACTCGAATGTCTGCCTTACGAAGAGGTACTCACAAAATGCGATCGACAATCGACATTCTTTTATATCGACCCGCCCTATTACAATCGGCGGTACTATAAATTCAATCTTGAAGAAGAGGATTTTCGCCAACTTGCAATCAGGCTCACGAAACTCAAGGGACGTTTCCTGCTCTCCTTGAATGACACCCCTGAAGTGCGGCAGCTCTTCAGCAACTTTCACATCAAACCGCTAACCCTTGCCTACAGTACGCAACAGGCAGCGGGAAAGAAATATCCGGAACTTGTGATCACTAACTATCCATTGCCTCGCGAACCTGCTGCCACCTGATCACGTTCCTTTCGAATCGTTTAGGCGTTGCACCATCGGGGAATGTTGTTGAAATGAACGGATCAACAAGATGCCCCTCTAATTTGTCAACCTGACTTCGCTTGCTTGTGGAGACGCTCCAAAAACTCCAGATAATGGGCAGGCAGTCCGAAGTGCCTTGCTCCCTGAAGATACAGATCGATGTAGTCCTTGTGCGGGGCGAAATCCTGTTCCTCTTGGCGAACCGCAAAATACGTCTGTGCCTGCACGACTTGTCCATTCCTGTTATGTACCTCGACCTGACCGCGGGGTATAAGCGCCGACGAGAACTCCTTCGTACCGGTCCAAGCGTTTCAGGCCACGCTCGCTCACGGCAAAGACGACTCCCCAAACTGATGATCCCTGCTTTCTCTCAATGCTCCCGACGCCGCCTTTACGCTTATCGCTGTTACGCGGGAATCGCAGCGCCCAGTCGCGTGCCTCCGCAATGAATGATGCGAGATCCGACTCGGGGCAGCGCTCTCTCATCTGCTCCAGGTCCATATTCGATCCGTAGGCAAAGATCAGGACGTTACGCTCCATCACAGCTCCCCGCGAAAGGCTTTGCCAAGAATGGAAGGCATAAGTGCATCGATTTCATTTACTGTTTCCGCATGAAGTCGCTTCATTCGATCTACCTCACCGTATAGCGCCTCGAACCACAGCTGCTTCCGATAGTCCGGCACAGGAATAGGAATCTTCGAGAATCTCTTAACGTTCAGAGTTCGATTTCGATCTGCACTTCCTGGCGACGCTTCTCCGACTTCGTAAAGACCCTCCGGAGTCAACAGGTGAAAACATACAAAACGCGCAGTCACTACACCCTGCACTGGTGCACATGTCAGGTAGCGGTGGGAACCAACACGTCCGTCCTCTTCAGCGCCGGCCACGGCTATTGCGCCTTCCCAAGCCTTGATATTGCTGACCAGAATGTCACCTGCTTTTACCAGGAACGGCTTTTGCCAGGTTACCTCGCTCCCGTTTAGATCGGGTTTATGGAACGTTCCGCGACCAAATGACCGAACCGCTACCTGTGGATACGTCTTATCAACTTCGACGACAACAGGCCGTCGATTCAAAGGCGCTATCTCACCAAGAGGTTTCTTCGACGCTCCCCGTATGATCTGTTGATAGGTGGAATTTAGAAGAGCGTTTAGGCCACTTTCTATTTCTTGGCGTACTGCTTGAGCTTCACGAATTTTGGCCTCCAATTCCTCAACCCGCGCCACAATTCGAGTTTGCTCCGTCAACGGCGGCAGCATGATCTGCTGAGCGAGGAACTGGTCTTCTTGAAGGTAAAGTCGATTCGTGGTGCCTTCACTCGCCCGGACACAGAACTCCACGAATAGCCGAGTCTTTGTCAGGTAGTCGAAGTAGGCCGGCAGAAGGCGCTTCTTGTCAACATCAAAAGCCCAAAAATTACCCGTGATGATAGCGTTGTCGAATTCACTCGAAAGAATACCGAAAGCACCGTTACGAGCGTCAATCTTGGACAAAACGAGTTGCCCTGCCCGTGCAAGGAATTGCTTCTTAGTTCCGATTACGTGACCTGGAACGCGATCGCGCAGGACGATCCCGTTTCCGTTCATGCGAATCGTCAGGCGAGCATAAGTCTGTTTGTCCTCGACGCTGATTTCGTCTTTGATACGCGTCAGCACCTCGCCGAGGCGTACGGTAGGCAATTTTGTACTCATTCTCGTTGCTTCGCGAGAAGCTCCTTAATATCGGTAACAAGTTCCACGATTCGATGTTCTTTCTGCAGAATGCTCTCGGCCAATTGCTCTGGCGGAAGATGAGCGATGTCTTCCTTGGCGGCGGGATTCTTGATGTCCAGATTCACCGACAATAGATTGCCATCCTTATCGTATTTCAGTAGCTCTTTAACTGAGACCTTCCATGCTCTCTCGTTTTCTTCACGCTTCTTCCACCATGCTACGCACGTGGCGAACTCCTCGAATTGAATCGGCGAGGTCTTGCTGTAGTTCTTACGACCTTCTGGCAGTGGATGTTCGTAATACCAGACCTGCTTCGTTGGACCTGTGCGATCAAAGAAAAGCAGGTTTGTCGGGATATTGGTATAGGGAGCAAATACGCCGTTCGGCAGTCGCACAATCGTGTGCAAATTGAACTCTTTGAGCAGCTCCTCCTTTATGCGAGCGGAAATCCCGTCCCCAAACAGCACGCCGTTCGGGACGACCATGCCGCATCGGCCCCCTTTTGATCCGCTAACAGGCCGTCGCAGCTTCCGCATGATGAGCTGCAAGAAAAGCAATGCGGTCTCCGCCGTCTGTCTGTCTTCTGGGAAGTTCGAAAGAATTCCCCGTTCCTCCTCACCGCCGAAGGGCGGGTTCGTCACAATAACGTCCACTCGGTCTTTGTCACCGATCTCCCGCAACGTGAAACGTAGAGCATTCAACGAGTCTATTTCTGGATATTCCACTCCGTGAAGCAGAAGATTCATCTGGCAAAGAAGATACGGCAGGGGTTTGGCCTCGACACCGCGCAGCGTACCTTTCTGTAGGCGCGTGAAATCCTCCGCCTTCTTGGATTGTTTCTTGAGGTGCTCAAAAGCTTCAACGAGAAACCCGCCCGTACCGGCCGCGGGGTCAAGCACCGTCTCGCCAAGTCTTGGATCGACCACCGTCACAATGAACTTCACCAGTGCTCTGGGCGTGTAGAACTCCCCAGAGTCGCCTGCGGCATCGCGCATTTCTTTCAACATACTTTCGTATAGGTGCCCAAGCGTGTGGATTTCGTCCCGCGATGTGAAATGGATATCGTTGACCTTGTTGACGACATCTCGCAGGAGATATCCGTTAATCATGCGATTGACAGTTCCTTCAAACACCTTGGCAATTACATCCCGTCTGTCGCCATTGCTACTCTGAAGCGAGCGCAAATAGGCAAACAGACCAGGGCCCCTCTTTCCATCTGGCCGCACAGCCTCTTCCTGGTTTATGAATGCAATGAGCTCGGGGCCCGTCGTGCCGTCTGGCTTCGCCGCCCAGTCCCTCCAACGATACGGAGCCTCGATCGCTGGACGATACTTTTTGCCGGCAAGTTTCGTCTCTTCTTCGCGAACTTGTTCCATGTCATCGAGAAATTTGAGAAACATAATCCATGTCAGCATTGGCAGGCGATCCAGATCGCCACTCAGCCCTTTGTCTTTCCTCATGATTTGACGGCTGGATTTGACGATATTGCCGAGCTGCTGAGCGGTAGATTTGGGAATTTCTATTTTGCTTTTACGGGGGGTCATGGGCGTTTAAGAAGCATACAGGAGGGCTTGCATTTCGTTGACGGCCGCACGCATCTTTTCGGGACCACCGAAGAGAGCTGCTATCTGAAGCACTGTGCCGCGGTCGGAAATGGGGGGCACCTTGAGAATTTCTGGTATCTGAAATTGTGCCGCACCATACTCAATGTATTTTTCCAGAATCTGAGCGAGGATCTCTTTTGCTTCTGGCCCATACTGATCAAAGAAATCATTTTTGTTTTTCCGAAGCATTTCGGCTCGCTCGCGCCGTGTTCTCAAGGGCGCGTTGAATGCAATGTGACAAAGGAGATCGAAGGGATCGGCGTCTGGTTGGTTCGCTGCCGCTACGAGTTCATCGAAAGCGATGCCGCGATCTTCCAACGCTTGGATGATTTCGGCACGTTCGTCTGCCCTACTCCACTTAGAGCGAAGGTCAGCCGCTGAGGGATACATGCTGCAAACCTTTTCAGCCGTGTAATCTGTGAATTTCACGACCCGGAGCTGTTTCCCATTCCCGTCAAGCTCGTAAACAAGATGGGCGGCGATTTCTACCGACCCGTTATCAACGTAATATTTCTTCGGCGGGCCATCATTATCCCCTTCGCGATCAATGTGCTCGTTGAGCTCCGTGTCCTCAAGCTCTTCGGGCTTCTCTGGCTCGACCACATTGACTTCCACCTGGGTGCCGGAAGCATCCATCTCTTCTTCCGTGATCAATGCCGGCTCACCATCGAAATCAGGATCGGCGAACAACCGGGTTGCGCTTCCCGTGTAATCGAGAATGTTGAAGTAAAGTTTCCCGTAATCGTCACGAACCCGAGTGCCACGCCCAATGATCTGCTTGAAATCCGTCATGGAGTTGATGACTCGCGCGAGTACGATGTTCCGGCATGTCGGAACGTCGACACCTGTGGTGAGCATTTGCGAGGTGGTAACCACCGTGGGTACGAGCGTTTCGACATCCATAAATCGGTCGAGGAATCCGCGGCCGATCTGCCCCTCATCTGAGACGACGCGCACCACATAATCCGGATGGTCCCTGACTATGTCCGCATTGCAGTTGCTGATCGCCTTCCGCATCTCCTCTGCGTGCTCCTGATCAACGCAGAAAACGATGGTCTTGCCGAACGAATCGGTCTTTTTAAGAAAATCTGTGAGATTCTTGGAGATGGCCTGGGTTCGCGCTTTGAGGGAAACCAGTTTTTCGAAATCTTTGGTGCTGTATTGATCATCAGGAATCTCGCGCCCGTAACGATCCGACTCTCCCTTACTCGGTCGCCATCCGGCAGCGTCAACCGTTGAAACAACGCGATGAACGCGATACGGGGCCAAAAATCCATCTTCGATGCCTTGCTTCAGGCTGTATGTATAAAGTGGATTTCCAAAGTAGGCGTACGTGTCCTTGTTGTCCTGCCGCAGGGGCGTCGCCGTCATACCGATCTGGAACGCAGGCTCGAAGTATTCAAGGATGTCCCGCCAGTTGCTTTCATCTCGAGCACTCCCTCGATGACACTCGTCCACAATAATAAGGTCGAAAAAATCACGCGGGAACTCCCGATACAGTCCAGGGCGATTCTCGTCTCTGGCGATGGCCTGGTACGTCGCAAAATACATTTCACGGCTCTTGATCGCTTGGCCCGAAATCTTCCACCGAGCATCTCCGAACGGAGCGAAGGTCTTGTCTTTGGGATCATCGACAAGGATATTGCGGTCCGCTAAATACAAAATCCGTGGGCGGCGGTGTTCTCCCGTCCTATTCCAACGAGAGCTCCAGAGCTTGTAGCAGATTTGGAACGCAATGACCGTTTTGCCGGTACCAGTGGCAAGGGTCAGAAGCACACGGCGTCTGCCCTGTAAAACAGATTGCACGGCTCGGTTAATCGCGATCTCTTGGTAGTACCGCGGCGATTTTCCCGAAAGGTGATAGTACGGCGCGAGGACCCGCTCAGCGGTCTTCTCGTCAATCCCCTCGCTTACTCGGAGCCGGCTCCACAGATCCTCAGGAGTCGGGAAAGTCTCTAGGTCGGTTTCGCGTCCAGTCAAGAAATCGTGCTCCACGATCCCTCGGCCATTCGTCGCATATGCGAACTTCAACCCCAGAATCTGGGCGTACTCTTTTGCTTGCTGCAAGCCATCACCCGGATTGGAATAAATCGCTTTCGCTTCAACGACCGCAATCGGAAAATCCCGGCGATAGCGAAGGAGGTAATCAGCACGTTTTTGTGGCCGCCGCTTCACCTTTGCGCCGGCGACCACAATGCGGCCATCCGTGAAACTTTTCTGTTCGCTTATCTGATCGTCCGTCCAGCCCGCCGCGTAGAGCTTTGGGAGGACAAATTTGCGGCATGTATCAGCTTCAGTGAGAAAAGGCATTTGATAGGAAAGTCCGCATTCTAAACAGCGAATATTAACAAAAACGGTTGATTTTGCGGTACTTACATATTAATCCTTTACTGGATTGCTGCAACGCACTTCGGTAATTTCTCGCCTTGCACCCCGATGGCAGTTGTCTAACGCTGGGCGTCCACATTCCGCGGCGGGCTTTTGATCTAAAAACAGTTTGCGTTTCCCGCGTTTTTAGCCGTTTCCTGCGGGTTTTCATCTTTGCACGGGCCCGTCATACTCTTATGCCGGGAGACGGAATGTAAAGCGCAACGCGCATAGGTCATTCCCATCTCCTCGATGCGGACAAAAGGGAAAGGCAAAACTTACATTACAAAAACATGGAAAACACGCAAAGTAATCTGAAGCGCCGGGATGTTCTTATGGGGACGCTCCGCAACGCTTTGGAGAACGCGACAAAAGCCTTGTTGGAAAAAACCGAACGCGCTCGAATGGAAGCGCGTCGGAGACGTGAGGGGGTCGTACAGGCGGTGAAAATCAAAGCGGAGTCGATAGCAAATCAAACGCTGGATCGCGTGAGTACAGAACTCAAAGGATACGGCATTGAATTGCTCTCGGCGCAGATGCGGTTCTCGCTGCCCGACGAGCTTCGTCGCGCCGAAGACAGCTTCATCCAAGGGCAGGTCGGTCCTGAAAAGAAGAGGGTTGCCGCGCTCGAAAATGCTCTGCGGAAGCTTCGATCAGCGAAGACTGATTCTGAAGCGAAGCAGATTATCGAAGCGGTTGCCTAGTGAGTAAATAAACTAACCCTTTCCCTGAGTTCGCAACAAGCCTATTTTGGGCGGCCGGCAGTACCCTCTTCCTTAATTTACCCATCCTTACAGTTTCGTCAAGAAGGCACCTGTGGAGCTATTTTGCCGCAAATGGACATTCAGCGCCGATTCGCAAAGGGCTTCCGCCCGGCTGCATTTTGGAAAGCAGAAATCATGATGCGCTCAGACTCCACGGGACGAGAGGCGGGAGACCAATACACCCAGAGATTGCACCGCAAGAGCTTTACGGCCTCGCCGCCGCGATGGGGAGATCGTTGTCCGTACCGGTGGCGGTAAAACTGACTGAGACGCTTTGTCAGAGTTTGACGGGTCGTCTGGCCGATATAGATGATCGACTGTTCTGAAAGCCAGCGCTCGCGTTCGCGCTCATCGAGATATTCGGCATACACTGGGGCGTCAAGCCTAACGCTCGAATCAGGAACCAGAGCCACCACATACACTCCCGCACTGCGCTCAGGTATCTGGACTCCCCAGGACTTCGGGCCGCATGGCGTGAGTCCGGCTTGTTTGAATATCTCGGCAACGGTAATAGCCGTGGGCATTGATCTCAGATTACCAAATTGATTCCAGGCGGTTCGCAGAAATGAGGCAGAGCCAATGACAAATAGGGCAGTCAAGATAGCAAACAGACTTCTTAAGCAGCAAAGAAGCGCGCGGCGCTCCCCTGTCACACAACGCTCAGTGAATAAGGCGACCATATTTTACGGGGACCTATGCAGGGCCGTGGGTACAGGCAGAAAGAAACTCGGCAGACCGCTGAAAGAAATCGCCGAATGGTGCCAGAAGAAAAAGTTGCCCCCGCTCAATGCGCTTGCCGTATCTCGCAAAACGCTGGAGCCCAGTGACGACTATGACGGTGCCGGAGGGTTCCGTTTGAATGAGTGGTGCTGCGACGTACGAAAGTGCCTTGCGAGTCGCAAATATCCCAGGAAATTTTAGCTGCCAAGTGATTTTCGCACTTGCGTCCCGCGCAATATCTCCCACCTTTTATTTATCGGCCCCCGCTATAGAGTGAGACCACGCTTCGATTGGTATTTTGGTCGAGGCGGGCCACGGGGAGGTTAGGATGCGTGGCGTTTGACCGGTATCCAGGTTTGAACGATACCAACCTCCTATAGTTGCTCCTTGAAAACATCCAAAAACGGTTGGGCCTAGACGCCAAATCGCAATCCATCGTGAAGGTTTGCGTCCTGCTTCGATCACCACTCCCATTTCCTCTCGCCCAGGTGCCGGATCACGACCGACCGCCTGGGCTTCTTTTCGCAATTCCCTATGTTCCGCTTTTTCGCACAATTCATCAGAGCACTCAAGAACCGCTTTCAGAAAAGCGGAAACGGCGCGCGGGAAGGCGGAAGCCTCGATCTCGGGTTCAGAGTCATTGACGGTGAGCTAACCCGCCGGCACGTTACGCTCACGAATCTCCGGCGCTCAATGCACATGGCCGTGCTCGGGAAAACGGGAAGCGGCAAGAGTTCGTTCTTGCGGCATCTGAGTGCGCAGGACATCGAGGCCGATCGCGGGTTTGTGTATTTCGATCTTCACGGCGACGCCACGCCTTTCCTTCTGCGGACCGTGAGCGCCCGCGAACGGCGACTCCACCGTCATCTAAGCAACCGGCTTATTCTCATCGATCCGGCAGATTCCGTGGTTTCCGTGGGCTTCAATCCTCTGGAACAGGAATCCCCCGACTTCGTCCGGACTGCCGAATTCGCTCAGGTGCTCCGCGAGCGGTGGGCGCTCGATCATTTTGGGGCACGCACCGATGAACTCTTGCGCAATGCGCTCTTTGTACTTTCCGCGAACGGCCTCACGCTCCTCGAGCTCGCACCGCTCCTCACCCACGCCGAATTTCGGACGACTGCTCTGCAACGAGTGGCAAATCCCGAAGTCCGTGAATACTTCGCATCCCGGTACGATCAAGTGAGCGAAGCGATGCGCGCCACCATGCGGGAACCGATCCTGAACAAGACGTCTGCCTTCACTGCCGATCCGCATTTCCGGCATATCATCGGCCAGACCCGCTCGACGTTCTCCATCCGCGAAGCGATGGATGAGGGATATTGGGTCGTCGTGAACCTGGCGAAAGGACGACTCGGAGAACAGGCATTCACCTTGGGAAGCCTCATTCTCACCGTGATCAAAAATGCGCTTTTCACCCGCGAGAAGCGCTCTCTCTATACGCTCTACTGTGACGAGATACAAAACTTAGTGGCATACGGCAGCGGCATCGAGACAATCCTCTCCGAGGCCCGCAAGTTCGGCGTGTCGGTCGTCTCCGCAAACCAGTTCCTCGACCAGTATCCCGCAGAAATGCGCGCTGCCATTCTCGCCGTAGGGACTCACTCCTTTTTCCAGTTGTCGAGCGCGGACGCGAACCTTGTCGCTAAAGCGCTTGATGGTGGACGGCCGCTTGCCGAACGATTGAAAAATCTTCCACAACGGTCCTGCGTCGTGAAGAGCGGCCCGGATCGGTACGCGGAGGTCTGCGTTCCCACGATTCGGAATCCCGAAAATAATTCCACCGATCTGCTGAACCGATCCCGGTACCTTTGGGGACGGGTACGAACCCACATCGAACACGAGATCGAGAAGCGGCAAAGCGTCGTCAGCCGGAGCACCGTGGAAGCATTACATGAGTGGGAGTAAGCCGCCGAACCTGGTGCTTCAGCAACGGGACCGGCACCTGCTCCAGGAACTGTCAGTAATGCGGGTGATCGACCGAGAACAAGCCAAGGCGGTTGCAGGATTTCATTCGACGAGCCGGGCGAATGTGCGACTGCTCAGGCTTACGTGGGCGGGGCTACTGCGTCGATTCTTCCTCGGCACGAAGGGAGCCGGACAAAAAGCACTCTACGCCTTGTCCGCGAAAGGCGCGGCTCTCGCGGGAGTACCGCTTCGCGGACCGCAACGCCGAAAAGATGAATCGCTCGCGGCAGACTTCTTCGTGGCGCATCAGCTTGCGGTAAACAGCGTGTACTGTGCCCTAAAGCACGGCGCGATTCCAATTCCAGAAACGAAACTAGTACGCTGGCTCACTTTCTATGAGCCGCTCACCCGAAGCATTCCCCTTATCCCCGACGGCTACGCGGAATTGCAAGCCCCGAACGGAATCCTTGCCGCATTTCTCGAAGTGGATCTCGGACACGAGCGCCGTGCGATTTGGAAAGCAAAAGCGCGGCATTACCTCCAGCTTGCGCTCTCAGGAGAATACGAACGACTTTTCGGGCAACGTCGGTTCCGTGTGCTCGTACTCGCTCCCACAAAGCGACGGATAGATTCGATCCGCAATGCGGTCACAGAAATTACGGAAAAGATCTTCTGGTTTGCGACCATCGAAGCAGCGGAGCGTAACGGCCTCTTTTCGCCGATCTGGGTTCGCCCTAAAGGAGAAACCCAAGAACATCTCATCACACCGCACTCATGAAATTTTGCTACGAATGTGGACGGACGACACCCGGAGACCCGCGCTTCTGCAATTTTTGCGGACGAAGTTACGATCTCAAAATCTGTCCGCGCCTTCATGTAAATCCGCGATCTGCGGAGGCGTGTGCTCAGTGCGGCAGCCGCGAACTCTCGCGACCGCAGCCTAAACGATCTTCGTGGTGGCGCCTGCTTGAATGGCTCACGAGGTTATTTGCCGGAATCACTCTTGCGGTTGTCACGGTGGTCCTCGGTTTCGGGGTCCTCACGGAATTCCTCGAAGAACGGCACGGAGCAGGAAGGCTTCTTATCTCTGTCTTTGTACTGACTTTGCTCTGGTCCCTCTGGACTTATCTCCCACACTGCTTCCAGAGACTCGTCAGGAGGTCATTCCTGCGCAGGAAGCGCCACCGTATGGACTACTCCGACTGAGGATAGGCAGAAGTCACGTTTCCCGATCCCCACGAGCGCTGCAGGAACATTGGGAATTTTCCAGGTCAGCCTCGGGCAGAACTGCCCGCGGCATTGCCCGCACCTGGCTAGCGGCTCGAAATGAACTGCAAAAAGGAAGGAGGAATAGCCTTGACCCACGAAGCACCCAGAATGCCCGTACCGCTTCAGGCGGTGCAGCATATTCGGAAGATGCGCGGCGGGTCACAAGCCCATCTGATTCGCGCATCCGACGGAAACCTCTACGTCACGAAGTTCCAGAATAACCCGCAGCACGTCCGCGTCCTGGTAAACGATTACCTCGGCACCAAGGTCGGAAGGCTGCTTCACCTGCCGATGCCGGAGGTCAGCATCCTGGAAGTATCCGGATGGCTCATTGAGAACACACCGGAACTGAAAATCGACATCGGCACAGGGTCTGTGCCATGCATGAGCGGTTTGCAGTTCGCATCGCGCTACGTCGGTGACCCGGAGCAAGATCGGGTTTTTGATTACCTGCCCGATTCGATGTTTCACCGCATCGCGAACCGTGATGACTTCCTGCGTGTGCTCGTCTTCGACAAGTGGACGGGTAACAGCGACGGAAGGCAAGCGGTGTTCGTAAAGCAGCCGAACCACCGGACGTATCGGGCCATGTTCATCGATCAGGGCCATTGCTTCAATGCCGGCGAGTGGAACTTCCCCGATTTACCGCTGCGGGGAATCTTTGCCCGCAATTCCGTGTACGAAACCGTAACCGACTGGCAATCATTTGAGCCCGTCCTTTCACACATCGAGCAGATTAATCTCGACGACCTGTCGAAAATCGCTGCCGGAGTTCCCGAGGAATGGTATCGGCACGATTCGGAAGCGATCACCCACTTAATCGAGACGCTGCATAGGCGGCGGTCTCTTGTCCGGGAGCTCATTACCGGCTTCCGCAATTCCAGCCGTAACCCGTTCCCCAACTGGAAGGGTGACTGACCGCGCAGTCGCGCTGCGCGAATGCGGCAATTAGCGAATGAGAAGAAAGGAAGCTTTTATGGAACACCTGCAACAGCAGCAACTTATGGAAGCGTTGATGCAGGTTGCATTGCTCGAGAGCAAGACGCTCTCGGTGAGTATTGCCGAGATCATCGCCTATTTGCAGAAGAAGGAACATCTGGCAGCTCTCGGAACATTCCAGGCCCTTGAGAACCAATTCAAGTTCCTGGGCGTTGTGCTCGAAGCAGCCGGGAGGCTGCCTCAGAAATAAACGCACGTTAATGACTCAATGAAGGAGAAACAAGCCAGTGAACGATAGCACATTGAAAACCGTAGTCGTGCTTGATCCTGAAACCCAGGCATACAAGCCCGCTGCCCATAATCTCGCCGCTTCAGACGCGATTGATCTGGTTCAGCAGTTCTCGGGAGAGAACCGCACGGCCAAGGTCTTGAACCAGGAGAAGCGCCATCGCACGCCCGATCCGACGCGGTGCCGCCCGTGCAAGACGGCCGCAGAAGCGGCCTCCCACGAAACTGACCACTCGCAGCACGTTGATGCGGCTGCGTCATAACCCAAAGCAAGATACCACCTGAAAGGAGAACCAACATGCCTCAGAAGAAACAAGGCGCAGATGCCGGAAAATCCGGTGCGAGCAAAGAAGGACAGGCCGGAACCGGCGGATCCACCCGAAAACCGTGGGTGAAGAAAACCCCGGTCGAAGTGGTCCTGGAGCAGATCGCCAAGCAGGAAGAGCGCGTGGCAGGTATGCGCGAAGAACTGAAGAAAGAGGAGCGCGAACTGCAAAAACTGCAGCAAGCAAAAAAGGTGCTGGAGGCGGGCTGAAAACAATGCCCGGAGTCTGCCAAGTCAGACTCCGGGTTTTTTACTAGCTACTTTTATAAGAACTTTCCCTATGGCAACCGCATCTAATATGTTGGACGGAGGGACAGTAATGGGGATTGCTGACCATAAGCCGATGACTGGAGGACCTCGCAGGAGGAATCTCTATCTGCGTATCCCTCGACTTCACCTTCAAGGGGAACCAAATGAAAATAAACTTCATTGGTTCCGCCGCAGCGTTAGCGTAGAAGGGGCTAACATATGCGGCGGAACCGCAGGGATTCGCGCGTTAAGCGCGACTCTCGGCGAGTTTCGTCAAACCGCAAGCTTTCTGCAGGCAAGCGGAAGAGGACAACTCAAAAACCGAGAACTTCTAACCGATCGAAAAATAAGATTGCATATCCGAAAAATCGCAGAAAACGTATCGGAGCCAGATCACGCAGACGCCGCTATGAAGCAATTCTCGGCGGATCCGGCTGTCATCGAATGCTCTGGAATCTATTCCAGCATTGGAGCGAAATTGGAGCCGCCATACTTGCCCTCTGTTGTGCGCTTGTATGCGGCGCGGACTCTCAAAGGTGGCCATTACCACTCCCGGAATACCTGGTTGCACTCTGGATCGCAAAGGAATTTTTTGGCAGAGCCGGCTTGCCCGGCTGCATCATCACATGGACGATCATCGTCACGGAAGTTAATATTCTCACTTTTGGATTGACTCACTAACAGTGAATTCTAGCTATGAAGCCCTGAGCTGCGCACTCAGGGCTTTTCGTTTATGGCGGGTAAGAATTGCAACAAGCAAGGTTCTGGAGGCACCCAATAAATACCTCTGGAGCCTTGCCCTGTGCAAAAGCCCCTTTCTTACACCGAAACCATATCAGGAGAACCGTGCCAAGAGCGGCTAGACGATTCCCTTCAGAAGGGCCGAGACCGTGGTTTCGAGTCCTTGGCTCACTTTGGTAAGCGTGCTGATGGTCACATCTTTCTCCCCGCGCTCAATCTGCCCCATGTGTCCTCGGTGAATCTCGCAGCGGTCCGCGAATTCCTCCTGAGACCAGCCTCGTGCCGAACGAAGCTCGCGAATTCGGTTTCCTATTTTTTCCTGAAGAGCTTGCATTACTCCGATTGTCGGAGTATCCTCTGCGGCCAGTCTACTAGCGTTCGCTAGCCTAGTTATCGCTAGCTAAACCATTGGAGAAGAAGAACATGAGCAAGTATTGGATTTTCCTAGTCTGGATGGCTTCCCTGTGCGTCGCCACAATAGGGTGCGGCAGCCAGGGCACCGCCGCAACAACGCCGAGCCCGACCCCCTTTCCAAGTCCAACCCCAACTCCACCTCCGCCCCCCACGCCTACACCCGCAGCTACGCCGGTGACGACAGCGGTCACGTCGCCGTTCAACAACAACAGTCCGTTCCTGTGGCTTTCGGGACCAGGGAGCACGACTGTAAAGCTCAGCGGTTCGGGATTTGCCTCAATTGATACGCAGCCAATCGCACCTTCGATGCCGCTCACCTCGCGAGTGTTCGTGAGCTCGACCGAGTGGGACATCGGCCTCGGCTTCGACAACGTCCACTTCCGCGAGGGATTCTATACCCTCGGTGACTGCAATAGCGCTGGCTGTGCGAATCCCCCTGCCCCGTTCGCATTTTTGACCGACGGATTGAGTCGGTTGGCAATGGGAGCAGATGGACGCTTCTGCCAGCGTGATGCTGGCACGGTCGCCTGTTTCAATGCGGATGGAACTCCTCTTGGAACACCATTCACACTGAGCAACGGAGCCGCAGGGATCGCATTCGAGAGTACGAGGAACCTGATCATTCTCGCGGCATCGGGCGCGGGGGCCGTCGCTATGTTCGATGCGGCGAACCCATTGGCCCCCGGCCATTTCAGCTCGGCAAACGTGAGCGGTTCGACAAAAGACGTCGCGACGCTGAGCGGTAGTGGTCTTGGCTGCGTAGCCCAACCCACCGAGGGAATCGTCACGATTTTCCCGGTAGATCTCACCTCGTCCACCTCCGTTTCGAGTCCTGCGGGCACCGTCGGGTCAAAGCCCTGGTCGGTCGCCATGACGCAGGTCGGCGCGGAGCTCGATTGCGCATCAATCTCGTCTGGCGATAGCAAGCTCGTCTGGACGAATACGGCTGACGGTTCCACGAAAGGAACACTTACCCTCACGGGCATTACGCCGAACGGAATGTCCCGCATCGTTGCTTGGAACAGCGGCGCGCAGGCGGGAACGCTTGCAGTGTTCAGTCCTCAAGACAGTCTCATCGTATTCGTAAATTCGAGCACGAAGACGGAGATCCGCCGGGTGGTCGCTCCTGTCAGCCCTACGTCGCATGTGATCCAGGTCGCGGTCGATGAAACCGCAGGCAATCTGATCCTTGTGTACGCGAACATGAATGGAAACGCAGCCTCGACGAGCTTTATGAAGCTCGCGGTTGCATCCGGAGCCCCGGTGCCCTATGCCGGGCCGAATAGCAACAGCAACATCCTCTTCATGGATGTCGCGGTTTCACCAGCTTTTCCCGTAATCAGGGGTGGAAGCTTGGGACAGAACGCTGCGATTGCCATTCAGTAAGGTTTCGCAGGTTCTTTCAAATAACGGGCAGCGTCCGATGTTTGTGCACCGAACGCGGCCCTAACCAAAAGTCGCCTAAGAAGGAGGCAACGATGGCTGCATCTCAGTTTACCAGCGGTCAACGGATGGACGTTTACCGCAATATTTTTCTGCTCAATCGCTCGTTTCATTTCATTGTCCAACGGTTGGGCGAATTGGCCGAAACCGGAATCTTCAACCCCAAGTACATCAAGGAAATAATCGGGCTCATCCAGGAGGCACAGCTCGAAGCCAACACCTATCTGCTAGACCCACTCCATTCAGTCGAACTGGACGATCACGCACATTTCGGCAAGGTCCGTATTGCTATGGAAAAGAGACTCAAAGGGCCGCTACCCCACACAAAACCCCGCCGTTAACCCTCACGCGGGAATGGATTTGACTTCCATTCCCGCTTCTCCCACGGTGTTTCTCTAATTCTTTCTGTAATTCAAACAGTTTAGTGGCGACCTGACCTTGGCAATCGCCGTGCCCAAGAATTCTATGGAAACAAAAAAATCGGCAGCTCCTATGTGAGAGCTGCCGTTACTGCTGCTTCTAATGCGACCTGCCTCGACTTCACCCAAGGCGCATAATGTTTTTGGGTGATGAGGACGCTTTTATGTCCCAAGAGCATTGAGACGGTTTCGAGCGGAACCCCCTTTTGAAGAAGAGACACAGCAAACGTGTCCCGGAACCGGTGAGAATGACCGTCGGAAATGCCGGCGATCACGAAAAGCTTCTTCAACCGATCCTGCCATTCGGTAGGAGCGTGCCGGAGCTTCCCATTGCCCGTCCAGAAGTAATACGGTTTCCCCGGTTCCGCTATTCCCTCAAGCGTCGTCAGGACGATTTCCGGGAGCGGCACCCACACCGGTTCGTCCGTTTTCGCCTGATAGAGGAATAGCTTGCCATTCCTTATCCGGTCTTTGGTGAGCGTCACGGCATCAGAGATTCGAAGCCCCGAATACCGCATGAGGAGAATGAGCGCCCGCATCTTCTTTTCGATGCCTTCGTTCATCTGGTAATGGATTTCGCGGATGGTATCAGCTGCCCACAAAATCTTTTCCATTGCCTCGTCGGTAAAGGGCAGCGTTGGTTTGTGTTTCACGATCGGCAAACGGACTCCCTTTGCCGGGTTTCTGTCGATCCAACCTGAATCAACGCAGAAGCGGAAGACGCCGCGCAGCATCTCGAGCCGTTTCTGCGTGGTTACGGGCGCGAGCTTCCATCCTTCCCTGATCTTCCGCACGTCATCAACGGACACGGAACGGAGCGGGACGGAACCAATCGCGTCTTTAAGTTCATTCGTGACGTGTCGGAGTTTCCGCACCATCGCCTCGCTCAAGTTCCTGGCTACCGCATCGGCCATGAACTTTTCGCAGGCGCCGGATACGGTAACAGCCCCGCCGCTCGGATTCGCCTCCCAATCACGTACGAGCCTTTGCGCAGCTTCCCAATTCCGAAGGCCAAGTGACTTGCGGACTTTCCTGCCCGCCAAGACTCCCTGGGCCCAGATGGGACACTGGCAGTTTTTGTGCTTGCGCGTCCTGAATTTGCATTCCGCGAGATGCCGACGAAATATCGTAAGCATTGAGTTGTAAAGCCTCCTGCTCTGAACCCTAGCAGGGAGACGGGAAAGGGAAAGGTCGCAAGAAATGCGCGAAACGCATGAAACGCAGAAAACGCTACACGGAAGGTACGTAATGAGTACGCAGACAAAACATGCTTTCTAAACCGTTGAAAACTAATTGGAAAACTTGGTGCCGAGAGGGGGACTCGAACCCCCACGCCCCTTTTAAGGGCTGCGGATTTTAAGTCCGCTGCGTCTGCCAGTTCCGCCATCCCGGCTCGGGATAATTCATTTTATAGGGAATTCAGGCTTCGGTGTCAGTACGCTCGGGTTTGCCGTCTCATGCTCGCGAACCGAACGCTTTCGGGCTGGGCTTGCCTCAGCGAGTCCCGGCTGTGGAGGTTCGAGATGGCATTCTTCCTTTACAATCGAAAGGCCCGTGCGCGCAGATTTAATGCAACCAGCGGGGCCGGTGCGCGTCCAATCAATCTATGCAGATCTCCAATCCGTCCACGCAGATCATGGAGAGCCAAGCCTTGGAACCCGAGTGTCTTCCCTTTTCCAGCATTCCCCACACTACCCGCCTGTTTGACGATTTTCTCCACAACTTTGACCAGGTAAAGCGGTTTTATGCGCGGCCTCCGCTAAGCCAGGATTGGTGGGCAGAAGAGATAAAGAAGATACAGTATCCGGCGGAGCGACGGCAGGCCGTGGCGGCGATCCTGGAGCGGCAAAACCGGGAGTTCGGCGCGGGAGAAAAAACTCTGGCCAATATTCAGAGGCTGCGCGCGGGCGCTCCGGCGGTGGTCACGGGACAGCAAGTTGGCCTGCTGGGCGGGCCCACATTTTGCATTCTGAAAGCGCTGACCGCAGCCATGATGGCGGAGAAGGCAGGCGCGGTACCGGTGTTCTGGCTAGCGACCGAAGACCACGACCTGGAAGAGGTCAACACGGTCAATCTTCCCGCGGGCGATCACTTGCAGAAGTTCACGGTGAACGTGCCGCACCGGGAAGGCGCCCCGGTAGGAATGATTGCCTTCACGGACGAAATCACGGCGGCGGTCGCGCAGGTGGAAGGAATCTTTGGCCGGTCGGAGATCAGCGAACTGCTGGCCGCGAGCTATCGCAAGGGCGAAACGTTTGGAACAGCCTTTGCCAAATTTTATGCCAAGGTGTTTGCCGATCTCGGCATGGTGTTTTTGAATCCGCTGGACGCAGAATTGCACCGCGTGGCGCAGCCGGTGTTTCGCGCGGCGCTGGAGAAGTCAGAAGAGATCAACCAGGCGCTGATCGGCAGAAATCAGGAATTGGAAGCGGCTGGGTACCATGCCCAGGTGAAGGTAACGCCGTCGCACACGCTGTGCTTCTATCTTGAGGACGGGGCGAGAACGCCGGTACGGCACCACGAGGGAGAGTTTTTTATCGGCGAGCGCAAGCTGACGGCGGCGGAGTTGCTGCGGGAGACGGAGCGATGTCCGGAGCGGTTCAGCGCCAACGTGCTGCTGCGTCCCGTGATGCAGGACCACCTGTTGCCGACGCTGTGTTACATCGGCGGGCCGGCGGAGATCGCGTACTTCGCCCAGATCGAGGTGGTCTATCGCAAGCTGGCGGGCCGGGTGACGCCGATTGTCCCGCGCATTTTCGCCACGCTGGTCGAACCGCGCATCGCCAAGTTACTGGACCGCTACCAGCTGACACTACCAGACTTTTTTGGCGGGCCGGAGAAGACACGAGAGCTTGTAGGGTCGCGCGCGCTGCCGGAGAGCATTCTCAAGAGCTTTGATTCGGCGGCGGAACATCTGGAGCAGGCCCTGTCCCTGATTCAGGGGCCGCTGGAGAAGCTGGACCGCACGCTGGTGGACGCGGCGGAGAACGCGGGAGCGAAGATGCGCTACCAGTTGCAGGGTGTCCGCGACAAAGCCGCCCGGGCGGAGACGCGCAAGAACACCGAGGTCTTGCGGCATGCCGATGAGCTTGTGACCGCGCTCTATCCGAACAAAGATATGCAGGAGCGAGAGACAGGCGCGGCATACTTCCTGCTGAAGTACGGACGAGGCGTCGTGGAACAGATCAAAGCCGCGGTACGGACGGAATGCGGAGAGCATCAGGTGGTGCGGATACAGGCGGGGTGAGCTTACCGCGGATCGGCGCGGACGAACGCGGATCAGGAAAAACCTACCACAGAGGCACGGAGACACGGAGAAAACAAAGCTAAAGATTTTCACTGCAGAGAGGCAGAGAGAATCCTAGCCAGGCGTGAAGACCTTGAAATACGGAGACCGGAAGCTTACCGCGGATCGGCGCGGATGAACGCGGATCAGGAAGAACCTACCACTGAGGCACGGAGACACGGAGAAAACAGAGTTAAAGATTTCGCTGCGGAAGAAGAAAACCGGGAAGGCCGATTGGACCTTCCCGCCGGGTGCGATTTCAGGAGTTGAGGCCGGCGCTGCGGATGTTCGGCCAGTGTTTGATAGGACGCCAGTTACCGGTCTTCCAGTCGGCGTAGTCGGGTTCCAGGGTGAAGCTGGGCTCGATGACAAAGTGCATCGCGGTCTTGTCCTCGAAGGCGATGTCAATGCAGTGGAAGCCGCCCGCGGTGAAGAATTCGATGTAGTCGATGGGCTTGCCTTTGGCTTCTTCAAAGCGGTGGAAGCTGCGTCCGGGATAGCGGCGGATGGTGGTCTTGCCGCGTTTGGTTATGACGGGTTTGGGCAAGGGTGGGAATCGTCGGGGGCGCTTGCCGGTTTTGCGTTTGGAAGATTTGCGGTTGGCGGTTGAGCGGGTTGGGGCGCGGTGTTTCGCGGCAGAGGGTTTGGTGGGTTGCGTCGCGGGGAGAAGAGCGTTTATTTTCAGTAACAGCCATGTTGCCTCCGTTGTAGGCGATTTGGTTAGGGCGCGTTCGGTGTTCTAAGCACCGGGCGCTGCCCGATTCAGCAGCTAGCAATTGGCAAATAGCAATTAGCCAATTGGTTGTTGGTTACTTCTTCTTTTTAGTTTTGTGGGGCACGGGCGATTTGGCCTGTGCCTTTTGTGTTTCACGAAGTTTGGAATAACGGGTTTTCCTGCCGTTGGCGATCTTGGGCAGGACTTCCCTGGCCTTCTCGATGTCCTGGTCAGTCCAGACGCGAACCTTGCCGCCGCCGATACTCGTCGACAACGGCGGCATGGGTATTTTGCCGGCCGCAATGTACTTCTGAATCGTAATCAGATGCAGACCCAGTTTCTTTGCAGCTTCGCGGGTGGAGTACTGTTTCATTGATATATATGCATATAGTCGATTGAGGCAAGGCGTGTCAAGGGGTTTTATTAGTTTTTTGGATTTTTTTCGCTCCACTCCACCACGTGCAACTGCCGCGCGCACCGGGGACCCCCGGCGCTGCGGGCGGCCTACGGGGCAAGGTAGGATTGTTCTTGCTGCCGCGCACAGCAGCTAATCAGGCGGCGGCAGCGGCCCTTTGTCTGACATCGCTAAGTACGCCGATGAGTTGTTTCACCTGCTCGGGACTGAAAACGCCCTCGACGCCTCTGGGGCTGAAATCAGTAAAAGGCGATTCGTAGAGTTGCGATGCTTCCATCCATCCGCTTTGCGTCAGATAATCGATGACTAGATTCACGAACTGAATCTGGTTTGCGCTTAAGGGCTTGCCAGAAAGAAAGCTGTCGAAGGCCCGCTTGGCGGCCTCGCGGTCGAGCCCGACGAGGGATCGCACGAACAACCCTAATCCACAATCGGCGCGGACCTGGCTGAGATCTTCGGCGGTTCCCGCTCCGGCCGCGACCAGCATCTTCTCTAGCGTAAGAAGATCGGACTGGCTGAGCGGCTCATTCCAGCGTAGCTTGTGAATTACTGGATCGTTCTCATGGGCTTTCAGGAATTGGTGTGTCTTTTCGCGGAAACGCTCAACATCGTGGGCAGCCCCAAAGCCGGGCAGATCGATCGTGGTTTCCTCGCCCATCAGGTCTTGAAAGTCCGTGTAGATGTTCTGGCGTTTTGTCTTATCAATAAATTTCACCAACAAGCGCAGGCGCTTGCGCACATCTTCCAGCATGGGCGTGGTGATGTCCTGCCAGTATTCGTCCGTCTGTAATTCAATGATTAATTCAAGCTGCTCACGGACCATGGGAATGGCGGCTTTTTCTTCCAGAGCGCCAGCGATCTCCCGCACGTCGTTGCTCCAGCGAGTGAATGACGTTTCGTGACGGAGTAAAGCGAGCTGCAAGCGGAGAACCAGCAGGTCAAATTGCTTAGCTTCTAAATCGTCGTCAACCAGTTCCGAAGGTAGACCGGCTACCTGCTCTTCCAACTCGTTGCGCTGCTCAATACCCAAGTCTTTCCAGGCGTCGTCTTCTTTATATTTTTCCACCAGCTTGCGTTTGGGCCGCACGATGAAGTTGTTGACGTTCATCAACTCGACTTCCTGGCGCAGGCGCTCGGCAGTCTCCTTACGTAGCTCCGGACGTTTGTCTTCGGAATCAGTCGGCTTGATCTTGTCCAGTTCGGCAATGAGTTCAACACGGTTGGCGAAGAGCTTTTTCGTCAGCGACTCGGCGCTCGCGCCGCCTGTGGTTTCGGGATTCTGGCTGAAGAATTCAAGATTCTGGCAGTAATCAAAAATGTAGAAGAATTTTTTATCCTGGCCAGGACCGAACAAATCAGGACGCAATCTTGTACCGCGTCCGACCATCTGCCAGAACTTGGTCTTGGAGCGGACCATCTTGAAGAAAACCAGATTCACAACTTCCGGAATATCAATTCCGGTGTCCAGCATGTCTACTGAAATGGCGATGTGCGGAGATTTTGAAGCCTGGGAAAAATTGTCGATGAGCGATTGGGCATATTCGACCTTGAAATCGACCGCGCGTGCGAATTGTCCGCGCAAATGAGGATAGTTCGCGTCAAAGCGGTCGGCAATGAACTGGGCGTGGTTATGGTTCTTGGCAAAGATAATGGTCTTTCCCAGCCGGTCACCGCCCGCCACTTTCTGGCCGCGCTCCATCACGTGCTGCAGAACTTTATCTACTGTATCTTCGTTGAACAGCCAGTTGTTCAGGGCAGCGGGATCGACTGTCCCCGGCACGTTTCCCTCGTCATCCCACTCAATGGCGTCCCAGCGTTCTTTTTCTTCGTCGCTAAGCTGGTCATACTTGATTCCTTCGCGCTGAAATCTCAACGGAACGGAAACGGACCGGGGCGGCACAAGGAATCCATCCCTGACGGCTTCCTCCAGGCCGTAGGCGTCGGTAGGGACGCCATCTTCCAGCTCAAACAGGCCGTAGGTGTTGTGGTCAACTTCGTCCTTCGGAGTTGCCGTGAGGCCGACTAGATAGGAATCGAAGTATTCGAAAATGGCACGGTATTTCTGATAGACGGAGCGGTGGGCTTCGTCGATGATGACGAGATCAAAATGGCCGACGCTGAAGGTGCGCTTGTCGTCTTTGGTTTCATCGATCAGGCGCAGCATGGTGGGATAGGTTGAAACGAGAACCCGCACGTCGGCAATCAATTCGGGCTGTTGCAAGGCGCTTACGGCTGGAACCGAAGGCAGATGGCGGGTGAAGGCCGCTTTGGTCTGATTCACCAGGGCGATGCGGTCAGCGAGAAAGAGAACGCGCTTGACCCAGTTGCACTTCATCATCAGCTCGCACAACGCGATTACGGTGCGGGTCTTGCCTGCACCGGTGGCCATCACGACGAGAGCTTTGCGCTCATGGTCTTTTTCAAGGGCCTCGCCGATGCGGCGGATGGCGCGCTTCTGGTAGAAGCGCTCAACGATTTCTTCATTCACAGAGGCGGAAGCTAGTTGGCTGCGCGTCTGGCGGCGCTGGATCATCCGCTCCAGTTCGTCTTTTTTGTAGAAGCCCTGAACTGCTCGCGGCGGATAGTTGACGTCATCCCAGAGCCAGTGCTCATAGCCGTTGCTGTAAAAGATGATGGGGCGCTGGCCGAATTGTTTTTCCAGGCAGTCGGCGTAAAGCTCGGCCTGGCGCTGGCCCACGCGGGCGTCGCGTTTGGTGCGCTTGGCCTCGACCAGTCCCAGCGGCTTGCCGTCGTCGCCCCAAAGAACGTAATCGACAAAGCCCTCGCCCTTTTGGTTGGGCATGCCGCTCACGGGATATTCGCGGTCTTCTTTTTTATCGAGCGGCCAGCCTGCTTCTTTCAGAAGCAGGTCAATGAAGTAGTCGCGGGTTTCAGCTTCGGAGTAATTGTGCTGGTCCGGCGTGGCCTCATTGCGCTTCTTGATCACGGCTATTTCGGCCCGCAGGCGTTCCAACTCGGCGTTGAGTGCGTCTGTGCCGGTGAGCAGCTCGGTGAGTCGCGTGTCTTTTTCGGCAAGCTGCGATTCAAGCTGCTGAAGCTGCGCCAAGGTTTGCGGAGGGACCGGAGAGCTCTTGGGCAGCAGCGCGGGGTTGAAGGTGAGTCCATCCGCTGGTTTGGCAGCTTTAGCATAGGTGCGAGCCAGCCAGAAACAGATATGGAAGAGCTCCGTGACGGCGACCATGGAGTCACGCTGCTGTAATGGCTTGTGGCTGTGCGCGGCCAGATTGCCGAGGTCTTTGATCAGCTTGGCTTTTACGAAAATCTTTTGGCCCACAGTGGTTTTGAAGGTGGGCTCGTGGATGAGCGCGCTGAGATTGTCCTGGTAAGGCAGCTTGAGCGCGGGATCGCTTTTATAGAGCCATGCAACAACGGATTCCAGCGTGCGGCGGGCGTAAAAGCAGGCGGTGCGGGGATCAGGGATGACCAGGGCTTCGGCTTTTTGCGCATCGGCAAAAAGCTGCGGCCATTCGGTTTGTAGAAAACCGAAGTTGGACATCTTACAGCTCTCCTCGAAAGGCGCGGTGCTGAAGGGAAGCAAAGAGAGCGTCCATGTTGACCAAAGATGTGCGATGAAAAACTTTTAGCCTCTCGAGGGCGTCGATTCGGCGGGCAAAATCGTGCTGAAGTGGTAATGGCGGCAGATAGACACGAAAGTTCTTAATCTCATTTATTCCAAGGTCCGGTACTGCGATGGCCCGCACTCCCCTATGGGCCTGCTTGAGGAGAAAAGGGGAGTCCAGTAAACAACAAAGAAACTTTGGATCTACTATCTCAAGGTTCGGCTTAATAGTGCAGCATGAATACGAACATAAGAAATCAAAGTTCACATCGACGAGTCTGGCTTTGCCGAGATTGACTCCAATACGTGAGTAGATAATATCGCCTCTCTCTGGCTTACTTTTGCGAGATAGCCGCTGAAAGTCGGCTTCGGAAATATTTTTCACGTTCTCAAAGCTCAGACTGCCATCATCCAAGAGATCTTTTGCAGAGATGAATGGGACTCCTTTCTCTACTGATTTCGGCATCTTGTGATCAATGTCAGAGATTCCGACGCATGCTTCCAAGAGAGGTATGACTGGCCATCCCCTTTCGTTGGTATTGGGATTCCCAAATTGATCGAGGAGTATGACTTGCCTCAGAGCAGTTAGTTGCTTGAGCGCAGCGCGGCGCTTGACCCGTAATTCATCAGCTTTGTCCAGAATTTCAGCAATCCTCCGTTGGTCCGCTAAGGGCGGGACGGGGAGGCGCATCGCCAATAATGAGTCACGCCCTACAGTCGCTTGGTTTACCCACTGGCGGCACATGCCCTGGAAAACTCTTCGTTGAAACTGGAGCGCGAGCCAACGCGCAAGAAAACGACCTTCGAGCTTTTCGATTCGAGGGCGCAGTCGCAAGAAATGATTGCTGAATACCGATGGTTCCCCATTTCCCGCGAAGAAGGCAGACTTACCAACAAGTTCCGGGCTGTTAGTGGCGTTGAACAGCACATCTCCGTACTTTACCAAGTAGGTTTTTAAGTCTCGGCTTTCCCTCGGAACCCGTCTCTTCTTGGAGAAGTCAAGCTGGCCGTCTATAGTGACATTGTTCATTCGGAACTGGAACACTCCGTGCTCAGAATCCTCGCCACATGCGAAGCCGGGTCTCGCATCAACCAAAACATCCGAGAGAGGCAACACCGACCACGTACTCATCTCAGCATGCCCCCCAGTTCCTTCATCCCATGCTGAATCTCAGCTTCCAATTTCGACAGCTCAGCCAGAATCTCTTTCGGTGGGCGGTGCGTCACCTCTTCATGCACAACTTCTTTGTACCGGTTGAGACTCAGATCGTAGCCTTGAGCAACGATGTCCACCTTAGGCACGCAGAAGCTCTGTGCCGTCCGCGGACACTTGCGCTCATCTTTGTCGCGCTGCTTCCAGCGAGCAAGAATGTCCGGCAGGTTGTTCTTAGCGTGTTCATCGGCACTAAGCGGGATTTTTGGCTCAGGGCCAAACTTCTCTTCGGGCACAAGCGGATCGCGCTTGTCATCGAGCGATAGTCCATCGGCATCCACGTCGTAGAACCAGACATAATCCGTTCCACCTGAATTCGTCTTAGTAAACAAGAGGATAGCTGTCGAGACGCCCGCATACGGCTTGAACACACCGCTCGGAAGAGAAATGACGCCGTCGAGCTTCTGGTCCTCCACCAACATCCTGCGAATCGCCTTGTGTGCATTGCTCGATCCAAAGAGCACACCATCGGGCACGATGACCGCCGCGCGTCCGCCGGGCTTGAGCAATCTTAAAAACAGGGCCAGAAAAAGCAGCTCGGTCTTTTTGGTCTTAACCACCTGTTGCAGGTCCTTAGCCACGCTTTCATAGTCGAGCGAGCCGGCAAAGGGCGGATTGGCCATGACAAGCGTGTACTTCTCTTCTTCTCCGGCGTGGTCCTGGGAGAGTGAATCGCGATACACGACGTCTGGGTTTTCCACGCCGTGCAGCAGCATGTTCATGCTGCCGATGCGGAGCATGGTGTTATCAAAATCAAAGCCGTGAAAAAGATGATGGTTGAAGTGCTCCCACTGCTTTTTGTTGGTGAGCATGCCCTTGTGGTTTTGCCGCAGGTATTCACCGACGGCGACCAGAAAGCCGCAGGTGCCGCAGGCGGGATCGCAGACCACGTCACCCGGTTTGGGCTCAACCATTTCCACCATGAGGCGGATGATGTGCCGGGGCGTGCGGAATTGGCCGTTCTGCCCGGCGCTGGCAATCTTGGCCAGCATGTATTCATAGAGGTCGCCCTTGGTGTCACGGTCTTCCATGGGGACCTTGTCAATCAGGTCCACCACTTTGGCGAGCAGTGCCGGGGTGGGGATGGTGAAGCGGGCATCCTTCATGTGGCGGGCGTAGGTGGTATCGGCGCCGCCCAGGGTGCGGAGCCAGGGAAAGACATGCTCGGCGACGATCGAGTACATGCGCGTGGGGTCGCCCAAGTTCTTGAACTTTGACCAGCGATAGTCTTCATAGGGCGTGCCCAGCTTGTCTTTGCCCGTGGGAAAGAAACGCCTTTCCAGTTCCTTCTTCTTAAGGGTTTGGGCCTTGCGTTCCTCGGCGGTTTGGAGGTCGTCCAGGCGGCGGAGGAAGAGGAGATAGGTAATCTGCTCAATGACTTCCAGCGGATTGGAGATACCGCCAGACCAGAAAGCATTCCAGATTTGATCAATTTGAGAGCGAATTTCACCGGTTAGCATAGGGTTTGTGGAACAAATGGTACCGCAAGAAGGGGGTTTGGAGAGTATATCGCGGGAAGACAGGAACCAGAAAGGTTTGTGTCGCTGCGCGCTCCGCGCCGGGTTTCCTTAGGTCGCTCCGCTTCGCTGCGCGACGGCCTGCGGCGCAAGGAAGGATCTTTTTCTTTACTACCCCGGGCTTCGCCCGGGGCTAACTTCGCGACGCGCCCTTCGGCGCTGGGTTTTGTGGGTGAAGCGTCCTTTTTACGGCCATCAGTTTTTTCGACTTTACGCCTATTAGTTTTCAGTTGACAATTGGCGTATTTTCGTTTATATTTCGTTTTGAAATGAGCCGGGAGCGGCGCCGGCGGGGACAGCGGCTAGCACCTAGAATTTAGTTAGCCAAAGCGGGAACCCAAAACGGCCAGCACACGGAAGAGCAGCTAGCAACTGGCAATTAGCCAATAGCCTCAGTGTTTTAGCTGCCTTCACTCTTTACTCTTCGCACCTGAAGTGTGTCCATACACGAACACAGAAAAGCCGCAGGCGAGGGCGCCTGCGCTCCACAATTATTGATCAGGCGGCGGGGACAAAGTATCGAATGGCCCAGAAGGTAAGCGCGGCGACGATGGCGGAAGCGGGGATGGTAAGCACCCAGGCCCAGACGATCCGCTTGGCCACGCCCCAGCGCACGGCGGAAAGACGGCTAGTGGAGCCCACGCCGACGATAGCGCCGGTAATCGTGTGCGTGGTGCTGACGGGGATGCCGTGATAGGCCAGGAAAAAGAGAGTGATGGCGCCGGCGCCTTCAGCGCAGAATCCGCCGACGGGACGGAGCTTAGTGATCTTCGATCCCATGGTGTGGACGATGCGCCAGCCGCCGAAATAAGTACCGAGCGCGATGGCGGCATTGGCGCCGAGGATGATGTACCACTTGTACTGTCCCCAGCCTTTGGCGAACTCGGCCTGGGTGAGGTAGCCTCCGGCGAGGAGGGCTCCGGCGATGATGCCCATGGTTTTTTGCGCGTCGTTACCGCCGTGGCCGAGGCTGTATCCGGCAGCGGAGAGAAGCTGTAGCTTTCGAAAAAGCTTGTCGACGGTGCGCGGCGCGGTGCGGTGGAAGATCCAGGAAACGGCGACCATCAATCCGAGTCCGATGAGCAGGCCGATGAGAGGCGCCAGCACGATAAAGATGAGAGTGGACATCCACTTCTCACCCAGACCGGGAATAGTGCCGATGATGGGCCAGTGCAGTTTGGGTTCGCGCAACAAGACCTGCCAGCCGGCTTTGGCAATGGCTGCGCCGGCCAGACCGCCGATCAGCGCATGAGATGACGAGGTCGGCAGACCCCACCACCAGGTGAGCAGGTCCCAGATGATGGCGCCGGCGAGCGCGGCGAGAATCACGTATTGCGTGACTTGTTTGGGATCGACGAGGCCGCTGGCGATGGTTTTGGCTACGGCGGTACCGAAGACGAAGGCGGCGACAAAGTTGAATATCGCCGCCCAGATGACGGCGAGCCGCGGAGAGAGCACGCGGGTGGAGACCACGGTAGCGATGCTGTTGGCGGCGTCGTGGAAGCCGTTGATGAAGTCGAACGAAAGCGCGATCAGGATGGTGACAATGACCAACAATCCGCTCAGGTGCACTTAGCTCGCCTCGCGCAGGTGAAGTTTTTGCGGGACCACATGCTACGCGCTCTTGAGAACAACGCCTTCCAGAACATTGGCGGCGTCTTCAGCCTTGTCCGTGGCGGTCTCCAGGACTTCGTATAGCTCTTTCAACTTGATGAGGGAAATGGGATCTTTTTCTTTTTCGAACAGAACGGCAATGGCCGCGCGGGCTACGCTGTCAGCTTCATTTTCCAGACGGTTGATCTCGACGCAGTTCTCCAGCACGTTGTCATGCTTCTTGCCCAGACGAGCCAGCGCGTCAGTAAGCTGGTCAGACTGCTTGACGACGATACCGGCCAGCAGAGACGCGGCTGCGGGAGCGCTGGTGATCTTATACATCACCAGACGAACCCCGGCTGCATAGATGAAATCGAGCACGTCGTCGAGAGAAGAGGCCAGGCGATAGATGTCTTCGCGATCGAAGGGCGTGATAAATGTCTGGTTGAGCTTGGTGAGAATATTGTGGGTCATATCGTCGCCGCGGTGCTCGATGTCCTTGAGCTGCTGGACGCGGGCGTCGACGTCTTGGAAATCCTCTAAAGTCTGCTTAAGCAGGCGGGCGCCGTCGCCCAGGTTAGTGGCCATTTCGGCAAACATGTCGAAGAACTTTGTATCTCGCGGGATCAGGCGGACCATGTTGAGGAGCGCTCTCCTACAGTGTTAAAAAGCGGTTAAAGTCAACCGAGAAATATCGCATGCTGCCCTTGATCAGGTCAAACATAAGGAACACAATAGAAAAGGCCGCCAAAGCGGCGGCCTTTCAGGTAATGGATTACACCCAAACTGATTACAGCGTACTCTCAATCTCGAACCCCCAAGCTTCGAGTAAAGGTTCGGGTATGTACTTGCTGTTTTTATTTCGACGCGCCCACTCGCGCAGACGAGTAGAGCGGATGTATTGATCAGGTGTCAGTTTGAATTCCTTAACGGCCTGTTCAAAGGACGTAACCACGGGGATGACTGGCCCAATGGGCTCAGGCTTGCCCCAGTTAGGATTACCACGTCGCCTTGCCATAGTTGGTTTAGCCCTGCCTTTAGATAGAAAAATGCTTACGTCTTATGACTTACTACTTTGATTCCTGAAGACTGCTTTTGGTTTCAATTTCGACTGAAAAAATCGGCCCTGGATGCCTCTGTGCGGAACCTAAGCTTCTCACAAAAACCATTTATTATAAAGGCTTTTTTGGCGATTTGCAATGCTTTTTCTCGACCCAAACTCGCACTTGCCAGCCCTTCCTTCTTCGCCGATAACCCACACATGCGACTGGAGATGGCCATCCCTGCCCCTAAAATCCTGTCTTTTCAGGACTTTGGCTGCCAGGGGATCACAAGCAGCTGTGACGCCGCGCTGCACACCAGCGTCTCGCTTTCGTCGAAGACCTGGGCTTCGCAGAAGAGCACATTCTTCCCTGCTTTCAGGCATCGTCCTTCAGCCCGAAACCGTCCTTCCAGCACCGGCTTCAGATACGAGACCTGGAGATTGATGGTTGTGGCGTAATTGGCCGGATAGACCCTTGAAATTGCCGCCACCGCGCACGCCGAATCGGCAATCGACGCCAGCACGCCTCCGTGAAGCACTCCGTTCTGCATGAGCTGTGGGCGCACATTCGCTGCGAACACGGACCGCCCCGGCTCCACTTCCAGCAATTCCAGCCCTAGCGTCTGCCAGTACGGAACAATGCCCGTTATGAGTTTGCGCAAGTCGTCCATCTTTAAGTCGTCCATCTTTGATGATATTCACGGACAGTCAAAAGCCCGCCGTTACTCGCCTCCAGGCTCGTGTGTTTTCACGTTTGCACGATACCATCATTTGCTCGCTTCGCCGCCAGTCATTGCCCATCTGCCGCCGCGGGACGGCCGGCGAAAACAGCTTCACATTCTCAGCAGCAGTCATCTAGCAGCTTCTCTAGTATGATGGTGTGCCGAGCAATAAACCCACATGCTCTGAGGAGGCAAGAATGAGGTTCGTGGCGCGTCTTGTTGCGACAGTGATTTTGGGGCCCTTTTTTTTGACGTCGGCATTTGCAGAAGAAGCTGCCAAGCCGCCGGCCAATTCGACCACGTCTGAGGCCACCGCCCCAAACGCTACCGCCAGCTCCACTGCATACCTGGCGCCTGTCCTTCCTATGCCGCCGCAAGCCAAAGCGAAGACCAAGCCCGCGGCCTCAAGTAGTGCAACTTACCCCGCGGCGGATCTCTTTCTGGGTTTCTCCTATGTGCGTTTCAGCACCAATGCGCGCGTAAGCCCCCTTACAACCGTCAAAGAGACTTTCAATTGGCTGGGCTTTACCGGCGCGGTTTCAGGAAACGTCAATCGCTGGTTCGGTGTGGTCGCCGATTTCGGCGCGTATCGGATCAAGGACCTGCCAGCCAACGTCAGCGGCACCGCTTACACTTTTCTGTTTGGTCCGCAGTTCTCGCATCGCGGTGAGCATTGGACCCCGTTTGTCCACGCCCTGTTCGGCGCCGCCCGCCTGTCGGACATTTCCGTCAGCGGTGCTCCGACCTCGGCTTTCTTCAACCGCTCTTTCTCGGAAAACGCCTTTGCCACCGCTCTCGGCGGCGGCGTGGACGCGAACTTCAACAAGCACGTCGGCATCCGCCTGTTTCAGGCCGAATATCTGCTGACCAAGTTCACTGACGGCAATGACAATAAGCAGAACAACCTGCGTGCCTCTACCGGACTGGTGCTGCATTTCGGAGGCAATCCTCCGCCGCCACCGCCCAACCGTCCGCCCACAGTCTCCGTTGCCGCCAACCCCACCAAGGTTTTTGCCGGCTCCGGTGACAGCATCGTGCTCCAGGCCCAGGCCGCGGACCCGGACAATGACACTTTGAATTACAAATGGTCCGCCACCGGCGGCGGCATCGAAGGCACCGGTCCTGAGGTGCGCTGGAACTCCAACGGCGTCAAGGAAGGCACATACACCGCTACTGTCACGGTTGACGATGGCCGCGGCGGAACAGCCAACTCTTCCACGGAATTCAAAGTTGAGCAGAAGCCCAACACGCCGCCCACCGTCAGTTGCGCTGCCAATCCGGGCAGCGTCACCGCCGGCCAGCCCTCCAGCATCACTTCCACCGCCAGTGATCCGGACAATGATCCGCTCACGTATTCCTACACCACCAGCGGCGGCCGCGTCACCGGCTCCGGCGCCAACGTCCAGTTTGATTCCACCGGTGCTGCTCCCGGCACATACACCATCACCTGCCACGTCAGCGACGGCCGTGGTGGCGAGAAAGACGCAACCACGCAAGTCGTGGTGCAGAAGCCCGCTCCGCCCAAGGAGCAGGTCCAGTTGGAGCAGCGGCTCTCCCTGCACAGCATCTACTTCCCCACCGCGCAGCCCACGGTGGCCAATCCCAACGGCGGACTGCTGGCCAGCCAGCAAGCCACTATGGTTACCCTTGCCGGCGACTTCAAGAAGTATCTGGCCTTCAAGCCCGATGCTCACCTGATCCTGCAAGGCCATGCCGATCCGCGCGGCGGACCGGAATACAACAAGCTGCTCTCCGATCGTCGCGTCACCCGCACCAAGGCGTTCCTGGTCCAGCAGGGCGTCTCTGCCGACGCGATTGAAACTCAGGGTCTCGGCGAAGAAGAGTCCATGAGCCCCGAGCAAGTCAAGCAGGCCGTCGATCAGGACCAAAGCCTCACCGCGGCCCAGAAGACCCAGCTCAATCGCAACGCCAAGGTCCTGGCCCTCGCCCAGAACCGCCGCGTTGACGTCACGCTCAGCACCACCGGACAAACTTCAGTGCGTCAGTTCCCGTTCAACGCTTCCGACGCGCTCAACCTGATCAACCCCAAAGGCACCGGCGGCGCGGCCAAAAAGCCCGCTCCCAAAGCCGGAACGCCCAAGGCTGGGACCACCAAGGCCCCGGCAAAGAAGGCTCCGCCGAAGAAGTAGCAGTTCGCCGGCGCATCATCAGAAAAATTGCGGCAGGCTTACATAGCCTGCCGCTTTTTTGTTGGTAGCTACCATACTCGTGCGGGAACGAAAGTCGCATCCCCTTGTCATCCTGAGCGACGCCGAAGGAGCTTGGCGACTGAGGAGGAGTCGAAGGACCCCGAAGATGTCTATCGCCAAAAAATGCCGCATCAGGGAGTTCTCACGACACATCCTGCCCTGCTGTTTCAAACCGCGGCAGACTCAAAAGGCCTGCCGCTTTTTTTCCGGTAACATCGTTCCCTTCTACAACACCGGTTCCCTTCCTTAACGACACTGCTTCCCCCTTGTCATCCTGAGCAAGCCCGAGCGATCCCGCCCGGCGGGAGAGTAAGGGCGCGTCGAAGGACCCCGAAGATGTCGATAGCCAAAAATGCCGCATCAGGGAGTTCTCACGACACATCCTGCCCTGCTGTTTCAAACTGCGGCAGGCTCAAAAGGCCTGCCGCATTTTTGTTTCTTGAGCGTTTAGGCTAACTCTGAAACTTCAAGGCAAAGCTGTTGGAAGTGGCCGGCGTTGGCGGTTTCGCGTTCGTTCAGGGCCATCATCAACTGGCGGTTGGCCTGCGCGCGAATCCTACGGAGAACGTGATTCATGGCGGTAAGGCCGGAAGCGCCGAACAAGTGATTGCCCTGGAGCATTTGCAGGTTGTGGATGGCCTTTTCAAGTCCAGCGTTCAATTCCGCAATCGCGTAATAAATGTGGGGCTTGACTGGCACCAGCTCGGCGGGTGCGTTATTGGGGCTAAGGCGGTTGGGGTTGCGGCGCGGGTGTTGGGGTTGTGGTTGCGCCAAGTGGATGGAGCGTTTAGCTTTATGCGTAGCCATGTTGCCTCCTAATTAGGCGATTTGGTTAGGGCGCGTTCGGTGTAGCAAGCACCGGGCGCTGCCCGTTAGTTGAAGCAATTAGCAATTGGCAAATAGCGGCAAATAGCAATTAGCCAATGGTTGGTTATTTCTTCTTTTTAGTTTTGCGAGGCACAGGCGATTTGGTCTGTGCCTTTTGTTTTGCACGAAGTTTTTGGTAACGGGTTTTCCTGCCGTTGGCGATCTTGGGCAGTTCTTCCCGCAGTCGTTCGATGTCAGTTTCGCTCCACAGGCGAAGTTTGATTCCCCCGGCCATGGTTTCCGGCGGAGCGGTGATTTTGCCGGCTTTGATATAGCGGCTCAAGCTTGCGCCGGTGAGGCCCAATTTCTTGGCAACCTGTTGTGTGGAGAGCTTCAGCATTCCGTACGGATACTTACAGATAGATTAAGGCATGTCAAGTGTTTTTATGCCTTTTGCACAATTCAGCCCGCAGGGCGGAATTATTGAGCCCAGGGCGGGAGCCCTGGGTAGGGTGCTGAAAAGTGTGAGCGCCGTAAGGTACGGCACAATTGCTGATTCAAGGCGTTCCGCTAAGCTCCCGCGCGAGCCTCCACCCCAGACCAGCACTTTAAGGGATCGCACCCAAGTCGAATGCGGTGCGATGCATACGGCGTCATGTGCTCATTGGAACACGTTTATTGCCGTGGCAGATGGGCCGCCCACGACTTGTGCAATCAAGGTATCTACGATTCCAGGAACAGCAGCCCCCGGGACCAGCATGGTGCAAGATCCATTACCTTGAATGGTGCACGACGTTGACTCCGTAAATCCGTCTGTTCCCGAAATAGAAAGATTAATGATAGTACCCAGTGGAGCGCAGGAGATACTTGCTGTAGCAACATACCCTACCGTTGCTGGTGGATCCACGGGATCAGTGGTAAAGCTTTGGACAAGGGTGACCTGTGGGAAGGCTACGTTGAGTAACGGGAATGGAGGATTTGGAGATGTCTGAACAACAGTCCCAAGTAGCGTCCCTGCTCCTGGAAGTTCTGCTATCGGCTCAAGCTTGATCGGAGCATTTTGCGCTCTATCTATGAGCGTTTGAACATTAGTACATAATTGCTCTGCGGGACTCGGTCCTCCGGGAGGACCGCCCGTGCCGCCCAGAATAGCACACACTACTTGCGAGCCTAAAAAGAGATCAAGGCAGCCAAGAAAAACTGGTGCAGCCAACGCTCGAAGACTGACTTCAGCGCACAATGCCGCCAGAATTGGCACTGCGATACAGGCTTTCGAGAGCACCGAAGCCGCACTGTTGCAGAGGCTTGGGATGTTGGTGAGCACGTTGTTGGGTGTTGGGACGGAGCTCGCGTAGATACCAGTCGATGGTGCAAGCAGCGAAGCAGGTAGATCGTAGGTCTGTGTGGCACTTGAAACGTGCACCCGAACGGCCGCGTTGTCTTCTGGGCCGCAGTGAGTCACCTGAGTGCAAACGCTGTTCTCGCCACAAGCAACGGCGGCCGCCGCGATTAGCGCTCCTGTCGCCGCGCTCAGCTTCTTCTGGGCTGGTGACGAGCACTCAGCACCTGTGTGTGGCGGCAAGAAAGTGCCTCGAAATCTTGGGCTTGTTCCAACAGAGTTAGCAGCTACCTTCGCCGCACCAGCGCTATTCGTCTTATTCAGATCAAACGCGATACTAAGGTGTTCGGCGCCATTGGGACTGATAAAAGTCGCTACTCCGCTTGTATCCGTGACCCAGGTGAAATGAGCAGTTGATCCATCTGGGCTTTCCGCATCAATCGGCTTCCCTTGGGAATCTACGCTGTAACGAGTCACTGTGCCGTCAATGTGCTTCACTGCGACAGAACTGAACGTAGTGACTATCCCACCGGTTTTTTCGCCGAAGTACTCGATCATTTCACCTTTAGAAGAGCGCACCCCGACTATCAGCGGGTCTGTACCGTTAATTGCTAGCGAGAACTTAGGGTTTGGTGGTATCGAGATTTTCTCACTCAAGACAAAATGTTTAATTTTGCCGACTACGTCGAATGTTCCGCTTACGATCACTCTCCCCTTCTTTCGTTCCTCAGAATCATCATTTTCCTTGGTTTGAAAACTAGCTTGCAAATGCGAGGAACCCGACGCAACAATACTCCCAATGATGATCGGAAGAGGTTTGGGCGCGCGCAGTACCGAGTCGGTCAAACTTATCCGCGTTACTGTCACATTTGACAATGCAAACTGCCCAGAATTGACGATTGTCAGATTAATAAATAGTGTGCCGCCCGCTCCTTTAATTACCGTCGGGGTGGCGCCAATTCTCAATGGCGCGAGATTCACCTTGCCATCTGACTTATTCTGGTGACTCCCACGAGTCCCCAACTCCTCAGTTTGAGGCAGAGCCGGCATTGCGGCAACTAGTATCGCCACGCAAAGAGTCAATCTCACAAGGATTTTCATACTTGACCTCCATCTCAGATTCCTAGCGCTGAGGCGACGAATCGGGGAGGTGATTTGTGATAGATATGCTGAAACTACCGCACTGGACATTGTCCTTCAAAAGGAAAGCGGTTTAGGCGTGGGCTCTTCACACGCGCGGTCGCGGCCTGCTGGTTCACCTTCACCGAATCAGCGTCAACTACACACAACAATATGCCGTGTAATTCCGCCATTCAACTGCAAGCAAGCTTTTATTTTGCCTTAGGCTTGCTCCTGGCGGAGATTGGAGATCTCTAACTGTTTTTGGTCTCTTTGGCGCATCCTGAATAAGGAATACAATGGCGAAGAGAAGCTTGACCTAGCGGGCTCGCTTTAGATGGGATAATAGATGAGAATCAGTGACCGTTTGACTGACTATGTCGTCGTCGGTGGATTTTTCTGGATTGCCTTATTCACTCTCACTTCCGTGATGGCATTTGGGGTGTTGCGATGGACAAACCCGGTCACGGCGGTTCCAGCATTGATGGAGAATGTGCCGGACAAGGCGATCACTCCCCTTGTTGCCTTACTTGGTGCGCTGACTATAGTGATCGTGTTTACTACGGGCGTTTTCCTCGATTTGCTTGCAGGGTATTTCTTTCGGGGTGAGGAGATGCGTGTGTTCCAGAGCCATGCTAAGAAAAATGACTCATGGATGCACGCGCTCGTTGCTCGAAATGAGGATTATATCCAGACCGATTGGGCAACAATTCTCAGTGCTCCAGGCCGATTGATGGAAGAAGCGTCAGCGGCACAGTCTAAAGCGCATGCAGAGGCTATCAAAGCGGGGCTCGAAGCATATACCCGGATGCATGCATTCTTTCTTTCGTGGGTGTTCTTGAAAGCCGGGGCAAACAAAATCGAATGGCTTAGTAATCAGATGTCGGTTTGGAGTATCAGTCGAACAGCTGCCATGGCGGTTGCGATAATCGGTATACTGACCCTACCCGTTCCTGTTTTTGTTATGGTGCGATATGGATTGCCAGGGGGACCTGCTGCCGTATTTCGGGTACTCCTTGCTGTACTCGCGCTTGTCGTGCAACTTCTTCTGTTGTTTACCTCTTCGAAAATAGCGCGGGCCGCCTACTCGCGGGTCTGCGACACGGTGTTTGCGCTTTTTTACATTGCCAGCAAGGCTCTGGAAGATCACGGAGAGTCAGAAGCGTGATGCTTGTCATGGAACAATTTGGGTTTCCATCTGGTCCCTAGGATACGTCGCCGCAAATTTCATCCTCTGTCCTGAGTAAATTCGCTTTACATTCTCTATGGATTAGGCTACGATTCGGCGTGATTCGCCGTATGTTCGTAGGAGCAAATAGCAGTTGGCAACTGGCAATTAGCAAGGGCAAGAGGCTAACGGCAAAGGCAAGCAAGAAGCAACGCGATTCAGGGCCGAAAAGAGGCGAGAAAAAAGGGTCGACTGCCTTATGACTGTCTTGTCGAATTGGGGTTCGCCTTTTGTTTGCAACAAAGTGGTATAGGGGGGGTGGGGTCGTGCCTGAGGGACGCAGGCAGAGGGGCGCAGAAGATTGCCAGAAATGCCAAAATTGCCAAAAAACGCCGAAATTGAAAAACAGAACCTTGCCGCGGATTGTGCTGATTGAACGCAGATCAGGCAAGAAAAGGCCGCCCAGGCGGCGAGAAAGCACTAGATCTTTTACAAATTAGCGGTCGTAATGAGAGGGTTGCTGCACGAGAACCTACGTGCCCCTGATACGTGTCTAGTGCTCGAAATTCGTAGAGCGTCTAAGACGTAGTCAGTGTTGAATCCCACCCTACAAGATCGCCGGAATCGCACGGAATCGCCGTGATCCCACCCCAGCAAGCCAAAACCGGGCTTGCCGGGGGCCCCGGTGATCGCGCGGAATCGCAAAACCGGGAAGATTTTGCCGCAGATTTACGCTGATTGAACGCAGATCGGGCAAGAAAAGGCCGCCCAGGCGGCGAGAAAGCACTAGATCTTTTACAAATTAGCGGTCGCAATGAGAGGGTTGCTGCACCCGGCGGGTGACATTTCCGCTGCACAAGAGAAGAGCGGATCGTCTTCGACCCGCTCTTTTGGTTTCCCGACCTCTGAATCTAGAAGCGCACGTGGAATGAGAGTTGCAACTTTCTCGGACCAATGCCATTCAGATCGTCGGCTGCGGGATCACCCAGACCTCCGAAGGTCTGGCTCCCGGCCAGCAGGTTGGGACTTATCTTGCCGTTGCGCAAGTCTGAGATGTGAAGAATCTGGCCATGCGCGCCGGCGAAGGTACCGTTGAGCCGCTGGCAGTTCGTGCACGCGGGGTCCGGCGACAGAGCCAGGGCCGTCAGGACGTCATTGCTGTTGAACGACGACCAGTTGCTATGGTTGAAAACGTTAAAGGCATCGAACCGCAAGTCCAGCTTCAGGTTTTCCCACTTGGGCATGGTGAACGTCTTGTGAATCGACGCGTCGAACTTGACAAAGGGTGATCCCAAGGCCGCGTTTCTCTCCAGATTTCCATTTCTCAGCTGGAAATCAACAACATCGCCTGAGAAGGCGTCGATCGGGCCATCTGGACTTGCCCCGGCCGGCGCCAGGAATGTGTTCTGCACAATGAGATTGCACTGGGCCGCTGGGTGCCCGGCGGCAATGCAACCGGACACGGCATTAGGACCGAAGTTCGCATTGCTCCCGTCGAACGATCCGATTCCTGCGACGGAGACCGTGCCGTCCGGCAGCACATTCGGGCGTTGCTGGGTTTCACTGCCTGCGCCGAAGAATCTGTTGCCGTCTCCAAATTCAGAAGAACCCGTGGAGAGAGGATAAGGACGGCCGGAGAGGATCTGACCAATCCAGCTCACCCCCAGATTGTTCGCCACCCAGCCGAGGTAGCGATTGCCGGTGGCTTTGCCTGAATCCAGCACAACTCCCATGTTGACGGCATGGCGGATATCGTTGTACGCCGGGCCCAGTTCGGGACGGATATTCACGAAATCGCCGGGCTCGGAGATACCGAAAAAGTCTTCGCTGGAGGTGATTGTGTGCGACCAGGTGTAGCTGGCGTTGAATTGTATGTGGTTGGAAAACCTCTTCTGCGCACTTACGATCATGCCGTTGTAATGTGAAGTGCGAGAGTTCTCATTGGCGCGGATCGCGGCGAAAACTGGATTGGGCCGCGGGCCATAGAAAAAGAATCCAGGATGCGCCGGGTCCGCGAGCAAGGGAGGAGCATTGACATCACGCTCTCCGAACAGTCCAAAACCGAATTGTCCGATGTAAAGGATCTCGCCTACCAGGGTCTTGGTGAATTGCTGCTGGATACCGAAGTTCACCATGCGCATTTCAGGATTTCTCAGATTGTCGGCAATCGGCCGGACACGGCCACACGTAGGCGGGCAAGCAACACTTCCGGTCAGCAATGCGGGATTGGGAGCATTGGGGAAAGCGGCCAGCACCGCGGGATCTGAGGTTGTAATCGTATTGAGCGTTGTGCCGTCAAAATTAAGCGAGTCCAGCACCACGTTGTTGAACGCCAGCATGGTGGTTTCGGCAAAGCCGGCGTGGATCAACGTCTTCTGCCACGGTGCGTAAGTGAACCCGACGCGAGGCTGGAAGTTATTGAGATCAGAGCTGCACGCCGAAATCAGTCCATTTCCCTGGAAACAAGTACCGTTCGGGCCGTGAATCTTGCCGCCTTTGAATGCGCCCGCTTCATAGTCCCAGCGCAGGCCATAATTCAGCGTCAACTTGTTGGTGATCTTCCAGGTATCCTGGGCGTAGAAGCCGTAAATATTGTCTTTTGAGGTGACTTCGCCCGGCCCAATCGCAAAGGTGAAGTTAGATGGGTTGCCGTTCTGATCAAGCACGTATTGGCCAAAGTGAAATTGCGGGAACAACGAATTCCATGGGTAGTAGCTGATGTTGAACCCGTATTTCATGGTGTGCTTGCCGTGGGTCCACGTTAGATTATCGATGTACTGATACCTCTTCTGCAGCCCTCCTTGCGGACAGCAGAAGTTGGCCCCGGTTGTGGTGCCATCCGGATGAATCACGCCCGGCACGGTCGAATTATCGGAGGTATTAGTGACAAACCGGTAGAACACGAATCGTGCTTCATTGACGATGGTGGGGCTTAGCGATGAGACGAAGCCGGCGTTGAAGCTGGCATTGTTGATCGTGCTGGCAGTCAGATCGTCAGGCGTAACGTTCGTGCCAGTCTGGAGGATAACGTTGCTTGACCTGAAGCGGTCTACGGCATAGCGCATCGAAAGCGTATTGTTTTGCGAAACCTTGTAATCAATTTTGCCGGAATACAGCAGATTATTGACCCCTTGCGGAACCGTTACGGTTGTTCCGAAAGGCGTCAGTGTGAGCGGAAATGCCTGCTGGCTCAGCTCGTAACTGACAAACCAGAACAGCTTGTCTTTTTTGAACGGCCCGCCGACGGTAAAGCCCCCTTCGGTGCGATGAAAAGGAGCCCGCGCGCACCCGGAAATGTTGCTCGTGCCGCGTACGCTGAGCGGGCACCTTGTCTCCGTAAGCGGTATCAGGCCGGTCACAGGGTCCAGGAATCCCAGATTGTAGAAGGGATCCGAAGAGGCCAGATTGCGGCCGCGGAAATACATATGACCTTCACCATGAACTGAGTTAGTGCCGGACTTGGTGACCACATTCATGACCAGACCGGTGGCCTGCCCGTATTCGGGGCTGTAATTGTTGGTAATCACCTCGAATTCCTGGACCTCGTCCACCGCTGCGCCGGTGCTGTCTCGACCGGAAACCAGTTGGTCCGTGATGTTGGCGCCGTCCACGTTATAGAGATTGCCGCGATTGTTAAAAGATCCGGGAGCAATCAGGTCCGCCGTCGTAAGGCCGCTGGTGTCTTGCCTTACTCCGGGAGCGGTGAGCGCGAGCGCGGCATAATCATTCACGCTCCCGGTCGCGCCGGCGAAGGTGGGCAGGCGTTCCATGTCCAGGCTGGTCACAGAGGTAGAAACGTCTGTTCTGGTGCTCTCAATGAGCGGCGCTTCGGTGGTTACCTCAACTGATTCAGTAGAACCGGCAACACGCAGCTTAAAGCCGAGATCTCTTTGATCGCCTACATTGAGGGTGATGTTTTCTGCTTCGCCGGCAGCGAAGCCTTTGGCTTCCACTTTTACGGTATAGGTGCCGGGCTGCAAGCCGGGAACGGTGTAATCGCCGGTGGAGGTAGTGCTCACGCTGCGGCCGATTCCAGTGGCACGATTCGTGGCGGTGACCGTGGCATTGGAGACCACGGCGTTTTGTGGATCAACCACTCGTCCGGTAATTGCTGCGGTTGATGCGCTCTGCCCGAACACGACAGTCGCGCACAGGAAAAACAATAAACACAGAGAGCAAAGCATTCGACGAACCTTCATATACTTCCCCTTTCAGGTCAGCTTCCAGGTTCTGCCGCTGGCTTGTTCGCTGCGGGCGCATCGTTCTGGGTGCCTAAAAGCTCGGCCTTTTGCTGGACCTTGAGGCAGTTCCAGAGACTCCCTTGCGATGGTAGGAGCGCAACTCAGATGTCACCATTCTTCATGGGGTTAGCGTTGGTCTCCACAAGAAGAATTCAGGGATGGCTCAACTTCTGTTCAGGAGCCTTCTACCACTTATGAAGGAAGCGGACTGCCGGGTGCCCGCCCGGCCTCTCCTTTTCCTGCCACTCACGATGCGATGGAGTCACTAAAACGGAGGTTGGCCCCCGGCAGCAACTTCGATTTCCTGTGAGGAAATTGGTTTTTTCTCTCTAAATTGGGCCAATGCTCCGAGATGCCAGTTCGAAAAAGCGAATGGCGGCGGCGCATTGTCTTGGGCTGCAAAAAGGATGCTTCCTTACTCCGTCGCCTTGGCGGCCGGGGGGCCATTTCTCTGCAAAACAGCAATCGCCTCGGTATAAGCCTGGCGTACTTCAGGATCGGCCTCATGCAGCACGGCCAGGTGCAACTTTTCCATCAGCCTTTGTCTTTCCGCGTTCGGATCGCCATACACCAGTTCGCGCAATGTCAAATGATAGGGCGGAGGCGCAATTGCTTTTCGATGGAATACAAGACCGTATATGAGGATGACAGCCAATATGTTGTAGTGGGAATAGATGTCGTGGGAAATAGCGGAGTGATCTCGGTACAGCCAACAGAAGGAAACCACGATCAACACAGCCAGCTCCGCCTTCAGCCTGCCCCGGAGCATACCTGGAACATAGATGGCAGCGAGGACTACAGCCATGAAGATTGCCATATCCAGCGGACGGCTTACCAACGGCGACCTCCGCCACATGTCGGGCAAGGTCATCCACCAACTAAAAGCTACCGTAATCAGGAGTGCATAAAGCAACCTGCGCCACCGGACCGCCGCCATAACCTGGCGCCAGTACCATGCGCTCGATCTGCCTTGCGCCATAGCCTCGTTCAAGTCCCCGGCCAGCGCTTCCTGGTTAAGCTCGGGGCCAAAATGCTCCAGGATCCATGCCGCCAGGCGAGGTGGGTTTGCAGATTTCATTGGCTCGCTCCTTCCAGCTCAGGCAGTCCTCGCCACAACTTCATGAGCGCCAGGCGCGTCTCCCGCGTTTTGCGCAGCCCATTTGACGTTACGCGGAAATAGCGTTTGGCCTTCCCGCCTCGCTCGGCGGTTGGCTTGCCCAGATGCGATGAGACCATGCCTCGAGCTTCCAGCCGCTCCAGGGCGGCATAAACGCTGCCCAGCGCGACCTCGCGGCCGGATTGCTGTTCGATCTCCCGCGAGATGGGCACGCCATAGGCATCGTCGCCCAGCCGCATCAGGGCCAGCATCACCATCAGCTCGAAATCTCCCAGATAATTCCGCTTCGGCATATCTTCAACTATAAAGAATAAATCATCTCGTTGGCAAGGGTTTTTTTAGCAAAATTCTCCTGCCTGGCTTTACGGCCCCGCCTCGTAGACGATGCCGGCGAACAGGACTGCGTTGGTCTGGATGTCGCACAGCAATCAGGGCCGATGCGGAGCCGCGCAACTGGTTGTCGGTGAGGTTTTGCGGGACGGCCAGCGCCTGCCGCATGGCATCGCGCGTTGTGCCGCCCGCGCCACTCTCGGTCATGGCCAGCGCCATGAAAATGCTGAGGGGAGAAATAAAGACGTTTTGCTGCCGCCGGTGCTCGGAGAGGTCAACCACCATCTTGATACCCATGTCGTTCACGGCTGCCGAAGCAGCTTTGCCTTGCGCAATGAGTGCGGAATCAACCGGCTTGTCGGAGGGTCTGAAGGTGAATCCCATGGCGGCAGCCGCCAGCATGATCACAAGCACGCCGCACCACAGGTAGATCTTGCGTTTCATACCTTTGCGCCTCCCAATTGGGTGAATCTCTGCCTCGCCTCCATCATCTAATCAATTGACTTAGTCGATGATCGTGGCTAAGGTGGATACAGATCTTTGACAAAAAGGGACGGCCAAAAGTTCCTTTTTCCGTAAGGCTCTTTCCGCGTTTCTGACGGGAAGGCCGTAATGGGGGCGTCACGGCTTCGACGGAAATGCTTGCGGCCAAGAGGCATACCGGGGCGCATTCCCCCGTAAGTGGTGCAAAAACAATAATTGCCAACTCTAACCAGTTTGCATACGCTGCTTAATTAAATAAGTAGCCGCTCTACACGGCTTTGTCTGCGGGCTGTGCCAGGGCGTCACACAGTAGGCTGGTCTTCCTTGCTACGCCCGGGCGGGAAGACGAGACATTCGGGCTAGCGGTTTGCGTTTCTTGTCCGTTCTAAGCGCAAAACGCGAATCTGACGGGGTAATTCCCGTCGGGTGAACTGGACTAAGTATGTAGGCTCTTGACCAGTGACGTTTTCGGACGTGGGTTCAACTCCCACCGCCTCCACCAAATCTTTCTGAAATCCCGACCCTGAGCTTGCCGAAGGGGAGGGTTCCCTATCGGCTCACTTTTGCTGAACGCCAGCAAATCGGTGATTTGTGATTGGCGTTTTGAACTAGTGAAAATCACCAATCACAATTCGCAAATCAAAAATCTTATCCGTGTTCATCAGTGGTGAGGTTTTTACTCTTCTTCCTTATATTCTTCCGGAACATCATCCTCAGGAAACTGTCTGGTTCTGACTTCGCCCTGGTCGGCATCCCGGGCGTTTTCCACGCCGCTCACCGCTTCGGCTTCCATGTACTGACCTTCTTCCAGCAACTCTTCCACGCTTTCGGAATCGTCATAGGCCCTGCGTGAGAGCCCTTGCGTATCGCCCGACTGCCCGCCCGACGCCGCTCCCAGGCCGCGATAGCCGCTGGGAGAAACGGGATTCGCGATTTCCCGACGACCGCGAGCCGCTTTCGCGGCAGATTTCTTCTTCGACGCCCGCTTCTTCTTTGCGACACCCTTCTTTACAGAAGCCTTCTTCACCGGCCTCTTCTTTGCGGCTGGTTTCTTTTTGACTGCCGGCTTCTTCCTGAGGGCTGGTTTCTTCTTGCTGGCAATCTTCTTTTTGCGCGCTGCTTTTTTCCTGGCCATACGGAAAGTCTATCAAAACTCGAAAGCTACGCGCTGGTCTCCAGGATCACCACCAGCCGCATCGGCCCGTGCGCCCCCTGCACCAGGATTTTCTCGATGTCCGCAGTGCGGCTGGAGCCGCTGATGATGCAGGCAAAGGAATTCTTGTCGAGCCGTCCTTGCGCCGTAGCCGCGCGCAGTGCGGTCACCAGGTCCGGAACCAGTTGTTTTGTAGTGGCGTAAACGATATGGCACGGCGCAACCACGGACGCGCCGCGTCCTCCGCATTGCGCTGTCACGAAGATCGATCCTGTCTGCGCGATCAGCATCTCGGCCAGCGTCACCGTGGCTTGAGAGTTCTCCGCCGGGCCGCCCTGGCTCGACCATCGTACCTGTCGTCCCGCTCCCGACGCCGCGAGCATCCCCCGCAGCACCGCATCGTCCTGCACAAACACTTCGCCCGCCGGCAGTGATTGCAAGACCTGTGCCAGCGCCCGCGCGCTCGCCGCTGCATCCGCGGTCAATTGGCATTCCATCAGGTTCGCTTTGCACTCCTGCTGGAAGCGCTCCAGGGGATTCTCCACCGGCTCAAAGATCGGTCCGACGGCGCTGCTCTGCCCCCCCAGCGGTGGCGCGGGCGTGCGCAGTCCTTCGCGGATGCGCGCCAGGATCGCTTCGCGGCTGGGATTACTTGCTGCCACCGTAGGTCCTTCCCAGTTCCCTCTTCCAGCGGGCGCGGAATGATTGCTCCGGCAACGGCAAGGGTCCGCGTTTCCTGCTCCACGCGCGCATCGGATCCATGGCCGTTCCTGCCAGTCCCAGCCCGTAGAGCAGCCGCAGGCTTCTGCGCATCATCCATCCGCCCAGCGCGAAGAGCCGCGGATGCAGCATGGCGGTCCGCCAAAGTTTAAACTGCGTCCGTTCGCCCGCCTTGACCTTGCCGGCAGCCGTCGCGTCGCGGCGATTATGCAAGAGATGATGATGCAGGTTGATGTTCACCGGGCAAACGCTGCTGCACGCCCCACACAAGCTCGACGCATACGACAAATGCTGGAATTCGCTGCCCCGCAAGTGTGGCGTGAGCACGCTGCCAATCGGCCCCTGATATGTCGTGTTATACGTATGCCCGCCGATGTTCCGGTACACCGGGCAAATATTCAGGCAAGCGCCGCAGCGGATGCAGGTCAGCACTTCCCTTTCTTCTGCGTTGGCCAGCAGGCTGCTGCGCCCGTTATCCAGCAGGACGACGTGGAACTCTTCTGGCCCATCGGCTTCGCCCGCTTGCCTGGGCCCGCCGATCAAAGTACTGTACGTGGTGATCGGCTGCCCTGTGCCGGAAGTGGCCAGCACCGGCCACAACGTCCCCAGGTCTTCCAGTCGCGGAATCACCTTCTCAATCCCTGTAACCGCAACGTGGATGCGCGGCAGGCTCGTGCTTAATCTCCCGTTGCCTTCATTGGTGGAGATGGCGACCGCGCCGCTGTCGGCCACCAGAAAGTTTGCGCCGGAAATACCCATCTCGGCGGCGAAGAACGCCTCGCGCAGTTTGCGCCGGGCCAGCGCCACCAGCTTCTGCGGATCGGCATCGGCAATGTCTTCGCCCAGTTTCTCGCGGAAGAGATCGCGGATCTGCTGGCGGTTCAGGTGCATGGCCGGCGTCACAATATGGTACGGAGCTTCGTTGCGCAGTTGCACGATGAACTCGCCCAGGTCGGTTTCCCAGACTCTGATGCCCGCCTTTTCCAGCACCGGCGACAGGTGTATCTCTTCCGTTACCATCGACTTCGACTTCACCACGGTCTTTACGCCGCGGCTTACCGCCAGGTCTTTAATATAGGCGCAGGCTTCGTCGCCGTTGGCCGCCCAGAACACGTGCCCGCCGCGGGCAATGACCTTTTCTTCAAACTGGAGCAGATACCTGTCAAGATGTTCGATGGCTTCACGCTTGATCTCCTGGCATTTGCGCCGGGCCGCTTCCCAGTCTTTGAAGCGCCCGCGGCCACGCAGGTGCGCGGCATCATAGCTGTCCATGTTCTTGCGGATGATCTCGCGATGCACCAGGTCGGCCGACTTCACCGCTGCGTCCTGGAGAAACTTCTGCGCTGCGGTCATGGCGGAAGGCGTTTCACCGGCGGGCGCGGAAAGGCCGGAGGAAGTACTCATGACGGATACCTCCACAACCGCAATTTCTTGCTGTTCTCCGTGTCTCCGTGTCTCCGTGGTGAGATTTGCATTATGCTTCCCTCGCCAAAATGCTTGCCAGATGAATAGCTTTGGCGCGGTCTTTGCGCCTGCCCAGGATTCCCTGCACGTGCATCAGGCAACTGGGATCAATGGCCGTAACGTACTCCGCTCCGGTCACCGCCACGCTGTCGCACTTCGATTCGCCCATCGCCACTGAGATGCTTTCGAATTTTGTGGCAAACGTTCCGCCAAAGCCGCAGCATTCGTCAAAGCGCAGCATGTCCACCAGCTTCAGGCCCTTCACGGCGCGCAGCAACTGCAACGGCTCCTCGCGCAACTTCAATTCGCGCAGCCCATGGCACGACGCATGATAGGTGACCGTGTGCGGAAACGCCGCGCCCACGTCGGTCATGCCCATCACCTTCACCAGAAATTCTGAAAGCTCAAACGTGCGCTTGCCCGCGGCGGCCGCTTGATCGTACAGCGCGCCTGAAGCCATCAGCTCAGGATAGAAAACGCGCACCATCGTGGTGCACGATCCGGAAGGGCAGACAATTGTCTCCGCGTCTGCGAAGACGCGCAGAAACCTTTCCGCGCAGGGCCTCGCCTCATCCCAAAAGCCGGAGTTGAAGGCCGGCTGGCCGCAGCATGTCTGGTCCTGGGGAAAATCGACCTCGCAGCCAATGCGCCGCAGGACTTTCACCGTGTCCACGGCCACCTCGGGCTGTAGCTGGTCGACAAAACACGGCACGAAGAGTGAGACTTTGCGGGCCATTGGAAACTGGCGAGATTCTAGCAGAATCGCGCTTCACAGTTCATGACACTGAAAGTCGCGCCAGCGATGAACCTTGTCGAACTGGCCCACCACCGAAAGTCAGAAGGTCTTTATTTGAATTGTATTTCGCATCTCATATTACGAGGAATTACACATGCCAGAAACCAAGCCCCTGGAAGAAAAATTGCAGAAGGCGATCGACAAGGCCTTATACGCCAATGGCAACCCTGTCGCTCAAAAAGCCAGGAATTTCCTGAATGGCACATGGCTGGGCGAACCACTCCATGTCGTCCTGAAGGATGTGCCTATAGGCGCCTGGACCGTGGCCATGGTTTTCGATGCTTTGGAGGTGATCAACAGTCGCCATGAGTTTGCTCTGGCCGCGGACACGTCGATAGCGATAGGACTTGCCGGCGCGGCGGCCGCGGCAATAACCGGAGTGACGGACTGGTCTGACGTAGATCCTCCAGCCCGTCGCCTTGGATTGGTTCATGGGCTGCTGAACATTGGCGCTACAACACTATTCGCAACATCTCTCATCTTGCGCAAGAGAAAGGCACGCAGTGAGGGCCGGGGATTTTCCGCTCTGGGTTATGCCTTGATGTCATACGCGGCCCACCTTGGCGGCAAGTTGGTGTACGAACATCGAGTAGGAGTGGATCGCACAGCAGGAGAGACATTCCCGGAAAACTTCACGGCAGTTTTGCCCGAATCCAAATTGCCGGATCATACGCCGACCCGCGCAATGCACCAGGGTGTGCCCATTCTGCTTGTTCGTCGCGGGGAACGTCTCTTTGCCATGGCAGAGACGTGCTCTCATTTCAGCGGGCCTCTTTCCGAAGGCAAATTGGATGGGGACAGCATTGTTTGTCCATACCACGCATCTCGTTTTGCGCTGGCAGATGGCCGGGTGCTTGACGGGCCCGCGGTGCATCCGCAACCATGCCTTGAGGTAAGAGCACGTAATGGGGAAATAGAAGTGCGCAGACCGCAATCCAGGCGAGATAGGCGCGTGCTCTGGGCTAAAAAACTCCGGCGAGCGTGAGCGACCTTTCCCAGGAACCATCCTGAAAGGCTGCGCGAGAAGCGCCCTTACGCACCTTTACAATAACGGTCGCCAGCTTGCCATGGCTTTCTCGGTAGCCGCTTCACCGCAGGTGATCAAACTCCGCATGCCAAAACGGCCGGGCACGATTCCTGCTGCGGGAATCCGTGGATGAATCACAACGTCACTGTTGCGGACGGCCTCAATGTATTGCCGTGAATAGGCTTGCTCGGCAAAGCGGCTGCTTGTCCTGATACCGGATTTCCTGGCGACCGAAGCGCGCCACCACACATCAGAGCTAATTACCTTCTTGCAGCCGCGATCGCGGCAGACGACGGCGGGAAGCACGCAGCCCCACCCGCCATCGGTGTACTTGTTGTCGCCGATCTTCACTCTGCGGAAAAGCCAGGGCATGGCGCAGCTCGCGGCGATGGCCGGAACAAGCTCGCCAGAGTCAAAGACCACGGGCTGTTTCGATGGAAGCGCGGTAACCACCACAACGAGCGGAATTCGCAAATTGGCAAAGCTTCCAGGAAGATGGTCGCGGCAGAAATCAGCCAGGCCGCGCGAACCCAGCAGCTTGGGCCAGAAGATCCGGCCAGCCAGGGCTTCAATCTCGTCAATCGACTTGCCGGCCGCGTACAACGCGCCGACCAGGCTGCCTGCGCTGGTGCCGGCAATGAAATCCGGCTTCAATCCGCGCCGCTCCAGCGCACGCAGAACGCCGATGTGGGCCATCCCGCGAAAACCGCCGCCGCTGAGCGCAACGCCAAGAGCATAACTACTGGCTTCGGATGGAACAGGCATGGGCTCAGTCTATCAGGCGAGATGCCGGATTTGTTACATTCTCATTACGTACGATTGAGATGAAAGGTAGTTAAGAGGTGATCATGCCTTGGCCTGAACCAATTATTTTGCGCGGAACGCACGCCGTCCTGGAACCGCTTTCTCAGGCCCATCACGACGATCTTGTGGAGGCGGTGCAGGATGGAGAGTTGTGGAAGTTGTGGTACACCGTCATCTCGGAGCCTGCAAAAATGCGGGCGGAGATCGATCGCCGGCTCGATCTCCAGGCCAAAGGCGCGATGCTTCCATTCGCCGTCATCTCCACCGGCACTTCCAAAGTTGTGGGCATGACGAACTACATGAATGTCGATGCGTCGAACCGTCGCGTGGAAATTGGCGGAACATGGTACCGCAAGAGCGTGCAGCGCACCGCCTTGAACACGGAGTGCAAGCTGCTCCTGCTCGCGCATGCGTTCGAGTCCCTCGATTGCATCTGCGTAGAGCTGCGCACCCATTTCTTGAACCATCAAAGCCGGCGCGGCATTGAGCGCCTGGGCGCCAAGCTCGACGGCATCTTGCGGAACAATCAGGTCATGCCCAACGGGACCGTGCGCGACAATTGCGTCTACAGCATCATCGCCGCCGAGTGGCCTACGGTCAAAGCGCATCTTTCCTGGCAACTGAACCGGCCAAGAACCGGCGCTTAGCGCATCCGGGCCTGCCCTGGATGCAAATCGCACCGACCGCCGGCGATGGCTATCTCCAGGAACCGGGTACTCTGCAAATTCAGCCAATCACGCTGACCGCGATGTATACTCATTGGTAAATACTGGGGCGCAATGGCCACGCCTTTCTGCGCCTCGCTGTGAGATTGGGCCAATGAACTTCCTCCGTTTCCCTCTCTTGTTTGGATTGTTCCTGCTTTGCTCAACCATTGCGTGGTCGCAAACCAATCCGGCACAGCAACCGGCAAGTCCCGCACAAGAGCCTGACCGTCCCCAGCTTTTTGAGCGTCGTCCCCCGGCTACGGACCATTCGGCTGGTCTGAATGAGACGCCGCAACAAATCGAATTGACAGTGCCCCGTGGCACGGCGATCCGTATCGCGCTCTCCAGACGTGTGCGTATCGGACGCGAGGGAGCGCCCGTGGAAGGTAGGGTAACGGATACAGTCTATGCCTTCGATCAAGGGGTGATTCCAGCGGGCAGCGCGGTCCGCGGGCGCGTGGCCCGCATCGAGCCCATCTCGAAAATGCGCCGCACCATGGCAATCGCGGATGCTGACTTTAGCCCTCCGCACCGGTACACCGTCACCTTTGACACCATCATCCTGAGCGATGGCCGGCATCTGCCGGTTGTGACAACTGCGTCGCGAGGCAGCGAAAATATGGTTCACCTGGTGAGCGATCCGGCACGCGCGGCGAACAGGAAGAATGCCGCTGCCCAGGCTGCCGCCGGCGCCACGCAGCAGGTGAAAGACCAGTTCCATCAGGCGATGCACGAAATTCAATCGCCGGGCCGGATGCATCGTCTCAAGCAATTTCTGCTCGCGCAGCTTCCCTATCGCCGCCAGTATCTTGAACCCGGGACGCGATTCGATGCCGACCTGGTGTCGCCACTGGATTTTGGGCCTGCAACGCGCCTTCCCGGAGAGCTCCGCTCCCTGGGCTCCGAGCCTGCCCCGGATACCACGCTGCATGCGCGGCTCGCCGCCGAGGTCAGCTCGGCAACGGCATCTCGTGGTACGCCGATTGAGGCCGTCATTACCCAGCCGGTGTTCAACGCCAACCATCAGCTCGTGCTGCCTGCTAATAGCCGCATTCTGGGCGAAGTCACACAGGCCAAACCTGCGGGAAAGCTGCATCACAACGGTGAATTGCGCGTTGTCTTCGAAAGGATTGCCACGCCTGAAGGCAAAATGCAGTCCATGCACGGAAGCCTGGAGGGCGTCGAGGTGGACCGCAGCGCAAACATGAAGCTCGATAGCGAAGGCGGCGCCCATACCACTGACGGCAAATCTCGCTACGTCTCTACCGGGCTTGCCGTTGTAATTGCCGCTGCGGCGGGGCATCCTGAAAGCGACAACGGCGCTCCGGACGGGCTCGCCGATCCCGCCACGCGGGCCGCGGCGGGCGGCTCCGGCTTCAAGATGGTGGGTGCGGTGCTGGGTCTGGTATCGCACTCCAAGGCGTTCTCCTCCACGCTTGGCTTTTATGGCGCTGCCATGTCGGTCTATTCACATTTCCTTTCTCGCGGCAAGGATGTTGTTCTGCCCAAAGACACTCCTATTGAAATCACTTTCGGCCGGCCCGGTCCGGGAAATCATCCCACCTCGATGAAATAAGCGCTGGCGTGGACCAAAGCTGGTTTGCCGCAAGCCGAATTGCTCTTTTAGAATGACAGCGTTCGAAAAGGAGCGCTCAATGTCTCCCACCTATGGCAACGGCAAGATCTGCTATATCGAATTTCCCGCCCTCGACATTGCGCGCTCGGCGGACTTCTACCAGCGCGTGTTCGGGTGGAACATCCGCAAGCGTGGCAATGGCAGCATTGCCTTTGACGACACCGTCGGCGAGGTGAGTGGCAGCTTTGTGCTCGGGCGTCCACCCGCCGGAGCGCCCGGCCTTATGATGTACATCATGGTCGATAGTGTAGCTGCAACCCTTGAGGTGATTGTCGCCAACGGAGGCGAAATCGTGCAGCCGATCGGCGGGGATGCGCCCGAGATCACAGCGCGCTTCCGCGATCCGGGCGGAAACGTGATCGGTCTCTACCAGCAACCCGCCTGACCCGGCGCCGGGGGGCAGCAAAGGTAATCAGACACGGTTTTCGTTATGTGAAATCAGGGATCCCATGTCTATCTAAAGGAGGCGCGCTGTGCCGGATGATCAGCTCTCTTCTCTGACTATAAGAGTCTTTGACGGAACCCGGGAATTGATGCCGGATGCCACAAACGTGCTCTATCGCATCTTCGATGGTAATCAGAAGCAGATCTTTCAGTCTGAACTGACCGGCTCTTCGAAGAATTTCAAAGTCCCGTTTTTTGACAACCTGGGAGATAACTACCGCATTATTGTCTTTTCCGATGGATACCAACAGGCCGGATTCACCCCTGTCCACCTTACGGCAACAACTCCCACAATTCTGGACCTTATGCTCTTGCCCAAGAAGAGTAAGTTTGTTTTTGGAAACGCCGGCTGGGCCACAATCAAGGACACGCTTCCGTTTCTTGCCAAGGGGGTCGATCCTGGAGCGGCGCAAACCCGTTATGAAAACCTGATGGCCACCAAACCCGCGACCCTGGCTGCGCTGTTGAACATCACCACCGCGATGAGTCAGATCTTTCTGCCCGTAGGAACGCCCCTCGACTATCTCAAGCAAATCATATGGGATGACAGCATGGCGCAAGACCGCTTCTTTGCGTTCTGCGATCCCGCGCTTAAGGACCAAGTGCAGCTGGCGGCCAAACAGGGACTATTCGAGCCGGAATTCGGAAGCGGGTTCTTCCATCCGGGCGCGACTGCAAGTTGGAAGCAGGTGCAATTTGGCGAGGCCAATGTCCAGTTGACCTTCCATGAGGGAACCACGCAACAGATTGACGGTGTGCAGTGCATTGAGGTGGAGCCCGATATCGATTACTTCAAGGACCCCGGGGCCCATGCCCTGCTGGAAGTCATCGCGAATAAATTGACCGGCGGGCTGACAAATCCTGAGACGGTCTATGCTCTGCGCTGGATTGCCGGCAGGCATGGAGGCGTTCCGGAATTCGCTCCACCGTACACGATTGTAAAAGCGTGACGGATCGCGGCGAACGGTATGGAAACCCATCCTTCAAACAAAACGCGAAAGGATGAGACACGCCGGCACCCAGGTGAATTAACAACTGTGGCCACCCGCCGCGACGGAACTGCATGCCCGGCAAAGAGCACGAAAGGACGAGCACGTCTGTCAACAACTCTTCTTACCATGCAGGGTTAAAATACGCGTGGCGCCAAACATATCCCCCCTTTAGGCGACTGCCGAAGCTTACGTTCTTGTCGGCGAATCATCCTGCACTGGCACTCAACGAGAAACGCTTTACCGAGAAATGCTTTACCGAGAAACACAAGGAGAGTCGTAATGTCCGAAAGACAGATTGGCAACCTTGCGCAAGGGAGAAAGGCGCAGATCAAAATCCTTACCGCGATGCTGGCGGCAGCGGTTCTGTGCTGCATGCTGGCGACACCGGCAGCGGCGCAGGCGCCGCCGTTTTACCAGCCCGAGCAGCTTGACCGGATGGTTTCCCGGGTAGCGCTGTACCCCGATCCCCTGCTGGCGCAGGTGCTTGCCGCGGCAACTTTTCCCGACCAGATTCCCGATGCAGCCCGGTGGGCCGATGAGCACCACAACCTAAGCGGCGGCCAGCTCGCCCAGGCCATTGACGGCGATCAGCTGCCCTGGGACCCTTCCGTGCAGGCATTGCTGCCCTTTCCATCCGTGTTGACTACCATGGCTTCCGACATGGACTGGACCAACGATCTGGGCAACGCCTTTCTCGGCCAGCAACAGGACGTAATGTATGCGGTGCAGAGAATGCGGCAACGCGCCCGTGACTTCGGATATCTGCGCACCGGCCCCCAGATGGTCGTGAGCGGCGGCCCTTATATCACAATCATGCCGGCGCGCCCTGACTACGTTGTGGTCCCTTACTACGACCCAGTCGTTGTCTATGCGCGGCCGCGGCCGGGCTTCTTCATCGGCACCGCAATCGGTTTCCGTTTTGGCGTGGCGCTGGGAGTCGCGTTCCGGCCCTGGGGATGGGGCTATAACCGCATTGCCTGGAACGAGCGTGTCGTCATTGTCAACAATGCGCCATGGCATCGGACATGGGTGAATCGCCACGAATATGTTCATCCATATGAGATCCGGCGGACGGTTGTAGTTCACGACGATCACCGCGATCACGAATGGCGCGAGCGTGAGCGCAGGGAACATGAACACGAAGCCGAGCGCCGGGAACACGAACGCGAAGCCGAGCGAAGAGAGCATGAGCGCCAGGAGCATGAACGCCAGGCCCACGCGCGCGAAGAACATCGCGAAGCGGAGCGGCGTGAAGAACATCGGGAAGCGGAGCACCGCGAAGCTCGTCGTGAAGAACATCGGGAAGCGGAGCACCACGAAGCTCGTCGGGAAGAACATCGGGAAGCGGAGCACCACGAAGCTCGTCGGGAAGAGCACCACGAGGAGCACCGCGCCGTGCAGGAAGCGCACCGTGACAACCAGCAGGTTCGCCGCGAAGAACATAAAGACAATCAACCACGCGGCAAATCAGAAGAGCACCGGAACGACAACCATGACAAGAACGATCACAAGCGCGACGGTGACGGCCACGGTCGCTAAATTCCGATACAGGCGCGACCCGGTGGGTCGCGCCTGGTATCTGAACCATTCCGGAGATGTTGCAACTGCTTAGGCTGCAACTGCCTTGACGGCGCGGATCTCATGGAACGTCGAGTGCAGAACCTCGGTCGTCTCCACCTTCGGAGTGCCTTCGAGTACATCCGACAGCATCCTGAGCACATCATTGTAGGTTTTGCCGTTATACGTGTCTGCGTTTTTCTCCGTGTCCCACAGACTGATCGCAAGCACGTCTTTGCTTCCGGGATTCGCAAATGTGATTACGTCTCTAAATCCCTGCTGTTTGCGGAGCAAAGGAACGATTTCCTTCTCAAAGATGCTGGTAAATTGGGCGAGAGTATTCGGCTTCAATTGAATTGAAATTTTGCGTGTGAACATGGATTAAACCTCCTCGGGTTTACGGTGAGGCTAAGGTATGAGTACCTCAGATGAGCTGACTTAGTTCAGGGAATCTGAAAAGAGAGGAAGAATACTCGCTCTACTTCGACCCTACGCTGATGGGATACGAATGTCAACCCGCCCACGTGAGCTCCGCATACTGAGAAGATAAGTCATTTCCTGGGCAGAGATGCGGCCCACGAGTCTGCACGTGGGCCGCGGCAATTGGCGAGGGATACCCAATATCTACGTAGTGTGCTCTCCTTAGACAGAGCTGTTCCTTTTGCTCCTGTTCGGTCTTTTCCTACAAACAGCGAAGAGGTGATGGATCTGCTATTTCCACGTCTTGAACTTCCTGTAGGCGATCTGGTCAATCCTCCCCCACCTCCTCCGGAATTGAACGCGAGCCGTCGACCTTAATTGGACGTTGAGGGCCAGTCGATTTTGGACGGGATCGCCGGATCCCAGAGCTTTTTCCCACCCTTGAAGTTCTCAGGGCTGCCGGGACGTGTTGCTGCTTGGTTTTCGGAGGTGAAATCCTCGCTGTCTGAACCCCCGGAAATATAACTTTGGTAACCGGCTCATCTTTGGCAACCTGAATCCGCGACCTCTGCATCGAATCGCTCACTTACGTGTACGCTGGCCTGTTTTTTGAACCATAGCGGAGAGCCAAAATGGAACGGTTCAAGCCAGGCCAACGCGTGCCACGCAGCGGGGTTTATCGCGTTTATCACGATTCACACCGCCTGATGCACGAAACTGCTCTTCTAATTGCAGAGCTTTTTCCCTCCTGTAAACGATGCAACAATAGTGTTCGCTTCGAGTTAGTTCGACGGATGCACGATGCGAATGTGTTGCCATTTCGTTCCGGCGAGATCCTTACCGAGTATCGGAACAAGGCCACAGGCACCGGCTAGTCTAGCCGACATCATCTGAACGAAATCCGGTAGGAACTGGATTTGATCCATTATCCGCAGCCATTGAAACACGCGAGTTGCTCTGCCAACGAAAATGACCATCTTGGAGTTGATTTTCTTGTTGATATTCGTCCCAGTTTCGCTTATGATACGCTCTGGATAGAGCCGAGAGCGGCGTCGGCGGGGAGAATCAGCGGCTAGCACCTAGAATCTAGCAACTGGCCAAAACCCCGAAAAGGCCTGCAACCCTTTGAATGCACCTGGGCGTGTATCTTTCGCACATGGTCCCAAAGCCACTGGGGCTATAAGTGTGCCCAAATGCAATTGCCAAAATTGCCAAAGAGTGCCAAAAATTGACAATTTGAAAACCTAAAACAACACCAAAACCAACATCCATACAGGCCTACAGCCACACAATTTTTGAATCTGAGCCACCCACCGGGTGGCTTTTTTCATTGGGAGAAGAGAGCATGAGCCGACAGGAGATAGTAACGACGATCCGGGAATTGGCCAAGAAGCTGGGGCGCGTCCCGACCAACGCCGAGGTGGAAAGAATGACGCTGGTACAGCGATGCCACATGCGGAAGCACTTCAAGAACTTTTCCATCGCTCTACGCGCCTGTGGGATGGAAAATCCGCATAGCGGCGTGAAGGTGGCAAAGGCAAAGCTGTTTGAGGACTGGGCCAGGGTAGCGAGGAAGCTCAAGAAGCTGCCCACCACCAAAGCGTACAGGAAGCTGGGAAGACACAGCATGGAAGCCGTGATGCGGGTGTGTGGACCGTGGTCAGCCGTGCCGCAGACGATGCATGCGTACGCGCGAGAACACGGACTGGAAAACAAATGGAAGGACGTGATGAAGATGATTGCGGAGCAAACTGAAAATGACTGGCCAGGGAACGGCCGGATGTGGCCGATACCTGCCAAGCGGCGGTCCCTATTGAAGAAAGACCGGCCGGTCTATGGCCCGCCGATCTCGCCGGCGGCCCTGATGCACGTTCCCACGAACGAGGCCGGAGTCATGTTCCTTTTTGCCGCGATGGCGCTCGACATGGGTTTTATGGCGACGATGGTGCGAGCGGGGTTTCCTGACTGCGAGGCCCTGCGAGAGATTTCGCCGAACCGGTTGCAACGCGTGCTGATTGAATTTGAGTACCTAAGCCGCAATTTCCTGAAGCACAGGCACCGCGTGGACAAATGCGACATCATTGTGTGCTGGATCAATAACTGGCCGGAGTGTCCGCTGGAGGTGATTGAGCTGAGGAGGATTGTCAAAAACCAAAACCCATTCACCACAGAGGACACGAAGGAACACAGAGGAGGCAAGACCTTACCACGGATAAACACGGATGAGCGCGGATCGGGAGGAGATGGGCCAGGCGCAAAAAAGTGACCTACCCGCCCCACTCTTCAAGACGATCCTAATTTGTCTAAAAGGTCTTTTTCCCGCTCCGCCGGAAGTTTGCCGATCCATACAGCCTTGACCTGGCCGTTTTCATCAATCAGCAGCACAGTCGGCGTACCGGACACCTGAATGTCCGGCAAGAGTGACTGTTGGATGGATCCTACCTTCACTTCTTCGGCGGTCAAGTAAGTAGTGGCCTCGGTTGGCGATTGCGGAAAGACAGCAATCGTTCGGACATTGTGCGCCTCCGCTTTCTTTACCAGCTCCCGGTAGAACGGGGCGCTTTCCGTGCAAAAATGGCAAGTGGTTGACAAAGCCAGAACAATCGTCTTTCCATTCGCCTTCCAGTTGACATCCTTGAGTTTAAACTTCGAGCCAACTGCGATGGACTGCGGCTTTGACCCTTGCCCGAGATAGTTGCGCACAAACAGTGTTCCGACCAAAAGGGCAACAATGACTATGCCAACATTCGCAACAAGCTCAATTTTCTTTGCCACTCGTCCTTTGTTTTCATCCGCCATTGTTGCCTCCTTTATTCGGCGTAACTTTGCCCACAATCAGCAAATGCCGAAACAACATTGATTGCACTCAAAAAGCGCCTGATTGCAGATATCGCCGCATCCAAACTGCCCATGACAGCCCGCCTCGCAAGCCACATACTCAGTGTGGCATTGGTCCGTGCACTGGTTCGCTGCGGCAGGGGTTGGATGTGCGAGAACAAGCACGGCCATCATCAGGGCGAAGAGAATAACCAACCTTATTGTAGCTTTCATGTTTGTGGACATTATTTAAGTCTTCTTTCTTACCACTGAATAGCAACGTGGCAATCGGTATTATAGAAACAATATAAAAGATAGCCAGATAAAAATAGTTTATAGTTCGGCAATTCCATAATGGTTTTGAGGAACCATTATGGAACGAGTCTAGGTTAAGCTATCCCCTGCGAGGCATTAAAAATCGAAAACCATTCACCACAAAGGACACAAAGGAAGGCAAAACCTTACCACGGATGAACACGGATCGGGAAGAAATCGGGTGATCGCGCGTGATCGGGTGATCGGAAAACCAACCATCAGAATTGCCGATGCAGCCACTTTCCCTTCTTCTCCGCAGCCCGCGTTTCCGTGGTAAGAGTCCGAGCTATATCCCCAGCAACCTCTTCGCGTTCCCTCCCAGGATCATCTTCCTGTCGTCTTCTGATACGCGCATGGCTTTCAGGCTCTCCAGCATTTTGGGGATGCTGCCAATCTGATGCGGGTAGTCGCTGCCGGCAAGAATCTGGCTGGCGCCGGCAAAGCTGACGGACAGCTCGAGCGCGTGAGGATCGAAGTTGACGGTATCGAAATAAAACTTCTTGAGGTATGAGGTGGGAGGGCGGGAGATGTTTTTGCGGCAGTCGGCAAAGGCTTCATAGCCGCGGTCGAGACGCTCGGCCAGATACGGGATAGCTCCGCCGAGGTGCCCGAGCACCCACTTGATATTGGGAAAGCGTTCTGCCACACCGCTGAAGACCAGGCTGGCGGCGGCGAGCGTGGTGTCCATGAGGAAGCCGACCAGCGGCATGAGCCAGTAGTCGAGCATGGCTTCAACGCCGACAGGGTTGGTGGGATGAATGTGCACCACGGCGCCGAGTTCGTTGGCCGCTTCCCAGACAGGCCAGAAACGCTGGTGGCTGAGAGCTGTGCCATTGATGTTGCTGAAGACCATGGCGCCGCGAAATTTGAGCTGCTGCATGGCGCGGCGCAACTCGGCGACCGAAGCAGCGGGATCGCACAGCGGCAGCGTGGCCAGCGCGACGAAACGGCCCTTCTTGTCGGCAACCACGCGGGCGAAGGCGTCATTCACCAGATGCGCCAGGCGGATGGCCGTCGCGGGCTCTTCTATATGCGTGCCGGGCGTGGTGAGTGTGATGACCTGGGTATCGACGCCGGAGTCGCGCAGAACCTGTTCGCGGTAGTCGATGTCGCGGTGGCCGCGAACGGCAACGTTGTAGTCGCCGGGATAGTGCAGCCAGGGATTGCCGGCGTCGTCATGCGTGATCCGGACGGCGCTGGGTCCTTGTTCGATAGCCTGGATGTATTCGGGTGGGTAGTAATGGTTATGGAAGTCGATGATTGGCATTCGTGCCGGTTCCTCGTGCTGCTTGCTTTGTCGTACTGCGATGAGACCAGACAAAGTACACGGGAAGGCCCAGAAGAATCAAGCCCAGACCTACGGCGCTGTTGCCCGGCGCCGCCCAGATTTGGTTGAGCGCGATAGCCACGGAGGTCAGCAGAGAGATGGCCGGCAAAAGCGGGAATGCGAAAGCCACGAACTTTGGCGTGTATTGCCGGCGGCGATGAAGGATGAGAAGGCCCGCCGCCAGCAGCGCGAAGAACAGCCATTCGGTGTAAATCACCCGCGTAAAAAGTGCGCGGTAGCTGTTGGTGGCAGCCAGAGCGCACGCCCATACGGCTTGTGCGGCGATGGCGAGATAAGGCGTCTGACGTCGGGGATGGAGAGCGGACATCCATCGGAAGGCCAGGCCGTCTTGCGCCATGGCGTAGTAAACCCGCGGCCCCGCCAGCGCGATCCCGTTGAGCGCGCCCAGCGCGGAGATGATAATGACCAGCGTGATTGCCTTGCCGCCCGCGGGACCAAGAACGCGCTCCATGGCGTCGGCGGCGACGCGCGTGGAGCCTGCCACGGCGCTGAGTGGCATTACATAAAGATAAGCGGCATTCAGGAGCGTGTAACAGGCAGTGACGATTAAAACGCCCAGCATCAGCGCCTTGGGGATTGTTCGCTCGGGAGATCGGGTTTCCCCCGCGGAATATGTCACCATGTGCCAGCCCCCGAACGCAAATAATCCCGCGGCAACCGCCAAGCCAAAAGAAGTAAATAAAACGGGCTGTGCTGTCTCCCCGGACAGCGACCGGTGTACCGGTCCACCCGTTATAAACAGCAGTATGCACATCACCGCGATCGCTCCCAGCTTTGCCGCGGTAAGCGTGACCTGCACTGCGCTACCTGGTTTCACGCCCAGGTATTGGATCAGCGAAACCATCAGAATCGCCGCTATGGCCAGCGCGCGGATGCCCGTTTCTCCCAGTCCAAAGAAATAGCCCGCATACCGCGCCAGCACTACTGCGATCGCCGACAGAATCCCGGTATGCATGCTCCAAAACATCGACCAGCCCCAGAGAAAAGCCAGTGGAGGCGAGTAGATGCGCTTCAGAAAAACGTAAACGCCGCCGGTCTCAGGAAACAGCCACGACAACTCCGCGCACACCATTGCGGCGCAGAGCGTGAGCACGCCTGAGAGCAGCCATGCCAGGATTACGCCGCGTGCGCTGGGCACCAGGCGGGTCACCTCGGCGGGCTGCACAAAGATGGAAGCGCCCACAATGATGCCCACCACCATGGATGTGGCGGCATTCAAACCCATTGATCGTCGTAGTTCGGTGGACATGAGCAAGCGTGAAAGGCCGCGCGATTCTATCACGCGCCGTTCGTCATGCTTTGTTGCAGCATTCGGGCGGCTTTCCGGCGCACACTGAAATTGCTGTGATGCGCGTTACAACGCTGGTAACAAAAGTGCCGGTTCAGGCCCGGCGGGAAGTAACGTAATCATGATTGTCAACTTCTTCTCCCGCAGCTTCCCGCAGGCGTACGGCAATCTCCTGATGGCACCAAACACAGTATTCATGCGGGTAAAAACGCCGTAGCGTAGCTACTTGCACGTGGCGATCTTCGGCGCTGTCGCGCATCCGCCCCGCTTCAGCTACTTCCAGCTCCACAGGTCTGCGTCCAAAAGTCATCTATCTCTCAAACCCAATACCGCCGACGATACCTGAGTCACGGCTTCCCTCGGGCCGGTTGAGAAGCTCGAAGGACGGCCCATGGCAAACGCGGCTAAAAATCTAACTCTTGGTCTTGTCTTCATCTGCTGTGTTGCATCGGCCGTGGCTTTGCCTGCTTCGCCCGACCCAAACTCAAACACAACTCTTTCCGTTCGCACGCTCAGCGGCTATCTCATGGTGGTAAGCGTCTCCGTCAATGATCGTGGACCGTTTGATTTCCTGGTCGATACCGGCACCAACACAACTCTGATCGCGCCCGAGCTGGCGACGGAACTAGGGTTGACGCCGAAGGACAAATTGCAACTCGCCAGCCTCGCCAGTTCAGCGACTGTGCCTCGTTATTATCTGCAAACCTTCCGAGTGGGCCCGGCTTCCATTGCGAATCTGGAAACCCTGGCCGTGCCGCTTCCACAGCTCGCCGCTCTCGATCGCAAAATCCGCGGCGTCCTGGGCATGAATTTCCTGCTGCACTACTCGTTCCGGCTCGACTATGAGCACCACGCGCTGGAGCTGTACCCTTTTCCTGAAGAGGCGCGCGTCCCCGCCGGACTGCGTGTCCCTGTAGAGATCAATGAGTCGCGTCTGCTGATCAAGGTTATGTCTACTGCTGCGCCGCGGGGGAGCTGGAAACTCGCGCTCGATTCCGGCATTTCGCAGTTTCTGGTTTTTCAGGAACGTATCGCGCCGCCGGCTGCCACTTCCTGCGGGCAAGCCAGCTGTCTGATGCAGGTTTCAACCAATCTTGCCGATCACTCGGCTTCCACAATCCTGCTCAACGATGTTTCCATCGCGGAAGCCCGTTTGCCGGAGACGCAAGTCGTAGTATTGCGCAACGACCTCCAGAAACCGTCAGACCCGCAGGATGGCTTGCTTCCGGCTGCTCCGTTCCACTCTATCTTTTTCGACCGCAGCAACGCGACGGTCATATTCAGTCCGTCGCCTGCCACCATGTCGATGGCGGCCTTGCAGCAGCGCTAAGCTCTAAGCTGCTTTCCGTCGTTTCTCCTTTGCGACCCTTGCTCCCTGCTTGCCCAGAGCTGTCCTGGTTGGCTTGGGCAAATGTGCAATCGTGCGTTTCTTCCGGGCGGCGTTCGCGGCCTTTCGGATATTCTTTCGCGCGGCATTCCGCTGTTTTTCACTCGCCATACTCTCTCCCATTTAATGACGTTTGAAGTATTGCACCGCTCGTTCATGCGCTTGGGCTTTCTCCAGCGTCGAAAAAGTGCCAAGGTTGCGGCGCTTGCCGGTCTTGGCATTCTTCTTGCGCGAGTACAAGCGGTACTCGCCTGATTTCAATTTACGAATCATCGTGCCTGTGACAATCTCCTTTTCCTAGGATGGTCGATTGCTGCTTGCGCGTCGCCTCTTGGATGACCGGTTTATGAGGTACCGCACCGCAGTCGAAAGTTGTTCCCGGGGCACGGTCACATCGATGCGGTGGGTAAATCCGTCCGGGCACGTGTGGACCATCGCCACTCGCATGGAAGAAACCACCGAAGAGGAGAGGCAGGCGCGCTTGTCCCGTATCATGGCGGAGTCGAAGAAGTAGAAGCTGCTTCCCTTCTGGGACGAACTGCACTGTTCGTTTTCGAACGCGTTGTTACGAAAACGATCATTATTCAAGGCGCTTCATCACCTGCTGCATATAGCTAAACGAATATCTCTCAACTACTTGAATTACATCGAGCGGTTGGCACATGGCTTGCTCGCACCCTGCATACAAAACTGCAACATATCGGTAGCGGGCCGAAGTTGCCAGCAAAAATCCCAGGAATTTTGGACTGGAGGTCCCATGGCAAGGGTGGAGCGCATTCGTGAAGTGGTAACAGGTGCTGTTGATCTCGAGTACGTTCGCCAGAAGACCGAGGCGGGCTGGAAGCTGGTAGCAATGGAATGGCGCCGCGAAATCGCCGGTGACGAGGCCCAGGAAGCAGTCTTCATGGAGGAGATTCCTTACGGGCTGCGCGTCGCCCCCGATTGCAGCCGGCTGGAAGAAGATCCCCAGGAGCGCGGCGTGCTGGTGCAGATGATGGAGTTGATTGTCCAGGATTATTCCATCACTCTGGTGGCAACCGAATTGAACAAGCGCGGCCTGCGTACCCGCTCCGGGAGCCTCTGGACCCCGGTGTCGGTCTTCAATATGCTTCCGCGCCTGATCGAAGTCGGCCCCAACATCTTCTCCAGCGACGATTGGGAGTCACGCCGTGAACGACTGTTAAAGATGGTCTAGATAGAACGGCGGTGAGGCTGGGTCACGCAAGATGACAAGTTTTTGACTTTCTCCGCGTCTCCGCGGTGAAACGAGATTTTTTTCGATAGGTGTCATCCGTCCTCCTACGTGGTAAGGTCTTGCTATGCCCGGCCTCGTCTTCCTGTTCGATGTAGACAACACTTTGCTCGATAACGACCGCGTCACTGCCGACCTCAAACGCCATCTCGAGCAGCAAGTCGGCCCTGAGCGCCAGCAGCGCTACTGGGACATCTTTGAGCAGCTCCGCACCGAACTTGGCTACGCCGACTATCTCGGCGCGCTGCAGCGCTACCGTCTGGAAAATCCGCGCGATCCCAGCCTTCTTACCGTCTCCCACTTCCTGATCAACTACCCGTTCGCCACGCGCCTTTATCCCGATTCGCTGGATGCCATCGAGCATGTCAAGCAGTGGGGGAAGGCCGTTATCCTGTCGGATGGAGACGTGGTCTTCCAGCCGCTGAAGGTCGAGCGCTCGGGAATTTCCGAATCGGTCGCGGGCAACGTGCTGATCTACATCCACAAGGAAAAAGAACTGGACGACGTGGAGCGCCGCTTCCCTGCCGTGCATTACGTCCTGATCGACGACAAGCTCCGCATCCTGACTGAAGTAAAGAAAATCTGGGGCGCCAGGGTCACAACCGTTTTCCCCAGGCAGGGTCACTACGCGCTCGATCCCAAAATCGTCTCCGCCTATCCTCCTGCCGACATCTCTATCGAGCGAATCGGCGATCTGCTGTCGCACACCAGAGAGAGCTTGCTGGCTGCATCCGGCACGTAGTTTGCGTTCAGCTCATTTCTGCGTCTTGAGGTTGCCGCCCTGATGTCCTTGATGTTAGGCTGCGGTGCATTGGAGGCCTCATGCCCAAGTACGTCATCGAACGTGAAATCCCTGGTGCGGGAAAGCTGAACCCGCAGGAGCTTCAAGCCATCTCGCAAAAATCCTGCGGCGTGCTCAGCAGCCTGGGATCGCAGATCCAGTGGCTGCACAGCTACGTTACCGACAACAAGATTTATTGCGTCTACATTGCGCCCAATGAGCAAATGGTGCGCGAACACGCCAGGCAGGGCGGCTTCCCGGCCAACAAAGTCTCGGAGATCAAGACCGTCATCGATCCCACCACGGCGGAATAAGGGCTGCGGAGGTGGGCAGCTTACCGTTCGCGTGTCACCGCTTCCCTGCAATTCCCTGCACTTCAAACCGGGCGTCGAACAGCAGCTTTCCTGAGCCCAGGAACGCCCGGGCCGGAAACTCGCTTTTGAAGTAGGTGCGGTATACGACGTTGAACTTCTCAAACAGCGTCACGTCGGAGCAGAAAATCTGCACCGAAAGAAGATCGTCCATGGTCAACCCGGCGGCTTCCAGCGTGCGTTTCATGCCGTCCAGGACGAGCCGCGCCTCTTCCTCCGCGGTCAAGGGTGGACGCCCTGTCTGCGGGTCAAGCCCAATGTGTCCGCTAAGATAAAGCGTATCCCCGTGCCATACCGCATCGCTAAACGGCAGATTACTGCGCACCGTGCGTTCCAGTCTGATTCGCTTTCCTCCGGCTGCGGCAAGGCCCGCAACCACCAGAAACGCCGTCAAAACAGGTAGTTCCACCATCATCGCAATCTCCAATAAGTTTTGTTGAAGTGCCGCAGGCGTGTCCCTGCTTGTTCCAAGAGATTCGCGCAGTGGCGTTTTGTGTTCATTTTTTCTGCGCGCAACGCCGCTTCATCGCCCGAGTGTAGAATTGACCTCAAGAGTGCCTGTAAGCAAATTTAAGAAATTTGGAGGATACATGCGTAGATTGTTGGCGATCTTAGTCCTGCTGCCGGCCCTGCTTCTGGCGCAGACCGCTCCCAAGAAAGCTGCCGGTAAGGCCAAAGCAGCAGGCCCCGCACCTGTCGTCGTCACCCCGGACAAGGTCCAGTGGGGCCCGGCGCCTCCGGTCTTTCAGCCAGGAGCACAATTTGCCGTGATCTCCGGCGATCCCAGCAAAGCGGGCCCCTTCATCGTTCGCTTGAAGGTTCCCGATGGTTACAGGATCATGCCGCACTGGCATCCCACGGTGGAGAACGTGACCGTGCTTTCAGGCGAGTTCCACGTCGGCATGGGCGATAAGTTTGATGAGAGTTCAATGCTTACGCTGCCGGCAAAGTCAACGGCCGTGGTACCCATGCACCACAACCATTACGCCATGGCCAAGGGTGAAACCGAAGTCCAGGTCAACGGCACCGGACCGTTCAAGCTGATCTACGTCAATGCGGCAGACGATCCGACGCACGGACAGGCGAGCGCCGCTCCCAAGAAGGCTGCTGCGGCTCCGAAGAAGAAATAGTGCTTTGCGGGATGCGTTGCGGCGCATCCCGCAGGCTCACTCTTTTGCCGTTTTGATTGGCGGGCAGGAAGGCGTGGCCGCGCCGCGAATCCGCTGCAGGATGTTCTCGCGCGCTTTCTTCATCGCGGTTTTGTCGTCGAGCAGTTGCAGTGCCCAGTTCGCGCCCATGGCCAGCGAGTAGATTTCAAACGCAAATTGCTCCGGGTTAATGGACGCTTTCAGATGTCTGGCCTTCTTGGCCGACTCTGCCGCGCGTGCCAGCGTTGCCAGCCAGGTCTTCATGGTATCGGCAATGGCGTCGCGCACCGGCCCTGAGCGGCTGTCGAATTCGAACGAGGCGGCGGTAAAAAAGCAGCCTCCCTTGAACACCCGGCCTTCCACGTGTCCCAGCCAGCCCTGGCATAACTTCAATAGCCTCTGGATTCCTTCTGGCTCGGCGAGGGCGGGGCGAACAATGTGCTCGACAAAGATTTGCCGCGCCATCTCAATGGTGGCCAGTTGCAACTCTTCCTTCGATCCGAAGTGAGCGAACAAACCGCTCTTGCTCATCTTCAACTCATCGGCCAGGCGGCCGATGGTCAGTCCCTCCAGCCCTTCCACGGAAGCCAGGTCCACTGCCGCACGCAGAATACTCTCTCTCGTGCGGACGCCCTTGCTGGGGCCATGTTGCCCAGGAGCAGGTCTGCTGGAACCAGACTTGCTTGAACCAGGTTGGCCAGAACGGGCCTGGCTAGAACGAGGTTCGGCTGTGGTGGTGCGGGGCGCCGGCATAAAAGTCACTTTACCCTTAAAAATATAATAGCACGAACGTTCGTTTTTATGCGATACTGGTTCGCGTTCCCCGGCTTGGGATTTCCGGTTTGCGATTGATGGTTTGCGATTTATGGAGGACCCCCGATGTTTCGCTATTGCTTGCGCAGCTTCCTCCTCCTTTTGCTCTTCGTCTTCCTCCGTTCTGCCGGCGCCGAAGAGGTCCGCCTTGATAGCTGTGACGGACTTCCGGTGATTGAGGTCACTGTGGCCGCCGCCAAACTGCGTTTCCTTGTCGATACCGCCGCTACGTCCATGCTGAACAGCAAGTCATTCGCGCATGGCGACTCGCGCACTCTCTCTGTTACGTCCTGGAGCGGCACGGTTGAAACCAGGTCTCGCCAGGTCACCTTGCCTGAGCTTGTGATCGGCGAACATCGGCTGCAAAATCTTCGGCTGCCCGCGGTGGACCTCTCTCCCATTGGCCAGGCCTGCGGCAAACGCATTGACGGGATCCTTGGCATCGACCTGCTTTCCCGGCTCGGGGCCACCGTCGATCTCAAAAACCACACCGCGCAGCTTGTGTCCGACACCCGGAGCAAGGAAGCCGTCATCGCCGAGCTTCATCAGCAGCTCACCAGCTGTGAAGAGGCCTTCAATCGCGCCGATGAGCGCTCGCTCGCCGACTGTCTCGACCCGCAAATCGTCACTTTCACTGTGGCCGGTGACTTCTACGGACGCGACGCCACCCTGGGGTATTACCGCAAGGCATATTTCCAGCAGGATCCGCCAGCGCAACTCTCCATGGTTCCGCGTGCGCATCACCTCATCGGCGATGCCGTCTGGGTGGAGTATGATCTCAAAATTGTGCTTCATCAGCAGGTGATCCTTGCCCGCGGCAGCGCCCTGTGCCGCAAGAGCGGGGGGAAATGGCGGATCGTTCACATGGTCCATTCCAGCCCGCCGGCCGCGGACCTGCAGGTCCAACAGGGCCTGCGCTAGTGCCGACCCAAACCGCGAAGGAGCAAAGGGAGAAAATGTCAGGCAAGAATCAAAGCGCAAAGAAGCTGCAACGCTGGGTCAATCTGTACCCGCCCTATCTCGGAGCAGCCGTGCGCGTAACCCGCATCTCCGATGACTTCCGGAATGTCGAGGTTGAGATGCCCCTGCGCTTCTATAACCGCAACTACGTCGGCACGCACTTCGGCGGGTCGCTTTATTCCATGTGCGATCCCTTTTACATGCTCATGCTGATCAATATTCTCGGTCCGGAATACATTGTCTGGGACAAAGCCGCCACCATCCGCTTCAAAAAGCCCGGCAAGGGCATGATGAAAGCCACCTTCCAGCTTACTGAAGAACAGATTGCCGAAATTCGCGCCGCCGCCGAAATTCAGTCTAAAGTCGAGCCACAGTTTCAGGTAGTGGTCAAGGACGCCGAAGGCAACGTGGTGGCTGAGATCGACAAACTGCTTTACGTCAGGAAGAAGCCCGCCAAACCCTGAACCCGCAAAAGAAAAAGGTCCGGCCCTGAGGGCCGGACCACATTCAAAGGACAATCCACGAAGCTAGTTGGGAATTTTGTTGTCGTGCTCGTCGAAATCTTCTTTGGCTGCCTGGCCCGCAGCAGGACCTGTACCGGTTTTCCCGGGATGGGCAGGAATCGTGATCAGCACTTCGCCAACGTTGTTGGAGTAATTTGACTCCGGCAGCTGGTGGCAGATCTGCTGTCCATTGGCATCGACACCCTCCAGAAACCGGCACGGTTCGTTGGCGGTCGGTGTGTAGGGCGGGTTTACAGTGATGCGGATGATGTAGTTTCCGGGCGGCACAACAGGCTGGCCATCGCCGCCGTCCAGCACAAAGTACTGTCCGCCCAGGAAGAACCGGTAGGTATCAGCCCAGCCGTGGCTGATTCCCTGGTTCCCAGGGATGCCGATTGCGCCACAGTTCCGGAATTGCGAACTGCGCGGCGGCTCGGTGCCATCGGCGGCGGGCACCGGATCGGTGTCCAGCATGCAAAAACCCTTCTTGGCTGCCTTCCAGATAAAGCCCGTCGCCGGATCGATCAACTGATACAGCGCGTAATGGCGGAAGTGGTAATGGTTGTGGCAGGCAGCAAATTCGAATAGGCCATCGTTGTTCGCCACGTGGACGTTTGGATCGCCCACGATAATGTCGGCATCGCCGATGTTCGGCGTTTCCACAGTAAAACGCACGATCGTGCGTGTTCCCGGCGTAACTCCGCCTTCTTCCACGCTGCATGCGGTTGCATCTAGTTTCTCGTCCCGGACCACCCACTGATGCGAGAGTAAACCGGTATTTACGATCAGGTCCGGCGAACCGGTTGTATCCGGCTGGCTGCCCGGGCTTTGCGGCGATTGAGCCGAACTCCAAAAGCACGTGATCATCAACAAGAGAGGTGCTGCAAATAGCTTTTTCAATCTCACAGTATTGCCTCCGTTTTTTGTGGGGCTGTGTTTGCGGAAGGAATGTTATCCGCACCTCACCTGCAAGGCAAGCCTGTACTCCACTATGCGCCCGCGTGGTTCAACCGCTCTTCCGCGAGCCGGTCCGCCGCCTGATATGTGGGCATCTTTTCCCGCTGCGCGATAGCGAAGATCGTCAGCAACGTGTCATAGATCGCGTCGGTCTTGGCCAGCGTCCGAGGCACATCCCAGCCCAGCATCTCCCGGCAGCAGCCGTTGATCACGCCACCGGCGTTGGCCGCGTAGTCAGGTGCATACAGTATCCCGCGCTTTTCCAGCAGATCGCCGTGGCGAGGCTCCAGCAACTGGTTGTTGGCTGCGCCAACCACCAGCTCCGCTTTGAATTGTGGAATCGTCTGGTCGTTGATCACGCCGCCCAGCGCGCACGGAGCAAACACATCGGCCGCCGCCGAGTAAATTTCCTCCGGCGCGACGGTGGTGGCCCCATGATCGTCCACAGCGCGCTTTACCTTCGCAGGGTCCACGTCCGTGACGACCAGCTTCGCTCCCACGCGCGCCAATTCACCCGCCAGAAAATAGCCGACGTGGCCACAGCCTTGAATGGCCACGGTCTTTCCCGAAAGGTCGTCACTTCCCCACTTATGTTTTGCTGCCGCCTGCATGGCACGAAAGACGCCGCGGGCCGTATGCGGCGAGGGATCGCCAGAGCGCCCCTGCAAGCCGGCAACATAGCTGGTCTCTTTCAGGATGTACTCCATGTCAGCTGGACTGGTGCCGACATCTTCCGCCGTAACATACTTGCCCGCAAAGCTGTTCACCAGGCGGCCATGCGCACGAAAAAGTTGTTCGCGGTCCGCGCCGGCATCACCCCGCATGATGATCGATTTGCCGCCGCCACACGGCAATCCGGCCAAAGCATTTTTGTATGTCATGCCCCGTCCCAGTCGAAGCCCATCGGTCAAGGCCTCATCCTCTGTTTTGTAACTCCAGTAACGCGTTCCTCCCACTGCCGGTCCCAGCTTCGTGGAATGTATGACCACAATCCCGTGATATCCCGCGGCTTCGTCAATGCCGCATACGACGCGCTCGTATCCGGGCACACTCTTTTCCCTGATTTTCATGCCGGTCCTTTGCAGTTTTTGAGGATGGAGTACCTTTGAATTTATCAGATCGCCGGGAGGAAGCGGAAGCTTGTCTTATACAATGCTTTGCCTATGAGGAAATTTTCCTTCAACGTGCATTTCGTCCCGGCGTTTGTTCTCTTCGTCCTGATCTCTAGCTTAGGTTTCTCGCAGCAGCCCGACCCCAGTCTTTATGGCGGCCTGCGCTGGCGGATGATCGGGCCCCATCGGGGCGGACGCACCGTTGCCGTCAGCGGCGTTGAAGGCCAGCCGAACGTTTATTACTTCGGCGGAGTTGCCGGAGGCGTGTTTAAAACCGGCAATGGCGGCATCACGTGGGAACCAATCTTTGACAGCCAGCCTATCTCGTCCATCGGCGCATTGGCAGTCGCTCCCTCCAATCCCAACATTATTTATGTTGGCACTGGCGAAGCCGATTTCCGCTCTGATCTCACTTATGGCAATGGCATCTACAAATCCACCGATGGCGGACGCACCTGGAAGAACATCGGCTTGACCGCCTCCCGGCACATCAGCCGGATTGCCATCGATCCCCGTAATCCCGATCTCGTTTTCGTCGCGGCCATGGGCAGCGCTTACGGTCCCGGGCCTGAGCGTGGCGTTTTTCGTTCTACGGACGGCGGCGCCAACTGGCAGAAAGTCCTGTTCCGAGATGAAAACTCCGGAGCCATTGACGTCACCCTGGATCCCGACCATCCCCAGACCGTCTGGGCTGCGTTATTGCACGATCGCCGCCCACCCTGGAGCGCTTATCCTTCCGTCACCATTTCCGGCGCCATCTTCAAATCCACCGATGGCGGTGCTGTCTGGAACCCCGTAACCTCCGGCGGCCTGCCTGAAGGCGATTGGGGACGTGTGGGTCTGGCCATCGCTCGCGGCACCCACGGCCAGCGCGTGTACGCCCTGATCGATGCCAAAGACGGCGGCCTGTTCAAGTCCGATGATGGCGGCCAGACATGGTCGCGTACCGGAACAGATCCGCGCATCCGCGGCCGCATGTGGTATTTCGGCGAGCTGTACGTCGATCCCAAAAACCCCGACACCGTCTACATTCCCAACGTCTCGCTTTATCGCTCCACCGACGCAGGAAAAACCTTCGTCGCCATCAAGGGCGCGCCCGGCGGTGACGATTACCACGCCCTCTGGATTGACCCCGGTAACCCGCAGCGAATGATCTTCGGCAGCGACCAGGGCGCGGGCGTGAGCGTGGATGGAGGCCGCACCTGGAGCAGCTGGTACAACCAGCCGACGGCGCAGTTCTATCACGTCGCCGTTGACAATGAGTTCCCATACCACGTCTATGGCGCGCAGCAGGATAGCGGCAGCGTCTTCATCATCAGCCGCAGTAATGACGGCTCCATTACCTTCCGCGACTGGCATCCCGCCGGCGCCGGCGAGAGCGGCTACATTGCTCCTGACCCCTCCGATCCCAACATCATCTATGGCGGCGGGACCTATGGCGAGCTCTTCCGTTACGATCGCCGCACTGGGCAGGCGCAGATTATCGCACCCGATGCCATTCGCAATTTCGGCGAAGCCCATCCGGAACACCGCTTCACCTGGACCTCGCCGCTGGTTTTTTCTCCGCAGGATTCGCACACGCTTTATTTCGGATCGCAAAACGTGCTGCGTAGCGCCAACCAGGGCAATAGCTGGGAAAAAATCAGCCCTGACCTTACCGGCGCCGATCCGAATGCGCCGGAGCAAGGACCTTTGACCGTGCAGAACGCCAAGGCACGCGGCCATGGCGTGGTTTATACCATTGCGCCATCGCCCGTCAGCGCCGGACAGATCTGGGCGGGCACGGACAGCGGATTGATCCAGCTCACCCGTGACGGCGGCAAGAACTGGAGCAACGTCACGCCTCAAGGTCTTTCAGACTGGAGCAAGATCAGCATCATTGACGCTTCGCACTTTGACCCCGGCACAGCCTATGCCGCCGTCGATCGCCATCGCCTCGATGACCTCGGCCCGTACATCTATCGCACCCACGATTTCGGCAAGAGTTGGACCCGCATCAATACCGGCATTCCTGAAGGCGCTTATGTCCGCGTCGTCCGGGAAGACCCAGTCAGGCGCGGTCTGCTCTTCGCCGGCACCGAGCTTGGCGTCTTCTTTTCCAGCAACGACGGCGGCTCATGGCAGCCCTTGCGTCTCAACATGCCTGCTTCGCCAGTGCACGATCTGGTGATCAAGGACAACGATCTGGTGGCAGCAACTCACGGCCGGGCGTTCTGGATTCTCGACGATATATCGCCGCTTCGGCAGCTCACCGCCGAAGTGCAAGCAGCTCCTGCCCATCTCTTCCAGCCCTCCACCGCCATGCGCATACGCGCCAGCACCAACCATGACACGCCACTGCCTGCGGAAGAGCCTGCGGGTGAGAACCCACCACCCGGAGCGATCTTCTACTATTACTTGAAGTCTCCGGCGCAGGGTGAAGTAAAACTTGAAGTGCTGGATGCGAAGGGCCAGGTCGTGCGCTCCTACTCGAGCAAAGATCAGCCTTTCCATCCGCCCACGCAGCCGGCGTTTCCTGCATACTGGTTCAAGCCGGCGGAACCGCTCTCGCCAGCCGCCGGGATGCACCGTTTCATCTGGGACATTCGTTATTCCGCCCCACCGGTTGCTCAGCCCGGTTACAGCATGTCCACAGTTGCTGGCGGCGATGTGCCCCGTGAACCTGAAGGTCCGCAAGCCCTTCCCGGCTCTTACCAGGTCCGGCTCACCGTCGGTGGAACGGCTTATGTGCAGCCACTTCATCTGATCATGGATCCCCGGGTGAAAACTTCTCCTCCGGATCTGGAAAGGCAATTTGCGCTTGAGCTGAAACTGGTCCAGGCCTTGCAGCAGGCCAACCAGGCTGTTGAAGCGATTCATGCTGCCGCGCAGGCTGGAAAAATCAGCGCCGAGGACGAAAAGAAGCTTGCTGGAGCACGCCGCGCTCGCGGCGAAGCGGCAGCGGAAGGCGGCCCCGGGCAGCCGGCGTTTGCCCAGGTGATTGGCAATCTGAGCCAGCTCATCGTCGCCGTGGACAGCGCTGACGCCGCGCCCACCACTCAGGAAACACAAGCAGCGGAGAAGACACTGGCCCAGGCCCAGGCTCTGCTCAAGCAGTGGGAGGCATTGCGAAGCAAATAGCATGCAGACGGCGGACGTAGTCATCATCGGCGGCGGCATCGTTGGCTCCAGCATCGCCTGGCATCTCACGCATGCCGGCTGCAAGAGCGTGCTGGTCATTGAGCGTGAAAGCTCGCAGGGCAAAGGTTCCACCGGCAAGAGCATGGGTGGCGTGCGTGCGCAATTTTCCACGCCCGTGAACATACAGATGTCGCTCTACTCCATTCCCTTCTACGCTAAATTCGAGGAAGTCGTCGGCTATCCCGCCGATTACCGTCCTCAGGGCTATCTCTTTCTGGCAACGAAGGACTCGCACCTCGCTTACTTGCGCGACAATTTCGAGCGGCAAAAAAGGCTTGGCTTGAACACGGCACGGCTCCTGCCCGTCGACGAGATTCGCACGATGCTGCCGCAGCTTCGTTCCGATGACGTTCTGGGCGGCAGCTTTTGCTCGACCGATGGCTTCGTCGATCCCTATAGCGTGATGAACGGTTTCATGGCCTCTGCCGCCGAGCATGGCGCGACGCTATGGAAAAAAACTGAGGTCACCGGCATCACCGCCGGCCCCAACGGCGCGTTCACGGTTGACACTACACGCGAGCCGGTTGCCACGCGAGCGGTTGTGAATGCAGCGGGGGCGTGGTCCGCACAGATCGCAAAACTCATTGGCATCGATCTTCCCGTCGAGCCGCTGCGGCGAATGCTGGTCCCCTCCGAGCCGTTCGCTGACTTCCCTCATTCTGCCCCCATGGTGATTGATATGAGCACGGGCTTCCACTTCCGTCCTGAAGGCCGCGGCTTCTTGCTGGCGTGGAATGATCCCGAAGAAACGCCCGGCTACAAGACCGACTTCGAACCGTCTTTCGTTGAAAAAATTCTCATTCATGCCGCCAACCGTGTGCCCGTTTTTGAGAACCTTCCCGTCAACCCCAAACGCGCCTGGGCCGGGCTCTATGAGATGACGCCTGACCATCATTGCGTGCTTGGCCCGGTAGCCGCAGCGCCCGGTTTCTTCCTGGCCAATGGCTTCAGCGGACACGGCGTGATGCACTCGCCTGCCACCGGCAAAATCCTGGCTGACCTCATATTGTTTGGAAAAACCAGCGTAGTCGATGACGTTTCAGTTCTCGGGCTCGAGCGTTTTGCTCGCGGCGAGCTCCTGCATGAAACCGCTGTGCTCTAAGAAGCCGTTCGGCCACCTGCGACATTCAGCGGCATCGCTGCTGCCGTTTCTTGCCGCTTGAAACCCACTTCGAGCCGGGCTAGCTTGATAACCGTTATGACGATCAAGCTACGATTTCTCAGGCGATCCTCCAGGATTTGCTTGTGTGTTGTTCTCTTTGCTTGTTGCCTGCTCCGTGCACAAACCGACAGCGGCGCGAAGCCACAAGCATCGTCCACTCCATCCCGATTCGTTGTCCAAAAAGACTATGATGACCTTCGCCGCAATGCTGGCCGCGTCAAACCAGAAGAAATTCCAGCTTTGCAGCAAAAAGCCGCTGCTGGAGATGTCGAGACACAATTGCTTCTTGGGATGCTCTATCAGGACGGATGCGGAGTGGTAAAGCGGGATTCTGCATTGGAACTCAACTGGTACCACAAGGCCGCGGACCAGGCGAATTCGCTGGCGGAAAACCAGATCGGCTCTTATTACGACAACGGTGCGGGCCACAATCAAGCGGAGGGGTTCAAGTGGTATCGCCGCGCAGCGGAGCACGGCGACGCCGTAGCGGAGAACAACGTCGGGGGCATGTACGTGGAGGGCGCCGGCGTGCAGCAGAACTATGCTGAAGGAGTTGACTGGCTCCGTAAGGCAGTCGAGCACGGAGCTGAGAGCCCGATTGAGCAATTGCTTTTCCTGTATCACTCAGGCAAAGCACTCCCCGGCAAGAGCCTGGAAGAAAACAGGAAAGAGGGTCTGACGCTCTTGCAGTCGTGGGCCGATCAAGGCAATTCCACAGCCCAGTATGTCCTTGCCGGCGCTTACAAGCGTGGATTTCTTGGGCTGCCGTCCGATCCCGCGCATATGCTCCACTGGCTTCGCAAAGCTGCCGAGAAGAATCCAGAAGCGGAGTCCCATGTAGGCTGGGTCTATTCCCAGGGGGATGGCGTGCCGAAAAACTACGATGAAGCCGTAAGCTGGTATCGCAAAGCTGCCGAACACGGCAATGCCAGCGGCCAGGCAAACCTCGGCTTCATGTACATAAACGGAAGAGGAGTACAAAAAGACCTGGCGGCAGGCGCAAAATGGGTGCAGGCCGCAGCTGACCAGGGCGACGGCACCGCGCAATACTACCTGGCCGAACTGTATGAGGACGGACGCGGTGTTCCCAAAGACAAGATCACCGCCATTATGTGGTTTATCCTGGCTAAACAGGCGGGTGAACGGGATTTCATGCGGGAATTACATCCCAACACCAAGTACAGCGGCTTCTCTTTTTATCGCCACCCCTATGTAAAGGACTACGAGGAAGCTGAGCGCAGAGCTACGGCGTGGAAAGATCTCCATCGTTGCCGATGATTCGCGGGATTGTTTTATTAATTGTGTGCCGGGTTCACCACCTGGAACGAATTGATGACCCGGTCCACGTCAGCGGGCCGCTTGCCTTTGTATCCGGCGCTGAAAATGTAAAAGAGTTTGTTGCCGCAGTGGAAGCGGTGCAGGCTGCGCTCACCGGCCTGGGTGGTTTCGTACTCCAGACCCTGCAGCCCTGCCAGGGAAACTTGCTTGAGAGAACCTCGAACCAGCGGCTCGCGCGGATCGTTGTTGCTCTCTGCTTTGTCCCATAGATCGGCCAGGGTCGTATCGCAGTCCATCAGTTTGTGGACCGCGCGGAGGCTGAAGATAGTCCCGCCTTCCAGTCGGACGGTGTAAACGTGTATATGACGATCGCCGCCATCATTGTGGGGCGTGGTCGGCGCCGGCAGGGTAATGCCAAACCCATCGTCGGGAAAGACGTAGGCTCTCCACTGCTGCTTTGCTGGCTGGGCCAGGGCGCTATAAACCAGGATTGAAATCAGTATCGCCGCGAAAAGTCGTTTCATCTCAGGACAACATCTTACCAGCCATGCCCTAAGCAAAGAAGCTGCCTATGCGTCTGGCAGCGCTGCATGCAGCTTTTTCATCGCTTCCTGGAGCGCATCCAGGCCGGCAAACTCCTTGCGTTCCACTTCCAGTTCTGAGGCCAGATGATTGACCATTCGCGTAATGCAGCGAATGCGCTCTTCCGTGATCACGGTTGCGAGGGCGCGTCCATCGCCGTCAAGCCAGGTCTGCACCTGCCATCCCGTCTGCCGGGCCCGGTCCACAGCGAAGCGAAACTCGCTCAAAACGCGCCTATCCACCATGCCGGCGCTCAATAATTGCTCCAGGCGGTTGAGTTCGCCGGTGATGCGGGCCACCTGGTTCGTTACCTGCTTGTTGAAGGCCTGATTGGCTTCCCTGATTGCTGATTCCTGAATGATTGCTTCTTCATTAAGTACTGCATCCGTCATTGGGCACTCCCGAAAGGTCATGTACCTTGTATCTGTAGAGTAGTACACCTTCCGCGTGGAGCGTTAGTGACATTAGTAACCAAGAACAGTTACCCGGAGCGAACACGCGAAAGGCCCAACCTCACCGGTTGGGCCTTTTTGACTTTAGTCCGACCCTCTCTTCATTTTTATCTAAACTTTTTATTTCATCTGCGAAATCGGTATCGTCACCGGCTGGTCAAGCGCGAACTCCAGCAGTGTTTCGCTGGGCACATGCACCTGGTCGCCTTTAGTCGCTACCTGGACGGCAGTACCCGCTCCGGCTCCAACACCTGCTCCAATGGCTGCGCCTTTTCCGCCGCCGGCTATGGCCCCAATGATCGCCCCTACGGCCGCTCCGCCGCCGACCTTCGTGGCAGTATTGGCCGTCCGCGACTTGCCGGAAAGTTCGTAGTCTCCCGTAGAGAGCGCATAGGTCTGTCCGTTGATCACAATTCCGGTCAGTGACAGCCTGAGTTGCGCTTTGCCGGCAAGGTGCCCGGCCTCCTTCGCTTCTTCCAGGCGTCCGTAAACATCTGCGCCCTTGGGGACGACAAGCACGTCATTCACATACAACGGCTGGTCCAGCGTTGCGGCAAACTTGTCGCCCACACGGTTGCGGTCGGAATCGATTGCGTCAACGGTGCGTACGGTCAACCGTGTCCCCGTAGGTACGCTGATCCTGTCTCCCGTTGCTATTGGCGCGGGCGGAGTTGAGCGGACTGGCGCCGGCGTGGGAGCATAGTTCGGCGCAGGACGCGGCGCAAACGCGCCGTCGCTCACGGGACGTCCGCCGCCATCGGAATCAAACTTTAAGGACACGATGTCCGTCACCGGATAGTGTTGAACGCTCGAACCCACGCGAAAGCTCAACTGTGCTTCCGAGCCGCCAATGAAAGTCCCTTTGATTACGCTGCCATTTTTCAGTTCCAGCGTATCAGCAAACGCCGTAAGCGCCAGCGTGCAAAAGGCAGCCGCAATGAACGCAAAAAGTAACTTCTTCACAACGCACCTCCTGGCGGATGGGACCCTTAACTGAAGTTTATCCTGTGTTGCTGGTGGATAACCATGAGATGCGGAAAGCGAAAGCAGAGTTGCCGGAACCCAGTCAATCACCATTTGCGAAACGCACGTCGCGCATATCTTTTCATGGCTCAGGGAGTAGAGTATGAGCAATGAAATCGGCAGCGATCGGCGTGCGCGTCCATTCCGGATGGGGCGCTTTTGTGATCTTGGCAGGCCAGCGTGGTTCAGAAGAGGTCATTGAGCGCTGTAAAGTTGTCATCATCGATCCCAAAGCCCCCGGTGTTACTCAGCCATATCATTACGTTGAAGAGATGGAGCTTCGCGCGGCTGAGAGGCATCTGGCCAAATGCGCAACCGAATCCCGGCGCCTGGCCCTGGAGTCTTTGCGTCAGATCTCCGCTCAGCTGCGCGATCGTGGCTTTTCCTTGGTTGGTTCTGCCATCCTGCTAAGTTCCGCTCGGCCTTTGCCGGACCTGGAGGAGATCCTGGGCTCCCACGCGCTGATTCATACCGCTGAAGGTGAATTCTTCCGCCAGGCTTTTCGCCAGTCATTTGAAAGCCTGGCGATTCCCGTGGCCGGCATCCGGGAACGCGAACTCGACGATTACGCACAAAAAGCATTCGGAAGGGCCGCGGCTGAGATTCACAAGAGAATTGATGGCATAGGACGCTCCCTTGGCCCGCCCTGGACCAAAGACCAAAAGATGGCTGCACTGGCCGCAGCCATCACCCTGGCTGAAAACCAAAGCACTCTTGACGTGCACTCAAAAGTTCGGCGGGCTCCATAACCCCGGAGCATAGACATAAAGAGCGGCCATCGCGTAATAGATTTCTTCAAATCCCTCTCAACTTTGGATAGACTCATCCGTTCAAAACTTCCAGGCAAGGTGGTCTATATGCGTAATTTGCAGCGTCATATTATTGCTTTGGTGCTGGCCGTGATTGCTCTTCATCCGTGGCAGGCGGCAAGCGCTCAGCAGGCTCCCCAGGATGAGCAGGCGGCCCTGCGTGGCTATCGGAAGGCTCCTCAGCCGATCTCTGACATTTTGAATGCGCGGCCCACGCCGCTGGTGCAAATCAGTCCCAACGGCAAATGGCTGCTTGCGGCCGATCGCCTGGCCAACCCGCCGATTTCAGACCTGGCCCAGCCCATGCTGCGGCTGGCCGGCGTACGTATCAATCCCGCAATCAATGGAAGGCACCATCCACCGCGCTTTGTGCGCTTGCGTCTCTATTACACTGCCGGCAGTGAACAAGCTGAGGTAACCCTTCCCCGCAATGCTTACCTGAGCGTGCCGGAATGGTCGCAGGACAGCCAGCACTTCGCCTTCACCAACACCACTGCCCGCGGCATCGAATTGTGGATCGGCCAAATCGGTACTTACAACGCCAGCGTGGTTCCCAAAGTCAGGATCAGCGCAGTCCTGGGCGATGCCGTGCAGTGGATGCCCGACGGCAAGACGCTGCTGGTACAAACCGTGCCGGCGACGCGCGGCAACCCGCCGGCCGAGCCCAAATCGCCCGCTGGCCCGGTGATCCAGGAGAGTGATGGCAAGCGTGCGCCTGTCCGCACCTACGAGGACCTGCTCCAGGACGCTCACGATGAAGATCTCTTTGACTACTACGCCACCGCGCAGCTGGCGCTGGTAAAGAACGGCGTAGTTACCCCTATCGGCAAGCCGGGAATTTTTGCCCGCGTGGAGCCTTCGCCTGACGGCAAACACCTGCTGGTGAGCCGCATTCACCGTCCATATTCATACATCCTGCCGGAGAGCGATTTCCCGCGTGAAGTGGAAGTCTGGGACCTGGCCGGCAAGATGGAATACAAGGTTGCCAGCATGCCCTTGCAAGATCACGTTCCGATTGAAGGCGTCCCTCTGGGACCGCGCGATTATCAGTGGATTCCCACGCAACCGGCCACGCTGGTCTGGGCCGACGCGCTGGACGGCGGTGATCCCAAGGCCAAAGCTCCATTTCGCGATGAAGTCATGATGCTGAGCGCCCCGTTTACTAACGATCCGCGCGAACTGGTCAGGCTGGAGCAGCGTTTTTCCCCAGGCGGCGGTGGAGGCGGCTTCCGCTCAGGCTCAGCCATCGAGTGGGGCGAAACCGGCATTGGCCTGGTGCGCGACTATAATCGCGACCGCCGCTGGCTGCGTACCTTCATGATCGACATCGCCAAACCCGGCACGCAGCCCCGGCTGATCTGGGAGCGCTCCATTCGCGATCGCTACCGTGATCCCGGCGCGCCCTTGATGCGCACGCTGCCCAACGGCAAACGGGTGCTGCGTCAGGAAGGCAGTTCTATCTTTCTCGCCGGCGCAGGCGCGTCGCAGAAAGGTGAGTTCCCTTTCCTGGACCGGTTTGATCTGGAGACGCTGAAAGCCGAGCGCATCTTTCAATGCGCTGATGGCCAGTATGAATCGGTGGTGACGCTGATGGCCGACGATGGCTCGCGTTTTATCACCCGCCATGAGAGTCCAACCGAGCCGCCGAACTATTTTGTCCGTACATCCAATAGCGCTGACAAGAAGGCATTGACTGACTTTCCTGATCCCGCCCCGCAATTGCACGGGATTACCAAGCAGCTTGTGACCTACAAACGCGCCGATGGCGTCCAGCTCTCTTTCACACTCTACTTGCCCGCCGGCCGCAAAGAAGGCGAGCGCCTGCCCACCATCGTGTGGGCCTACCCGTTGGAGTTTAACGACGCTGACACCGCCGGGCAGGTCTCCGGCTCGCAGTATCGCTTCACCACCATCAGCGGCATCTCGCATCTGTTCCTGATCACTCAGGGTTACGCCGTGTTGGACAACGCGACCATGCCGGTCGTCGGCGATCCTGAGACCATGAACAACACCTACGTGGAGCAGGTCGTCGCCAGCGCCAAGGCCGCAATCGACAAAGCGGTGGCGATGGGCGTGGCCGATCCTGAGCGTGTCGGCGTGGGCGGGCATAGCTACGGAGCTTTCATGACCGCCAATCTCCTGGCCCACTCTGACCTGTTCCGTGCCGGCGTAGCGCGCAGCGGCGCTTACAATCGCACGCTAACTCCGTTCGGCTTCCAGAGCGAGCGCCGCACCATCTGGGAAGCCCCGGAGATGTACATCAAGGTTTCACCCTTCATGTCGGCAGACAAGATCAAGCACCCGATCCTGCTGATCCACGGCATGGCAGACGATAACTCCGGAACTTTCCCCATTCAGAGCGAGCGCATGTACCAGGCCATCAAAGGCAATGGCGGCATCGTGCGCTACGTGCAGCTTCCGTATGAAGCCCACGGCTATCTCGCCCGGGAATCCACCGAACACACGCTGTGGGAGATGGTCGCCTGGTTCGATAAATGGGTGAAAAACGCCCAGACGGCGGGTGAGGCCAAGGCGGCAGCCGGCGCGAAGTAAGCTGGAAGCTAGAGCGGTTTTAGTATTAGCGTAGTCTTTTCTTAGTTCGTCATCCTGACGACCGTTAAGCGAGCGCGCACATTCGGGCTCCCATTCACGCCCGCTTTTGGCGTGAATGGGACAGAGACGCGCGCCGGGGCCCCCAACACGCGCGGTTTTCGCGTGGTGGGGTGGGAGTAAGCCGGAAGGACCTTGCGTTTCTTTCCATGGTCTTACGGTATTTATAAAACCGCTTTAGCCCTCTAAGTTTTCAAAGAACATCGTTGCTCCGCCTGAGCGGTTTCCATTGTCACTTTGCAATTTTCGGCGACCTTGGCAATCAATAAATTTACCTTTCAGTTAACACTCCATCGCTCCCCTACCCCCTCCCCATTCATCCCAATTATCCCAGTTTGGCGTGGCTTTCATCCCAGACGGCTGCGGGATGCCTCCCAGACCAAACGCCATTCCCGTTAATGCCACTTTTTACTACTTGATTACTAGAGCGATGCCGCATAGTAGCGCCCTTTTCACCGAAAGCAAAGCGCGAAGAAGGACGTTGACCAACCTCCTGTCTCTTGCACTTTTGCTGATCGCGACAGGAATTTGGCCCCATTCACTCCATGTGTTCCGCCGGATCGACGTGTTCCGCCGGATCGACGTTGCCCCTTTTCGCTGCATGCCGCATAGGGCCATTGGCCCAAAAAAAAATTCTTCCGGGGATGAAACGCTTCTGCCTTTTCCGACACTACTCAACAGGATGAACGGAAAAAAGCACTAACTAGGGCGGCGGTGGTTGCCAAGGGGGTGTCACCGCCGATCTGGTCCGTGTCTTAACTCCTTTTTTGCCTCTTCAGAAACGGGAGCGCGGCTCACCTGGCCGCGCTTTCGGTTTTTAAGGCCCTGAAACCTGCACTCTTCTCCTGCCATGAAGCCTGCTTAGTACACGTTTTCGAACACCGCCAATCTGAGAATCAGTACCTCCCCTCGGCTGCCATTTGCGTCCTCGCCATTTACCCTTCCGGTCTTGCCGGAGCTGGCCACGGCCAGGTGAAAACGTCGTAGAATCAAACCGGCAAAAGGCCAAACACTGGCTCGCCTCAACACGAAAGGATCTTATGCGTAACACAATCGCCGCTCTTGCGTTCTGCGCTCTCATGCTGGCTACTCTGGCATGGGCCCGGCATACCTCCGTCGACGAAACGGTCGCCATCACCGCCGTGGCGCAAAATTACATGGACGCCTACTACACCAGCGACGTCGGCCGCATGCAACATGCGTTGCATCCAGAATTCCACAAGCGTACTTTGCAAACCGTGAATGGCAAGTTCGAAATAAGAGAAGACTCCATGCAATCGATGCTGGAAGGCTGTCGCAGCGGGACGGGAAAAAATGTGCCCCCTGCGGAGCGTGTGCAGAAGATCGAGGTCCTTGATGTTTACAAGGATGCGGCCAGTGTAAAAGTCGTCACAGGCCGATGGATCGACTACATGCACCTCTCCAGAGTGAATGGCGAGTGGCGCGTTCTGGACGTGGTGTTACAGTACACGCATTCCTAGCCATTGGATAGCCGCGCTCTCTCTGGCCCAAGCTTTATCGGGCTTGGGCCGCTTCCATTCGGCGCCGGCCGCTTTTTTCTCTGGCTCAATTCTATTTTCGCTGTTTTCCGCCTGAACCTTTCCGGCTTCCCCAGCATCTTTCAAGAAGTAGAGGTGGTTCCTCCCGGGAACCCTCGATTTAGCGTAGGCTATCTTATTAGCTGGAGTTGTGCTTCCGCTCGTGTTACGAACAAGGGCGGTTGGGACTCAATATCTATGTAGGCGTTTGCTCATGAAGATCACCATAGGCTCGGACCATGCCGGCTTCGCACTGAAAAAGGTGCTCATCGACCATCTGCAAAAGAGCGGCCACCAGTTGACTGACGTTGGGACTGACAGCACCGCGCCGGTGGATTATCCTGATTATGCTGAGGCGGTCGCGCTCGGCGTGATCCAGGGCAAATCAGAGCGGGGTATTCTGATTTGCGGAAGCGGCGTTGGCGCGTCCGTCGCCGCAAACAAGATGCCGGGCATCCGCGCGGGTCTTTGCCACGACTCCTATTCCGCCCACCAGGGCGTGGAGCACGATGATGTGAACGTGCTTGTATTGGGCTCGCGCGTGGTCGGGGATGAACTGGCAAAAGATTTGTGTACGAGTTTCCTGAATGCCCGATTTACCGGCGAAGAACGGCATCGCCGGCGCCTGGCAAAAGTTCAAAGCATCGAGCAGCGCTACTCTATCGATTCGGCCACCAAGGAGAAGATTTCATGAATCCGGTTACCACACCTGAAAAGCAGAACCAGAGCAGCACTCGCGCGCAGAACCCGCTGCTGGAATTGCAAGAGCATGGCCAGTCCGTTTGGCTGGACTACATCCGGCGCAACCTGATCACCAGTGGCGAACTGCAAAATCTGATCGATCACGATGGCCTGCGCGGCATCACCTCAAATCCTTCGATTTTTGAAAAGGCAATCGCCGGCAGCACTGACTATGCCGACTTTCTTGCGCAGCTTCACGCGCAGGGGCTGAGCACCGGCGAAATTTATGAGCGTATCGCCATCCGCGACATACAGGACGCAGCCGACATCCTGCTCCCGGTTTACAAATTCACCAATCGGGGCGATGGCTACGTGAGCCTTGAAGTTTCGCCCACGCTGGCGCGGGACACACAAGGCACCATTGAAGAAGCCCGCCGTTTGTGGAAGGCCGTCGGGCGCCCGAACATCATGATCAAGGTCCCCGGTACGCCTGAGGGCGTGCCCGCGGTGCGCCAACTCACCAGTGAAGGCATCAATATCAACATCACCCTGCTCTTTGCCCAGGAAGCTTACCTCAAGGTCGCACAGGCTTTTATTGAGGGGCTGGAAGCTGCGCTTAAAGCCGGGAAAGACATCAGCGGGATTGCCAGCGTGGCCAGCTTCTTTGTTTCGCGCATCGATACTCTGGCTGATTCGATGATCGACACGCGCCTGAAAAACACGGCCACCTCCGAGGAGGAAAATCTCTTGCGCGGACTCCAGGGCAAGGTGGCAATCGCCAACGCCAAGCAGGCTTACCGCAGCTACCAGGCGATGATTGCCGGCGAACGCTGGAAGGGCCTAGCGGTGCGCGGAGCAAAGGTGCAGCGTCTGCTCTGGGCCAGCACCAGCACCAAGAACCCGAAATATCGCGATGTGCTGTATATAGAAGAGCTGATCGGGCCTGACACGGTTAACACCATCCCACCCGCAACCATGGACGCCTTCCGCGAGCACGGCATTGTGCGCCGCACGCTGGATGCCGATCTCGCCACCGCAGACAAAATCATGATCGATCTGGAACGAGCCGGCATCTCCATGCGGAAAGTGACGGACCAACTTCTGGATGAGGCCATCAAACTCTTTGCCGATGCCTTTCAAAAGCTTCTCTCGGCGGTGGAGCAAAAGAAAAGGAACCCGTGAGCACAAGACCGATGATCCAGACTCCACGGTGGGAATTCTCCGCTCCGCTCACTCAGGCCGTGGACGCCGCGATTCAAGATTGGCAAGCCAACAGTAAGATGGCGCGCCTCTGGCGGGGCGACCCGTCGCTTTGGACCAGCGACGATGAAAATAAATGGATAGGCTGGCTCAACGTAACCGAAGATCAGCTCACACACGCGCAGCAGCTGGCTGACGCCGCGGCCGACGCCAAACAGTCCGGCTTTACCCACGCTCTGCTGCTAGGCATGGGCGGGTCGAGCCTGTGCCCCGAGGTCCTGAAGATCACCTTCGGCAAGCAGCCGGGCTTTCCGGAGCTGCACGTTCTGGACTCCACCGATCCAGCTCAGATCAAGTCTGTAGAAGGCCAGGTCGATCTGGCGCGGACGCTCTGCATTGTGGCCAGCAAATCCGGCAGTACGCTGGAACCAAACATCTTCAAGCAATACTTCTTTGATCGCATGCAACAGATTGTTGGCAAAGAAAAAACCGGCGAGCGTTTTGTTGCCATTACCGATCCCGGTTCCAAGATGCAACAGGTGGCCGAGCGCGATCAATTCCGCAAGATATTTTTCGGCATACCCAGCATCGGAGGGCGGTACTCTGCTCTATCCAACTTTGGCATGCTGCCTGCGGCCATCATGGGGCTCGACCTGCGAAAATTTCTTGAACACACATCTGAAATGATCCAGGCCTGCCGGCCAGAGGTTCCCGTGGACCAGAACCCGGGTGCGCTCCTGGGCGCAATTCTGGGTACTCTGGGCAACCTTGGCCGCAACAAAATCACTATTGTTACTTCACCCGGAATACACGATCTGGGAGCATGGCTTGAACAGCTCATCGCCGAAAGCACCGGCAAACAAGGCAAGGGCCTGATACCCGTGGACCGCGAAGCTCTGGGCGCGCCGGAAGTCTACGGCAATGATCGTGTATTCGTTTATCTGCGGCTGGCCAATGAGCCCGATTCTGCACAGAAACAGGGGCTTGATGCACTGCGAAGTGCCGGGCACCCGGTCGTCGAGATCGAACTGGCGGACGTATACGATTTAGGACAGGAATTCTTCCGCTGGGAAATCGCCACGGCGGTCTCCGGCGCCATTCTGAAAATCAACCCTTTCAACCAGCCTGACGTTGAGGCCAGCAAAATTGTGACCCGCCAGCTCACTGAGGCATATGAAAACTCCGGAAAACTCCCGGAAGAGGCCCCGTTTTTCGAAGAAGGTGGGATCAAATTGTTCGCCGATGAGCGCAATGCGTCAAACCTGAGAAGCCTTGGGGCTGACCGTTCGCTCGCTGGGTTTCTGCGCGCGCATCTCAATCAAGCTGGTCAGGGTGACTACTTCGCTTTGCTGGCATACATCGAAATGAACAGCGCGCACGAAACAACGCTGCAAGCGATGCGCCATGCGGTGCGGGACACCAAACGCGTAGCAACCTGTCTGGGCTTTGGCCCGCGCTTCCTGCACTCCACCGGGCAGGCATATAAGGGCGGTCCTAACACGGGCATCTTCCTGCAGATTACCTGTGACGATGCGAACGATCTCCCCGTGCCCGGACAGAAATATACTTTCGGTATCGTGAAAGCGGCGCAAGCGCGAGGCGATTTCCAGGTTCTGGCCGACCGCAAGCGGCGTGCGCTGCGGGTCCACTTGCCCAAGGACGTGAATGCGGGTCTGGAGACACTGGAACGGGCTGTTGTGAAAGCTTTATCTGAAATCCCGAACCGAAGGTGAGGGATCCCTATGGCTACTGTGTCTTGAGGTAGGGCTTCCTCGCTGCGCTCGGAATTCCAGAAAAAAGGAGAACGATGCAACTCGGCATGGTAGGTTTGGGCCGGATGGGCGGCAACATGGTGCGCCGGCTGCTGCGCGCGGGGCATCAATGCGTGGTCTCCGATCTGAGTCCGCAGAATGTGAGCGCGCTGGCCGGTGAAGGCGCAACCAGCTCGGCCTCGCTAGACGACTTCGTGGCCAAGCTGAAGAAGCCGCGGGCTGCGTGGATCATGGTCCCGGCGGGCGATCCCACCGAGCAAACCGTCGATGCTCTGGCGCAGCGCTTCGAGCCGGGCGACATGATCATCGATGGCGGTAATTCTTACTACAAAGATGACGTGCGGCGATCGCAAAAATTGAAAGACCGCGGAATTCACTACATCGACGTCGGAACCAGCGGCGGCGTCTGGGGCCTGGAACGCGGTTATTGCATGATGATTGGCGGGCCCCGCGAAGCGGTCGAGCATCTTGATCCCATTTTCAAAGCGCTGGCTCCGGGCATCGGCGACATTCCACGCACACCGGGCCGGCAAAAGCTCGGCGGCACCGCGGAGCAAGGCTACATTTACTGCGGCCCCTCCGGCGCCGGCCACTTCGTCAAAATGGTGCACAATGGAATTGAGTACGGATTGATGCAGGCCTATGCCGAAGGCTTTGATATCTTCCGCAACGCCGCGTCAAAGCAGCTGCCGGACGACCGTCGCTACGAACTGAATCTTGCCGATATTGCCGAGGTCTGGCGGCGAGGGAGCGTGGTCTCCTCGTGGCTGCTTGATCTCACCGCCATGGCCCTGGTGGAAAACCCCACGCTCTCCGAATATACCGGCGTGGTGCAGGACTCGGGCGAAGGCCGCTGGACGGTCACGGCTGCTCTTGAGGAAGCCGTGCCGGCTGACGTCCTGACCGCGGCGTTATACACACGCTTTCGTTCGCGCCAGGAGCACACGTTCGCGGAAAAGATGCTGAGCGCTATGCGCCAGAAATTCGGCGGCCACATCGAACTCAAGCAGAACAAAGACAGCACTTCCTGAACAGGAGATCCCGCCGCTATGCCACAGCTTGAACACGACCTGCCGTCTCAGGAGCAAAGCCCTGCTGCTGCGCCTCGTCCCGCCGGACCCTGCGTGATGGTGATCTTTGGCGGCACCGGTGATCTTACCGGCCGCAAACTGTTCCCTGCTCTCTACAACCTGATCAAAAGCAAACTGTTGTCCCAGGATTTCGCCATCATCGGCATCGGACGGAACGATTACTCCGATGATCAGTATCGCCAGACCATGGGCGAAAAGCTGGACTCGTTTGCCACCGCCAGTGTCGAACCCGAGCTGCGCGATTGGCTGCTTCAGCGCGTCTACTACTTTGGGGGTTCCTTCCAGGACCAGGAAATCTACAACCGCCTGGCCCAGAAACTGGCCGAACTGGACAAGACCAATAAAACCGGAGGCAATTACTTCTTCTATCTCGCTACCAGCCCCGCGTTTTTCGGTGACATCGTTGACCATCTCGGGGCATCAGGGCTGGCATGCGAGAAGGACGGGCACTGGCGCCGCGTGGTTTTCGAAAAGCCTTTTGGCAATGACCTGGACTCAGCCAAGGCCTTAAACCGCCAGGTCAACAAGGTACTGACGGAACAGCAGATTTTTCGCATCGACCACTATCTGGGAAAGGAAACAGTCCAGAACATCCTGGTCTTTCGCTTCAGCAACGGCATCTTCGAACCCATCTGGAACCGCCGCTACATCGACCACATTCAGATCACCGTGGCTGAGACCGTCGGCGTGGAAAAGCGCGGCGGCTATTTCGATATGGCCGGCACCCTGCGCGACATGGTGCCCAATCACCTGTTTCAGCTCTTAACGCTCAGCACCATCGAGCCTCCCATCTCTTTCAGTGCCAGGTCCGTTCATGACGAGCAGGCCAAGATTCTGCGCGCGATTCAGCCCTTCAGTGGGGAAGACGTCCTGCACTGCGCCGTCCGGGGACAGTACAGCGCTGGCACAGTGAACGGCGAACAAGTGCCGGCCTATCGCGAAGAAGAGGGTGTGCCGCCGGATTCGCGGACGGACACTTTTGTCGCCCTTAAGCTCATGATCGATAACTGGCGCTGGGCTGGCGTGCCGTTTTATCTGCGTACCGGCAAACGTCTGGCGGCGCGGCGCACCGAGATCGCCGTCCAGTTCAAGCGTGCCCCGCTCGTCCTCTTCCGCGACACGCCGGTCAACAGCCTCGACGCCAATCAGCTCGTCATGCATATCGCTCCCGATGAAGGCTTGTCGCTTCGCTTTGGCGCCAAGGTCCCCGGTGCGCGCATGAAAGTAGGACAAGTGCAGATGGCCTTCGACTACTGCGACTACTTTGGCGTGGACTCCAACACCGGCTATGAAGTTCTTCTCTATGACGGCTTTATGGGCGACCAGACCCTCTATCAGCGCGCCGACATGGTGGAGGCAGGCTGGGCTGTGGTGGATCCGATCCTCGACGTGTGGAAGGCCCTCCCTCCGCGCCAGTTTCCTAACTACGCCGCCGGCTCCTGGGGGCCCGAAGAAGCCATCGACATCATCGCCCGCGATGCACGAGCCTGGCGAACGATCAAAGAATGATTTGGAAACGCCGATAGCCCCGAGAAAAATGTATGGGCATAGAAGTCAAAATCGTTCCAGACAATGCAACGCTGGCTCGTGTGGCAGCGCAGGAATTTCACCGCGTCGCGGAAGCTGCCGTGGACGAACGCGGCCGTTTCTCCGTGGCCCTGTCAGGCGGCAACACCCCGCGTAGCGTCTATGCATTACTGGCGAGCCAGCACAAGGAATTGCCGTGGGACAAACTCCATATCTTTTTCGGTGACGAACGCGCCGTTCCTCCGCAACACCCGGACAGCAACTTTCGCATGGCCAGCGAGTCGCTGTTGTCCCTGGTTCCGATACCCGGCAAGAATGTTCATCGGATCCGCGCAGAACTGGATCCCGAATCTGCCGCACAGGATTATGAAGACCAGCTGCGCGTGTTCTTTCATCTGACTGCCAATGATTGGCCGCGTTTTGACCTGGTTCTGCTCGGCTTGGGCGACGATGGCCATACCGCCTCCCTCTTTCCCGGCACTGTCGCACTCAACGAATGTTCTCGCACCGTGGCAGCCAATTGGGTGGAAAAACTTCAAAGTTACCGCATTACCCTCACTTTTCCTGTCCTGAACTATGCCGCAGAAGTGATCTTTCTGGTCTCCGGTGAGAGCAAGGCACAGATACTCAGTGATGTCCTTAAGCCCGGAGAAAAAAAATATCCTGTGCAATCGGTGTCGCCGGAGAACGGCCGCCTGCTCTGGCTCGCGGACCAAGATGCAGCCAGGCTGCTGCGATTCGCAACTCCCCCTGTGCTCTAAGCAGTTATTTCTGCTTGCGCTTCCGCGCAGAGCATCGTATTATGAATAGCGAATAAAAAACGAATATATTGTGCCTTCTCTCTTCCCCCAAGCCGGCCCCGAAGTTCCTCTTGTGGGGATCGCCCGCCTAGCAGCCCGGGGAGAGGCCCTGTCTCAAGGCCATCAGGTCGACTATCTCACTCTGGAAAATCGCAGCCTGCTCACACGCTGCAATTCACAGCGCGTGCCTTTTGACTGGATGATCAATCCTTATCGCGGATGCGAATTCGCCTGTAAATATTGCTATGCGCGCTACACCCACGAATTCATGGAAATGCGGGACAGTCTGGATTTTGAACGGAAGATTTACGTCAAGAAACACAGTGCGTGGTTGTTGCGACAGGAGTTGAAGCAGGTCCGGAGCGGACAAAGTATTGCCATCGGCACGGCCACCGACCCGTACCAGCCGGCGGAGAGAAAATTCGGGGTTACACGCGCGATTATGGAAGAGTTTGCGCGGCATGAAGGCCTGTCTCTGGGACTGGTCACCAAGTCTGATCTCATTTTGCGTGATCTCGACCTTTTGCGCGCTATAGCGTCACGAAATCGCCTGTCGATTCACGTTACCATCACAACCACAAATACAAAGCTGGCGCGGATGCTGGAACCTCGCGCCCCGCGCCCAGACTTGCGCTTCAAGGCCGTGGAGGCGCTCTCTGCGGCCGGCATTTTGACGAGCGTGAATTGCGCGCCGGTTCTGCCCGGCATCACCGATTCACCGAAAGAATTGGAGAGCGTAGTTCGCGGCGCTGCCGCCGCAAATGCGCGGTCCGTGGCGGCGATGCCGCTTTTCCTGAAGCCCTGCTCGGAAAAGGTATTCATTCCATTCTTGCAGGAAAACTTTCCCCATCTTGTGGGGCTCTATAAAACACGCTATGCCGATCGCGCTTTTCTCCCGGTTGAATACAAGAAGCGTATTGCGACGCTGGTCAAGAGGTTCTGCCGGCAATACGGTATCGGCGCCAGGGAGGCGGATTCCCCACGCGCGATTCCAGAAAATCCTTCGCAGCAATTGAGTCTGTTCACAAAATGAGATGCTCAGGCACAGACGATACAAAATCAAACCTTCGCTATTGAGTTTTCCACAGCTGAGCAATGTATGACACGCGATTTCCGCAAGATCAATAATAAGGATATTATTTTAAGATATTGAAAATAAACAATTTAACTTTAAATGAAGGCGTGATTACAATATTTGTACTGTACTTTAGTACAATGTATTGCTATGTCCATTAGGCCATGTTATAGTCTGTCCGGTGGAGCATAAGAGGGAGCGAGGGACGATTGTTTCGGTCAAGATCGAGTGAAAGTGCCGGAGAGAGAAAACAAGCGATCCTCATCGATTTTTGTTCCATTTCCGAAAATTACGTGTACCATGGTACAGTTTTTCCCATGTACTAATGACATATAGCCGCAGCTTCATCGGGAGCCGCGGGCATATATTTTCGGTTTCCAGGAAAAGCAAGAAATCGGCTGTTTGTTTACACGGGTTCGGAAAAGCACTGACGGGCTTAAGCGAGATACGGCGCAGTCGCGGAATGGATCAAGGGTAGTTTGCAGCAACTGTTCTGTTGTAACTGGCCGTACGGACATGTGGTTCGATCACAGACGTACAACACAAGAAGCAGCAATAGTGAAACGTTTTTCGGACTGATAGCACAAGTAAACGAAGGAACCGGTTCAGCGATAAGCGCGCCACACACGAGCGGTTTTTTCGAGGGGAAAACAGCGGATGGGCTTTGCACGTTGCTCAACATAGGGTAACGGCAATTCTTCCACCGAAGCGGGAGGTGGACTTTGCGTATATTGGTTATTGAGGATGAGCCGAAAGTAGCACGTACACTGGTGAAGGGCCTGGAGGCAGATCACTTCGCCGTAGATCTGGCCGGGGACGGGGAAGAAGGTCTTCAACTGGCCACCGAGATTGATTACGACGCAATCATTCTCGACTGGAACCTTCCTAAACTCGATGGGCTAACGGTCCTTCGCAAACTTCGTAAATCCGGGTCCAACATGCGGATCCTGCTTCTGAGCGCGCGGAAAGATGTTTCTGACCGCGTTTGCGGGCTGCAGGCCGGCGCCGATGATTACCTGGTCAAGCCGTTTTCATTTGAAGAGCTGCTGGCCCGGGTCCACGCTCTTCTGCGCCGTCCGCAGGAACTGCTGGACAAACTCAGCGTCGAAGACCTGGAACTGGACCGCATGCGGCACATGGTGACTCGCGGCGGCAAGCAGATCAATCTGACGCAGCGCGAATACGCTGTGCTGGAATATCTGATGCGCAACGCCGGCCGCACCGTTACCCGCACCATGGTCGTGGAGCATGTCTGGAACCTTGGCTTCGAGGGCCTGACCAACATTGTGGACGTGTACATCAATTATCTCCGCGCCAAGATCGATCACGGCTATGAGAAGCCTCTGATCCATACGGCACGTGGCGTCGGGTACATGCTGTCATCCGCCTCGCAATGAAGTTCCTGCTCTTACGCCGCCTAAGTTCCCGGCTCGCGTTCAAGCAGACAGTAACATTCGCGCTCCTGGTGGCCATCCTCGCCTGGAGCGCGTATGCTCTGCTGGCGCGGAGCATTTACGACCACGTCGATGAAGAGTTGCAGGACCGCGCCATTGCCGTGCGCTCCATGCTCCAGATTCGCGCCGGCAGCGTAAAGTGGCTTAACGCGGAAGCTGATCCTGAAGTCCGCGCTCAGTTCGAACGTTCCATGCGGTACTACCAACTGCTGGACGATGAAGGCAACACGCTGGACGCCTCCCGCGCGATGTCCGCCTTGCATCTCCCGGCCACTCCCGCGCCGCCCTTATCGCTGCAGCCCGACCACACTACGTGGCAAAGCCTGACCGCGGGAGAGTCGCGCATCCGCATCTTGCATGTACCGGTGCTCGGGCTCGCCGGGCGCCACTATCTGTTGCGCATCGGCACCTCACTGGATGAAGCGGACGAAGCCTGCCGGCGGCTCCAGATGTTTCTCTTTCTGCTGGTTCCCTTCATCATTCTGGCGCACGCCGCCAATGCCTGGATCATGGCCTCTCACGCCCTGCGCCCGCTGGAGCAAACCGCCGCCGCCGCCAGGCAGATCACGCCTTTCGATCTGGGCACCCGCCTTCCTATTTCCGGACGGGGAGACGAAATTGACGAGCTCAGCATTTCGCTCAACGCGATGATTGCCCGGCTGCAGAGCTCGTTTCAGCGGATGACCGAGTTCCTCCGCAACCTCTCACACGAGATACGTCAGCCGCTCACCGTGCTGCGGGCGGAAACTGAACAGGCCCTGCGCCTCGGCAACAATGAGACCAATTATCGAGAGATGCTCTCCAAGCAGCTGGAACATGTAGAACTGCTGGCCCGGACTGTTTCCGATCTGATGGACCTGGCGCAATCGGAGAACGAGCAAGTCAAACTTCAGCGCGAGAACGAAGACCTCTCCGAACTGGTGCAAGCCGCCATTGACGGGATGCGCGTGCAAGCCGCCGAGCGTGAGATCCAGATTTCGGGCACGGTGCAGCAGAATATCATCGGCGCCTTTGACGCCGGTCAGATCTGGAGACTGCTCCTCAATCTGCTCGATAACGCTATCAAGTTCAATCGCCCCGGCGGGCATATTGACGTTACTTTGGCCGCGCATAACGACATGGCCATGATCTCGGTAAGCGATACTGGAAGCGGCATCATGGCGGAAGAGCAGGCGCACATTTTTGATCGCGGTTATCGCGCGCCTTCTGCCCGCAAGTCGACCGTCCCCGGTACCGGCCTAGGGCTCCATTTTGCCCGCGGCATAGCGGAGGCCCATGGAGGTCGCATTGAAGTCGCCAGCGTACCCGGGGAAGGTTCCTGTTTTCGCGTTTCATTGCCGCTGGTATCTTCCAATCCAACGCCTGGCGAAGCGCTGCCACCGTCCGTCCATCGGGATGCCCCGATTAACTAGCACGGACGTCTGATCTCTGGAAATCGCGCTCCAGGCCAGCGGCCCTTGATGGCGCGCAGATTAGAAATTTTAATGATATTTCAATGCAGAGGAGCACACTGAAATCTCAGAATGATGGTACAGGCCAGGTCAATTCTGGGAGGAAGGTTTATATGGGGAATTTCGGCAAAGCAGCAAGATTGATTCTGGCCGCATCAGCGCCCGTTCTGGCCATGGCCCAGGCGCCTCAGGTTCGTCCGTCGCCACAGCCACGTCCGGCAGTTGCTCCCTCTGCCGGCTCCACAACCGGTGCAACAGCTGCGCCGGCTGCGCGTTCTCCCCGCCCGGATGTTGCGCCGAACTCCCAACGATTTGTAACTTCTGAAAATTTCTTTCGCGCAGGTACAAAACCGCAGCCCGCAGTGAACGCGCAGCCTGCCGGCGCGCAGCCCAACGCCCAGAGGCCTGACGTAGCGCGCTATACATCGCCTGTGCAGACGCGGCCGGTTCTATCTCAAACCACACAGCCAGCGGTTACCGCTGCGTCTCCGGTACTGTCAACTCCTCAGTCGCCGGCCGCACCGCTTGTCCTCATAACGCCTTCATCCGCGAAGAACTCGGGCCTTGCGGCCTCGGCTTCCGTGGACTACACAAAGGGGCAGCTTACCGTGGTTTCCCAGAACGCTTCTCTGGGTTTTGTGCTTAAGCTTGTGGCAGCCAAGACCGGCGCTGTGGTGGATTTGGCGCCGGAGCTGCAAAACGAGCCGGTCATGGCGCAGCTCGGCCCCAGTTCCGTACGCGAGGTATTGACAGCACTGCTGGACAGTCCGCGTATCGACTACATCATTATGGGCTCTGCCAATGACTCCGACGGTCTGCAACGCCTTCTGGTTCGGACACGCCGGTCTTTTGGGCACGTGGCCATGGCAGCGGTGCGCAGGCCGCAGCCCCAACAACAAGCGGAAGAAGTCAATCTCGACGAGAATGGCAATCCAGCCAGCGGACCCACACCGGCTGAGGCAAAGATGTCACAAGAGCAACTCATGGAAAGCTGGAAGAAAACCCGTGAGGAAATGCGCCAGGCTGAGATCAAGCAGCAAGCACAGGACCGCGAAAACGAAAAGACGCAGCCCCACCTGGAACCTCAGCCCGAACCCCAGGCAGATCCGCCGCAACCGGAGAACCTTGCCTAAGAAAGAACTTAAACCAAATCGGTGGTCCTTGGAATTATGATCGGTTCAAGAGGTGATACGCTTGCCGGTTTGTACTGGCGTTTTATCGCCCGTTGACTTTCTTCCGGCACTGGACTGGACATTCGCGATTCCGCGTCAGGAGTATTCGCGGATGAAGCATCTTTGGGGATTTTAATGTGGCCTTGATGGGTCTTTAATCCTTCAGGCACAGGATTACGCTAGCACATACGTAATAGTGCACAGTTTCTTCCGTGCCGATAGTGATTGAGGACTCTTTTTGGGAGCCCGAAAAGAGAAGCAGGGTTTGGGTACTTTGTTTCCCTTTGAGCCAATCCGGGCTCCCTCCATACCATCGCGCGGAGCGGAAAAACTTCAGGACCGCCGGCTGAAAACCGGCGTCTCGAATGAGTTTCCTGGTCGCGCGGCCAGGATTTCAAGCAAGGCCTTGCTTGCTATTTGAGGCTGGATGGTTTCGATCATCCAGCCTCTTTTCTTCCAGGAAATTGTCCCGGTTGCGATTACGGAAAGAGATGCGGACTTGGAAAACCAACAAGAATCCCCTTGCCGCAGCAAGGGGAAGTAGGCCATTTTTCGATGTGTGGTGCTAGCTTGCACTACCGCGCAGCACGTTGGCGGCAAGAAAGCCCTTGGGACCTTTCAGAAGCTCAAATTCCACCGTTTCGCCCTCGTTAAGCGTCCTGTATCCATTTTCCTGAATAGCGGAAAAGTGGACAAAGACGTCTTCCCCGGTCGAGCGTTGAATAAAGCCATACCCTTTGGCTCCGTTGAACCACTTGACTGTTCCCTTTTCTTTCACAAATGCAACTCCTTTCGCCTCAGCTTCAAAATTGAAATCTCCTCCATACAAGTGTGGCGGAGAAAAAGGTTGTTGCTTTGCCGGCCAGATCGCTCTTTTCCGCAACAAATGGCTGCCGTGCCGGAAGGCCTGACTACAGGCGACTCCAGCAACCGGATCGTTCGGCGAAGTTCAACTGCTGTACAAAAACATCAACCCAAAGTGCGCCCGGCGGGATGATCGCTGGGAGCTAGGCATAATATTCAGGAACTCTGGTTTTTGTAAAGCAATTTGTTTCACATGGTTTTGCGTCGCGCCAGAACGCCAAAGGGAATGCCTTTACGTGACTTTCGTTTCCCGCGCGATGGCTTTTATAAAAGGTGGAGGGGCCACGTTTTCTGTTACGATTTTCTCAGGATCTGATGACTTCGAGCTCCATTTCGTCAGCTGTTGATTCGGCGCCGGTTCCAGCCGCAGAGTCGCCCGCCACCAGGCTTTTGCTTCGTCCGTGGAAGCACATGCTGCTGCACCGTGGCTGGCCCACCCTGCAATACCTGGCCAAGACCGAGGCCCACACCTTCGCTTTCTCCGTGGCGGCCAACGCCATCCTTTCATTTTTTCCTTTCATGGTGCTGTTGATGTGGTTGATTCGTAATGTCTTCCACTCCCCCACCATGTTTAATGTGGTGTTGGATTTATTGAAAGACCATCTGCCGGCTGGACAGGACTTTGTGATTCGCAATCTCACCTACCTGGTAAAGACCCGGCAGAGCGTCAAGATGGCATCGCTGGTAATCCTGCTCATCACTTCCACTGGAGTTTTTGTGCCTTTGGAAGTAGCTTTCAACCGCATCTGGGGTTTTGCCAGAAACCGCTCGTACCTTGGCAATCAGATCATTTCGTTGTTGCTCGCTTTCGCATGCGGCATCCTGGCCCTGGCATCGGTGGGCCTGGCAGCGGGGAATGAGCTTGCCTTGACCTTCATGATGCGGGGCAATGAGAATATTGTTTTTCGGGCGGCAACATTCGTGGCCCTCAAAATCTGCGCCATGGCCGCCAGTATTGCAATTTTTTTCCTAATCTATTGGCTGCTGCCCAACGGCAAGATCAAAGCCAGGAGCGTGCTGCCGGCTGCTGTCGCTATGGGCGTGCTTTGGGAGGTTGGCAAGGTTCTTTACATCAAAACGTTGCCCTGGCTGGATTTCCAGGAGGTATATGGCCAGGCGTTCTCGATTTCGGTTGCCCTGATGTTCTGGGCGTTTATTTCCGGTTTGATGTTGCTCGCGGGCGCACACTTGTCATCTGATTTCACACCCGACGCCCCGGAGCCAACGAAACCGGAGGACCATGAGGAAGGCATCGAATTTACACAAGGGTCCCGATGAGCAGGTTTTTTCGGTTTTTATTTCTTTCTTTGCCGAGTGGCATGAATTGCCTCTATCGGCTATAAAATCCCCTCCGCTGTACTGGATTCCCTCCCCTTGGTTTTGCCGATCGCCTAGTAAGTTTCCACGGGACCCGAAAAAATCACAGCCGTACGAATTGACGGCTGTTCAAATTCTGAAGGAGGCAAGTATGCGAAAAAGTGCTTTATGTTCGTTAGTGATAGCGTTGCTGTTAGTAGCCGAGGTCATTCATTTTGGAAACCCGTGCCCTGTGCCGTGGCCTCCGAGTACAGTTTCCTCGGCAAGCTAGTTTACGCATGGCAGGTAGCCACGGCGCGAAAAATAAGTCTTCCGTTTCATCTCGATTTCGATGGGGCCCCAAGATACCCGGCGGCCGCTTCGCTTGCGAAGCCCGTCTTAACTTCTGAGGAGGAAAGCATGCGGAGAAATTCTTTGCGTGTGCTGGTCGTAACAATGCTGTTGTGGGTTGCTGGCGCTGTGCACACTTCTCCAGGAAACCCTTTGCCCGTGCCCTGGCCGCCAAGTGTGCTTCTGGCTGGTTAGGTTGCGATTTGGCGAGTGGCTGGTTTAAGCTGACCACGCGCTCTCATGAAAACTGCGGAATTGGCGATGAGCCTGGCTGGTACGGGATTACAAGCGTACCTCTGCTGGGTGCTGTTTGTACGAGGATTCTACCGGCAATTCCGCTTTTTCACTCTTGTTCCAGCCCTATCAGTGGTGAGCAGCATCGCTTTGATAGCGGTGCGCAACCACCTGCATTTCTACTTTGACCTCTATTGGGTCACCGAAGCCCTCTCAGTGTTAGTCACCTTTTTTGCCCTTCAGGAAGCCTTTTATCTGGTATTTAGAAATTTTCTTTCGATTTTATGGTTCAAGCTGCTTTTCCCTGGGATTGGGGTTTTGATGCTTTTGGTGGCCATTTTTCGAGCCATGTTTCATCCCGCGGCCGATACCCGCCCGCTTGCATCTTCCTTAATTTCGCTTGGAATTGCCGTTGGATTCCTGCAATTTGGCATATTCTGCCTCTTCGTTATGCTAGTTCGGTTCTTTCACATGCGCCGGGGTCAGTATGCCTTTGGTGTTGTCCTGGGATTCGGCATCGCCGCTGCCGGGAACCTGGTCGTTTACATACTGCGTTCCGAATTCGGAACGAAATTAGATGCCGTGGGCAGAATCATGCCTCCTATCGCTTATATTATTGCCGTGGCTGTGTGGCTGGCCACGTTTCTCAAGGGGGAGCCATCGCAGCCGGCTAAAAGCTGGGACTCTGCGCTTACACCCGAACAAATGATCGCTGATCTCAGGCGGCATACCCAGGCAGTGAAAGGCATTCTAGGAAGATGATGTTCGACTTCATCGTAATAGCCCTGGTCGGCATTCTGCTGTTGTTTGCCGTGTATACGGCCTTCCAGTTTCAGGGCAAGTTTCCCAAGCGCACCATGGACGACGTGACGCCTTTTCTGCGTCCCGCCGAACCCCAGGAGCTCGAAGCGCTTCTCGATCCGGGGCAGGAGACAACTTTTCGGCTACACATGGCGCCGCAAGAATTTGCCGGCTGGCAGCGCAAGCGGATCCATCTGATGCGCGAGTACCTGCTGCGAATGTCCCACAACGCGCTGGTACTGATTGAATGGGGCAACATGGAAGCGCTCAAAGAAGAAGAGGAAAGAGAGTCAACGCCATGTAGAGAAAGACTGCTGCTTGCGCAGGAGTTGGTGCAGGCAGCTACCGAGTTCCGGCTCTACTCTATGTTGGCGCTGGCAAAATTGACATTGTGGCTTTTCCTCCCCTCCCCGTTCAAATTCCTTTTCCCCTCTCCCAGCCTTCCTTCTTTGCGCAATGTTTTCGGTATTGACGCTCTTGGCTCCTACCACCGCTTCAAAGCCGCAGCCAGCGGGCTGAGCATGGTCTATGACAGCAATTTCCACAACGAACTGCTAGCAAGACTCTAGAGCCAGAAGCCAGTTTTTTGGGTTAGTTTTCCTCCGGCCTCCGTGCGCCTAACCGATATAATCGGTGCAGCTTGGTTGTCTGGTCCAAAATTACGCGCAAACTCGCCTCTCTGGGCATGGTCCCGCGCACGCGTCTGGCCCTTTTCACCCTCTACGTGGCAGGGACGGAAGCGGTCCTGCTGGTGCTGCAAGGGCTGCTCAAACTCGCCACCGCCGGGCAGGCAGCAGCCATGCTTGCCGGATGGACAGCCTTTCTGGGCTGGGTGGGTTCGCTGCTCCTCCTGTTCCTGACGCTGCGCTGGTTCAGACGCCATGTGATGTGGAGTGTACGCAACCGCCTGATTGTCACTTACCTTTTTATCGGCGCTCTGCCGGTCGCGCTTGCCGTGGCCGTATCGGTGGTGTCTGGATACCTGGTCCTGGCAGATCTGGCCACGTTTGTGGCCGTTTCTGAGATCAAAGTGCTCAATAATAATCTGGGCGCAGCCAACGCAGCCGCGGCCGAAGAAATCACCCGGCACAGCAGTACTCCGGAAAAGATCGCCGCCAGTGATGGACAATTTCCCGGCCGGGCCATCGCCGTGGCGCCAGCATCGACTTTGCCCGCATGGTTAAAGGATGGCTTCACGGGCCTGGTCAGCGACAACGGACGCATTTATCTGCGTGCCGCCAACTCCATCTCCGCCCCCAAGGGCCCTGCTATGGTTGTTTCAAGCGTACCGTTCGACCAAAAACTGCTGGCCCGGGTCGCGAGCAAGCTTGGATCCCTGACACTCAGCTCTCAGGACTTTCAGGGGGCCGGAGAGGATTCCCGGACTGAACCAGCGACTTCTGAGCGCATCAACGCCGGGTCCTTGCCCGGCCCTGTAATGGCATTCGATCGAGAATTTAATTTTGGAGGCTCCATCCAGGTCGTCGACTGGTCAAGCGGATCAACACGAACAAAACTATTGGGCGTCACCACGCGGCTTTCCACGGTCTATTCTTATCTCACAGCTTCCATGGGGATCGGCAGCGGCTCGATTGGCGCGGTCCTGGTTGGCCTAGCCATCGCATTCGCTATCGTTCTGCTGATAGCGCTCCTGATCGGCGTGCGCCTCACCAGAAAGATCACATATTCGGTAGCGAACTTATATAAAGCCACACAGCACATCAACCGCGGAGACTTCACCCATCGCATTCAGGTACGAGAGAAGGACCAATTGGCCGCGCTCCAGGTTTCCTTCAATTCCATGACAGATAACCTGGAACGGTTGATCGCCGAGCAAAAGGAAAAAGAGCGCCTGCAAAGCGAACTGGAAATCGCGCATGAAGTCCAGGCGCAGCTGTTCCCCCGTGAAAACATCGGCACCAGCACCCTGGAACTGCACGGCATCTGCCGGCCCGCCCGCATTGTCAGCGGAGATTACTATGACTTCCTATCCTATGGGCCGGAGCAGGTGGCGATTGCGGTGGGCGACATCAGCGGCAAAGGCATTTCAGCCGCCCTGCTGATGGCGACCATCCATTCCGCGGTCCGTGCTTACGAGCAGGAGCAACTAGTCTCAGTGGGAACGGCCGCAGTCTATGGCACCACCGGCAGAATCGCAGCCGTTGCAGCCCATGTGGCCCCGCCCTCGCCCGGACAAATGCTCTGGTTGCTGAACCGCCACCTGTTTCAGAGCACGCAGCCGGAAAAATACGCCACCCTGTTTCTGGGTTTCTATGACGACCAGAAACACCGGCTGACCTATTCCAACGCCGGTCATCTTCCTCCAATTATTCTGGCGACGGACGGGACGATACGCCGCCTGGAAACCGGAGGCACTGTGGTCGGACTGTTTCCCGACCGGGATTACGAAGAAGAGACCGTGGAATTGTATCCGGGTGACATCTTCATCGCTTTCAGTGACGGCATTACCGAGCCGGAAAATGAGTTTGGAGAATTTGGCGAAGAGCGTCTTATCGAAACCATTGCCACCTATCGCCATCTGCCCTTGGAAAGGATCACAGAACACGCTGTTTCCGCCATCCAGGATTGGATTGGCTCCACCGAACAGCCTGACGATATTACGCTGGTCCTGGCTCGCCGGATTTAAGCCTCAAGCCATTGCTTTCTATTATCTAACTTGGTAACTCTCAACTTCTTCCCTTACCTTTGCGGCTTACAGCCATTATGTTTGTACACTTGATTTTCCCAAACATTTGGAAGATAACCATGAAACCAACCGGCAACACCCAAGGCCGTTCCGCTTTCAATTCGTGGCAGCGTCAACCGCAGGTCAAAAATGCCGTCTTACATCGCATCCGAAGCATCACAGGCGAGCTTGAGGCCATCCAGACAGAGATGCACAGTGAACTCACGGAGACCCCAGGCGGTGACAAACTTACCAAACTCTTTGAAGACACGTCTGCTGTTCAGGTGCTGAACGACTTCAAAGCGGAGTTGGACCAGCTCCGGCGTATTTTGTGGTTTTACATCGAAGAAGCCGCGGGAAAAACCCTGGCCGGGTTGGACCAGGAGCAGCAAGCCAAGCGTTTGCAACGCGTGAATGAGCTGCTGCGGGCACTCTCTCCGCAGCCCGCCGCAGGAGCTGCCCAGGCCAAACCGTCAGCTTCATTTTTTGAGAGGCTCGACGTGGTGATCGACAACTACATGCAGGAAAAAAAGCCTGTCGCCCAGGTCAAGACCACGAAGCTCTCGGGCCATTAATGCCCATTCGTGAGCCGATGGTCGAGGTTGGCTATCCGCCATCCCGTCTCAAATACCAGACGGGTAATTTTTGTCATCTTGGCAAAGTCAATCTTGTCCACCGTGTCCGTGGGCCTGTGATAGTCAACGTGAGTGCCGTCAAAATAAAAAATAATGGGCACGCCGTGTTTGGCGTAATTCCAATGGTCTGATCGGAAGTAGATCCGTTCCGGATTATTCGGGTCGTTGTAATGGTAATCCAGCTTCAACTTCTGGAATTGCGAATTGGTTTCTTCGCTGATCTGATGCAGCTCCTGGCTGATGCGGTCCGATCCCACCAGATAGACGGTATTGGCGTCCGTAAGATGCTCGTCTTCCAGTTCCCTGTCGCCGGGCGGCTTGGAGCGGCCGATCATATCAATGTTCAGGTCCGTAACCATTTTGTCCAGCGGGACCACGGGCGCGTAATCCGTATTGTATTGCGATCCCAGAAGACCCAGCTCTTCGCCGGCGTGGAACATCACCAGCACGGAGCGTTTTGGTCGCTCCAGTGACATAGCGTGGGCAATCGTGAGTACCGCGGTCGTTCCTGATCCGTCATCGTCGGCGCCGGGATAGATTTCTCCGCTGGGGCCTGTCTTCAAATGGTCATAGTGGGCGCTAAACACAACGTATTCATTCTTGAGCTTGGAGTCCGTGCCTTCAAGAATTGCGGCCACGTTTTGCGTGGTTGTGCGCGTAAGTTGCAGGGAGACCGTCATCTTGGCGGAAAGGTCCAATTTCCTGGGCTGCAGGTTTTGCTTGCGGCTGACGCTCTCCAAAATGTTTTTCAGATCCATTCCAGCGGCGGCCAAAAGTCCTTCGGCAAGATCGGGACCCAGGGTGAGCATGGGCAGCTTGCCATCATTATCCCGTGCCAGACGAACTGTTTCGCGCGTAGCTGCTCGTTCCTGGAAGCTCTTGTTCTTCATGAATTCCAGCATGCGCTGCGGAGGCACCTGCAGGATGCCGGCCGCGCCGTGGGCCCGCGCGGCGCCCTCGCCTGATTCGTTGTTTGCAAGCCGCGAAAGATCGACACCCGCAGGCGTGCCCTGAACCATCACAACGATCTTTCCTCTTACATCGAGGCCGGCATAGTCATCATGCTGTTGCGAAGGCGAAGAGACTCCCGATCCCACAAAAACCAACTGGCCCTGCGCTTCACCGCTTCCTCCCGCGCCGATGTAGAAGTCCCCAAAATGGTAGGAGTTTGTCTTGCCGCCGCCGGTAATCTCAAGAGAGCTCTTTGCCGCATCGGGTTTGGCCGAGACCACCTGAAACGTCTGCAGAAACTCTCCATGCTCACCGGCGCCTTTAAATCCATAGCCTTCAAGATGAGAGGCCAGGTAGCGGGCCGCAATGGCAAAGCTCGGCGACAGCGTATAGCGGCCACCTAATTCCGCTGAGGCCAGGAACTGCAGATGCATCCGCAATTCGAGCGGCGTGATGGCGTCTACGGTGGAGGGTACCGGCGGCAGAACAACCGCGTCTGGCGCTGCGGCATACATCGCTGCCGAGACCGCCACAACCACGGCAAACGCTATTTTTGCAAGAAATGTTTTGGAACGGTTCACGCTCTGATAGTAGCAGGCCCTGCCCGCCGCTTACAATCTGCTGCGCTGGAGGAATCATGCCGCTTTGCGGTTAAAATCGTTACGCAAAGGCGCCTTAACCAGTGAAGCAAAACATTATTGTCCTCGAAGATGATACGGACATCGGCAACCTGGTCCGCCACCACTTGCAACTTGCCGGATTCAACGTCCGTGTTTGTGCTTCCGGCGGCGAAGTGCTGCCGCTGGCGCGCAAGCAGACGCCTGCCCTCTTTCTTCTCGATATCATGGTTCCCGGCCACAGCGGGTTTGAGGTGTGCCGTCAAATTCGCGAGAGCCGCGATTTGGCCCGCATTCCAGTCATCTTCCTGACTGCCAAGGCGGGAGAAGAGGACAGGGTCCGCGGCCTTGACCTTGGCGCCGACGACTACATTACCAAGCCCTTCGGCACACGCGAGCTTACGGCCCGGGTCAAGGCGGTGCTGCGGCGCTTTGAACAGCCCCTGACCACCAGCATCGCCACTCCTGACTTCGAACTGCACAGTGACTCCATGACGCTGATTGTCCGCGGAGCTCCTACGGACGTGACGGCCACCGAGTTTCGTCTCCTGCACTTTCTCGCCTCGCATCCGGGCCGCGTGTATACCCGCGATCAGGTGCTCGATGCGGTGTGGCGCGACCTCTCCTTTGTGACTCCGCGCTCCGTCGACGTCTATATCCGGCGGTTGCGTGAAAAGATTGAGCAGGACCCCGAAGATCCCAGGTATCTCAAGACGGTTCGCGGCGCCGGGTACAAGTTTGAGGCCGGCAAATGAGGAACCGCATCTTTCTCAAAGCGATGGTGGCTTTTGTAGCAGTGATTGCCGCAGCCACGCTCACACTCGATATCAGCATTCGCCATACCTGGGAAAGCGCTTTGCGCAGCGATATTGAGAGGCTGCTGGTGCAGAATGCCCAGGGCTTTGCTCTGCGCGTGGAAAATGACCGCCAGCATTCGCTGCAGCAGATGGCCGCCGAGGAAGCCCGCATTACCGAAACACGGGTCACGATCATCGCGCGTGATGGCGTGGTTCTGGCGGATTCGGAAGCCGATCCCCAAACCATGGAGAACCACGCCGGACGGCCGGAGATCGCGGCCGCACTTGGCGGCAAAGTTGGCAGCTCTACCCGTCTCAGTCACACGGTGGGCGTCGAATTTCTCTATCTCGCCGTCCCCAGCGGAGACAAAGTCGTCCGCCTGGCTTACCCGCTGCGGAGCATTCAGCAGCATATCTCCGGCATCCGTTCCAATTTGCTGCGGGCCACCCTGCTGGCGCTGCTGCTGGCGCTCGTCCTGGCTGCGGTAATTGCCGAGGTGATTTCCCGCAGGCTGCGGCGCATTGTCCGGTTTGCCGAGCGGGTGGCCGCCGGCGATCTCTCGGCGCGCATTGCTGAAACCAGCGGTGATGAGATTGCGCAGGTCGCCCTGGCCCTGGACCGTACCGCCCGGCGTTTGGAAGAAAACTTTGCCGCCGTACGTGAGAGCCGCTCCGAACTCGAAGCCCTGCTCAACAGCATGACCGACGGCGTCATCGCGGTTTCGCCCGACATGAAGGTGCGCTGGGCCAACCATGCGATCGCCGGCATTCTCCATCGGCCCGTGCGCATCGGCGCGCCCGTGATCGAACTGCTTCGCCATCCCGATTTTCTGGCCACGCTGGCGGCCGCGCTGCAATCGAAACGCCGTGAGAGCACGATCGCCGCATCGCTTTCCGGGCGCAGATCGTTTTCCGTCACCGCAGAGCCGCTGCCCGATGGCGGCGTGGTCAGCGTGCTGCATGATATCTCCGAGGTCGAGCGCGTCGAGAAGACGCGGCGGGACTTCATTGCCAACGTCTCCCATGAACTGCGCACGCCGTTGACTTCCATCCGCGGCTACGCTGAAACCTTGCTCGAATCCGACGGCCTGCTCAATGACAATGCACGCGAGTTCCTGCAGGTCATCCGCCGTAACGCCGAGCGCATGGGGCGTCTCACGGAAGACCTTCTGGTGCTCGCTCGCGTGGAATCGGGAGAGGAGAAGCTTGACCTGCGGCAGCATTCCGCGCGCCATTTGCTGGCGGAGGCGGTTTCCTCCATGCAGGAAAATGCCCGCGCCGCCCAGGTTGAACTCATTGTGGAAAACATTCACGACTGGTCGGTTGTGGCCGACAGTTACGCCGTGCATCAGGTCTTCGGCAACTTGATCAGCAATGCCCTGCGCTACGCCCAGAACGGCAAGAAGATCGTTGTCGGCGCGCATGAACGCGAAAACGGCATTGAATTTTTTGTGCGCGACTTCGGCCCCGGCATCGCTTCTGAACATCTGCCGCGGATCTTTGAACGCTTTTACCGCGTCGATAAGGCCCGTTCGCGCGAAAGCGGCGGTACCGGACTGGGCCTGGCGATCGTAAAACATATCGTGCTCAACCACGGCGGCTCCGTCCGCGTAGAGAGCGCCGTGGGACACGGGACCACCTTCTTCTTTCTGCTGCCAAAAGCCTGATCCACGCAAATATTTCCTCGATTTTTCCGTTCTGCTCCTGCTCTCCACATCGCCGCTCCTCTGTAGCGAAAGCCATGCTGCCTCCTCCGTCGCTCTGATTTTCATTCTGCATTCACATTTTCTTCATCAGTCGTTAACAACTGTTCCCTATAAGAGTGCGTTGCGCGAATCGGTGAAAGGTTCGAGCACCAGGAACGAAACCGCCTTTCCAACGCAGCAAAAAAGTCACCCCAAAGTGGAGGAGATGTAAATGAAACTGTTTCGACACGTGTGGCTCTTGCTTCTGGCGTCGAGTTTCCTGCTTGGCCAGAGCGCGCCCAGCAACAACACAAAGTCTGACGACCGCCGTATTGCGGACCAGATCAAGACGCTGCAAGATGCCATCGCCAGCCAACAACAGCAGATTGAAACGCTCAGGCAGGAGCTGGCGGAGAGAAAACAGGCTGAAGCGACTCCGCATCTGGCCAACGCAGCGCTCACTGCCACCGGCACATCTTCCGTGGTTGCCCAGGAAACGGAGAAGCCCAAGGAGTCGCCAATCTCCTTCCGCATCGGCGGCACGGACTTTACGCCCGGCGGCTTCGTGGACTTTACCAGCGTCTTCCGCTCCACCAACACAGGTTCCGTAGTCTCTACCGGTTTTGGCGCCATACCGTTTAGCACCTCAGCCAATGCCCACTTGACGGAGTTCCGTGCAACCGGACAGTACTCCCGCTTTAACTTGAAAATCGCCGGTAAATACGGCGCCAACAACGTGACCGGCTTTATCGAGTCTGACTTTAACGGCAATGATGCCGCGAACGTATTTGTCGGCACCAACCCGCATACCATGCGCCTGCGTCTCTATTGGCTTGACCTGAAACGCGGCCAATGGGAATTCCTCGGCGGACAGTCCTGGGGCCTGCTCACGCCGAACCGCACGGGCGTTTCACCCATGCCATCCGACCTCGCTCTCACGCTGAGCGAAGATGCCAACATACACGTTGGCATCCACCACACGCGCCAGGGCACATTCAGAGCAGCGTGGCGCCCGAATGACCACATCGCCTGGGCCTTCGCCGTGGAGAACCCGCAACAATTCACCAATGGTGAGGTATTGGTGCCGGCCGCGTTCGCCGGCGTGCTGGGAAACCAGCTCGATGGCGGCGCTACGACCGGCGTTCCCAACGCAGGCCCCGACCTGGCTACCAAGCTAGCCTGGGACACTACTGCCAGCGGAAAGAAATACCACTTTGAGGTTGGCGGAATGTTCACCACCGCCAAAGTGAGCGTGCTGCCTACGGGCGCTACCCAGTTCTCCAATCATTCCAGCATCGGCGGCGGCCTTGAAACAGCATTCAACGTGGAGTTGGTCAAGAACTTCCGCTTTCTCGTGAACGGCATGTATGGCGATGGCATCGGCCGTTACCTCACCGGACTTGGTCCTCAGTATGTCGTTCGCCCCGTGGCCCTGACTCCCACCACTTTTGATGTAGCAACGTCCATGGTCCACTCCGGAGGTGGAACCGCTGGCTTCGAATTCCAGCTTGGCTCCAAGACGCAGATTGGGACCTATTACGGCGGATACTACTTCCAGCGCAATGCATTCCCGGACCTTACCTCGCCGGCAGTGACCAAGCCCATCATCGGCTTTGGCGGCATTGGTTCGGCCAACACCAACAATCGTGCCATCCAGGAAGGCACGCTCGACTGGACGCAAACCTTCTGGAAGAACCCGCAGTACGGGGCTGTCGTGCTCGTGATGCAGGCTTCGTACTTGACTCGCGCACCCTGGTTTGTGGCTGCGGGAGCGCCCAAGAACGCGCACCTCACCATGGGTTATGTGGGCTTCCGCTACGTGCTGCCGTAGACGGGCCTGGCTATTTCTCCCTGCTCGATCAAACGCCGGCCGCGCAGCCGGCGTTTTTTTCCGATCACGCCACCTCTGCCTCTTCACGCTCATCTTCAAAATCCAGCCGCCCTACGTTGCTGACCGCCAATTGCAGGTAATACCCAAGCAATCCCGCCTGTTGACGATCCAGAGTGCCATCCACCACTCCCTGCGCCGCTTTGGCAATTGCGATCTGTACTCCATTCGCATCGTCCAGCGCCGGAAGCTGCATTTTCTGCGGACGCGCGTCTTCCATCGCCAGGTGCATATGGCAAAGCTTCTTGCCCCGGACTTTCGGGGCCCGGCACCGCGCGCCGTTTGATTTCACCTTCGTGCATCGCGGAGCGTTGTTCGCCCGCTCCAGATTTGCCCTCATCCGCTGGTAGATCTTCTGGCTGCCCTCGTCAAACTTGAGCGCCAGGTCCTGCGCGTACGGCTTTTGCTCCAGATGGCGGTGATAGGCTTCGTATGCTTCGCTCAGCCGTTTCAATAGCTGGCCTGACTCGCTCGCCGACCATACCTCTTCCGCCTCCCGTGCCTGGCGTTCCTTTTGCATCTTCCACACCGCATCGTAGTCTGCCTGGCATCGCGCCTTTTCCCACAACGCATTTTCTTCTTCGGTCATCCCGGTGTCCTGGTCAAATTCGTCTCGCGCTTCTTCATCAGCCATAATTTTCCTCAACCCGGCCTTTCTTTCCTCTTCCTTAAATGTTCCTTCGGGCTCGCACGTTGAAAACCGGCTAGTGAACCCGTAACTGCAAGCTTAGTAACCGCTCAGTAATTACCCCCCAACCCCTCCCCTGGGTGCGCACATTTGAAAACACTGCCTTTATTCCATTCGACCCAGCGGTCACCCAACTATTGACTCATCGGTAAACATATCGCTCTAACTCATTCAACTCGAATGTCTTGTACCCCAAAAATGGTTTACTGGGTTTTGCTGGATTGCCAATCTCCCACCAATTTGCCATTCTTGTTGCCCCGGCAAACCTTTGGTTAATCTTCGCCAGCATAACGTCTTTTTTAGAACAAATCAATAAAGAATTGGTACATCTTGACAAGATGAGTTTCAAGGCGGCATCGGTTTTTGCGACCCTCTGCCTGCTCTCGGCGCGTGTGTCTTAGACCTGCCGGGCTAAAGAACATCGCGTTCAACCCGGTCAAACCGCCGCAGTTAGGGAAACCCTGTTCACGCCGGTCAAGGCTGGGAAAGTGAGCCGAGGTGACAGCTCCGATCTTCCGCGCCTTTTTAACAGTCATTTAACACTCCTCTGGTACGTTCACCTTGTATCCACGGATTTAAGCCTTCTGGAGGAGCAATGAGATTCAGACTTTGCATGGCACTGGCGCTTATCGTCGCTTTGGCTGGCGTAGGCATCGCCGAAACAAATCTTACCGGTGCGGGCGCGACTTTCCCGTATCCGATGTATTCCAAGTGGTTTGACGAGTACCACAATCAGCATGCTGACATCAAAATCAACTATCAATCCATCGGCAGCGGCGGCGGTATCAAGCAGATCCAGGCCGGAACCGTTGACTTCGGCGCCAGCGATGGCCCCATGACCGATGAACAGATTGCGCAGACGCCGGGTAAGGTTTTCCATATCCCGACCGTGCTGGGCGCGGTCGTGCCCACGTACAACATCGATGGCGTTAACGCTGAGCTCAAGTTCACCCCGGACGTTCTGGCCGACCTCTTTCTCGGCAAAATCAAAAAGTGGAACGATCCCCGCCTGGCTAAAGCCAATCCCGGCGTTAAGTTCCCCGACGAGGATATCGTCATCGTTCATCGCTCCGACGGTAGTGGAACCACATACATTTGGACCGACTACCTGTCCAAGATCAGCTCTGAGTGGAAGGATAAAGTTGGTAAGGGCGCTTCCGTAAACTGGCCCGTCGGGGTCGGTGGCAAGGGTAATGAAGGCGTCGCCGGGACCGTGAAACAGACGCCCGGTAGTATTGGCTACGTTGAGCTGATCTATGCCGTTTCCAATAAAATGCCTTACGGCAGCGTGCAGAATGCCGCTGGAAACTTTGTCAAAGCCAGCCTGGAATCGGTGACCGCTGCGGGCGCCTCGGTGAAAGATATGCCGGACGATTTCCGCGTCTCCATCACCAACGCTCCCGGCAAAGATATTTACCCAATCAGCAGCTTTACCTGGCTCCTGGTTCCCGCAGAGTGGGCCGACGCAGCTAAAGGGAAAGCGTTCGTCGATTTCTTGAATTGGATGGTCGATAAAGGCCAGACCATGACGGCCCAACTCTCCTACGCGCCTCTTCCCAAGTCTGTTGCGCAAAAGGTCAAGGCCCGAATTAAAGAAATTAAGGTGAAGGGGAACCAGTCGGCCAAGAAATAGCTAAGAACGCATCCTTCATCGCGTTAAGTATCTCCTGAATCGCCGGCAGCTCGCCGCCGGCGATTCAGTTTCCTTAAGTGCCTCAACAAGATCAAGTTCTCTTCCTTTACTCCACTCGGGCGCCGGATTTACCAACCGGCGCTCTTTTTTTAACAATCTATTAACAATCGTCTGCTAGCTTCCAAGCATGCAAACCATGCCTGAACACAGACCTTCCCGCAGCTCGGAAGTATCTGATGGGCCTGCTACGACGGACCCTGTCCTGGCCAGTTCCGAAAAGCTGGAAGTCGTGTCCAAGAGCCGCGTGGGCGTGCGGGAAAACGTGTTTGCCGATCAGGTATTTCGCGGGATTGTGGTTCTCTGTGCTTTAGCGGTACTGGCCATCGTAGGCCTCATCTTTTTTGAACTGGTCAGCCAGTCGCACCTTTCCATATCTAAATTTGGGTTCAAGTTCCTGGTAAAGCAGATCTGGGATCCGGTGGCGGAAGACTTTGGCGCCTTGCCCTTCATTTACGGCACAGTCGTTTCCTCGCTGCTGGGACTCATGATCGCCGTTCCGCTCTCTATCGGAACCGCGCTCTTCCTCACCGAGATTTGCCCCCGCCGCCTGCGCGCGGTGCTCTCCTTGTTGGTCGAGCTTCTGGCGGCGATTCCCAGCGTGATCTACGGGCTCTGGGGTATTTTTGTTCTGGCTCCCTTTCTCCGCGTTTACGTGCAGCCGTTCCTGGCAAAGTATTTCGGCTGGACGGGTCTCTTCAGCGGGCCAAAGTACGGCTGGGGGATGCTGGCAGCGGGCTTCATCGTCGCCATCATGATTCTGCCGATCATTGCTTCCATCACGCGTGAAGTCATCACCGCCGTGCCGCGCGTGCAGCGCGAAGCCGCGCTGGCGCTGGGAGCTACAAAATGGGAAATGCTGCGCATGGCCGTTCTGCGCAATGCCCGGCCTGGGATCTTCGGAGCTACGATTCTCGGCCTGGGACGTGCCTTGGGTGAAACCATGGCCGTGACCATGGTGATTGGCAACCGTCCGGAAATCGCCAAATCGCTCTTTGCTCCCGGATACACCCTTGCCAGCGCGATTGCCAATGAATTCACTGAAGCTGTTGGCAACACGTATCTGAGCGCTCTGATGGAAATGGCTCTGGTTTTGTTTGTGATAACCCTGATTGTGAACGCCCTGGCCGGGTTGCTGGTCTGGTCCGTCACCCGGGGAATGCCTGCGAGGGCCCTTGCCTAAACCTCTTCATACCACTTCCCTTCGTCGCAGGCTTTCGAATTGGACGGCCCTTGGCCTCATTACGCTGGCTGCGCTGATCGTGACTGTGCCTCTCTTCCTGATTCTGGGAACAGTTGTGGTTCGCGGCCTGGGCGCTTTGAACTGGGCCTTTCTTACCCAGATTCCCAAACCCATCGGTGAAGTGGGTGGCGGCATGGGCAATGCAATTGCCGGATCGATCTTGCTTTTAGCCTACGCCAGTCTGATCGGTGTTCCCTTGGGAATTGGCGCCGGGGTTTTTTTGGCCGAATATGGCCGCAACAAATTTGGCAACGTCGTCCGCTTCACCGCCGATGCGCTGAACGGAGTGCCTTCCGTCGTGATTGGCATGACCGCGTGGGCTTTGGTCGTGGTTCCGCAAAAACATTTTTCCATGCTGGCCGGCAGCGTCGCTCTCGGCATCATGATGATCCCTGTAATTTCCCGCACGACGGAAGAGGTGCTCTTGCTGGTTCCGCAGTCCATTCGCGAAGCCGCTCTTGGCCTGGGCATTCCCAAGTGGCGGACCATCCTTTCTGTCGTGTTGCGGACAGCGAGCGCAGGCATTGTCACCAGCGTCATGCTGGCCTTTGCCCGCATCGCCGGCGAGAGCGCGCCTCTCATGTTTACCGCCTTCGGCAACGAGTTTTGGAGCATGAACCCCGGCCAGCCCGTAGCCTCGCTCCCCTTGCAAATTTACAAATACGCCATCCAGCCCTATGAGCAGGCGCACGCTCAGGCTTGGACTGCTGCCTGGGTCCTCATTTCTATGATTGTGGCTACTGTCGTCTTTTTCAGGTTCATCGTCGGCCGCGGTGCCATCAAAGGAGTCAGCTAATGGATGCAGGCATTCACGTTGCAAACCTGAACGCCTGGTTTGGCGCCAAACAGGCGCTCTTTGGCATTGGCATGGAAATTCCAGCCCGCAAAGCCACGGCCATCATTGGGCCTTCCGGCTGCGGAAAGTCGACATTCGTCCGCTGCCTCAATCGCATGCATGAAACCCTGCCGGATACGCGCGTCGAGGGCAAAGTCTCGATCGGCGATCTGGACGTTTACGGCAAAGGCGTCTCGCCCGTCTGGATACGGCGCCGCGTCGGCATGGTCTTTCAAAAAGCCAATCCGTTTCCCACCATGACGATTTATGACAACGTGGCCGCTGGCCTGAAACTCAACGGCTTCAGCAACCGCCGCGAACTGGATAACGTCGTGGAACGTTCGCTGAAGCAGGCCGCGCTATGGGACGAGGTAAAAGACGATCTAAAGAAGAAGTCCGGCGCCAGCCTTTCCGGCGGCCAGCAGCAGCGGCTGTGTATTGCCCGCGCCCTGGCCGTGGAGCCGGAAGTCCTGCTCATGGACGAGCCTGCCTCGGCCCTTGATCCCATCTCTACCGCTAAAATCGAAGATCTGATCTTTGAATTGAAGAAAGAATATACGGTAGTGATCGTCACCCATAACATGCAGCAGGCGGCGCGCGTGGCGGACTTCACCGCGTTCTTTCTCATGGGTTACATGGTGGAGCTTGATAAAACGGAAACCATGTTCACCAAGCCTTCCGACAAGCGCACGGAAGACTACATCACCGGGAGGTTCGGATGACGCGCACACGGTTCCATCAGGGACTTGATGATTTGAAACAGCGGCTGCTGGCCATGGGCGGCTTGGCGGAACAGGCGGTGGAGCGCGCCGTGCGCGCCTACCAGACCCGCGATCTGACGCTTTGCCAGCTCGTTCTGCGCGACGAATCCAAAATCAACGCCGCCGAGCGCGACGTGGACGAAATGTCTATCGACCTGCTGGCCATGCAACAGCCCATGGCCATCGACCTGCGCTTCATTGTTGCCTGTATCAAGATCAATGCCGACCTGGAGCGCGTCGGCGACCAGGCCGTCAACATCGCGGAGCGCGTGATGGACCTGGCTACGCGCCCGAATTCCGCGCTCGACGTTGACATCCCGCGCATGGCCCAGTTCAGCATCAGCATGGTCCGCGACGCCCTGAACGCCTTTCTCACGGCCGATGTCGATCTGGCACAGACCGTGCTCGAGCGTGACGATCTGGTGGACAACATGAACCGCGAAATCTTTGAGGCCGTTGATTCGGCCATGGGCCAATCGAACAGCAATCATCGCACCCTGTTGGATACGCTTGTTGTGGCCCGAAATCTCGAACGCGTTGCCGATCATGCCACGAACATTGCTGAAGATGTGATCTTCTGGGTACGTGGCGCCGATGTACGACATCATGCCCAAGGGTAATAGCTCTTATCAAAATTGGCTATTTATTAAAGTGATACTTTAAGATTGATCCACCGTAAATATCGCCTTTTTCATCAAAACGCTACAATGGATCTGCGGCGCAAATCCTCGGTCAACGGCTCCAGGCCCGCCTCCGTGCAGTCTATGAACCGGTCCGTATCAGATCCGTCCCTGTACATCAATCGCGAGACTTCGTGGCTTGCTTTCAACCGGCGTGTGCTGGAAGAAGCCAATGATCAGCAGAATCCCCTGCTGGAAAGGGTAAAGTTCCTCGCCATCTCGGCCAGCAATCTGGATGAGTTTTTTGAGGTCCGTGTGGCCGGTCTGCTGCAGCGCATTGAAGAAGGCTTTATCGATTCCGGCCCTGACGCGCTGACCGCGCAACAGGAGCGCGAGCTGATTGCCCTGGAGACGCACGAATTTGTCCAGAAACAATACGAATGCTGGAATACAAAACTGCTGCCCGCGCTGGCGCGGGAAAATATACGGGTCCTCGACCTGAAGGACCTTGACGCGGTGCAGGAAGCCTTCATTGACTCTTATTGCGAAAAAGAAGTCGATCCGCTGCTCACGCCGGTCACCGTGGACCCGGCGCATCCATTTCCGCGTGTTCTCAACAAAGCTTTGTGCATTGCCCTGCTGTTAAGACGAAAGCGTCGCGCCAGCGGGACCTACATGGGAGTGATCACCGTTCCGCGGGTGCTTCCCCGCCTTGTGCGACTGCCCTCTTCAACCGGGATTGATTACGTTTTCCTTGCCGACCTTCTCACCTATCACGCGGCAAGCATGTATCGCGGTTATGAGATCATCTCAGCCGCTTCATTTCGCGTTACCCGCAACAGCAACCTGTACCTGGAAGAGGAAGAGACGCGCAACCTGCTCGAGTCTGTAAGGACTGAGCTGCACAGGCGGCGCAAGGGCGATGCCGTGCGCCTGGAGATTGACGCCAACGCCAACGCGGAAATCGCCCGCCGGTTGCAGCAGACCTTTGAGCTTGATGACTGGCAGATCTTCCACACCCAGGGCCCGGTCAATCTCTCCCGCCTGTTCAATTTCTATGAGGTGGAGAAACCTGGGTTGAAGTATCGGACGTTTGTTCCCCGCGAGCTGCGCCTGCCACCCACCAGCAACAACATCTTTACCGAGCTGCGCAAGCGCGATGTCCTGCTGCATCATCCGTACGACTCGTTTGATGCCGTGGTGGATTTCATCAAAAGCGCTGCCAGCGACCCCGACGTCATCTCCTTGAAGCAGACGATCTATCGCACCAGCCGCGATTCTCCCATTGTCGGAGCGTTAATTTCCGCGGCTGCGGATGAGAAGGAAGTGACGGCGGTGCTGGAGCTGACCGCCAGATTTGACGAGGCCTCAAACATCCAGTGGGCCCGCACTCTTGAAGATGAGGGTGTGCAGGTTTACCACGGTCTGGTCGGGCTCAAGTCCCATTGCAAGCTCTGCCTGCTGGTCCGCCATGATCCTGACGGCATCACGCGGCGGTATGTCCACATCGGCACCGGGAACTACAACCCGACGACCTCGCGCTTTTACACCGATGTGAGCCTTCTGACAGCTTCGCCGGAGATCACCTCCGCGGTGCACTCGGTTTTCAACTACCTCACGGCTTACTCTGAAGCGCCGAGCTATGCGCCGCTGGCCATCTCGCCTATCGATCTTGCCGCCACCACGCTGTCGCAGATCCATCGTGAGGCGGAGCATGCAGCCAATGGCAGGCCGGCGCGCATCATCGCCAAGATGAACTCCCTTCTGGACAAGAATGTGATCGAAGCGTTATACCGGGCATCCCAAGCGGGCGTTAGCATCGATCTCAACGTGCGCGGTATGTGTTCCCTGCGCCCGGGAGTGCCGGGCGTCAGCGAAAACATTGTGGTGCGCAGCGTGGTGGGCAGGCTGCTGGAGCATAGCCGGATTTTTTATTTCGAAAATGGAGGGGACGACGAGGTTTACATCTCCAGCGCCGACTGGATGCCGCGCAATCTCTATGAACGCGTTGAGGTGCTCTGTCCGGTGCTCGATCCCTCGCTCAAACAGCGCGTAAAAAATGAAATCCTGGCCGCCTACCTGTCGGACAATGTGAAGGCGCGCTTCCTGGACCGCCACGGCAACTATTCGCGTCTGCCGCGGCGTCGCGGGACAAAAGACTTCTCCGCCCAGGAATTTCTGATCGCCGTAGCGGAGGGCACCGCCACCGCCGCCGGCATACCCGATCCGGTCATGCCGCGCCGTGTGAGCCGGCCGGCCGTCCGTGGCAAAAAACAGCTTGTGCATCGATAAGAGGCCATGATCATTTACTTTTTACGACACGCATCCGCCGGCCGGACCCTCCTCAATCCCAAAAAGGACGAGCGCCGCGCCTTGGACGAAGATGGCATCCTCCAGGCGCGCTATGTCGGCCGAGTGCTGGCAAACCTTGATGTGCAGGTCGACCAGATCGTCAGCAGCCCTCTCACGCGCGCGCGTCAAACTGCTTCATTGGTCGCCAACGAACTGGCGTTCGAATCGGCAGTGCAAATGGATGACGCCCTGCGGCCGGAAGCGGCATTCGATCAATTCCAGGCCATGCTGGCGCGCTACAAGAAGTACGACGCGATCATGATCGTCGGCCACAATCCCAGCATGACTGAGTTTCTGGGCAAGTCAATCTCCGGTGGAACCGGCGCCGCGCAAATTGATTTCAAAAAAGGCGCAGCGGCAAAAGTGGAGATGAACGGGCGCGCGGGCACGCTGCAATGGCTGGTAACGCCAAAGATTGCGCGCACCCTTCAGACCAGTTTGAAGGTCAGTTCACGGCCAAAGACTTCCCGGAAGTAAGTCCGCTCTTTTTCTCCAGCCCACAACTCCAGGTCCGCCCCTCCGCGGCCGGCTTTTACCGCCAGTGTTACCCGCCCGCCGCGAGCCATCACACGAACGGATTCCACGGCGGAACGGCGCCCTTGGTTCAGCGCGCGCGCCACGCGTAGAAGGGCCGTGGACTTGATCACATCCGACCTGATCTGCGCCGGCAACAGCTTGATCAGGCGGTCTCGCAAATAGGGTCTGGAATTGCCCTGGAACCGCGCCACTGTGGCAATGATCTTTCTCTGCAAGGGAGTGAAGCCGAACAACTCGGAGCGGGAGATCACATAATAGGCGTGCCGGTGCAGTCCCACGGGATTGATGTACATTCCCACCTCATACAACATGGCGGCGGCGGCAATCCACTCACGGCAATCCCGGCTCAGGCCGTGAACGCTCCTCGTCTGGTCAAAGAGGGTAAGCGCCAGCTTGCGCACCTGCTCCGCGTTTTCTCGGTCTACACCGTAACGCCGGCCGGTATTCAACAGCACGTCCTGCCGGTCGGATTCCAGTTGCCGATGGGAACGCGTGCGCTGGTCAAATTCTGCCGCCATTTGCGCCAGGATCCCGTCGCGCAGACCCAGTGGCGAGTAGCGAAAGCCCTTCAATCCGCAGGCATGCAGCAGGTGGGCATAAACGGCGGCGCCGGCCACAATGATTTGCGCTCGTTTGGGATTGATTCCTTTGATGGCCGCCCGCTGCCGGTCCGTCAGTTTTGCCAGGCGTTTGGCCAGCTTCGCGGCAACGGCTTGGGACACTGCGCCGTTGCGGCTCAGACGCAGCGACTGTGCCGCACCCGCCAGCGCCGCGGCCGTCCCGGAAGTGGCAATCACCGCGCGCACGTCGGCGCGAGCGATCTTGCGTGAAGTGTGCGCCGCCTCCTGAACAATGAAGTCATGCAGGCGCTTCAACTCGGCCTCGTCCGGCGGATCGTGAGAGATGAACTCCTGGGTCAGGCGCACAGCGCCCAGGGGCAGAGTAACGATTTCCTTGATGTGCCCCTTCTCTGAAAGTGTGAGTTCGCAACTGCCTCCGCCCAGATCGAGTAAGAGGAGCCTCGGCGGCGGCGTGCGCATGCTGGAGATCACGCCCAGGTGAATCAGCCTGCCTTCCTCGAGTCCGCTGATGATCTCAAGGTTCCAGCCGGTGACCGTCTTCAGCCACTCGGCAAAGAGCCGCGCGTTGCGGCTGTCGCGCAGGGCGCTGGTGCCGATGACGCGCGTGCGTTCTACCGCATAGCTCTGCACGGCGCGATGAAAACGGCGCAGGACCTTCAGCGTCTCGGCCATGGGCTGGGGATCGAGATTGCCGTCGCGAAAGACGCCTTCACCCAGGCGAGTGACTTCGCGGTCCTGGTGGAGCGCCACCAGCCGCCCGCGGCGCAGTTCGGCAATGCTGAGGCGGACGGAGTTGGAGCCGATATCGACTGCGGCGAAAACGGGCATTCTCTATCAGGCGTACTGTGTGAAGGCCCGGACGGACTGGGCCGGGCGCGGTGGTTTTCTGGCGGGCCCTAATGCCAAAAATACCTTGTCGATGGCTGAAACCGCGGCCGAATGCCGCGCAGCAAGAAGTGAGCGCACTTCCCTTACCAGGGCGCAATTCACCCGATCAGAAAATCGTTTTTCCGCGGTGCGGGTAAGTTCCTGCCAATCATGCCAATCCCCTAGTGCGTCTTGCACCGCTTTTAATTCGTGAGTGAAGTTTTTCTGCTCGGCCGTTTCTTCGGCAAGTTCGGCCACGTAGCGGATTCGTTTGAGGCGGACGCGCGCATCATGCAGGCGTTTGAGCCCAAGCTCCTGATGGGGAGAAAAATCGCGCGCCATCTTCGCCACCTGCGCTCTTGCCTCTTCGAGCGGCGCCAGCGGGCGGTTGGCCGGTTCCGCCCCCACCTTTTCCGCAATTCGATTCATGCGGACAAAGAATTTGGATTCTTGAATTTTTGTGACGACCGATCCCAGCCGCCTTGCCTGCCGGTCTCTCTTCTTACCTAGCAGCCCGGCCAGGGTTTCACGGTCTCGCACCGTGGAGCCATTGGCTAGGGCGTCCAACAATCCGGTTTGCACATCCAGATCGCGCACTTTCCCCGCGCACTTGCGCAAATCGGCCAGTTTTTCCAGACTACGCTCCAGCTTCTTGTCCAGATTGGGGTTCACGTAACTCACCAGGCTTTCAATGCGGCGAATCGTGGTGCGCAGGCGATGGACGTTCTTAGGCGCAATGCCGGTCGCAAGAATGGAAACGACATCCGAGAGGTCTGTGGTCAGACCTCGCATTCGTTTTTCCAAGAGGGTCATGGGATGAGGGCCACAGACTCCAAAATATCCTAGGCATTATTTTAGATGACATTTCCGGGCCAAAATGCACCGTTTCTTGTGCGTCTGTGGAAAACATTTATCGTATTTAGTTTCATCATCTTAGGTAGTATATAAGACGTGTTTTACATCCCACGGAGTGGCAAATCCGTGGTTTAATAGCTCAGGCGATGGAGTTCGCCTTTAACCGCCTGCTGACGGCTGATGACTCCTACCAAATCTCTTAGCTTTGGAGCCATCAGCATGCGATCTTTCATCGACTGGAAGCCCTATCTCTGGGTCTCTCTCGGCGGCATTCTCGGCGTAAATTTACGCTATTTCCTGAGCCGGATCATCACCCGCTTCAGCGATGCAGCCTTTCCCTATGGCACTTTGTTGATCAATATTACCGGCAGCCTCGTGCTGGGATTCTTTCTGGTCTGGACCACGGAACGCGTGTTCGCCGACCCCAGGTGGCGTTTGCTGGTGGCCATCGGCTTCTGCGGCTCGTACACAACATTTTCCAGCTACGCCTTCGAAACCATGTCGTACTTTGAGCAAGGTCACTGGACCTTGTTCTTCGCCAATATCCTGGCCAACAATGTGCTGTGTCTTGGCGCCATCCTGGCGGGAGCAATGATCGCCCGGGCAATTTGACGACGAGGTCAAGTGTAGAATTTGAAGAGAGGAAGTCGGCGCATTGTGATGAACGAGCCCCGCATAGCCGTCCAGGTATCGATCTACCTGAATGAAGCCGACGAGTGGCATCGCAAGCCCCTGCACCTGGAGCTGCTGAAATTTTTGCGCGAGCAGGGGATCGCCGGCGCCACCGTGCTGCATGCCGTAGCCGGCTTCACCGGCCGAGGCCGCGTGAAGACCTCAACCCTGGTGGATGCAGGCGGCAAACTGCCCCTGGTGCTCACGTTTGTGGACACGGCGGAACACGTTGAGCGCGTGCTTACGAAAGTAAAAGAGATGACGGGCCACAGGCTGATCGTTCGCGAAAACGTAACCATTGAAGCAGGCAGTCTTGAATAAGCGCCTCCTGCGGCAAGGCAAGCGTAACGGCATCAATCAAACGCGGAAGATGGTGCGCTAAGTGCCTCTTTCCGTGACTTCATCGCCCGCTCAATCGCTTGTTGCAGTTCTTCGCGGTTGATCGGCTTGGCCAGGTAGTCGTCCATGCCTGCTTCCAGGCAGCTTTCGCGGTCGCCTTTCAATGCATGGGCCGTCATCGCGATCACCGGCAGGCGGTCTTGTCCGCCTTGTTCTCTTCTTCTGATTTCCCGGGTCGCGGCAAAACCATCCATTTCCGGCATCTGCACATCCATCAGGACCAGATCGAATTTTTCATTTCGGAGTGCATTCAGCGCTTCTTCTCCTGTTTGCACCACAACTACTTGATGGCCCATCTTCTCCAGCATGCGGACAGCGAGCCGCTGATTCACCAGGTTGTCTTCTGCCAGGAGGATACGGAATGGTCGTGGAGACCGTCTCTCTTCTTGTTGGGGACGCTGTGTTTCGTGCGTCACCGGCGCCACCGTTTGCCGGATGACCGGCAGCAATTCGCAAAGTCGCACCGGCTTGATGACATGGGCGGCGACTCCCATCTGGCTGCAGCGCCGGACGGAGGAGTAGTAGTCGTCGGAAGTCAGCATCATCACCGTGGCAACGGCAAGCTCAGGCGACCGTCTCACTTGTTGGACCAGGTCAAACCCATCCATGCCGGGCATATGGCCATCGACCAGCATCAATGAATAGGGTTTTCCCTGTCGCGTGGCTTCACGCAGTTCGCGCAGAGCTTCAGAACCTGAACCGGCAGCCGCGGTCTTGAGCCCCCAGGTCTTCAACGCCTCTTCCAGAATGGTCCGATTGCTCGCGCTATCGTCCACCACGAGCACGCTAATGCCCGCCAGGTCAGGCTTGCTCGTTTCCGCGGGTTCCAGGCCCTGGGCCGCTACCGGTAGCGTGGCGGTGAAGAAGAACGTTGATCCCTGGCCAGGCGTGCTGTCCACCCAGATCTTGCCTCCCATCAGCCCAACGATGCGAGATGATATGGCCAGTCCCAGTCCGGTTCCTCCGTACTTGCGTGTGGTGGACGCATCAGCTTGCGAAAACGCCTCAAAGATGAGCTGCTGCTTTTCCGCCGGAATGCCTATGCCCGTATCCGAGACAGCAAAACGCAGCTGCACTTCGTCCTGGGTGCGCCGCTCAGCCGCCACGCGCAAGATCACTTCGCCTTTCTCCGTAAACTTGATGGCATTGCCAACAAGGTTAATGAGCACCTGCTTGATCCGATGCGCATCTCCCAGCAGAAACTGGGGAATCTCCGGGTCCACCTGGTACGCGAGTTCCAGAGCCTTCTGGTGAGCGCGCAATGCCATGGTGCGAGTGGACTCGGCTACGGTGTCCGTCAAATCGAACTCTCGCACATCAAACGCCAGCTTTCCCGCCTCGATTTTAGAGAAATCCAGAATATCGTTAATCACTACCATGAGCGTGTTGGCTGAATCCTGGGCCATGGTCACGAGTTGTTTCTGGTCGGCGGTGAGTTCGCTTTGATCGACCAGGTCCAGCATTCCCGTGACGCCGTTCAGCGGCGTGCGTATTTCATGGCTCATGTTGGCCAGGAAATCGCTCTTGGCGCGGGTCGCGGCCTCCGCCAGTTCCTTGGCAACTTGCAGTTCACGGGTGCGGCGTCCCACCAGGACGACCAGTTCCCGCTCTCTCTTGCGTACCTGACGAATGCGCATGAGGTAAATGCCGATGGGCGAGAGCACCAGCACTACCGCGCACAGCGAGTTAAACCATTTGGTCTGATAGAAACGAGGCTGTAGATAGAAGTGGAACAATGCGCCATCGTCATTCCACACACCATCGTTGTTGGCAGCCTTCACGTGGAAGATGTAGTGCCCAGGAGAAAGATTTGTGTAGCCCATAAAACCGGGAGTCGAAGGGCTGTTCCAGCCAGTATCCTGGCCTTCCAGCATGTATTGGAAGGTCACTTTTTTGGGAGCAAGGTAGCTCAACGCTGCATATTGAAATTCCACTTCGCCGCTCCCTACGGGAACCCTGATCTCAGTCTCTTTGTTTTCGTGATCGATCTTGATTTCCTGCTGATTGATCTTGACTGCTTCAATGACAACCGGGGGTGCTAGGACATTGTGCGGCAAATTGTTCGGATCCACCACAACCACGCTCTTCAGACAGGCAAACAACAATTTTCCTTCTCGTGTCTTCCATCCTGAATACTGGGTCCCACCGTTGCATTCAGTACTCTCCATGCCGTCCGCCACGCCGTACGACTGCGACGTGACGCTTGTCAGCTTGCCCTCAGTAAAGCCGACCAACTCACTCTTCTTGACGCGAGAGATGCCGTGGTTGGAACTCATCCAAAAATAGCCGAGATCATCTTCCAAAATGCTCCAAGTGGTATCGTCAGACAGTCCCTGCCGCATGGTGATGCTGACAAACTTGCCGTCTTTGAACCGTTTCAAGCCGCCGCCATAGGTGCCGAGCCAAAGGATATAGTCTGCATCCTCATAGATCACCACAACGGTGCTTCCCATGCCCGGGCCCTGCGGAGAAGCCTCCAGCAGGTCAAAGTTAATGAATTTGCCGTCGCGAAAGAGGCTGAGACCCGCATCCGTACCGAACCATAGATTTCCCCGGTGATCTTGATGGATTGCCCAAACGCGATTGCTGCCCAGTCCTTCCCTGGTGGTGTAGTTGATGAACTTGCCGTTGTGCAAACGGCTCACACCGCCAGAAAAAGTGCCCACCCAAATGTCTCCAGCGCGGTCTTCATAGACTGCCGGTATAAAGTCATCGACTAATCCGTCAGCCTTCCTGTAATTCTTTACCGTGTGGCCGGTGAATTTGTTCAGGCCTCCTTCGTCCGTGCCCACCCACACGTTGCCCAGGTGGTCCTGAGACATGGCATACACATAGTTGTTCGCCGGCCCCTTGTCGGTGAGATACGGAGTAACCTTGTAATCCTTCATGCGGAAAAGGCTGGTGCTGGTGCCGATCCAGAGGCTGCCGTCGGGGTCTTGAAGGATCGCGCGAGGCGAACCGTGCAGCCCCATCTCACTGCCATAGTTCGTCAACGCGCCTTCCTTGAAGCAGTTAATGCCGCCGGTCTCTGTGCCCACCCAGAGACTGCCTTCACGATCTTGAATGATGGACTCGACATAGTGTCCACTCAGTCCATCCTTGGATGAATAGCAATCAAATTTGCCTGAAACCAGCCTGCAAATGCCCCCGCCTTGAGTTCCTACCCAAATCGTCTCCTGATTGTCCTGGTAAACCGTGTGTACGGGAGCGTTCGGCAGTCCTTGCCGGGGACCATAGTGAGTCAGCTTTCCTCCATGGAGCGCGTCAAGCCCGTGATTCTCGGTGCCTACCCACAAGACGCCGCTATGGTCACGCAGGAGCGCTTTCACCACTTTCTTGTTCGTAACGAACGCGGAGTACGCTCCCATCGGCTTGCCATTGACCACCACATCAAGTCCGCTGCGCGTAGCTACGACCAGCCGGCCCTCGGAATCTTCCGCGATGGCCTGCACCATATTGTCGGAAAGCCCATTCTTTCTGCGGAAAGTAACGTTTTTCGGGTCGACAAGTTCGTTCAAGCCGTCATTGGTGCCGACCCAGAAACTTCCACGCCGGTCTTGCAGGATTGCTGTAATGGTGTTGTTGGAGAGCCCACTCTGGACCGTATAGCTGGTGAATTGTCCACGTTTGTTGTAGCTCACCAGCCCGCCACCGTAGGTGCCGATCCACAATGTTTCATCATGGTCCTGATAAAGCACCCTGATATCGTCATGCCGAATGGCATCGGTATTGGCCTTGTTGAATACCGTGAACGCAAGGCCGTTGAAGCGGACCAGCCCTTCTTGTGTCCCAATCCAGACATAACCGTCTCTGGTTTGCACCATCGCCTGAATGCTGTTTTGAGGCAACCCATCTTCTGAATGCCAAACCGTATGGACATACTGCGTGATGGGCTTATGAGGATCCAGGCACCATGCGGCGCTGGTGAACCATACGATAAAGAGGAGCAAAATGCGCCTCAAGATTGCACCTCTTCCGGCTTACAAGATGGGGCAGGAACCGGCAGCACGGCTAAGTTGATCGGCAAACTGCACGCCCCATATCCTTCCCGAATACGCAGGAAAAGTAACCGTCTGGGCGAAAAATTCCCAGGATCGTAAACTAGAGGAGGCCAATTCTATACTTTGCAAAAGCCACCGGCAAATGGTCTTTCTAGGCGGTAACCCCTTATTTATTATTAGCTTACTGCGTTCACCGGCCTGCTACGGAGGCATGATGGGGCAGAGCCACCGGCATTTCCGAAACATTCCATGCCCAGGCGGCCAGCAGCGCCGCACCTTCATTGATCTCGTCGGGAATGACCTTATCGAAAGTATCTGTCTGGTTGTGATGCGCCTCGCGGTAATGTGTCGGCTTCTGTAAGCAAAAGTACGCCGCCGCCCCGCGCGCAAAACGCAACGTGTTCTGATGAACCGAAATAACGCGTGCTCAGCGCAGCGCCGGCAAGAAAATAAATGAATGAAAATGAGGACCTGTGTGAAACGATTCGCCGGTTTCTCTCACTAAATTGGTAGGGAACTAAAAGAAGAGCACAGTGGCTCCTGCCGAGCTCCTTCGCTGGCCTCTGTGTAGCCTTCTGTTTTTCTTTCCTTGGTGGAGTCTTCGCGGCTGAAAGTTGGTCGCGAAGACTTTTTTATCGGGGTGAGGCAAGATGACCGATATCCCCGAGAATAGAATCCACATCAACCCCCGCCGGCAGCGTCCCAAAAGCCTGGCCATGCTGCCCGGCCAAGCGTGAAGCGATAAACACATCGGCGACGGTCTGCGAGCTATGCCTCACAACCAGCGACGCCTGCAATGCCAGTGCAAGCCTCTCCGTGAGTTCCCTGGCCGCATAGTCGGTCGCGCCGTAGCCATGGAGAGAGACGTTGCCGGCCTTGTCAACCAGCCGCTCTTGAATGCCGGCAATATAACTGTCAAGACGCTTGTCTGCGCCGGCAACGGACTTCAACTCGGCCAGCAGCGCTTCCACGGTTGCCGGATCTTTCGTCAAAGCTCGTAGAACGTCCAGGCAGATCACATTTCCCGAGCCTTCCCAGATCGAGTACAACGGCGCTTCACGGTAGAGACGTGGCATGATTGACTCTTCCACGTAGCCGTTGCCGCCTAGGCATTCCAGCGCCTCGCCTACGTGGACGGGAGAGCGTTTGCATAGCCAGTATTTGGCGATGGCCGTGGCAATACGGCAGAATGCCCGCTCACCCGCGTCCGATTCGCGCGCATCAAAAGAACGCGCCAGGCGGACCATGAGCAACGTCGCCGCTTCGGACTCAATGGCCAGGTCGGCCAGCACGTTGCGCATCAGCGGTTGTTCAATCAACAATTTTCCAAATGCCCGGCGATGGCCCGCGTGATGCACGGCCTGCGCCAGCCCCTGCCGCATCAGCCCCGCTGCGGCAATCGCGCAATCGAGCCGCGTGTGGTTGACCATCTCAATGATGGTATGCACGCCTCTTCCCTCTTCTCCCACCAGATGCGCCCACGCCTGCGCGAATTCCACTTCGCCGGAAGCGTTGGAGCGGTTTCCCATCTTGTCTTTCAGCCGCTGGATGTGGAAACGGTTGCGCTCTCCGGAGGGCGTCCATCGCGGAAGCAAGAAGCAGGAGAGCCCTCGCGGAGCCTGCGCCAGGATGAGGAACGCGTCGCACATCGGCGCGGAAACGAACCATTTGTGTCCGGTGATCAGGTACTCGCGCGAGTTTCCAATTCTCTCTGCGCGTGTAGTATTGGCGCGCACATCGGACCCGCCCTGCTTTTCCGTCATCCCCATGCCCAGCAGAACGCCGGACTTTTCCTGCGCCGGCGCGAACCGGGAGTCGTAAGTGGAGGAGAGAATTCGCGGCTCCCATGCGCGCGCCAGGTCAGGTTCCGCGCGCAACGCCGCTACGGCAGAAAAAGTCATCGATATCGGACACGTATGCCCCGCTTCATTCTGGGCGGTCAGCATCATGAGTGCCGCTCGCGCCACGTGCGCGCCGCTTCTGTGTGTCTTGGCGCTTCCTGAACCGCTTTGTTGTTGCTCCCACGGCAGGCTGTGCAGCCGGTGCGCGACCGAAGTCCGCATCAAGCTGTGCCACGCGGGATGAAAGACCACCTCATCGCGGCGGTTTCCGTGCCGGTCATGCGTGTGCAACACCGGCCTGTTCTCATTGGCTTCAAAGCCCCAGCGTTGCGCTTCTTCCGTGCCCAACAGGCGGCCAAGCTCGCTGATCTGCTCCCGCGCCCAGCCAGCGCCTTCGCGCTCCACAGCCTGTGCCAGTGTGCGATCGCTAAGGAATAGGTTGTAGCCGGTGAGCGGTGGAACTTGATTTTGCGCCAGCTGATCTTCGCCTGGTTGGTCATTGCCCATTTGGTTCTGGGCAGCGTCTGCCGGCAGCGCCGACTCAGGCGTAGGCTGCTGGCCGATCTGCTTTGTTGATGCCGTCATAGTGCTCCAATTATGAACCAGGCATGGCAGACCGGCGGAATTTTCCTTCGACGTGGGCCAAATGCCCAAGCGAGTGCTGGAGACCCCTCCATGAAGCCTCTCGGAGCGGCACACCCGCCATGAAAGCGCGCAGCGCAAATTACTGGCTCGCTTGGAACGTTAACTCAAAGGCATCGTGCAAATCGCGCCAGATAACACGACGCGCTGATGACCTGATTTGGCCGCGATTTCAAAAGTCCGTCAGGCGACTCCGGTTCGTGTGTTGAGCAATACCTTGTCCAGGATTACTGCCTCCACCGCAGGCAGGAGCTTGCTCCCAATGTGTTCCTTGGCGATATAGCACAGTGCCCCCAAATTGAGCGCTTCTTCCACCACGTCGGCGGCGGTTTCCAGGCTCAGGAAGATGATTTGGCTATCGGGAGCAAGTTCCCGGATTCGTCGAGCTGCTTCAATTCCGTTCACGCCCGGAAGCCCGACGTCCAATAGAATCAGGTCCGGTTGCACCTCTGCAGCCATGCGAACCGCTTCCAAACCGTCCGCGACCTCGCCGACGATCTGCAATGCCGGCATTCGTTTTAGCATTGAACATACGAACCGGCGAAACGGCCCGTAATCGTCTACCACGAGCACCTTTACCAATGACGCACTTTGGTCATCGTCAATTCCGCACCGGCTCAATGATTTAGTCGAACTCTTCCTGGACACACTGAAACTCTCGGCCATTTCATTGGCTCCTCTTGAGTGAAATGCAGTCTGCTTTCGCAAGGAACCGTCACCGGCTGGGTGCGGCGGAAATGCTAGAAGCCCTCTGCAAGGCTACTAAATTTACTTCTTCTGTTGATGAGAGAATATTCAGCTCCGATGCCCTGAAGTACTGGTAAAACTAACAGGGGGCAATACCGGACTGCACATGAAAGGGTTCACCTTGGCGTATCCGGTTGAGTGAAAACCGGTTTTGCAAAAACTGGGCGGGCAAACCCTGTGCAAATCTTAGCGGGTCTTAATCAAAGTGGGCCGGTAGTGCATTTTTGGTATTCAGTTATCAGAATCACTTATATTTTGTAACGTACATTTCGTTGATATCGCCGATCCTTTCGACGATCTTCGGCGCTCAAGCTACGCTGGGATATAATCCGCTCACCAGCCGATCACTTCGTATGACCGAGCCCTCCACGCCGCTGATGCGGCAATATGCCGCGATCAAGAAGCAGCATCCCAACGCCCTGCTCTTCTTCCGCCTGGGAGATTTCTACGAACTCTTCTTTGAAGACGCGGTCGTGGCAGCGCGGGAGCTGCAGATCACGCTGACTTCGCGCAACAAGGAAAAAGACCACGCCATCCCCATGTGCGGCGTGCCGTATCACGCGGCGGAGAATTATCTTTCGAGACTCCTGCGCAAGGGTTTCAAGGTGGCGATCTGCGAGCAGATGGAAGAGCCCAGCGCGGCAAAAAAGCTGGTCCGGAGGGAAGTAACCAGGGTGCTCACCCCGGGGACGGCCATTGATTCGAGCGTGGGCTCGGAGGAAAACAACTTTCTGGCGGCGCTGGCGCGGGCGTCCGGCGCGGTGGGACTGGCGGCTCTTGATCTTTCCACGGGCGAATTTCGCGCGACTGAATTTCGCGGCCCTGACGCCGAGCGGCGCGTTGTGGAAGAGCTGCAGCAGTTGCGGCCGCGGGAAGTTCTGTATCCCTCTGGGCTGCCGCTGTTCGATCAGGCGCCACTGAACAGCGTCGGCGCAATGCCAGATCCCACAATAAAGCCGGACGCGGCGGAGAACAAACCAGCCGCCCCCATAAGCCTGCAACAGCCCGGTGAACGCGCACGATTTACGGAAACGCCGCTGGAGGACTGGGTCTTTGCCCCGGATTACGCTGTGCCCTTGCTGGAGAACAAGCTGGGCGTGCTGTCTCTGGAAGGATTTGGCTTGCAGGGGCGTCCGGCGGCGGCCACAGCGGCGGGGGCGATCCTGCATTATGTCCGCTCCACCCAGCGCGGCACATTGGAACATGTGGACCGCATCGGCTTTTACGATCGCCAGGAATACCTGGTGCTGGATGCCGTCACCGTCCGCAACCTGGAGCTGGTGGAACCGCTGTTTGCCAACACCGGCAATGAGGTCACGCTCTTTCGCGCGTTAGATGCCACGCTCACACCCATGGGCAAGCGGCTGCTGCGCTCCTGGATGCTGCGGCCGTCGATTCACATGGAAGAGATCAACCAGCGGTTGGACGCGGTGGAGGCCGGAGTCAAGGAGTTCGTTGCCCGCGAAGAGTTGCGGCGGGCGCTGGAGGGCGTGCTCGATATTGAGCGTCTTCTTAGCCGCGTGACTCTGGAGACGGCGAATCCGCGGGACGTGCTGGCGCTGTGCTCCAGCCTGAACCGTATTCCGCGCATCAAGGCTGCACTGGCAAAGCTGGCTGCGACGCGGCTGGCGGAACTGAATTCCCTGCTCGATGAAATGGCCGGCCTGCGCGAGCGCATTGAAAAGACCATGATCGCCGAACCGCCTCTGACGCTGGCCGATGGCGGCGTGATCCAGCCCGACGTCGACAAGGAGCTGGACGACCTGCGCAACCTCAGCCGCAACAGCAAACAGTACATCGCGCAGATTGAAGACCGCGAGCGCAAGCGCACAGGCATCAACTCGCTCAAAGTCAAATTCAATTCGGTTTTCGGCTACTACATTGAGATCAGCAAGGCCAACCTGCACCACGCGCCGCAGGACTACGAGCGCAAGCAGACCCTGGTCAACGCCGAGCGCTTCACCACGCCGGAACTGAAAGAGTACGAAGCCAAGGTGCTGGACGCGCAGGAGAAGATCGTTGAGATCGAGAGGCGGCTGTTTACCGAACTTCGGACAGCGATTGCCGCCGAGGCTCGGCGCATCCGGCAGACCTCTCTGGCGCTGGCGGAGGTGGACGTGCTTGCGGCGCTGGCGTTCATCGCGCAGAACCGTGCATATTGCCGCCCGCAATTTGCCGCCGATTCGAACGAACTGGAGATCGTTGAAGGCAGACACCCGGTTCTGGAGCAACTGGAGCTAACCGGGAGCAATGATCGATTTGTCCCCAACGATCTTTATCTCAACTCCACCAGCCACGGCATTTTGCTGATCACCGGTCCGAATATGGGCGGCAAATCCACGTACCTGCGGCAGACGGCGCTTACGGTGCTGATGGCGCAGATGGGCGGCTTTGTGCCGGCGCGCTCGGCACGGCTGCCGGTGGTGGACCGCATCTTTACCCGAATCGGCGCCAGCGATAATCTGGCGCGCGGCCGATCCACGTTTATGGTGGAGATGACCGAGACTGCGGCGATCCTGAACACAGCCACGCCGCATTCTCTGGTGCTGCTGGACGAAATTGGCCGGGGCACCGCGACCTATGACGGGCTGGCCATCGCCTGGGCCGTGATTGAGTACATACATTCCACCAGCCGTGCCAAGACGCTTTTTGCCACGCATTATCACGAACTGACGGAACTTGACCGGCTCCCAGGAGTAAAAAACTTCCACGTCTCAGTGAAGGAGACTGCCGGGGGAATCGTCTTTCTGCGCAAAGTGGAGGCCGGCCCAGCCGACCGCAGTTACGGGATCGAAGTGGGTAAGCTCGCCGGGTTGCCGCCGGAGGTGGTGGTGCGAGCGCGCGAGGTGCTGCACGAACACGAGAGCGCTGAACAACAGACCACGGCGCATCTCTCGCCGGGCGCGCCAGCAATCGAGCCGCAGATGCAATTAACCATGTTCACTCCGCTCTCACAGAGAATCGTGGACAGGCTGAAGGAGGCCGACCTGAACCATCTCACGCCGATGGAAGCAATGAACTTGCTGTGGGAGTTAAAGAAACAGTTGTAAGAATGCACTCTAACTCTCTTGTAACACGCTTCTTTTTTAAATTTTCACCTCTGTTTCGTGTTAACTAAAATGCTATTCCCAGCGCTGCTATACTCTTTGCACCGTCTTTCAGGCATTTACAAAGTAGACCCTTGTTTCGAAGATCTGCAGATCTGAACCATCAGGTCTGATGACCCCGGAATCCAACCGGCTTGGCCGCCGGCTTTGGGCACTTCTGTCTTTGTCGAAGGCGTATTCCGGCATGGGTTCGATAACACCGGATCCGTGTACGCAAGTTGGCAAGGACGTTATATGAAGTGCGCGCGCCTCGTTTTTCCCCCAGCGCTCGTATTGGCGTTGGTTTCATGTAAGCCTCTCACTCCTGAGGTCACATCCAGGGACTGCACGGTCGCTGCGGTCCCCGCAAATTTTACCCGTATCTTCATCGGCGCTCCTGCGCGTGGCGGCCAGCAATCCGGTACCAGCGCCAAGGACCCGCTGGACGGTACCAGCGCGGAGAAGTTTGACACCATCCTGCGCACCATCGCGGAGGGCCAGCGCCCGACCTGGGGGACACAGAAGAACATCCCTCAGGAGAACCTGATCGTTTGCATTGCCAGCGGCACGTTCCAAACCAACGGCCAGTATGACTGGGACCTGGACAAAGGGCGCACGCAGGGGAGCAGTCTCGGGTTTACCGTGGAAAAGAACTGGAAGATCCACGGCAGCGGCACAGGCCGGACCCGGTTACAGCTTGTCAGTTATGTTCGCGACCAATTTGTGGATAAGAACGGATCTCCCTTCACGGGCGGGCACAACACGGTGATCGCTACGCGCTCAGACGGGTCGTCAGGAGTTGAGCTGTCTGACCTGACCGTTGATGCCAGCCACGACCAGTTGACCAGCCCCGGAGAACTTCCCTTGAATCTTGCCGGCATTCTGCTGAGATCGCGCGAAGGCGGCCACTGGATCCACGATGTAAACGTTATCGGCGGCTCCGGCGACGCCGGGCTCAGGAATATTAAGTACGAAGCGTTTGCGGTTCGGATTTGGGGAAATACACCCACGCCCACCCCACAGGTAAGCTCGGGAAACTTGATTGAAAATGTCACCGTCACCAAACCCGGCCGTCCCATGACCAGCGGTTCGCCGCCGGGCGGGGCCATGGATGGCATTGTGCTGAGTAACGCGATGGGTGAGGTCCGCAAAAATCTTGTAGAGGGGTATCTCATCGCCTACGGAGGCTGGATCATGGACCAGGTCTGGTTTCACGACAATATCGCCAAAGATACATACTATGGGTTCAATGCTGACAGCTTCACCAATAACGGAATCATTCTCGAGTCCAACCAGTTTATTCATCCCGCACGGTACGGAATCGTCATCGGAGGCGGAGGTCCGGGTGAGACCTTCGCCAACTGGAATGTATTTAAGAACTCCGTGCAGATGAATGCCACAGGATCCATTGGCATCATTTTGCGGGGGCAGGTGCAAAACTCTGTTTTTACTGAGAACACTATTCAGTCAGACGGCGGTACGGCCCGCAACCTGGTTGCAATTTGGAGCTATCCCTCGGGAAGCGGGCTGGCAAACTTCAACAACAGCTTCCAAAACAACCACATTGACAACGCCATGCGCATTGACTTTTCCCAGGACCCGAACTTCAATTCCAATTGCCGCTACCTGAATCGCGATCTGCAGGGCCACGTACGGCAGGATTTTCCCGATAACAGCTCATCGAAGTGCCGCTGAGATCGGAATACAGGTTGCCGATAGCGTCAGGCTTCAGCTTCTCGGCGAAGTTCGTATAATCGAGAGGCATGCCAAAAACTGACACCCTTCGCCAGCAGGTTGGCCAACTGCTGATCCTTGGCTATGACGGATTGGCCATCGACAGCAAGCTGCGCACGACACTGGCCACGCTCCAGCCCGGCGGAGTGATCCTGTTCGCACGCAACATTGAAGGGCCGGCACAAACATGGCGATTGCTGCGCGACTCGCAGGCAACCACCAGCGTCCCTATGTTTCTCTGTGTTGATCTGGAAGGCGGGACGGTGGATCGTCTGAAAAAAGTGATAGCGCCGGCCCCTTCCGTCCAGGACGTGTTTGCTACCGGAAATCGCAAGCTCTTCCGCATGCATGGGAACATCCTGGGGCTGGAGGCGCGCGCTCTGGGCTTCAACACCGATTTTGCGCCGGTGTTCGATCTTGGATTCGAGGCCGCGCGTTCAGTCCTGACCAGCCGGACGGCATCGGCCGATCCGAAACAGACGATCGCTTACGCGCGCGAATTTCTACGCGGCTTGAAGGCGGCCAGGGTCCTGGGTTGCGGCAAGCATTTTCCCGGCCTGGGTGAAGCCAATCTGGACAGCCATCATGACATGCCGGTAGTGCAAAAAGGCTGGAAGAAAATGTGGGCGGAAGACCTGGCGCCGTATCGCGAACTGCGCCGGCAAATTCCTTTCGTGATGGTGGCCCATGCTTGCTATCCCGAGGTCACGAATAACAAGCTGCCGGCCTCGCTTTCGCGCAAGTGGATGCAGGACGTATTGCGCAAGAAGATCGGCTACAGCGGACTGATCATCTCTGACGATCTGGAGATGGGCGGAGTGCTTTCGACCGGCGAGATCGAAGACGTGGCGGTGGAGACACTCCGCGCCGGCGCGGACATGTTCCTGGTGTGCCACAACCAGGAGTTGGTCTGGCGTGGCTATGAGGCTGTCTTGCGCACGGCCGAGCGCGACCGCAAGTTTGCCGCCCATGTGGCCCGGGCGGCGCAACGCGTGCTTGCTTTCAAGAAACGCTCCGCCGAGCTGCGCGGATTCGCCGCGGAACCCAAAGCCAAAGTCGTGGAGAAGCTGCGGAAGATTGTGACCGATTTCACACGCGTGGTGGGCGGCGCGGTGATCGATGACCGCCTGCACACGGCAAAGGAGATCAACGTTTGATCGTGGCCGGGGTGATGAGCGGGACTTCGGCGGACGGAGTCGATGTGGCGGTGGTGAGCATTCAGGGCCGTGGCTCCTATCTGAGCTTTGATCTGCTTGCCCATCATTCCACCGAGTATCCAAAAGCCATCCGGCTGGCCATACTTGCGGCCATGAACGCCGGCAAGATCAGCGTGGCGGAGCTTGCACGGCTCAATTTTCGCCTGGGCGAGTTTTACGCTGAGGCCGCGCGCAAAGCGCAGAAGAAGGCCGGATCAAAGCTGGACCTGGTCGGATGCCACGGCCAGACCCTTTACCATCAGGGCGCAGCGGCGCCTTATCTGGGAAAAAAAATCGCGTGCACATGGCAAACGGGGGAAGGCGCGGTGGTGGCCGCCCGGCTGGGAGTTCCGGTGGTTTCAGATTTTCGTCCGGCAGATATGGCAGCAGGCGGCAAAGGCGCGCCGCTGGTTCCGTTGCTCGATTATGTGATCTTTCGCGCCAAGCACAGGGGACGCATCGTTCAGAACATCGGCGGGATCGCCAATCTGACGGCAATCGGCGCAGGCGATGGCCCAGATAAAGTGCTGGCGTTTGATACCGGGCCGGGAAACATGGTGATCGACCAGCTGACGCAAATGCTGTTCAACAAGCCGTATGATCGCGGAGGCGCAATCGCGCGCCGGGGAGCAATACTTCAACCAATACTTGAAGAGTCGCTTCGTGCTCCCTTTTTCCGGCTTCCGCCACCCAAGACCGCCGGGCGTGAAGAATTCGGAAGCGCTTACGCCAAGACATTCTTAGGCCGCTGCGGCAAGGCCGCAAAAGCAGACGTGATCGCCACGGCAACGGCGCTTACGGCAGGTTCAATAACCCAGGCGCTGCGGCGTTTTGTATTGGGCAGAGGAAGATATGGTGACTGGGTTGTCTCCGGCGGCGGAACAAAGAACGCGACTCTGATGAACATGCTGAAGCAGGAAGCGATACGCCTGGGACTCACGCTTAGGCACTCCGATGAATTTGGCGTACCCAGCCAGGCAAAAGAAGCAGTGGCGTTTGCGCTGCTGGCGTACCAGACATGGAACCGGCAACCGGGCAACGTTCCCTCGGCAACCGGTGCGAAGCGCCCCGTGGTGCTGGGGAAGATCTCTTATGCTTAACCGCAGAAGCCACAGAGAAACACAGAGCTGGAGCCCTCACGCTACCAGACATCTTCGTGTTCCTTCGTGTCCTTTGTGGTTAAAAGGTTTTCTGTTGTTGCTGTGCGCGAGCTTGCTCTCCTGCGCCAAGAAACCCAGTGCAGACACCCTGGTCGTAGTCATTGAGAGCAGTCCGGCGAACCTTGATCCGCGCATCGGCAAGGATGCACAATCCGAGCGCATCGATGAATTGATCTTCGATTCGCTGGTTCGTAAAGACGACCACTTCAACTTGTTGCCCGGCGTGGCTGAGAGCTGGGAAATCCCTGATCCACAGAATTACATTTTTCATGTGCGCCATGGTATTCGCTTTCACGATGGCCGCCCGCTCACCGCCCGGGACGTGAAGTGGACGCTGGACACAATGCGCAACGGCTCCCTGATGACCCTGAAAGGCGCGGCTTACAAGCTGGTGGACGCCGTAGAGACGCCGGACGATTTTACCGTGAGAGTCCATCTGAAGGAGCCCTTTGCTCCGCTGCTGTGGAACCTGACGGGTGGGGCATTTGGCGTTGTGCCGTACGGCAGCGATAAAGACTTCAATCGTGCTCCTGTCGGCTCGGGGCCGTTTCGGTTTGTGAGCCTCTCGCCGGACAGCGAAGTAGTCCTGGAGCGCAATGAAAGTTACTGGGGCGAGCACGCCAGGGTGCGGCGCCTGCGTTTCAACATCGTGCCGGACACGACTACACGTGCGCTGGAGCTGCGCAAAGGCAGCGCCGACATCGCCGTCACTTCCCTGACCCCGGACATCATCAATACGCTTAGGCGTGAATCCAATCTCAGAATCATCGAGCAACCCGGATCGAGCCTGCAATATTTGGCGTTCAATCTGCGCGACCCCATCCTCAAAGATGTGCGCGTGCGCCAGGCCCTTGCCTATACGATCGATCGCGGTCCCATACTGCATTACCTTTTTGGCGATTTAGGACGCCTGGCCGACAGTATTCTTCCGCCGGAACATTGGGCCTACAACGGCCAGGTAGCGCATTATCCTCACGATCCCGCCAGAGCGAACGACCTGCTAGACGCGGCCGGCTATACGCGCGGCAAGGACGGCGTTCGCTTCCACCTGACGATGAAGATATCAACCGCCGAGGAGTCCACGCGCCTGCTGGCCGCCGTGCTGCAACAGCAACTCAAGCAGGTGGGCATCGCGCTGGGCATACGCAGCTTTGAATTTGCCACATTTTTTTCTGACGTGATCAAAGGCGAGTTTCAAATGTATTCCCTGCGCTGGGTCGGATACAGCAACCAGGACCCGGATATTTTTGAAGATGTATTCCATTCCGCCAGCTTCCCCCCCAAGCGCGACAATCGCGGCTACTATTCAAACCCGCGTCTGGACCAGTTCATTGACGAAGGACGAAGGACCACGGACCAGCTAAAGCGTAAGCAGATTTATGGCGAAGTGCAGCGCATCCTGGCCGACGAGCTGCCTTACATCGATCTCTGGTACTTCGACAGTGTGGTGGTGCACTCCGGGCGCGTGCGGAATCTGCATCTGGGCTCAGCGGGAAATTATGACTTTCTGGCCACGGTGGAGCTGGCGCAGTAGGCGGATGTTAGTATCAAAGATTCGAAATCCATAGATTTGAACCCATGCAGATTCTCTTCATCGGCGACATATTCGGCAGCGCGGGACGCAAGATCGTGCACGACCACCTGGGCCACGTGGTGGAAACCAACAAGATCGACCTGGTCATTGCCAACGCGGAAAACGCGGCGGGCGGCTTTGGACTCACGCCGGCCATCGCCGACGAGCTCTTTGACCTGGGCTGCCACGTGCTGACCACCGGCAACCACATCTGGGACAAGCGCGAGATCGTGGAATATTTTAACTCGGCGAATGGTGACCCGAGAGGGCGGGCCAGAAAAGTATTGCGTCCGGCAAACTATGCCGAAGGCGTTCCCGGAGTCGGCCTGTATGAAGGCTCCACTCCCATGGGTCAGAGCTTTGCCGTAATCAACCTGCAAGGCCGCGTCTTCATGCAGGATACCGACGATCCCTTCCGCAAAGCCGACGCCCTGCTGGCCAAAATCACCAGCAAGGTGGTGATCGTGGATTTCCACGCGGAGGCGACCTCCGAAAAAATCGCCCTGGGCTGGTACTTGGACGGCCGCGTGACGGCGGTCCTGGGGACGCATACCCACGTGCCTACCGCGGACACCAGGGTCTTGCCGAACGGGACGGCGTATCAGACTGACGTCGGCATGACCGGCCCCTATGACAGCGTGATTGGCGTGCAAAAGGAGCAGGTCCTGCACCGGTTTCTTACCGGGCTGCCCGGACGCTTTGAGGCCGCCAAGGGCGACCCGCGTTTCTGTGCCGTTCTGATTGGCTGCGATGGCGCCACCGGGCGGGCGCATTCAGTGCAACGCCTGATGCTCGGAGAATAGACAAATAAAAAGGCAGCCACGGGGCTGCCTCTTTTAGGTTTGTTGCCTCACTATTTCTTCTTACTTGCAGGGCGCTTGGCCGGGGCGCCTTTTTTCGCGGGCGTCTTGGGCACCGGTTTGGCCACCGGCAGCTCACCCTTTGTCATGGTGAACATGAACGGATCTGGCGTGTATTCCGAGATCACGCCAATGACATCGATCATTGCGCCAGGGGCAGGCGGCTTGGTCATGGGCTTTTCCATCGCGACCTTCATGTCCGCTTTGTTGGCCGTCTGGTTGTCCTCGCTTAGCGCGACTTCCATCGAGTTCGCATCCGGTACGGTGACAACTTTCACGGGAATCTTCAATTTGGCTTCGCCGTTTTTCTGCTTCGCCTGGATCTGGTTCCACAACTGCTCGGCCGCCGTTTTGTTGGCGGGAGTCTTGTCACGGCAGGAGAGCACCAGTTCCCAATCGCTGGCAGAGAGTTGATCGACAGTGTTTTGCTGGGCTGCCTGTGCGGCCAGATCACACGGCGTTGGAGCAAGCGGGATACTGGCGACAAAGTTGGCAGGTGGAGCCGTCTGGGCTGCCGCCGCCGTTATGCGCTGGTTCCAGTCGTCAGTGTTGCCATGGTACTTTTTGTACTTGGAAACGAAATAAGGCGACCAAGCCTGAAAAGCCTGCGGATTCTGCGTCTGGGCAAGGCTGAGCGCTTTGGCGCCGTACCAGAAGCCCAGCGGATTCATCGGATTTGCTTGCAGGAGCGAGATGGCCATCTGGTAATTGTTGGCCAGATCGCTGGGATCAATTTTCAGTGCCTGCTCGTAGTATTTCTGCGCGGCTGGATAGTCCTGTTGCTGCAACGCGCCGAATGCGGCAGTACCGGCAAAAATGCCGGCCATCTGGTTGCGCATCTTTTCGTAATCGGCGTCAGAAACTCCCTCCGGCTTCTTCCAGTTGGGCAGCTCCGCCAGGCCTTTTTCGGCATCGGTACGGGCCTTGGCCCCGGTGGCCGCGTCCTTGATCTGGTTACGCTCTATGAAAACCACGATGGCCAGGGCACGCACATTGTTGGGCTCGATCTGCAGGATCTGCCTGGCAAGCTGCTCCACCTTCGGCTGGTTCCCCGCCTGCTGGTACGCGCCCATCGCCTGCTCCAGAGCATCAATCTTGACGATGCTGTTGGGGTACTGGGCGACAAATGCTTCCATGGCCGGGCCTTTGGCCGCGGGGTCAGTGGTATTCAGGGCGGTGATGTAAGCGTTGTACTCCGCCGGATCTTTAATCACCTTTTGGCTGGTGGGAACGTTGGCCTGCTGATCAGTCGCCGCGGGCTGCTGAGCCGGTGGCTGTTGCGAAGGCGAAGATCCCTGTCCCAGGGCTGCCGTGGTTAGCGCAAGCACAAACGTGACAAGCACTCTTTTCATTGAGTTTTGCTCCTTCAGTCCATCTCTGCCAGATTTGTGGGCCCGATGCTCGCAAAAACGCAATCCCACTCGGGCCTGTCTTTTCCGTTAAAGCTTTGGAACCACGGATTATAAAAGACGCACCCCACATTTAGGCAAGCTGCTGCTTAAAATTGGCAGTTTACTGGTCAGATGCAAAGTTGCTGGTGACGAGTTATCCGCGAGCGCAACGTATCCGTCTTCCCTTCCCGCGATATCAGTTCTGGTTACCCGCAGTTCTCCTCTGCCGTCGCAAGAATAAGCGGCGTCGGCGTATCCTACCAGCAATAGACAACACGAACTTCTAACTCATATTGACACCGCCGGCGACGAATCGTTCCGCCGGATAATAGAGATTAAGTATTTGTGGGATACAGCCCTTTAAACTAAAGGAAAACAGGCAAAAATGAACAACGTCCTAAATGGAAAGATAGCCCTGGTAACCGGCGGTGGCCGCGGAATTGGCGCTGCGATCGCGCTCAAACTGGCGAGCCTGGGCGCGACCACCATCATCTGCGGGCGCACACTGGCCAGGCTGCAACATACTGCCGGGCAGATCCGCTCCGCCGGCGGCCAGGCAGAAGCCATGGCTTGCGACGTCGCCGACGGGAACTCCGTGGCGGCGCTGGCCGAACGGGTGCAAAAAACCTTTGGCCGGCTGGATATCCTGGTCAACAATGCGGGAATCGGGTGGACCGGCGGGCCGCTTCACACCATGCCACCAGAAAAATGGGACGCAATTTTCAACACCAACCTGCGCGGGGTTTTTTACGTCATCCGCGCTTTTGCGCCGATGATGATCTCCGGCGGCGGTGGCGACATCATCAACATATCGTCGATCGCCGGAAAGAATGCGCTTCCCAACGGCGCCGCTTACTCGGCTTCAAAGTGGGGGCTGAATGGGCTCACGTACTCCGTGGCCGAGGAGCTCCGCGGTCACAACATTCGCGTAAGCGCTATTTGTCCAGGGTCCACGCACACCGAGTTTTCCCCGCATGAAGGCAAGAGCCCGGAGAAGATGCTGATGCCGGAGGATGTCGCCCACGCGGTAGAGATGCTGGTAACGCAAAGACCCCAGGCGTTTGTGAGCGAGGTGATTTTGAGGCCGACGCGGAAACCCTGAAGGGCAAGATTTGTAATCGGGAAATTTAAAATTTGGCAATTGTGCCAAGAGCTCTTTGAGAATTACGCAATTACCCGATTGCAAATTTTCAATCTCCGCTTAGGCCCTCTTTTCCGGCACCATCACCGCCGCCGGTTCCTCGAGTGGCTTGCCTGCGTTCGCGGGGATGGGAACCAGCAGGGCCTCTTTGCGATAGACCAGGTTGCTGGCGTTGAAGGTCGCGAGTTTGAAGCCGTGGCCATGGGTGATGGCGTCCGTGGGGCAGGCCTCGACGCAATAGCCGCAGAAGATGCAGCGGTTGTAGTCGATGTTATAGACCTTGGCGTAACGCTCGGCGCCGCTGATGCGGTTCTCTTCCGTGTTCTCCGCCGCCTCAATGTAAATGCAGTTGGAAGGACACGCGGCCGCGCACAGAAAACAGGCCACGCACTTTTCCAGGCCGTTTTCGTCGCGCTGCAACTCGTGCAATCCGCGGAAACGCTCCTGAAAAACCGCGCCCTCATTGGGCAGCTTCTTGTTGGGATAGTCTTCCACAATTGTCTTGGAAAACATCTCCCGCAGCGTAACGGACATTCCTTTGGCGATGCCGAAGATATCGCTGAAGACCGACATGGCAACAGTATAACGGGTGAACTCGGAAATTGGAAAACCGGGGACAGGGCAGAGCGCAGCCAGTCGGAATTACTTTCCCAAATCTTTAACAACCCCCACCAGGCCACGCACCACGCGGGACATGCGGTCATAGTCGAGCGTGTCAGGCTTGTCGGTGGGCCGGTGATAATTTGGATTGCGGAACGGCGCTGTGTCCGTGACCTCGATTCCGGGATAGCCTTCCTGCCAGAACGACCAGTGGTCCGACCAGCCGACGCCGGTAATCCACGCCGGAACGGAGCTGCCCTCGGAAGGAAATTGAGTCGAAGCCCGGAACGAGGCGACGGCGTCCCGAACCAGGGCATGCGACCCGAGATCGCCGATGAAGGCGATGAAGTTGCCTTTCGACGGGTAGAGCGCCTTGAATCCCTCAGGGTATTGCTGGCTGCCCTCAGCGTCAGAGTACATGCCGATGGTCTCCAGCGAGACCGCAGCAACAATGTTCTCCTTCTTGCGATGCGCTTCCTTCGCATAAACCAGGCTGCCCATGTCGCCGGTCTGGAACCAGGGCGGCTCTTCATTGACGAACGCAACAAACCGCACAGTGCGGGCGGGATGAGAGTTCTTGAGAATCCGTGCAAGCTCCAGCAATGCAGCGACGCCGCTGGTGTTGTCGTCAGATCCGGGGCAATCATAGACCGTGTCATAGTGCGCGCCGATCACGACGATCTCATTCGCGCGCGCGCCGCCGGGAATCTCCACGATAAGATTGCGGACCTTCCTCATCTGCACCACATATTCCTGCGACTTCGCGTCGTACCCAAGTTTTTTAAGGTGGTCTTCGATGTATTGTGCCGTTTTCTGTAACGGTGTGTACGCAATGACGTTGCGTTCGCCAATCTCTCCGGCCACATCAGCGACATACCGTGTGAGGTTGGCTTTGATCTCAGTTTCCTCAGCCGAAAGCGGGGGGAGAGCACTTAAGAAAGATGCTCCCGGCATTGCCGTCATATACAAGACAAACCCGCCCATCGCAAGAGTGATGAGCAGCAACGTCGCAGCAAAATGCGACCACATTCTGCGTGCAATAGAGAATCTCACTTCCCGTAGCTCGTTTCAAAGGTCTGGCCCAGGATCTGGTTTAAGTGATGCTTTAAGTGGGCGACGTAGTCCTGGGCAATCCACCCTAACGTGGCTGGCGCATTGTTGCCGATGTTGCAGGTGACGGTGGCCGACTCCCCCGGCAGATTATTAATCACATGGGCCAGAAAGCGGTTGTATGCGGCCCAGAAATCGACCAGGAAATTCCAATCGACCTCAGCGAAATTCTGCAACATAACCAAGCGGTCCTGATCGTAGCCGGGAAAGGTGAGGCTTCCCTGCAGCGACGCGCGAACGAAGCGCTGATGGTTGTTTGAAGCCGAGTCAAGCAAATGGCCAAGGATCTCCTTCCCCGCCCACTTATCAGGACTTGGACGTGTGGAGGTATCGGCGTTGTCCAGCTTCAACAACAGAGGCTTGGCCTGGGCCACGGTTCGGCCGAGATCGGAGGCGATGGGGGAAAATGGATTGTCCATGGACGTGCTCCCTAGTTGTGTCGCTCTCTACAAGGATCTTCCCTTCTCTGATTCGTGTTCGTTCGCGTTCATTCGCGGCCAGTACCTTCATCCGCGCTCATCCGCGAAAATCCGCGGCGAATTGTTGCTTCACTCAATCCCCAATTCTTTCCACTTTTTGTCCACCAGCGCCTTAGTCTTTTCGTCCATCAGGATCTCGCCGGGCCAGGGGCGCGTGAATCCTTCTGCCGGCCATTTGCGCGTGGCGTCGATGCCCATCTTGGAGCCGAAATTCGGCAGGCGTGAAGCGTGGTCGAGCGAATCCACCGGCCCGAGCGTGAACTGGATGTCCCGCTCCGGGTCAATATTGTTGAAGACTTTAAGGACCACTTCACCAATCTCCTGCACGTTCACATCTTCATCCACCACGACGATGCACTTGGTAAACATGGCCTGGCCCAGCGCCCAGATTCCGTTCATGACCTTGCGCGCGTGCCCGGGGTACGACTTGCGTATGGAGACAATCATCAGGTTGTGAAACACGCCCTCGATGGGCAGGTTCACGTCCACGATCTCCGGCAGCGTGAGCTTCATCAACGGCAGGAAGATGCGTTCCACGGCTTTGCCCATCCAGGCATCTTCCATGGGCGGCTTGCCCACGATAGTGGTGGCGTAAATGGGGTTCTTGCGGTGCGTGATGCACGTGACATGAAACACGGGATATTCGTCTTCCAGCGAATAAAAACCTGTGTGATCGCCGAAGGGGCCTTCGGTGCGCAGCTCGTCCAGCTTCACGTACCCCTCAAGCACAATCTCCGCCGCGGCGGGCACTTCCAGATCGACGGTTTCGCACTTCACCAGCTCCACCGGTTTCTGGCGCAGGAATCCAGCGATGATGAATTCTTCTATTTCCGGTGGCGCCGGGACAATGGCAGAGAAAGTCAGCGCGGGTTCGGTGCCGATGGCAACGGCCACTTCCATGGTCCCGCTGGGACGTTCGCCGGGGGCGAGCATGGAGCCGCCACCGGAGCGGGCCATAATGTCCACACCAGAACGTCTTTCCGCAGGCAAGGGCGCTTGCGCTCCAGATTTTTCTTTAGAAGCTCCACGCAGCATGTCGCGATAATGCTCGGCGGCGACTTTCTGGCGTTGCCAGTGCATGCCGGCTGTGGTGGCGTCATAAATCTGGATGCGGTACATGCCGACGTTGCGCTTCCCTGTTTTAGGATCGCGCGTGATTACGCAGGGCAAGGTGATGAAGCGGCCGCCGTCCTGCGGCCAGCACTGCAGCACAGGAAAATCGAGCAGAGAGAAATCCTTCTTTTTGATGACCTCTTTGCAAGGGCCGGTGGGAACAGTTTTGGGAAAAAACTTTCCCATGTCGGCGAGCATGGGCAGCATCTTCAGCTTTTCCAGGAAGCCTTCCGGCGACTTCATATTAAGCAGTTGGCGGATGCGCTCGGCGATTTCGTCCAGCCGGTCTACGCCAAGCGCCATCTGCATGCGCCGCTCTGAGCCGAACTGGTTGATCAGCACAGGCACGCCGTTGGCGCCTTTTACGTTTTCAAACAGCAGCGCCGGGCCGCCAGGACGGCCGTACTTTTTAGCCGCGCCCTTGGAGACGCGGTCGGCGATCTCCGTGATCTCCAGGACGGGATCGACTTCCGTGCTTATCTTTTTTAGTTCGCCGGCGCGATCCAGCGCGGCGATCCATTCTCGCAGGTCGTTAAAAGACATTGTTGTCGCTTCGCTCCAAACCGCCAGAGAATGTCACCTACACAACAATCCTCTTGCTGCTGTAGTAGGCAACTCGCCACGCAAGCCAGCCTCGCCCATTCTCCGCGACTGGCGATTATAAAGTACCAATCAGCGCTCAGCACTCGGCGCGGCTTCATTTATGTCGCTTTCGCTCCAAACCGCCGGAGGTTCTCAATTACACGCCAATTTTTTCTGCACCTGTGCCAAGCAGCCCGCCATGCAAGTTGGGCTCGCTGCGGAATGCTGAGTGCTTCTATCCCGACAACCTGCGGCCAGCAGCCCTCATCTTAGACTTCGAGCAGCTACCCATGGCCACGGCGATCCAAAACGAGAATCAATATATTGACGCATTCCTGAAGCTGACCCTGCGGCCGGCGGCTGCGTCCGATCTGTTTCCCCTGCTTACCTCGCTTACGCCGCAACAGCGGCAGGACTTTGTGGAACTGGCAGACTCCAACCACGTGGTTATCCGCGCTTTTGAAGTACTAAACCGTGTGGCCGGCAATCGGGGCAATGCAGACATACAAGCGTGGGCGGTGGAAGTCCTGGCCAAAGAGCGAGCCCGCATCGCCAATGCTCTGAATCATTTGGAAGCTGTATGTAATGCGCTGGAAGAAGAAAACTGCCCTACGGTGGTAATGAAGACGCTGGACCACTGGCCGGACCTGGGCAACGATCTGGACCTTGTCTCCACCGGCGCAAAGGCAAAAATCGTGGAGGTATTTACGCAGCGTTTCGGCGGCAAGACTGAAGCGCGGAGCTGGGGTGACCGCCTGGCGTGCAAGTGGAATTTTGCCGTGCCCGGGTTGCCGGAATCGATTGAGACGCACATCGGGCGGCTGGGACAGACCGGAGAACATATCGGCCTGGCGCATCGTTGTATCGACCGCCGCGTGACCATGCGAATCAACGGACACCAGTTCTTTGTGCCCGCACCGGAAGAGCGTATCTTTGCCGCCACCTTGCAGCGCATGTATCGTCATTTCTACTTCCGTGTGTGCGACATCCTGAACGCTGCATCGATCGTTGAATCCGGCAAAGTTGATTTTCGTGAACTTCGGGCTGCTGCCAAGATGGCGGGCATCTGGCCGGGCGTAGCCGGCTTCCTGAAGATTGTTTCCGACTACGTGCAGCGTTATCGCGGGACAGGACTGGCCCTTCCCGCGGACGTAATCGCCGATGCCACCGTGGGCGGCGACAAGATTTACACGCGCGCGCGCTTTCTGCGCCTTCCCATCATGCCTTACGGTGCCCGGCTCTATACCCGGCAGATTACGCAAGCGGCTTTCAGCGGCAACGTTCCCGCGACGTTCCGCCTCAGTCTGCTGCCTCCGCTGGCCTCCGCCGCGGCCGTGGCTTTCAAAATTACCGGCAGCGACAAAGGTATCTGGTAGCGGGCATTGTTCATCCAAATGCAGAATGAGCGACGGATGGTTGTCCGTCGCTCTTTCTGTTCTCATCCTCAGCATCCCCAGGGAAGGAGCGCAGCGCTGGTTAACGCTGCTTGGGATTAGAGGACGATTTCGAATCACCACCATGGCTACCCCGGTCGCTCCCGCCACCGTGCGATGACGACCCGGAGCTGCTGTGCGACTCATGACGCGACTCCGTGCGCGGCGATGGAGACGAGGAACGCGACTCACTCCTTTGCGGTGGAGTGTATCGAGGCTCGCTGCGCTGCGGCGGAGGCGAATACCGCGGTTCATTGCGGACCTCCGGCGTGCGCGCCGGCGGAGGCGTATTGTTACGCGGCATATCGCGCACCTCGGGCTGCCTCGGCGTCACGATAGGCCTATGCAATTCCAGCGGAGGCTTGCTGTTTCCACCCCGGTCAGCCGAATCCGGCCTGTCATTCCGGTTCGCCGGCACATCGCTTGGCCGGGTGCCATGATCGGAGTTCGATGGGAACCTCTGCCAGCCCCCACGCTCATCCTGCGTTCGCGGAGTCTGTGTTTGGGTTGGCGCGCCGCCTTTGTCCGATGATTGCCCTCCACGGTCTCCCGTTTGCCGGTCACTTGGGCCGCGGTCGCCCGACTGTCTGTCCCCGGCGCTCGGGAACTTCTGCCAGTTCGGGCTGTCGCCGCCTTTGCGCGGCTCCGGAGTGCTGTCTGAACGCGGTACGTGCCCCTGATCGTTGGACCTTGAAGCAGGCGACGTCGTCTGCTCAGACCGGCCGGCGTTGCCGCCTTCTCCCGCGGACCGTCCCGAGGGCGGCCCAAACTTATTCCAGCCGCGATCATTGTGACGGTTGTCCTGCGCCGCGGAGTTTCCGCCGGAAGCGTTCTCCTTGGAGCCATTGCTTCCCGCAGGCGGCTTATTCTGTGTTATTCCCTCGTCTGCTCCCGGTGCCATATGCGCAGGACTGTCCTTCGGCCCGGTGCTTGCGCTCGGACCGATCCCGGCATTGTTCGGTCCATTGCCAAAGCGCCGGTTACCGTTCGGTGACGCGTCTTTCCCGCCTTGGCCAGCGCCGCCGTCCTGCCTTGGGACCTCGATGTTGCCAGTCTTTGCATTTACGCCACCGCCGTCCCGCCGGTCGTTATCACGACGATCACTGTCTCGCCGGTCCACCTGACCTGGCCCGCCACGGACATCCGTTCCCGCATTACCATGCGCCCCGGCAGCTTCCGGCCCCACCACACGCTGCACTCTCTGCATCTGGTCATGGAATGATTCCGGTCCGGCAGGCGGTTGGTGCCGCGTATAGAAGCGGTCAACATTTCTAGGATTCACGTTTCCCGGCCCAGCGGCGTTATCTCTGCCGGCGTGCAGGCTCTCACGCGAAGGGACAACGGGCAAGTTGGCGGTCATCACCCGCGCATCGCGCCACTCGTGCTCTTCCACTCCGTGACGCCAGCCTTCATGGCCTCCACGGCCAAAATTCTCATACGACACGCTGGTAATCGAACCCCGCACATGCGCATCGGTCATTGCCAGGTGTGCATTTGAGTAATACGGCTGGCGACCGCGCACAGCCAGCGGCGGAATGTAATGCCCGCGATTCACGTTGTTGATATTGGTAATGTTCGTGATGTTGGTGATATTGGTCACGTTCACCACGTTTACGCGATTGAAGCCGCGGCCATACCACGGATAGAAAGGATCATGCGGACCCACCGGCAGCCAGCCGATGGAACCAAAGCCGAATCCTGAGTGGTGTCCAAAGCCCACAAAGAACACAAACGCCGGCGACCATATCGGACGATAGTACCCGTACACCGGCCCCGGCCACCAACACCAGTTGCTGCGATAATAGAACCAGCGCCCGTAGTGGTACGGCGCCCAGCCCCAGGGCTCGTAGGAAACCCAGGTCCAGCCATAGTAAGGCTCCCAGACCCAGCGACCCGCCTGATAAGGCGCCCACGCCGCCTGCTGATAAGGCTGCCAGACATTGCCATAGCCCGGGACATAAACCCAGTGGCCATAGCCGTCCAGATCGTTTACGCCGGTGTAATAGCGGTTTGTCTTTTGCCAGCCTTCGGCCTGCTTGATCACGTTGTCGCGATCCTTGTTCCAGCTGTCCCAGTCGTCCTTGCCGGGCGCACTGCTCACGCGATATTCCGGATTGTCCGTTCCGCGGATCGTAATCAGCTGGCCCTCTTTCACCCGTGTGCTTCCCTGCGGCGTGGTGATTTCGGCCTCGCCATCGCGCACGATCACGTCGGTCTCGGCATCGGAATTCACCTGCACGCGATACCGCCCCGGCTTCAGCGGCCGCACCGCGACGTTCGGAGAATCGATCTCCACATCGGCTTCGCTGCCTTTAAATACGGTGTAATTGGCGTATCCCTGAGCCACCTGGATCTGTATGCGTGTGCGCGTCAGGTCGGCGATCTTGATCTGGCTCCGCGCTGCCAGGCGCACAATGTTTGCGTAGTCCAGCTGGACTTCCGTGCGCGACTTCTCCCCCGTGGCCACCTGGTCGCCCCGCACCAGCGGAGCGTTGACTGAGGTCGTCGCCCAGTCGCCAGTGTCGCCGCGCTGCATGGAAACATCGCCATGGATCAGGCTGATTCTCGCCACGTCGGGCTGCGGGCCTTCGCTCGCCGGAGCCGCTTCCCCATTCGGTCCCGGCGGATAGTCTTGCGCCCACCCCCCCGCCATCAACCCAGTCACCGCCAACAACCAGATTGCTAAGATTCGTCCCGTTTTCATATGCCCTCTCAAAGTTGCGCGGCGCATTCCACCGCCGCGTTTCCACCGTCATCCTGAACGACCGGCTTTTCCGCTTCCTCCCGCACGCGACTTTCGCCTACTGGATGAGAAGCCGGGAGAGAAGGATCTAAATCAGACGCGTAGCGCCTCTCTCCACTCCAGTCTTGGCGCGGCGTCCACCCCGCCGCCGCGCCTCAAGACCTTCCTTGTAAAAGCTGGACTTCAACAGTTATCAAGGGTAAAAGCAACTGCCATGCCATTCGCCCCATTGTCTATCTGTTTGATTTTTAGCTAGTTAGCGACGGTAAAGGTCCGTAAGGAGTGGGAATGGTGGTTTTCAACCATAGGGTTCGGTTGATTTGGGCCGGAGAGCCTCTATAGCGCTCGACTCGGGTTTGAACAAATACCTGCCTTCCTTCCGCAGATCAGTGTGATCCGTGTTCATCACTGGTGAGATTTTGGACCTTCCGATCTCGGCAATTTCAGCGATTTCGGTAATTTCTCGTCAGCGTTTCATCTGCGCAAATCTGCCGCGAGGTTTTCTCGAATCTCACCACAAGGGGCGGATGGGCAGAGTCGCTTGGCACGCACCGGGTAACCGGCGTTCATGTACTCAAGGGTTGGTGGCGACGCAATGTTGCCGCGCGGATGGAGCCAGGTCGTCGGACAATAGCAGGCACTGATTTTGCCGTATGCGGTCAGCACTCAAACTCGTCATTCTGCACCTGTGGCTCTGGACCGTGGTGATCGGCCCTGCGGCGAACGCACGCACTGACGATGGCGCCACGCGAGTGTTGCTCTCCGCCGGGCAGGGACAAGCCCTGGCGGACTTTGCCCTGCAATCCGGTCCCGGCGTTCGCCCTAAACCGGACTGTTCTCATCTGGTGCATCTGCTGTTTTCGCGGGCCGGTCTTGTCTATCCTTATGAGGGTTCGCGCGTGCTTCACCGCGGCGTCCCGGATTTTGAGCGAGTGAGAGTGCCTCAGCCCGGCGATCTGGTCGTCTGGCCGGGCCACGTGGGAATTGTGCTCTCGCCGGAAGACACCACGTTCCTGAGCTCGGTGCGTTCCGGAATCGTCACCGAATCCTGGACCGCCGACTACTGGGCGGCCCGTGGCCGGCCGCGCTTCTTCCGCTATGTTGTGGGGCCAAGGACTGACCTGACCCTGCTGGCTGAACTGGCGCCCGAGAACCAGAACTACGATCAGGCTGGCCCGGAGCCGGCGCAACAGCGCTCAGTCTTGGAGGCAAAGAAAAACAGCGCCCCCAGGGACGCTGTCACTTCGCAATCGCCGGCTCTATCGCCGCCGGATAACGATGATTCGGAATTGTCTTCGGTGATTGCCGTGATTCATCAGCGCGGCAAGCCGGACAAGCAGGACATTGCCGCCGCTCTTCGTGCCGGTGAAAACGCTCTTGCCCGGCAGCTCATGGCGGAACAGCGCCTCGACCTTGACCGTCCTCTTTCGGTGCCGGAGCGCCTGGAAGTCCTGAAGGTCAAGTTCAAGCACACCGAAGGGACCATCAACCTGAAGGTGAGCGAGGCGCTTACGCTGGAACACGGAAGAGTCGTGCCCGGTAGCACGATGGAGCGGCAGCTCAATATTGATCGGCGAGACGGCGCCTGGGTTATTTCCGATCCTCGCCGCCGGCTCTACATCCCTCGGGAGAAGGCCGTCGCTGTATTCGAGCGTCAGGCCGAGCTCGTCCTGCAAAATGACTCCGCCCGCAGTGACAAGCGCGGCATCATCAAAGCCCTGAATTTTCTGTATGACCGCGAACCGGCAATCTCCGGCACGCGTACAGAGGCAAGCAGGCACTGAAGCGCTTTTCCCAGGCGGGCGTCTCATTCCGGCGGAAGCCACATTTCAGCACACCAGGCGGCCCTGACGTCCCAAATCGTTAGAAGCACCCATCTCTCACCGGGCGCTGACGGTCAGTTGGCGCCCGCTGCCTTTTTGTCTTCGGGAAAAAGCGCGCATCGATCTACCGGCAGTTGCAGCGCGGTGGCTGCCTGGGGCGTCAAATCATGTCCGCCGCGCAGGTTTACCCACAGCGACTGCACGGTATAGATCGGCCCCCAGGGAATCCCCCACCAGCCGGCCAGCAGGGTAAGCAGCGTCCATCCCAGCCCTTTCATGGAACGGCTTTGTTCGGCCGGAACAAAATAGATGTCCGTGCCGCGTTTGATAGTGACGACAAGAGCGGAGACGCAATACTGGTATTGCACGAATTTCCCCCCGCGCTGGACTTCAAATGCAAGCTGCTGCGGTTTCATCCCTTGAATGCCTACAATGTTCGCCATCATGACCTCAGAGCATGGATAGTTTCCGGAAAGTAGTTGAAGGGGGTGCCTCAACTTTAGCGATAGTCGATTGTCAAGGCAAGCAGAAAGTATGAATTGCCCGCTACGCAAAAGCTTTTCTTGGTTAAACTCCCAGAGTGGGCCTATTCCGATCCGATTCGTCTGCTGTAGCGCAAACAGCCGAAAAACGCGTTCAGGGCATCGACGTGTTGCGCGGACTGTGCATTGTTGCCGTGGTTCTGCACCACATCAACCTGAGGATCCATTTCCGCGACAGCAGCCTGGGCCACCTGATTGGCCCGGCCGCCAACCGGGCGCTCTTCTGGAATGGTTATTACGGCGTACGGATCTTCTTTGTGATTTCCGGTTTTCTGATCACCGCCTGGTCGCTCAAGCGCTGGGGCAGTATCGGTCAGATTGACCGCCGCCAGTTTTACCTGATGCGCTTTGCCCGCATCGTTCCCTGCCTGGTGGGTCTGCTGCTGCTCCTGAGCCTTCTTGACCGCGCCGGGACCCCTATTTTCACCATCAACACGCAGCATACCTCGCTGGGGCGCGCGCTGGTGGCCGCGCTCACCTTCCACGTCAACTGGCTTGAGGCCCGCACCGGCTACCTGCCCGCCGCATGGGACGTGCTCTGGTCGCTCTCGGTGGAGGAAGTGTTTTATCTCTTCTTTCCGCTGCTGTGCACGTTGCTGCGAAAACAGGCGCTCTTGATCGGACTGCTTTCCTGCTTTGTCGTGATCGGCCCGTTTGCGCGGGTACGGACCCACAATGAGCTATGGGCTGACTACGGCTATCTCTCCTGCATGGACGGGATCGCGATCGGCTGCCTGGCGGCGTTGATCGCCGCAAAACTTCGTTTCAATCCCAAAGCAAATCTGGCCTTGCGGATCACCGGCACATCGCTCTGCCTGTTGATTACCGTTTTTCGGGGGACAGCCGCGCGCCTTGCGCTGTACAAAGTGGGCCTTGATGTAACTACGGTGCAGGTTGGGACGGCCCTGCTGGTCATGGCGATGCAGCAAAGCTTTGAGACACGCGCAGCCCTCGACGGTTCGGTCCGGCTCGGTTCGGGCATGCGTAGCAGGAGCGCGGTTATGTTCCGTAGCATCGCCAACGCGCTCTCTCGCTCCACCGCTTTCCTGCGCTGGTTTGGACGCAACAGCTACGAGGTCTACCTCACCCACATGCTGGTGGTCTGGCCTATGGTCATGTTGTTTTTCCATTTCCGCCAGAGCCTGAACACTGCTCCACTGTGGTTCCTTGCCACTGCGGCCCTTGCCGGCGTCGCTGGACATGTGGTCGCGCGGTTTTACTCTGAGCCGCTCAATGACAAGCTGAGAATGAGGTTCAAGCCGCCGGCCAGGAGTGCGACTGTCGCTGGAAGTTGAGTCAGGCCTTTCCCTGTCTCCGCTCCCAGCGGGGCAACTTCCCTCCCGATTCAGGGTTTCATTCACCGGAACCAGTCTCGTGACTTGACCCGCGACCGGCGGCGTTCCATCATGAGCGCGGTTCCAATCCAAAAGCAGTTCCGAGAGGAGAACAATCCCACATGAGGAAAGTTCTGGTTTCTTGCCTTGCTGTAGCGCTGCTGGTTTATCTCGCCCCGACGGCCAATGCAGCCAGCTGGGTCTACCTGGGCCAGGCCCACGTCGACGGCCAGCATGACCATGACAACATTGAGGTCGGAAAAGCTGCCGGACGCTTCCGCTTCCTGCAGGTCCGCGTCCACAACGCGCCGATTGAGTTCGACCACATCGTCGTCCACTACGGCAACGGCGAACCGGAGACGCTCCAGGTGCGCGACGTGATCCGCGCGGGCGGACACAGCCGGGCCATTCCATTGCAGGGTGACCGCTTCGTCCAGAGCTTTGAGCTATGGTACGGCAAGGCCAAACCCTTCTCAGTACGCCCGGAGATCAGCCTCTTCGGCCAGCGGTAAGAAATGCATCCTATCGGCTGAAGGCAATAGGCCAACAGTGCCCCGGCATGCATGCAGCGTGCCGGGCATTTCTTGTCTTCCCTTGCCGCCCTATTCGGCCTCGTCCGGCACACCAAGCTTACCCAGACGGTATCGCAGCGCATTCCGTGACAGCCCCAGCAGCCGCGCAGCCTGGCTCTTGTTGCCGTTGGCGCGGCGCAGGGCTTCGCGGATCATGTTGTCCTCCCACTGCTCCAGGGTCATGCCTTCGGGCAAGAAGTGGTCTTGGGAAGACGATGACGCGGCGCCGCTTCTGCTGTGGGTGGCGTCCAGCTGAATGTCTTTCGCGTCGATCACCGGCCCCCGCGACAATGCCACGGCGCGCTCCACGCTGTTTTCCAGTTGGCGGACGTTGCCGGGCCAGTGATAGTCCATCAGCACGGCGAGCGCGGCCGGAGTAATGCCTTCGATCTTTTTTTCGTTCTCGGCAACAAACCGCGCAAGAAAATGGTTGACCAGGTCAGGAATGTCTTCTTTGTGTTCGCGCAGCGGCGGAATGTCGATAGGCACAACGTTAAGGCGATAATACAGGTCTTCGCGGAACGTTCCTTCTTCCAGGGCGGCGCGCAGGTCGCGGTTGGTGGCGGCGATCATGCGCACATCCACCTTCAGCGTTTTTGTCCCGCCCAGGCGCTCGAACTCGCGCTCCTGCAACACGCGCAGCAGCTTTACCTGGATGGGCGCGGGCACGTCGCCGATTTCGTCCAGAAAGAGCGTGCCTTTATCGGCCAGTTCGAACTTGCCCGGCTTGCTGGCCAAGGCGCCGGTAAACGCGCCGCGCTCAAAGCCGAACAGCTCGCTTTCAAAAAGCGTGTCGGGGATGGCGGTGCTGTTGATCTTGATGAACGGCCCGGAAGCTCGTCGCGAATTCTGGTGGATCGCCCGCGCAATCAGGTCTTTGCCCACGCCGCTCTCGCCGCCGATGAGCACGGTTGAATTGGTGGGCGCCACGCGCTCCACCAATGCCAGCACCTCCTGCATCTTCTTGCTGCGGCCCACGATGTTCTGGAAGTGGTAGCGCTTGCCCAGCGCTTCCTTCAGGCTCCGGTTCTCGTCGCGTACCCGCTGGACGTCAAGTTCTTTGTTGATGACGAGCTTCATCTCGGCCATGGTGAAGGGTTTCAGCACGTAGTCGCTGGCGCCGGCCTTCATGGCGTCCACCGCCGTTTCAACCGAGCCGTACGCGGTCATCACGATGAATGGAAGCGCGGCGTTGAGATGCCTGCCTTCCTGCAAAAACTCCAGGCCGTTCATGCCGGGCAGCTTCAGGTCTGTGACAACCAGGTCTACAGTTTCCTTGCGCAGGTGCGCTAGTCCCTTTTCCGCGTCTTCCACGGCGTGGATGCTGTGCCCGTCTTCGCCCAGGCTGATTTCCAGCAGGCGGCGCATGCGCGGTTCGTCTTCAACGATCAGGATGTTTGCCATAACTAAGGGTCTTGCCAAAGCCTAACTGGAAATCGCTAACGCTTGTATCTGCCACGGCCAGATACTCGAATTATTGCGTTGCATCTGCGACAGGAAATGTGACGCGAAAGCACGCTCCATGTCCCGGCTCACTGATCAGTTTCACTGACCCGCCGTGCGCGTCCACAATCTTGGAGACAATGGCCAGTCCCAAGCCTACTCCCGCCTTTTTGGTAGTCACGAAAGGATTGAATATTTGCTCTTTCAATTCCTTCGGCACGCCCGGTCCGCTATCTTCGACCTCCACCACTACGCCGTCTTCCTCGCCGGTCACGCGTCGTATTCTTACCTTCAGCTCTCCGCCCTTATCTCCCATGGACTCACAGGCGTTCAGCAACAGGTTGGTAAATACCTGGTCGCACAAGTCCTGGTCCAGCATCACCCGGGGCAGGTCTGGGGCAAAGTCGCGCAGAACTTTCACACGAGCGCATGCCTTTTGCTCCGCAACGGTCTTCAAACAGCGCTCCACCACGCGCGTCAGGTCGGAAGCCGCAAGGTCGAGTTGTGAAGGCCGCGCAAAATCGAGAAAGCGGCTTACCAGCGCGCTCACGCGATTGACCTCAGTGTAAATGTATCCGGCAAGTTCTTTTGCCATCGGGTCAGCGCTGCCGAGCTTCTGGTTCAGGATCTCCGCCGACCCCTTGATCACCCCCAGAGGATTGCGGATCTCATGCGCCAGCCCGGCGGAAAGCTGACCTAGGGCCGCCAGCCTTTCCGCCCGCCGCGCCTCCTCCTGCGCCAGCTTCAGGTTTCGATTGGCCTCACTCAGGGTCTCGGAAACCGCCTGGTAGCGGCGGACCTGCAGGCGATATTGCATCACAAACCGGTTTACCGTCATGGCCACGAAGAAGAAGAACAGCACGCGCATCAGCAGTTCAGAAATACTGTTGGCGGTGATGGTAAATTTCTGATTGGCTTGAATCAGATACGCGCTGTAGGCCGCGGATGCCGCCAGCGTCCACAGCAGCGTGCCCAGCGGCCCAAAATACATGGCGGCGGTCATCACGGGAAGATAGTAGATGGGGTAGTAGTCGCTGTTGATGGCTGCCTCGGCGCCGGTATGATTGATAAGCACCGTGGCCAGCGTGATCTTGATCAGCACCGCCAGTGCCGGCCCTGGCTTGCCCGCAAGCTGTACGAAACGGTTTTCCAGCAGCTGAAAAATGCCGATGATCAGCAGGAATTCCTGCTTGTGCAGTTCGGCTACGGGTGGAATAAGCGCAAGTCCGCCAAGAAAAATGAGCCAAAGAACGTCGAGCCAGCGCGGAGTAGCGCGTTCCTTCATAGCGGGTAGAAAGACGAATGTAACACAATGCATCAGCTCCCGGCTCTGGCTGTTGAACAGCAACCTTTGACAGTGGGCTTTTGGCTTGTGACTTTGTACGTGGAGTCCTGCAATCCGTGTATCGACAGAAATCGTCCGTGAGAAATGAGAGATCACGGCGCGCGTCCCTAACAGCCAAGGGCTAAAGGCCAGGAGCGAAAAGCTAATGGCCGTTTTTATCCAATATTCCTCTGATCTTCGTGCTCAGTGCCTGAAAGGTAAAGGGTTTTTGCAGGAAACAAGAAGGCTCAAGAGAGATACCGTGGCGCAGCACTGCGTCATCGGCATAGCCGGAGATGATTAACACGCTGGTCCCAGGGCGCGTCTTGCGGACATGCTCCACCACGCCGCGGCCGCTCAGCTTGGGCATGACAATATCGGAGATCACCAGGGAGATTGGCCCGTCGTAGCGGTCAGAGATATCAACTGCTTCTTTGCCATCGCCGGCGGTGAGCACGCGATAGCCACAGCTCTCCAGATACTCAAACGCGGCGTTGCGCAAGTCCTCTTCGTTGTCCACCAACAGCAGGGTTTCATGCCCTGGCACATGCGCCGGCGTCCGCGGCTCCGCGGGGATGGGGCCTAAATCGGTGTCGCAGACCACGGGGAAATAGACGTTGAACGTTGCTCCCTGCTGCGGCGCCGACTGTACGGTGATGTAACCGCCGCTCTGCTTCACAATACCGTACACGGTGGAGAGCCCCAGTCCCGACCCCGCCTTTTTGGTGGTGAAAAACGGTTCAAAGATACGCGCCTGTACTTCTTCCGTCATGCCCACGCCTGTATCGCTCACCGCCAGACACACATATTCTCCCGGCGGCAGCTCCGCCTGCTCCCTGGAACTCAGATGTTTGTTGATCGAGACGGTCAGGGTCCCGCCCTCAGGCATTGCTTCCCGCGCGTTCGTGGTCAGGTTCAGGATCACCTGCTCCAGTTGGCCCTGATCGGCCCGTACCAGCCCCAGATTTTTGCTCGCATGGATACTGACCTGGACTTCCGCGCTCATCAGGCAATCCACCATGCTGCTCATGCCTTCCATGACGGCGGAGAGGTCCAGCAGCTTGAGTGACATTACCTGCTTGCGCCCGAAGGCCAGCAATTGCCGGGTCAGCGACGACGCTTTTTCAGTGGCGGAAATAATTTTTTCTGCGCGGGCGCGTTCCATCCGGTGCCGCGAGTTCAAATGCAGCAGTTCGGCGTAGCCGCTGATGATGCCAAGAATATTGTTGAAGTCGTGCGCCACGCCTCCCGCCAGCCGGCCTATGGCTTCCATTTTTTGCGATTGCCGCAATTGTTCTTCCAGGTCCTGTTGTTCGGTAATGTCCCGCAGCATAGCCAGATGCTGGCCGGGAAGAATGTTCGCCGTAAAACAATAGTCCACCAGCCGCTGGGTCCCATTCGTCAGGTGGACCCAGAACTGCCCTCGGCCGCTTCCCGACTCGCTCAGGTGTTCCCATTCTTCTGCAAAACCTTTGTCGCAAAAATCACATAGCCGGCGTCCAATCAGTTCGTTGCGCGCTACGCCCACCAGGGATTCGGCCGCCACGTTGGCCTCCACGCACGCGCCGCTGCTTTCAAAGATCACAATGCCATCCAGTGAATTCTCAAAGATGGCGCGCACGGTGGCTTCGCTCTGGCGCAATGCTTCTTCTGACCTTTTGCGCTCCATGGCATACCGAATGGAGCGGAGGAGAAGCCTGCCATCAAACGAGCCTTTCACCAGATAATCCTGCGCGCCCTCGCGCACCGTTCGGATGGCAAGCTCCTCATCATCGGATCCGCTCAGGACCAGGATCGCCGCCCGCGCGGCCGCTTGCTGTACCCGATAAAAGGTTTCGTACCCTGAACTGTCATCAAGATTCAGGTCCAGCAGGACCACGTCCGGAGGATCGGCCTGAAGGCGATTCAGAGCTTCGGCCAGTTGGGTGACGTGGAAGCATTGCAGGCTAGAGGAAGGCGAGCGCAGCAGAGCGGTGATGAGCCTTGCATCGACAGCGCTGTCCTCAACCAGCAGCACGCGTACCACCGCCGTCGGTCGGGTATCCATCACCAGCGTTGATGTCTTTGACACTGTACCCAAATCCTGTCCGTTCTTTTATGGCCGGATCACCGGCATTTAACGTGTCGCATCGCCCCATACCATGCGGTGCAACGATTCCTTCAGCAACTCGATTTCATGCCGGAGCTTGTTCAGGAGCGGCTCGGCTCCGGCAACTGACCCGCTTTTTCCCTTTTGCTCCAGCTCGAGCGCAGCCGCGGCCGCAGCATGCGCGGAAAACTGAAGCACTGCCCCTTTCATCTTGTGACTGGCCTTTTCCAGGTAAGTCGCCGAACCATGGTGGATGGCATCCTGGATTTGCGCCAGCGTCCGCGGGGCCTCCTCCGCAAAAACCCCAACCAGCTCGCGCAGCAAATCCAGATCGCCGTCCACGCGGCCCCACAACGATTCCGGATCAAACCGCTCGCTCTTCAAATGATTGAACCTTGCCCCCTGTCCTTCAGGCGCACGGGCAATTATCTCCTGATTCAATGCGGAATTGCTCCGTTTTTCAGCCCCCACGGTTGCGGCCTCCCCGATGCGGCTCAACAAACCTTTACACTGCCCGGTTCGTATCAATAATGAAGATAATCGGCAATCATCAATGTTTGACAAAGCGATTTTATTTGTACGGGTTTCGAAAATGGAATCCGGAGAATGGCTGACCGCGATGGTCGCCTTAGCACCAGCACCGTAACTATGTGAATGAACCAACCCAGCTAGCCGAACTCGATCTTCTTTGCCCGCCGCTCTATGCTCCGTGAATCGACCAGGAGTCACGCCGGGAACAAGTTCACCCCGTATTTCAGCGTCTAGTACTTCTCTCATCTGGTTATCTTCCCTGTTTTGCCTGTGTGGAGCACTCTATTTACGGTAGTTTTCTGTTCGGGTGTAACGATTCGTACATTAAATGCACTAATACCTATAGACCGAGCACCTGCAGCGCTCAGCACCTGAGTTACAATGCTTCCCTCTGGACGCACAACTCAGGCGCAAGTGTCTGTTCCCGGGTAGACCTTTTTATGCACAGGATGGCCCAGCCTAACGGTTTTCCGATTGGCGGCCGCTATGAGATCACAGAACCAGCCATCGGGCAGGGTGGCATGGGTGTGGTCTATAAGGCCTATGACACAGTCACGCGCCGTTACGTCGCCCTTAAGACCATCTGGGGCGGCGTCAACTCCACGGCGCTCGCTCTTTTTGAAAAAGAGTGGAGCGTTCTGGCCCGCCTGAGCCATCCCAATATCGTAGACATCATTGAAACGGGCCAGTTTGAAGAAGCCGGACAGAAAAAGCCCTTTTTTGTCATGCCCTTGCTGCCGGGCGTCACTCTGGACTACCTGATCAAGAAAGCCAGCCAGCGCCTGACGGTAGAGCGCACGGTGGACATCATGTCCCAGGCCTGCCGCGGTCTTCAGGCTGCGCACGATCAGGGATTGGTTCATCGCGACCTCAAGCCCAGCAACATATTTGTTTTAGATGACGATTCGGTAAAGCTCATCGACTTTGGCGTGGTGCATCTGACCGATATGAGCACCATGACCGGCATGAAAGGTACGCTCAACTATCTTGCTCCGGAATTGATTGACCGTAAGCCGCCATCCATCTTGTCTGACGTGTTCGCTTTGGGCGTGGTCTGCTATGAAGCGTTCACCGGACGGAAGCCTTTCGAACGGCCCACCGAGGATGAAACGATCGAGGCCATCCGCACGTACATTCCGCCTCCGGTTTCTGACATCAATAGCGCGGTAAGTGAACCCCTGAGCCGGACCGTGCACAAGTCCATGGCCAAGCAGCCCTGGCATCGCTTTTCCAGCGCACGCGAGCTCGGCGAGGTCCTCAAGAAGGCATTGCGCAACGAGCCTATCGAGTATTTTGACCCGGCAAAAATCCAGCCGCGGATTGAACGCGTCAAGAAGGCCCAGGGTGAGGGTGATTACCAGTTCGCTAAGGAAATCCTCAGCGAGTTGGAAGCTGAGGGCCATATCGACCTGCAGATTTCCCTGTTGCGCATGCAGCTTGACCAGGCCATCAAGCACAAGACGATCCGCCAGTTGATGGAAAGCGCCCGCACCCGCGTGGAAGATGAGGAATACCCGCTGGCGTTGCAGAAGGTGCAGGAAGTGCTGGAAATCGATGCGCAGAATGCCGATGCGTTCCATTTGAAAGCGCAGATTGAACGGCAGCGGAATGAGAAACAGATTGACAACTGGTACCGCCTGGTTCAACAGCATATCGACAATCAGATGTTCGGCCAGGCTCGTCTAGGGTTGGAAGAGATCCTGAGAATCAGTTCGGCGGACGCAAAAGCGCACAGTTTACTGGACCTGGTTGACCGCCAGGAGAAGGAAGCCAATAAGATCCGTGAAGAGAAGGAGCAGCTGTACCAGGCCGCTCTCAAGTGTTACCAGTGCGGCGAGGTGAGCACGGCGCTGGACAAGCTGGAACGTCTGCTTGCCATCTCCCGGCAATCCACACGAACTCCCAATCCGGAGAAAGACGCGCAGTATCAAAGTCTGTATAACCAGATCCGTTCCGAACGGGAAGCATTTCGCAACGGTTACGCCGAAGCTCGGCGCTATCTGGAAGACAAGAACTTCGGCAAGGCGCTGGCGTTGTGCATGGAGTTCCTGGGCAAGAACCCTTCCGATCCCATGTTCCTGGCTTTGAAGCTGGAAGTGGATGAACGGGAGCGTCAGGAGCGCTCGGCCGCGGTGGCGGATGTGGACCGGCGCGTGGAGACCGAAGCTGACCTCGACCGCAAGATCAATATCCTCAAAGAAGCGGGGGAATTGTATCCCAACGAACCCCATTTCAAGGAAGCGCTCAAGCTTGTGCGCGGCCGCCGCGACCTTCTCGATTCCATCGTGAATCGGGCCAAGCAGTATGAGCAGCACGGCCAGTTCAATGAGGCCCTGGGACAATGGGACATTCTGCGCAACATCTACCCGCAGTATCCGGGGTTGGACGCTGAGGTCCAGCGGCTGCGTTTGAAGCGGGAAGAGCAATTGCACGAAGAGGCGAAATCGCGCTGGGTGCGGCAGATTGATCAGCACCTTGAGGCCGGGGAATATGAGAAGGCGCAATCGGATGTCCGCGATGCGCTGACGGAGTTTCCGGGCGACCGCGAACTGGCAAGCCTGGAAAAACTCGCCGCTCAAGGATCAGAGAAGCGGGTGGAAGCACAGCGATATTTTGCCGAAGGACAGAAATTATTGGCCCTTGGCTCTGCAACCGAAGCAATTGATCACCTCCGCAAGGCAACGGAACTTGATGGTCGCGATCGGACGATGCGGAGAGCATTCCTGAGCGCGTTGCTGGAACGGGCAAAAGTCCGCTTGAACGATGATTGGCGTGAAGCCCAGACGCTGGTTCAGGAAGCCCTTAAACTGGACGGCAGCAATCCTGTAGGACGAAGCCTTTTCTCTCAGGTGCAGGACCGCGAACGCCAGGCCATGGTCGACGCATGCGTCCTGGAAGCGCGTGAGCTGCAGGCAGCAGGAAATTTGGAAGGCGCGCTGGACAAAGTTCGGCAGGCGCTGATTCAGCACCCTCGCGAATCGCGTCTCGCGCAGCTTGAAAACACGCTCCTCAACAACCTGGATGGCCGGTATCGGGACAGGGGGGAGAAAAAGCAACCCGGTAGAGTGCAAGCGCCGCCGCGAGGCCGCCGTTTGAGCGCTGATCCAACGCCGGGACAGGGTGCGTCACCGGCTGGTGCGGCCGCGGCCCGGGAGATGCAGGCAGCGCCTTTGGACTCGGCCGTGCCCATTCAAACAGTGCCGAAACGGCCCGCGCCTCCGCGCCCGTCGCTGTTCGAAAGCATCGGAGCGCTCCCCGGCAAGATCAAATTTCCCGTGTTGTCACCACGGCAGTGGACCACTGTTGCTGCTGTGCTCCTGCTCCTGATCGTGGCAGTCGTGACCTTCAAAATCATCAGCGGCCGGCCGAAGCCTCCAGTCCTGGTGAAAACTGAATTGCAGGCAAACGTGCCCGGGGTAACTTTCGTCTTGGATGGCCAGCCAGTACAGTCGCCGGTGATGTTATCGCCCGGCCAGAAGTATGTGCTGGTAGCTTCTCATGAGGGCTATCAAAGTAGTACCCAGGAAAGAACACTGGTTCCCGGACAGCCAACAGCTCCGCTTCAGTTCATGTTGAGTCCGCTCTTGCCGCGCTTGCAGGTGCTGTCGGATCTGCCGGGAATCAAAGTGTCCGTGGGCGAGCAACCGGCCGCCCAGCTTCAGAATGGCAATCTCGATGTCGACCAGGTAGCTGCCGGGCAGCAGCTGGTGAAAGTTCTCAGTGGATCACGGAAAATCTTTGAGCTGTCTTTGAATGTGGAGCCGGGAAAGGCGGTGGGTATTGCCGGACAAGTGGAAGCGACCAAGCATTCCGTGGCCGTGGCCAGCATATTGGGTACGCATGCCAGGATCTTCGCCACCTCTGACCTCACAGGCAACGTCAGCGGACAGACGCTCCAGAAAATACCGCCGGAGGGAATGGACGTTGACACCAGGACTTCAAGCCCAGCCTTCAACTTGAGCAATAACCAGACGTTGTCCCTGGAGCCTACCAATCAGCCGATGGTAATCATCTCAGTCACGGCCCGCGGCGGTGGTGAAGAAACGGCCCCAACGAATGACGCGAAGCCTGCCCGTTTGAAACTGCTGTCGATGCCGGCTGGATCTGAAATCCTGATTGATTCGGCGCCTCCGCAACCCGTCTCGGGCAATATTAGTCTGCTTCAATTAGATGCAGGCACGCATAAAATTGCCTTGCGCCAACCTCACTATGAAGATTCTCCCTCAATCCAAATAACTCTCAAGCCTGGGCAGACGAAACCCATCGAGCCTGGCAGCTTCCCGCCGCAGCAGCAGCAAGGCGCGCTGGCATTCAAGATCAATCCGTCCTCGGCGACCGTGACCTATCAGCTCGACGAGCCTCAGCACACCTCACCGCCACGCAAGGCGAATGCCGGCGACACCGTGTGGGTCAGGCCAGGACGATACCATGCGAAAATTGAAGCGCCAGGATATGTTACTGATGAAATGGAACCGGATGCCAAGGCAGGCATTTCCACCGATGTCAAAAAGTCGCTCAAGCCTTTAGCTGTGGAAACGCCTCCTCCGGCAACACCTACGCCGCCACAGGCAAAAACAGATCCGTTTGAAGACGCATCGCAGTGGCCCCGCGACGGCAACTGGTGGGTATTCAAAAAAGAAGGTTATGGCTGGCTGAAGCACAAGCAAGGTACTTTCGAGGTGACCATTCTGAGAAAAACGAACTTTGTCGGCCGCGCAAGGAGAGTTGATTGGACCATCGATAACCGGGGCGATGACAGGATCGTTTACTGGATCGACCAGAATAAACTTCATCGGGTAGCCTATAAAGACGGCAAGCCAACTCCTGAGCACATCAAGGAGTTGGCAAAACATTCGGGAGATTACAAGCTCACCTTTGACGTCACCACGCATCACGTCATTATTAATGAAACAGGCGGGGCCAAGCTGGATGACTACGAGCGTCCCAACTCCGGTACAGCGCTGGGTAAGATCGGCTTCAAAGGGGAAATTGAAGTGACAATAGTGCAGAAAGGAACATGATCCAACGCCTAATCGAGAATTGGCGTCATGCGGCCCTTCACTTCCATTATTCACCGCACTCGTTTTCGATGTGATTCCAGGAAAGCGTCTATTGCACGCGCGACCGTGACATGTCCGGCTTGGCTTGAATAGTTGCCCAAAGGAACATTGTCCCCGGAGTTGAGAATCAGGACCAATGAACCCGTCCCTTTCTGCCTCCCTGTCCCGGCAATCACGGAAGCGGCAGCTACCTCGGTCAAGGCCAATTCGGACTTTGCCCTCGTGATGCCGAGTGTCCTGCGCTCAATCACAACACTGTCCTTCGCGTAGTCGAAAGTTATAAATGTCTGTGATATCAGAAAAAGCAAACCGATCAAGAGAAATGGAACCGCGCTAAACACGGCGGCCCATCCCGTCCAACCGAACTTGTGCCCATGCCGGAGAAAAATGACACCTGCAATGCCGAGTAGTGAAATCAAGATCATCGCAATTCCCGCTGCGAAGTAAGGGGGATCGATAATTACCAGTCTATGACTCGATTGCTCAACGATACGAATCTCAGAAGAGGGAAACATGGTTAGATAGGAACCCGCCATTTCGGGGCCGCTTCGCGCGTGTCGAGTACGCCCCCTAGCTCTTCCAATACCTCTACCAGTGGCATGGTTGATGCCAGCAGTATCCCACCATCCTGAAAACTTTCGCGAATATATACAGAAATGCCGGGGCACCAGTTCTGCAGTTGTTCGGGGGTCATGCTCTCTATACTCTTACCCTCCAGGAGCGGGATAAAATACGGGAAGCACCTGTGAGAGCGCTCCTTGATGAACGCCAGATATACCGGCTTCATCTTCTCCAATAAACCCTCGGTTGTTTCTGGAGTGAGTATCTCTGTTACCGGGCCGAACTTGAGCATCGCGGCCCGGGCTGCGGCTCTGTGCTGTGGAGAAGTTGAAATGCGAAACACTTCGCACAATATCTCTCGCAATTTGCCGCCGGGCTGCAAGTTTTCGAATTCCTTGCGCGTCCAAAGCCGGGGAGGCTCACGATCAGGCCACACCCCTAGCCCAACCTCCGGAAGCCATTCCTTTCCATGGTCGGCAAAAGCGTGCCTGCACTCCAGACCTTTCATCTGCTCAAGCTCCATAAAGACTTCCGAAGACAATTTCCAGCGCTTTGCCGCACTCGTCGAAATGCGCTCCATAAATTTGGCGAGTGGTCCACATTCCTGCTCCGGGATCGGAAAACCTGAAACCGGTAGCACAAAAGCTTGCCAGGGAGCAGGAGATCGCAAGACCCGCAAAGCAAGGTCAACACTCTGACCGGTAGTTGTGTTTTTACTCATGTTCTATCCAAGGGATATTGCAACCCATCTGCTTTCATCTGATTGAGAATGGCAATCAGTTCTTCTTCAACGTCCAGCTTGGAGGCGATTAGGACACCATCGTCTGCTGGACTCTCGTTCACATAAAGGTCGAACAACTCGAGCCACTTCTTACATTCTTCCTCGGGTCGATTGAAAAAATCGCGCGTGCTAAGCAAAGGAATCACGAAAGGCATGCCTTTCAGTTGTACGTTTTTCTTGAGATCTTCGGCAAACAGATCAAGACTCTTTTTTCGGAACCCATCGAGCAAAGCGTGAGAGTTGGCATTGGCTTGATCCGGATCAAAGAGTTTAAACAGTCCAGCGAACCCCGGGTCCTCCCGGATCCACTTTGGTATCTGCAGCGGTGCAACCTTCGTGCTCGGATCAGGAGCGAGAAAGAGGATTGTCATTCCGCCATAACCCCAGAAAAGGTCTCTTTGCTTCTTTGCATCCTTTTTGATGAACCAATAGCAGAAGTCTCCGACGAACTTCTTGAAGTCGTACTTCTCTTTCTCCTTGAGCACCTGCTGAAGGTCTTCAACAGTGGGAATCGGTGGAATCTCTTGACCAGGTCGCTGGGCCAAGCCCATTAGGGGCGTGAGGTCAAGCGCATTTTCGTTGAGCCTTTCTACTAACGAGGGGAAAACCGTCTTACACTGCAAGAACACTTCTGCCCGCAGACCATGACTTTCTTGCATCAACTGCAACACTCGGTCCAGGAATGAGTTTATCCACAACCGCTGGGCCGATGGAATCGGGAACGAGCTTACTGGAACCCAATACAGAGCACAGCGCGTCATCTGGTGAGCACGCCTCAAGGGCAGGAGATCAGTGTCCTGCGCTAGAGGAGACAGCCTCGATAGATTTTCGTGCACCATATAGTCCGCCGATCCCAAACCATCTGCGCCTTTCATCTTTCGTGCAAGCCTTACGGCGCGCCTCCAAATACCCGGTGAAGGCCTGCAGCCATCTCCATGATGGTCAAGTCCATCTTCATCATCTCAGTCTCATCGTGCAGGGCACTAATATGCTGTTGCAACAATCGAATGGTTCCCCACGTGATAGCAACGTCCTCATTGATCGCCCGGTTAGCCCACCTTGCCAGGCATGCGCTGGTGTCCACTAGGGCAAAATAGACATGGTTGCCCTTGAATTCGAGATGATTCGTAGCAACCTCGAAGTGGAATATCTCCGCTTCAAACATAAGTGACCACGCGCCAAAATTGTGCTCTCCGTAGTGAAACTGTCCTTCTGGATCAAACACGAACTGGTAATCGCCATGCGTGTGGGCGTGAGTAATCATCCTTGTTTCGCTTCGAACATCCATGTTGGTCATGATTTGCGGTCCAACGATAGTTTGGAGACAAGTACCGGCTATGGTTTCCTTGTGGTCCTGGCTGACGTTGATGGTCTGATTGCCTCGAATGGTGTGAGTTTGGTCCCCCGTCACAGTAGTTTTCAAGTCAGCAACAATATTTTCCGTGTGACTGCCAGTTATCTGCTGCCAACGGTCCCCATGGATTAACTTCGCGTCCGCGCCCGTCGTTCCCGCAACCGCGGCCACTCCCGTGATTCCGCCCCACGACAAAGCTCCTGACGAAGGGAGTGTGTCATCCGTTCCCGGATCTGCTACTGCACGGCTTACCTTGGTGCTCTTACCGAATACTCCCATTGCATTCTCCAATCCGCACGCGGCTCGGAAATTTATCCCACTTCCCGCGAGAAAAACTTGCTGTGAAAATGAATGCGCCCATTGGGTGCGCTCAAAAAGATATCTCCGTTTTCGGAGTGCAGCGTCAGCATGGAGCGCCCGGTCTCATCTGTGGTTTCAATGAGAGATAGCTTGAGGTGTTTGGGTGTCGCCAAGACAATTGATTCTTTGCCCTTTTTGTCCACAAACTGCATACGGTGCCCGCTCTTGGTCACGATGCGCTTCACATCGTTGTCTTGCAGTTCCCCGCCCCAAAACTCCTGCCGCGGCGCTTTATCGACGCCATTCCACAAGCAACCAATGACCATCGGTCTTTCCGGATCACCGTCCTCGAACGCAACCACGACCTCGTCTCCTTCTTCCGGCATGAACATGAATCCGCGATCGGCTCCTGCATGCGGCGTGAGCATTCGTGCCCAGTGGGCTTTGTTGTCTTCCTGCCAGAAATACTGCACTTTGATCCTGCCCATTTTTTTCGGGTCATTGTGCTCGACCACCCGCGCCGGCACCAGACCATACCACGGACGCAACGCCGGTGGATCGGGGTTCACGTAATCTTTCCAGGGAGTGCACTGGAACTCGTTGACGTACCCGGTTGACGTCCAGCGATGGATGACCTTCAGGATGCCGTAGGTCCCATGTGCATCCAGTTCGCCTTCGATCTTGATTTTGTTGCCGGGAAGCAGTTTTTGACAGCGGCTTTCGCCATGGCCGGTGATATTGCCTCCGATGGAGCGAACACTTTCCTTCTTCAGCAGGGCCTGATAATCATCCAACTTCATCACGCGGCTGCGCTGGTGGACGTACCCCGGCGGCATCACCTTCTTGGATTGCGTTTTCACTGCCTGAACCAGTTGGCCGAGCGCGTCAAAGAACTTTGCCTCGTCCGAGACTTCTTTGTAGGTCTCGCTGTTCATTTCATGGTGGTCATAATGGGCGCCATTGAAAGAGGGCTGACCCAGCGTGCCCTTCGTCTTGAACTTAAGCAGGCCGGCTTCGTCGCGCCACTTCAACATGACCTCGTCCTGAAATTCGTTTGCGATCTCGATGCCCTTGGCGGTGGGACGCATCCAGCAGCCATAATCGTCGGCCAGGCGATTCAGAAAATCAAAATCGGATTCTCCCCATTGCACATAGTTCAGCGCTTTCCGGGTAGGGCCCTTCACGGAAGATTGAATGCCGCAGTGTCCCGCCAGTTCTTGCGCCACCTGGCTGAGTGTCTTCTCCGCGTAGTAGGCTTTGCGCGGCGTCTGGTCCATCTTGTATGAACGCGTGACCGCCATCAGTTGGGCAGTATAGCTACCCCATACTTCGTAGGTAAGTTCGACATCGAAGATGAAACCATCAAAAACAATGGTTTCTTTGCCAGCCTGATCATAGGTAAGCACCTGAACATCCTGTCCCAGGCATTGCTCGGTGGGAAAGCGCTTATCTTCCGTCTGCCGGCACTCTATCTTGCACCACCAATGTCGGTTCAGTTCCTGCGTGATTTCCACCGACACCAGAATAGCGTCCTTGATTAGGTCCCCACCGATCTTCAAATATGCGGCGTCCATGAGAAGTACTTCCTTGTTGGTAAGGCTATGGTCCAGCGCGGGTTATTAGGAGGCCGTAAACCTTATCCCAAACCTCGACTGAAATCAAGGGTATCTAACTGCCACTCGCTGGATCACTGGCTGCTCTTGGCCCTCCGCTCCAGGCCAAAGCGAAACGCTACGGTCCCGCCCAGGTCCACACGCGTCCCATTTTTTAGCTGCGCCGGTTTACCTGGTGGAATTCGCTGTTTATCAACCCGCGTTCCATTCGCGCTATTGCAGTCAATCAGATAAAACTTTCCCTTCTGGCTGTGGATCTCGCAGTGGAAACGGGAGATCATGTGCTCCACGTCGCGCACAACAATATCGTTGCTTACGCCGCCGTCCTGCGCAATGGCGCCAATACGCACCACTTCGCGGTCCAGATTGTATTTGCGCCCGTTGTCCATGCCGGAAACAATCTGTACGTAGCCATCTTTTTTCCGCACCTTCAGGAAGGTCAGCGTGCCAATGGTACCCAGACCCAGCACGAAACCGCCGATCCAGAAGTAGCGCACTCTGCTAGCGTGCGCCAGCAGAGCATTAAGCTGCTGGCGCAAAGCTTTCACTTCGGGATCATTCGGCGCAACGCGCTCAGCAATCGCTAGTTGGCTGTTTGCCGTAGACAGGTCACGATGGTAAAAAGCATCTTGCGCCTTGGCTAGCGCTTCTTTGCGGATAGCTTCATTCCTGGCGCCTTCAGTTTGCTGCTTGGCCACTTCGGCATTGCGCTGCTGGTCCTCTTGTTGCTTCTTGTCCAGTTTTTCCTGGGCCTTGTTAAGGAGTTCTGCAGCTGCAGCATTGCTTGGGTCCAATTGCAAAACCTGGCGATAAATCCGGACCTGTTCCGCGGGATCGCTGCTGCTGACAGCGTCGCCCATCAGATTGCCAACCTTTCTCTGGTTTTCGGCCTGCTGCTGCGGTGTAACCGGCGCCACCGGAGTTGCAGCCGCGATCGCCACCGGCGGCGGCGGAGCCGGCTTGCCTATAACACCGCCCAAGCTCTTTGCAACAAGGATCAGTTTGATTTGCGTATAGTCCGCGGTGGCATTGGCGGATTGGAGCGGCACTCCGATGGTCCCTGCTGATGTCTTCGCAGTTTTGTCTGTGGCGCTGCCTTCCGGCCGCGTATCTGAAAATTCCGACACTGGAAATCCATTCACCCAGACTGCGATGTGTCGTCCGTCGACGGCCACCGTGGTGACGGTAAGGTTCGTCAGACGCACCTTTTTGCGCGGAGAAGCGAGGTTCGGCCCAATGGCTCCGGGACCGTCTTCATCCAGTTTCACCACGTAACCGGAGAACATCTTGTCCGCATCTCCACGTAGGAAGATAGCGCCGTGCTGCTTGCCGGGAGCAGAGCGCGTTTCAAACTGCAGGACAAAATCTTCGTACATCGTGGCGGAGATAAGTTGTCCGGGGCCTTTTTCCCCGTGGATGGCATGGTCGCGCACCGTCCACTCCGCTAACTTCGGCTTGGGCTTGCCACCCATGTGGAGCAGCTTCTTGATCGCCCCAGGCTTGGCCGCTGCCGGCTGCTCCTCCAGAGCCTTCCAGTTGTTCAAATCGCTGCCATTGAACAAGGATGTGCCGCCAGCGGGCTTCAGCTTCACGTCACGGAACTCCAGGCGGCCTCCCCGGGCGATCTTGAAACCAATAAAGCCGGCCCGCGCTGAAGCATCTTTTCCCTCCGCCACTTTCTGCTGGTCCAACGTGACGGCGATATGTTCACCGACGGCACTGATCTCCAGAGTGTGCCACTGGTTAGGCTCCGGGCGTCGTCCGATTGCTCTTCCGCTATGCACAATACTGCCGGCGGGCCAGTTGGCATCGCTGTCTCCCAACCTTATCTGGTATCCGTTCTCCGTCGGCATGCCGTCCTTGGCGGTGCGTATGAAGACCGCTGCGTCCGCGCCGGAAGCGGAGCACCGGAAATCCAGTTTCAGCAGGAAATCGGAAAACGGGCTGGTGGTGCGAATGTACGCCGGGCTGGAGCCATCGGCAACGAGTATGCCATCGGCAACACGAAACCCAGGGCCTTCCTGCATGAGCCCGAAGGTAGTCTCGCCGTCGAAAAGAAGGACCCAACCACCCTGGGCTTCGGCGGGCGACAAGGCAGCTTCCTTTGCCGAGGTGAGCGCTCCACTGAACGCAAAAATCAGAATAAGAGCCAACGTGCGTCGCATAACCGGTTCAGATTCCGTGAAAAATTAGCTCGCGGCCGCAGCCGCGTCCGCTCCTTCCACCGTAAATGTGAGCCCCTCATTTTCAAGGCAACCGATCGCCAGCATCTGCCCCGGCAATACTTCACCGGCCAAAATGGAAGTAGCCAGCGGGGCCAAAACAATTTGCTGCAGCGTTCGGTGTACCGGCCTTGCTCCGTATGCCGGATCGTAGGATTCTTTGGCCAGATAAGCCAGCGCTTCTTTGGAAATCGTGATCTCGATTTCTCTATCGTCCCGAAGTTTTTTTGCCAGAGAGTCAATTTGTAACATGACGATGCGCTCCAGATCCTTGTCCGTCAGCGAATTGAACGCAATCACCTGGCCGATGCGGTTGTAGAGCTCGGGACGCAGGCTGGCCTTTACCACTTCCAGAATGATCCCTTTGCGCTGCTCCAGATCGTCCGTGGTCTCCATGGCCTCGCGCACGCCCAGGTTCGATGTGAAAAGCAGTATGGTATTGGAAAAATCGCAGAACCGTCCTTTGGCATCGGTGAGGCGGCCTTCATCGAGTACTCCCAGCAGAAGATCGAGGATTTCCGGATGGCCCTTTTCCACTTCGTCGAACAAAACTACGGAATAAGGCGATCGGCGGACCTGCTCGGTGAGAAAGCCGCCTTCGTCTGACCCTACCAGTCCGGGACGCGAGCCAATCAAGCCGGACACCGACCCCTTGTCCTTATATTCACCCATGTCGATGCGGATAAGAGCGCTTTCATCATCGAAGAGAGCTTCTGCCAGGGCTTTGGCCAGTTCGGTCTTTCCTACACCAGTGGGCCCGACAAAAAGAAAAGAATTCGGCTTCCTGCCCGGCTGCAGGTCCGCACGCATGCGACGCGCCGCTTCAGCCACAGCGTGCACGGCTTCGTCCTGCCCAAAAACACGTTCTCCAATACGCTCTTCCATTTTCAGCAGGCGGTCACGCTCGCTTTCCAGCATGCGGTTGCTGGGAACTCCGGAACGCTCTGCAATCACCTCGGCGATATGTTCCGGCAGCACCATATCGGGCGCAACCGGGCCCATGCTGGGTTGCTGCAGTTTTTTCTCCAGCTCTGCGCGCTGTTCTTCCAGATATTTCAGGCTGCCGTAGCGGATCTCCGCCGCCCTGGTAACGTTGCCGCCCGATTCGGCCGCCTGCAACGCCGCACTTTGTTCTTCAATGGCCTGTTTGGTCCTTTGCAGATTGTCGCTGTGGCTCTTATGCTGTTGCCAGCGCTCCACCAGGGACATCACTTTGGGCTTCAGTTCGGCAATCTCATTTTCGAGGAGCGCTATTGTTTTCTTGTTCTGCGGGGATGAAGAGGTTGAGCGCAATGCCTCAAGCTCCGCTTCTTTGCGCAACAGCAGGCGCTCCTGCTGATCGATTTCGATGGGTTTGGATTCCTTTTGCATGCGGATTCGCGCCGCCGCCTCGTCGATCACGTCAATCGCCTTGTCGGGAAGAAAACGATTGCGCAGGTAACGCCGCGACAGTTTCACCGACGCCTGCAGCGCTTCGTCCGCCAGCCGCACTCCGTGGTATGCCTCGTAGCGCGCGCGCAGGCCGCGCAGAATCACCATCATCATTTCATCGCTGGGCTCTTTGACTGGCACCACGTCGAAACGCCGGGCCAGAGCGCCGTCTTTTTCAATCCGCTCGCGATATTCGTCATACGTGGTGGCTCCGACGCAGCGCAGCTCACCGCGAGCCAGCGCGGGCTTCAGGATGTTGGCGGCATCCATTCCACCCTCGGTGCCGCCGGCGCCCACCAGCGTGTGGATTTCATCCAGAAAGAGGACGACTTCTCCCTTGCGGGCACGGACTTCATCGACAACAGTTTTAATCCGCTCCTCGAACTCACCGCGATACTTTGCCCCGGCAACCATGGATGTGAGATCGAGCGAGACCACACGGCACTTCTTCAGGCTCTCCGGAACGTCTCCCGCGGCAATGCGCAGCGCCAGCCCTTCGGCGATGGCTGTTTTGCCCGTTCCCGGATCGCCCACCAGGATGGGATTGTTCTTGCTTTTGCGCAACAAGGTCTGGATCACGCGGCGCACTTCTTCGTCGCGGCCGATGACAGGCATCAGCTCGCCGGCTGCGGCCAGCGCCGTAAGATCGCGGCCAAAACGCTGCAGTGCTTTGCTTCCCGGGTTGCTGACGCTACCCGGCGCGCGCCCGGCGGACTTCTCTCCCAGGGTCTGCCCCGTGGATTCCTGTGCGGCAACCGCTGTGTCCACCGCTTTCTTGGTGACCCCGGCATCCCGAAGGTCGGATTTGAGATCGTCCTCCGCGAAATCGATCGCAGCCATCACCAGATCAACCGGCGCCACAGCCTCCGCGCCGCGGCCTTCCATCTTCTTGAACGACTGCTCAATGAGTTGCCGCAAGGCCGGCGAAGCGATCGAGCGCTTTCCCGGTTCCAGTTTTTTTGCCTTGCGATCATTCAGCCGCGTGGCAACGCCCTCGAGGAGAGCTGCCGTGGCAACACCGGCACGCTCCAGCGTTGCCGACAAGGCGCTGCCCTTGTCGAGGAGTACGTAAAGCAGATGAGCAGGAGTAATCTGCGCCTGCTGGCGCTGCTCGGCCAGCAGGCGCGCCTGCTCCAGCGCGTCCTCCAGCTCTTCCGATAACTTATTCAGATCAATTGCCACGTATCCTCACTCAAACCTCGATGCTCATGGCCGCTATTCCAACCGGCGGCGGCGCGGCGGCGCGGGCGGCGGCGAATCGCCTTTTCCTGGATCTCGCGGACGCTCTTCTCTGCTACCTTGCTCCCACGGCGCGGCCCGTTCGTCCGCCGGGGCATAACCTGGCCGGGGCACATTGCGCGGATCGCTGCCCGCGCTATCGGCGGCACGGCCCGGCGCAGGATCAGGCCGCCGGTTAGGTTCGAGCCCTTCCTGATCGCGACGATAGGAGCGCTCCTGTTCTCCTCGCGGACTGTAAGAGTCGGCGCCGGGCGATAAACGCGATTGCGGAGAAAACGGCTCTCCGGCGCCCCCTGACCGGCCCGAGGCTGCTGCCTGCACGGCGCCACCATAAAAACGATGGCGTGTATAAAGAAGCGCCGTGCGGATGGGATGATGGGCCTGCAAAGTCACCCTGGCGTCATTGATGGTGGGCACATCTGGAGCTTCAAAGTCACACTCAAAATTGCGCTGCTCGCTCAGCCTGCATTCTGCAACCAAGTTGATGGGCGCACGGCGGAAACCGCTGCCCTCATTGAGCCGCACCTCCGCGTTGATGCGGGCCCCTTTTTCAAAATTCGCATTCTGCTCACCCACCAGAATCAGGCGGTACTTGTCACGGCCTTCCAGTCGAAGGTTGGAGAAGTGAATGGCCAGTTCATCGCCAAATCCCTGCACGCGGGCTGGCTTGGCCGCAAGCTTGTACAACACTTTGCCGCCGCGATCGAAGATGAAATTCATTCCCTCCAATACGGTGCTGATACGAAAATCAATATACTTTCCTTCCAACGCCCGTTCCAGATGGGCCAGTGTGTGCAGTGACTGCATGGCGGCGCGCACTTCAACCGCCAGGTCTTCGTTCACTTGCAGAGTGCGGCTGGCATGCAGCGCCATCTTCTGCTGTTCAATCAGGCTGATGAATTCAGTTTCGCCGGTCTCTTTCAACGTGTCGTAATACTGCTGCACGCCCGGCGTCAGTTCCAGATAAACCGCTGCGTTATGAAAAAGCCGCTTGAGATAGCCAAAGAAGCGCGCAGGCGGCTGAACAGGGTCCAGCACTTCATAAATCGTGCTTTGCAGCGCAACGACCATGCGCTCGACAAAAGCGGCGGCATCCGTATCCACCTGCGTTTCAATGCCACGCTCTTCAAAATGCACCAGGAACTCCCGCATCGCGCGATAAAGGTCGGAGTAGCGGTCAGCCAGCATGGTCACCGACTCGACCATCCTCCTCCACGCCGCCATCAGTTCGCTATAACTGACCATGGTGGTGCAGGGGGGGATGTACGCCGGGTCCTTCTCATAGCCGGTGCCATATTGAGGACGGCGGATGCGCACCACAGACATGCTGTTCGCGGCCTCCCGCGCTTCCAGCCGCAGAGCGATTCGATACGCCGGACGGCGCTCGGTCCTCATCTGAGGATTGAACTCGTCGGGTTGCCCGTCCACCACTTCTTTTGGCGTCGAATCGCAAACAATGAAGACATTGCTTTCCGCCACGCCAGCCAGCTCAGCTTTGGAGAAGCGGATGCTGACGGGAGAATCGGGTTGAATTTCAATAATGCGCCCACCCGGCGTGATGCCGCGCGCCTGGGTCACGGAAATCCCGATGCTCTCAGGATCTTCGTCCAACGCTACAATCGGGTCATGCCGCACGGCTCCGCGTTCGCTCTCTGGCAGTCGCGGACCGCCGCCCACAAGCCCATGTGCCGTGCTGGAATAGCGCAACAGCCAAAGCACCAAAGAGTCAATGTACTGCTCTTGCCGGAGGAAGTGGTCCGGCGTAAGCAGCATTCCGTGTTCCCAGTTAACTGAAGTTAGTTTGACGTCATCCATAGTATGCACCTGACACGCCCGGGCAGGGGACGCTTAGTCCGAGCCGGCCAGAGAAACTTTTCTGCGCAGATAACTATTGATACCCAGGCGCAGGCCAATATTCTCCGTCACCAGCCGGGGTGCGCGATCTTCTCCATCAACCACCCAAAACACGGAATAATGTCCGTAGCAGGGTAACACCAAACCGAGAGTGCGATTCAATAACTCATGCATTCCCGTCTGGCGGAATTCGTAATAAGTTCGCAGGCTTACCGGGCCCAGCACCAGTTCGCCCGCGTCCACATCTTCAAAACTCTTGCCCAGGACGCAATCGATCCCCAGACGGCTTGATTTCATGGTCAGGCGCGTGGGCTCGCCATCGTCCATGGAGTGAAAGCTGTGATGAAAGCGAACCTCCCGCAGGGGAAGATGCAACAGCAGATCCAGCACCAGCCGGATGCCGCGCTCGGTCCCGGCAAGGGCCTGCATACTGGGCAGCAGCAAGGCCAAGGGATACAAACCAGCGTCATGCCAGTCTCCGGGGTCCAGTCCGAAAAGCGAAATCCAGAGCGCGCAAGCAGCCGAATTCTCGGGAGAGATGCCAAGCAGCCGAGCGCCATCGCGGATCCAATGACTGGCTTTTTGCAGCGGATCATCCAGCAGCTCAAAAACCTCTTTTGTCCGAGGTTCCTCGTCGCCTCCACTGTCCCACATAGCGACGGGAAGGTTCTGGCAGAAACCCAGGCCGGCGATGGCCAGAGTAATCTGCGTATCGCCTGAAATCTCCCAGCCGGGAGCGGGTGACTGTTCTACTACAAACCGTGAAGGCATGCCGCGGCCGGCCATTCGGAGAGTCACTCGCGGCGAGGGCACGCCGAGCTTGTAAAGGACTTCCAACGCGGAATCAACCGTATGGTGAAAGCCATACGAACTGTGGCAGAGGTCCGGCATCACCAGCGTGGAGTCTGGTTTGCCGCTCACTCCCGTCGCTTGGACGCCGGCGTTCATTTCCATGTCACTCCCAAATTCAATCCAGTGCCATGCAGCAACCGGGATTCAAGATGATGCGTCAGCCCATTCTTGAGGATTTCGACTTCGACCGCAGCGTCAGTAAACGCATCGCGATCAAGTTTGGCCATGACCTGCTGTACCCGCCTGAGACCGTGGGTGGTGCGGACCAGCCGGGAGCCCACTTCCGCCTCGACGATACGCCGGTCATAGGCGCGCACAGCAGCGATCAGGTCGAGCTTGGTGACGATGCGATCGCGACACAAAAGCGCTTCAGCAATCCGCGCCCGTGCGTCCGCGTGACCTTCTTCATCGGTGCCGCCGGCGGCCGCAACCGGATTGGCGATTCGCAATGTTTCATGCGGCCCGCCTTTGGCAAATCCGGTGATTTGTCCCGGACCCACGCCGTTGCCGATAGTGCCGTCCGTCAGCCACACGCGCACATTGGCATATTCTTCCGGCTTTCCCTCCGGGCGCAAGGCCGGACGCAGTTCGATGCGCCCATTTCGAACGGCGTAACGCCCGACGCAACGATCGCTCGAGGGCTGCAATTCAGGAAGGTACATAGACTCCGATTCTCCGGAGATTGACAACGGCGCCACCAGGTATTTTTTCGTCCCCGCCTCCCGGCTAACGGGAATTGAGGTCCCGTGGCTGGCAAACTGAATGGTCTGATTGAAACACTCCACATTGGACGCCGACACCGCATGCAACGCGACAGAGCCAAGCCCGGCATGCAATGAAGGGATGCCTTCGGGCATAGAAATCCGCACCCAAACGCGCGGGGCGGAGAAGATTCGTTGCGCCTCCCGTCCGAAGATCCGCACCAGCGCCTCTCCCATCGCCTTAGGCGAGCCGCAGGTAAATCGCCTGTCCTGGGGAACGTGAGGGAACACGAACGTACGCCCGGCATAGAATCCATTGGGCAGATCCGGAACTTCCTGAGGAAGAGTTTCTTCCCGCGGCTCTCCAGGCCGTACGAGCCAGTCAAGCTGTCGAACACCTGCATTTCCGCGCCGGGGATAAAGCAATCCCCGCGAGGAGAGCGCGCCTCCGGAGTCGGCAATGCACCAAGTCTCCGATTCCAGGGCGCGCTGGATCTTGAAAGCGTCTGGACCTAGCTCAAAGAAGAGACTGTGATAACTCAGGTGATTGACGGGCAGACCCTCAATGGCCAGAAAGATCGCGGGCTGAGGTCCCAATCGTACCCGCACCGGATCAAGCGAAGGCCGCGCTGCCAGCAGCGCTTCAGGCATCTCCACGCCGGGAAGCAACTGGATGTTTTCGTCCTGGTAGGTCGCGACCAGCGTAATGCGCGCGCTCGAAACCTGCACCGATACGTCCGTGGCGAAGTTGAGCCGTTCGCCAGTGGTGGCCAGGGCGTTGAGTTCGGTGCCTCCCGGAACAGTTACATCCGGAGTTTTGCCATCCGGGAAGAAGCGAATCACCGATTGAGCGGGGTGAGCCATGCGCGGCTCCATCCCCAGATTGGCCAGGAATTCGTCGAGAAGCGCCAACCGAATTCGGTCGGTCTCCGCATAGAGTTTTTCAATCTCGTGCGCAAACGTGCGGAACAGCACGGCCAGCACAGGGTCGGTGCTCTCGGCCAGAATTCCAAAGTCTTTCAGTCTTCTTCGGAAATCTTCCCGCAGCTTCCGGTCAATCTCGATCGCTGAATTGCTTCCATAGGACATAAAATGCCAGGGCGCTCAGGGCTTTACAAAGCGATCGAGTAGAGCTTGGACTCGTCCGCCGTCGAAATGATTGTTACCACGTACGAATCTACGTCTCGATCGGTGGCAGGCTCCTTGATGATCCCTTCCACGCGGTATGACTTGATTTCCAAATCTTCCAATGCGCGGTTCATTCTCTCCGCGGCGATTTTGGCCGCGTCCGGCTGGGTACGGGCGTTTTCAAAAACGTCCCGCACACCAAATTCCGGGCAGCCGCCCCAGGAACCGGAAGGTGTGGCTGCCATGAGCCGAACCAGCGCTACAACGGATTCAACCTCGCCTGTTCGCTGAAGAAACGCGTTTTGAAACCGCAGTGGAAACGCAATAAACGACATCTGGACGCCGCTCTAGTTGCTGATCCTGATTTCTTTGAAGTTCTGCTGGTTGAGCGCTGGCTCAAGGGTCAGAATCAGCATGTGATTGAGGCCCTTGTCCCCGTTCACTGGATTACAGGTATGGAAATTGCTGATCCACCCTTTGAAGTTATAGCTGCAGAGCGCGTCCTGGTGGGATTCGTCCTTCCAGAATTCAACTTTCATGTCCTTTACTTTGTCGCGCGTCACAACATTAGCCAGGTCAAACAGCTTGCTCAGTGTGCTATAGGGCATGTTCTGGTTATCATGGAAATCAATCAAGCATCGAATACTGGTCTTCAAACTGCCCATTTGCGGCATTCCTGCCCGGTCTTTTTCCGTCGCGAACGCTACCGAGATCGATACACAATCAAACTTTTCGCCATCAATTGTGCAGGTGCTCCGATAAGGTGTTGCCGGCATGATCTCTCTCCTTCCCCGTCCGTTCTAATTGCTCATTTTGATTTCTTTGTAATTTTTCTGGTTCATGGCGGGTTCCAGGTCAAGAATCAGCAGGTGATTCAACTGGGGAGCAATCCCCTGAAAAGCACTCGCGCTATCGTCATCATCGGCAGCCAGATCGATGGGATTGGTGGTTTCAAAGCGCCGTATCCAGCCGTTAAAACTATACGTGCAGAGAGCGTCCTGGCGGGCATCGTCTTTCCAGAACTCGATCTTCATGGGTTTGATCTTGTCCTGCGTAACCACGTTAGCCATATCGAACAGTTTTTTCATCGCGGAAAAGGGCAGGTTCTGGTCATCATGGAAATCCGCCCACACGCGAATCAATGTCCCCAGGCTTCCCATTTGCGCCGTTCCGGTGCGGTCTTTTTCCGTAGAAAACTGGACACTGCTGGTTACCGCGCCGAACTTGGTCCCGTCGATCGTTACGGTGCATCTATAGGGCGACGCCATAAGTACACTCCTCTCTCCTATCTAGTGTGCCCAGGAGAGGATTCGTTTCAGGAATTTCGAGCCCTATCGGCCAAACAATTTACGCAACCGGCCAGCCCAGCCTCCGCCAGACAAAGTCTGCTCTTCCCCGTCAGCCTCCGATTTCCCGGGCCCGAGATGACCGGCTTCTGTATCCATATTCGGATTCGCGACCGTGGCCGAGGCCGGAGGCTTATATCCCTCGGGAAGGGCCTCTCCGGGGCCTTCATGCCTGACAGCAAACTCAAATTTGGCTCCGCTAACGGCTCGAGTACGGATACTCATGGTCCCACGAAAAGCTTCCCTCGGAACCGCCGTGGTTTCATGGGCTCCCTGTTCGGCGATTCTGGCAGCTGACCCGGGCTCAACCTTCACGTTGGGTGTACTGGGTTCCTGTTCGGCAGAGCGCGCCGCCGATCCCGGCGCTGGAAGTTTGCTGTCCATGGCTTGCCTCCTCCGAGGCTGGGCCTGTTCTAACCCGCAGTTTCGCTACTGGCTTTCTTGAACTCGGGCACGTCGATCTTAAGCACAAAGGTTTCAGCCGGACCGGTGGGCATCACGTTGAGAGTAATATCGCAAATTCCCTGCATCCGCTTGTTGGAATCTTTGTCCACGAACAGGTCATAGTTCAAAATCGTTCCCTGCTCCACCTGCTCATCCAGCAAGCGTTTCAAGGGCATTTCGATCTGCTGGTCCATAAAATCGCGCGTCAGCACCTGGCCAGCCACCTGCAGCAAATAGTGGCGGCAGCAACGCTCCAGATAGCGCAGGATTCGATACGACGTAAAGAACTTCAGCACGCCGTACGGATCCTCGGCTTGGGTGCGACAGCCAAAAAAGCAGAGATGATTGTCGGCATCACGGATGATCGGGATCAGTTGCCGTTCCATGCTCAAATGCTCCATCTCACCGATCAGTGGTTCAATGCGGCATTTTTCCACTCCGCTGATCTGCCCAAAGCGCGATCCAACCGGCCCCTGAGCGATCCCTTGCGAGTCGTCTGCCCGGGCCACAGCCCCGGCAAATGCCATGGAAGCCGGACCATACACTCCTTCGACCGATTCGCCCCCTTTCTCAAACCAATGGGCCGGGCGCAGCTGCAGGTATCCCATTAAGCAAACATCTGCGGCTGCCCGGTCTTCAGGGCGCTTTAGGAACTCATACTTCCCCCCCGGACCAAAATTCCGTTCGACGTTCTTAAATGACCTTTCGTCGTCCAAATCGCCGATGAGCAACATGCCCCAGGCGTTGGCGACGTCTTCCAGTTTTTCCCGGACCTGTTGCGGCAGATGTCCAGGAACTACCAGGTTGCAGATATCGTCACGAAAATTGAAATTGTCGTTTCTTTTTCTAACGAAAGTCTCAATGGCCGCGATGTTCATGCCGAAGACGTCTTTCGTTGCCTTGGGGTCCGCGTTCAAAATGTAAAGCTCAATAGGTTTGCGCACTTTTCCATCTGGGACCTTGCTGTTCTCAAAAAACAGCATGAGCGCGCGATAGCTCTTTTCGATGGGCCTGATCTTCTCGAAAACCTGCGCCAGCAGGCTGTCACGGATACTTTCGGCTTCGTCAATCTGCATTTGCAATTTCTTGACGGTGGCCTCATAAGCATCATCCACGGAGAGCAACTTTTCGAAATTCATCAGCTGCGACAGGAATTCATTGGCTGACTGTGGAGTGAAAATACTGGCCAAGTCACGAGTTTCATCGATCAGCGCGGGATGCAGGTCGGCGAAGATATCGTGCACCAGATTGCGTGCCGGGCCGGATCCCAGGATTTCATTGGTGGTGCGGGTCTTGGTAGCAGCGTCTTGCGCCATCACGCACCTCCCTTGCGTACAACTTTTTCAAGTTCGCCCCGAAGTTGTCCCAGGGCTTCTATGATCTCTTTTCTTTGTGCTTCATTGGCCCATGCACGCCGCACCGTAGGCAGCTTCCACCGGTCTTTAAGTCGATAGAGCAGGTCGATGTTCTTCTTCAGATCGGCAATATCATTCCGAAGATAACTGACTTGGCCGTCTTCGCCTCGCACTTCCTGCTTTTTCTGGAGGTTTTCCGGATCAAAATCCTTAATGCTCTTAAAGCGAAATTCCGCTTTGAACTCCGTCTCTTCCTTGCCTGCGTTTCCCGTGAAACTTAATTTTGGCTGGAACTTTGAAAACGCATCATTGACATCTTCAACTTTGGTTAGTTCCTCGTTCTCCGAGGCCGCTTCCCCCTCAACCCGGTCCAGGGTCATGGGCATCACAGCCGCACAGGTGGACGTGGGAACCTTGCGAATGGCTGGAGTTATACCCTTCCTTATTACCTTGACTAGTGGCATTGCCGGTACTCCCTAGATGTGGTGTCCTAAGATATATCAGTCTGTTAAGGCTGCAAAACTTATTTTTGGTCGCGATCCAGCCTGATCCGAGTGGCATCGCCCATAGGCTGGACCACGGTGGCATCTCGCGGCGTGCGCTGACCTGGGGCGCCACTGCCAGCTTCGAACCCTGGCGGTACATTCCTTGGTGGCATCCCCCCTGGCGCTCCCGCACCTCCAGGTGGGGATCGGCGAACCTGGCTTCCACCTGACCATTTCATGGCTGATTTTGGCAGCGCGATGCTACCCATGTATTGGCCCGGCCAAATCAGGCGAGGAACCCAGAACCAAGCAATCAAAAGCAGCAAACCCAGTCCTAAAAACACGAAAATCGGCCGCAGCAGCTCCAGCCACCCTATCTCCGCCGGGGCCGTTATCACAGTACTGAGGCCCTTAAGCAACTCGGCGCTGGCCTTGCCGGCGGGCACAGGAGGCCCCAACTGGGGGGTTTCAAACCGACCCTCATTGCTGGTGAGGGTTCTGCCGTCAGGCAGATCTAGAGTGGCCTTAAAAATGACAGTTTTTCCGGCTAGGGAGGCGGTATTGGTCCAAGCGGTAAGGAAAGCTACCTGAATCCGGTCCGTCAGCAGTTTTCGGGTCATACTAAAAGCCTGGTTTAGACCATTGGCATCGGCAACCATATAGGGTGGGCGGTTACTGATTTGTATAAGAGCGTTCTTATCAATTCCTTTCTGATCGCCAAATCCAATGGCAATGACTTCTATCCCTGACTCGGCCACCGTTCTATGTACTTGATCCTGGCCTTCGCTGCCGACAAGCAGGGCGGAATCGTCTCCAGGGCGCACATCATTCGTGCCGTCAGTCATAACCACCATTAATGTATCAACGTCATTCGACTGCATTTTCCTGCGCTTTAGTACATCAATACCTGCGGCAACTGCTGAAAATAATGCGGTATTGTTTCGTGGTTGGGGTGCGGGCAGCGCCTGGGCCTGCCTCTCCGCTTCGTTTTTGGTTTGGGCAAACGTGGCTGACTGAATGGTGTTTAGAACGTTGTGACTCTCAAACGGAACTATCGCCACCTGGTCCACGCCGTCGCGGAAGTCGTATAAAAATTGGGCTAAAGCAGAGCGAGCTGCCTGAAACCTGGTTTCTCCCGTTGGCAACCTCTTGGCCATGCTACCGCTGATATCCACCAGGATCATAGTGATCCGTCCGTGCCTGGACTGCGCCGCTGCCCCGGCGGCATAGAACACCTGGGCCTTGGTGTCGTCTCCCGTGATCTTCACTCGGGAGACAAGATTGCTTCCAAGATCGACTCCGGCGAGTTTGCCTTGGTCATCCAGGATATCGAATTTGGCGGTAAAGCAAGGAGCAGTAGACAGCGGTGTGCAATCCAGCATCTTTACCTGGTCAACAAAGCTGAGGTGGGGTTGCTGCGCGGCCATGCTGCCAAAGCCTGCCAGCATGCAGAATGTGCAGCCCACGACTAGATAAAAACCACGGATTAACGACATATAGAACTTACTTTCAGGCGTCTGACCGACGCGTAACGAATTTTAACGCCGTTCTGCCAATCAGGATGTCGTCAGCATTGGCAAGCTCCTGTGAGGTAACAATCGTTTTACCGCGTACTCGAACGACATATTTCGCCAGTCCCGGCTGGCCCCCGGTATCGGGATGACGGGCCAGGTAAAAACGGCCTTCCTTGCCAAACAGGATGGCGTGGCATGGAGCAATGGCGGAATCGGGGATAAAGATCTCGATTTCCGGCCGGTAACGGGTCAGGCTTTGGTCCTGGCTGCGGCTGCCGATGGTATAAGAATCGCCCTGCTGCAGTTCCCACTCTTTTTTCGCTTTGCCGAACTTCATCTGTGCGCGCGCATCACCGCTGCTCACAAATTGCAGAACGCCATCACGCAGCAGGATCGGCGCAAGCGTTACACCAAAACAGATTCCCACCCCGACGAGAATGAAGCTGATGGCGTGGGAAAGATCAAAGACCCGGCTGCCCAGGCTCACAAAAATCGCACCGCCGAGTGCGCCGCCGAGCAACCCTCCAACATAGGCATGAGCGGCCCTGGCTTTGTTCACGTGGATCCAGCGCAATCCCAACCCCAGGCCAATGAACGAACCGGCCAGCATCCATGTGATCAACTTGGCAATGACCGGGGAGGAAGGCGCTAGATTCCGGGTAATGGGGATTTGCAGAAGTCCGCCGGCCAGCCCCGCGCAAAGACCAATAAAGGCGCCCGAGATGATCCACCGCGGCATAGCACGGTTTCCCGAGTAATGGTCGGAAAATGCCACCGTCAGCCCGCCGATGAATGCACCCAAGACCGCGGTCGCGATTAGATCAGAGACCCAATTCCCACTTTCGGTTATGAGGGTCGCTTCCACCAGCCTTACAATCGCCCAGGCGAACAAACCTGACATCCCGCCAACCAGCGACATAAAATAAAGCGTCTGGCGTAGGCTCATACGAGAGGCCGCTAGTCTAACTTCAGGTATTCGGCCTGTCAATGGATACAACGCAGAGGATAATAGCCTGCCTGAAGGAATCGGGCAGGCGCGACAGAAGCTATTGAGCGATTTCGAACAAAACCGTGAGCGCTACTCTCGCACCAGGGATACATGGCTAAGCCGCGTTCACCTATCCAGGCTTAGATTTGCCGTGATAGGCGCTGGCGCTTTAGGCAATGAAGTAGTCAAAACGCTTGGGCTTCTCGGGGCCGGCTCAGTCATGATCGTGGATCCTGACCTGATTGAGAGGAGTAACCTATCGCGGTCAGTATTCTTCCGCGAAGCTGACTGCGGCCGACCCAAAGCGCTGGTATTGAGCGCAGCGTTGGCAGCAGTTTTTCCCGATACGCGCTGGGATTCCCGCAACTGTGAAATTGCCGATCTCGGGCTGGAAGAGCTGGCGGACTGCCACTTAATCATGGGCTGTGTTGACACCGATATTGCGCGCGTGGAGATCGCCTGGGCAGGACTTACGCTGGATCTGCCGGTCGCGGACGCAGGACTGGGCGGACCGGATTATTGGCATGGGCGGGTCTCATTTTTTGCCGGACGGCGCTCGGCGTGCTTTTGCTGCAAGCTCTCGCCGCGCAGAAGGCAGGAGATCTTCACCATGTCGCAGGCCACCGGGCAATCTTGTTGGGGAGTCATCGAAATCCCGGTTATACCCAGCACGCCTACCATGGCTGCAATCACGGCTTCATTGCAAGTCGATCTGGGACTTCGCTCCCTGTTTCAGCTCAGCGACAGCCGTGCCGAGGATTTCCTTTCCTGGACCACCGAGATCTCACTAGGCTCAGGTTTGGAAACCAGGTGTTTTTCTACCCGTCAATCCGCTCATTGCCCGTTTCATGGTTTACGCCAACACGCGCTGGCGCGTTTGCCCCATGCCCAAGCCAGCGCGCGGGATTTGCTCGATTCCGCGGGAATGCAGATGCTGGAACTGGATTGGCCGATTTGTGTTTCCGCCGCCTGCCTTGACTGCGGCATGCTCTGGAGTCCAAAACGCCGCGTAGCCTGGTTACGCCGCCATGGTAGATGTCCAAAGTGCCAAAACCGCCACATTCTTGAAAAAGAAAATATCCAAAACTTGGGTCGCGGCTCTCCGTGGGCGGAAATGCCTCTCATCGAGCTTGGATTGCCGGAACGTCACCTTTATACTGTCCGCCCCGGCCACTCAAAGGAGTTAGATGAACATGCGTAATGTCTTTACCGCTGTGGCATGTTTTTCGTTCTGCTTCTTTGTGCAATTTGTGAGCGGCCTGGGCGGTTGGGGATGGGCCATTGCGGGTGGCGCGCTTACGGCCATTCTGTTTCTGCTGCTGCTTGTATTCTTTGAACTGAATTTCCGCCTGCCCTGGTTGCAATATGTGCTGCCGGTTGCAGCCAGCGTGGCCGCAACGTTGCTGTCCTTCGCCACCGGCGGCATCTCCGATCCTCTGCAATGGTGGGCCCCTGCGGCCGCAGCGGCTGTGACCTGTTCCTGGCTGGTCTACCAGACCCAGAACCGCAGGCGTTGCAGCCTCTGCAATCGGCGGCTGGGGTCGTCCACCCTGGCCTTCGAGTGCCCGCGCTGCACCTTGCTCGTCTGTGCGGACGTCTGCTGGGACTCTGACCACCTGCGGTGCCGGCTGTGCGTACAGAACCATGTCGCCATCCTCCCTGCCGAACCACGATGGTGGGATCGCCAGCTTGGGGCGCGCGTGAACCAGGGCCGCTGCCAGATCTGCATGGCCACGCCTGATCAGTCCGACCTGCGCTGCTGCGGGCACTGCGGTCGTCCGCAGTGCCGCGATTGCTGGGACCAGGCGAACGGCCAGTGCAGCCGCTGCCACTGGATCATTCCTGACTTGCCCGAAAAGCTGCGTGCTTATATTCTGACGCCAGCAGACTCCAGGGTCAGGGTTGGGAATTGATATGCCGAAATACCAAATGTACTTTGATACCGTCAGCGGCGAGACCAAGTACAACGTAGATATTGACGAAAATGAACCCTTGCAGGATGTTTTAGATGAGATCCTGTTTGAGTTGCGGGAGCGCGGCGACATGCTGCACGGTGACGGGGATCCCCAGGTAGTCTGGAACGGCACCTCGCTCGACTTTGTGGTCCCTCTTCCCAATCAGGGAGTGCGGCCCAATGACGTACTCCGGGTTTCCACCATCGCGACCAACGGCTAATAGCGGCTCCCAGCCATGGATCTGCGCCGACAAAGAATTGAGAATGAATGGACGTTGCTGAAACGCATGGCCGCAGCGAATCCTTCCTTGTTGGTGATTGAAGAGCGCCGCCCCAGCGAATTTCTGCTGACGCTTCACCAGACACCGGCCGTCCTTCGCACCAAAAACAGCATTGCCCAAATCGCCGAACATCTTGTCCGGATATCTTTTGCCCGCTTCTTCCCCACCATGCCGATGGAAGCTTATGTAGGGCGTCCCGTGTTCCATCCCAACGTGCATCCGGATACGGGATTTGTTTGTCTGTGGGGCCGTTTTTCCCTGCGCGATACCGTAGTGGAAGCTCTGTGCCAGCTTCAGCGCGTGCTCACCTACTCTCTATTGAGCGAATCAGCTGACCACGTAATGCAACCGGAAGCGCTCAAGTGGGCGCGGCAAGAACTCGCCGCCGGCAAGCTGCCGCTGCAATACACACCCCTGGCTAAACCGGCCGGATGGCAGGATGAGATGGAGTTTCGCAGAGCGCCGGGACGAAGAAGGCTCAGCTAAAAGTGCTGTCTACGATTCCCTTTCCAATGTCTGCTCTCGAATCATGCCAGGAGTTGGTCAATAGCCATGACCACATCGCAATAGTTTTTGTTTGATGGAACTTTCGCTCCCGCAAGTCCGAACCATCACCTAGTTGATGACAAGATACTTATTGATGAAGAGGTAGATATTGTCTCCATCCGTTATCTTCTCGAACTTAGAGGTGAATGACACGGCCATTGTCTTGAGCTTTTGATCCAGATCCACGGCCCGCTGTACACCCACCAAACCGGCAATTTGGCAGTATCCTCCGAGTATCATCGCCAGGAGGTCCGCGCTTGCGGGGATCACTCCACCTGCCGTTCGTAGCATCACTGAGCTGACTTGTGTTGAAAGCCGCGCTGCTTTGGTGTCCCAGGAATCCGCGGAACCCAAAATGGCAGCGGTCTGTTGACGCGCTTTGAAGAGATTATCTGCGAGAGCTGCGACCAGAGCAATTCTTTCTACAGGCTTGAGCGCGTTTTCCGTGAAATGAAAAACAGTTGCCCATCGCTTGCTAATCACGATCCCTCTGAAATTGCCCGACAGGTTGCGAACAGGTGCATCTGCGATCCAATCGTACCTGCGAAATGCCTCGGAGGCTGCAATCGCCCTGACAGTCTTGAGTGATCCTTCGCCCTTTTCCGCGTACCTGTCGGCTATCTCAACAGCAGCGTGAATGTGCTTGTGATTCATGAGCAACTCGAATATTGACGGAAGCGGTTCAAATACAGACTAGTTGCTTATTCGTAAATCATTGTAGTTCTTCGTGTCGATGGCCGGCTGAACGCTGATGGAAAGTGTGTGGTTGCTCGTACCACCGCCGCCGCTGCCCGTGTGCCAGTGGCTGATCCAGCCTTTGAAGGCATAGCTGCACAACACGTCCTGGCGGTTCTCGTCCTGCCAGAACTCAATCTTCACATCTTTGACTTTATCTTTGGTCACGACCTTGGCCAGTTCGAACAGCTTCTTCACCGTGGAAAAGGGCATGTTCTTGTTGTCATGAAGATCGACGATGATTTCGATGCTGGAGTTAAAACTGCCCATCATGGGCATGCCGGCGTTGTCGCTTGCAGTGGAGAATGAAACGCTCGCCGAAAGCGCATCAAACTTGTCGCCGTCAATGGTGACGGTGGTAACAGACGGTTGTGCCATAACCAGCTCCTATCTAAATTAAGCGTGGCCCGGGAATTGATGTGGGAAATTATAGACGGAAAATACAAGTAGCTGAATACATGTTTATCGGAGATCTGACCGCTCACGCCACTATAAGTGCTTTCAACCTTCCCTTTTTTGTGAGCTTAAAGGGATCGAAGCAGGCCCCAAAAAGTATTCACACTAACCCGAAAGCAGGCAGGTTCTTGAAACTGGCGCAAAGTGTTACAATTTCGGCAGTTATACCTATCACGAGCGGGAGTAACTCAGTGGTAGAGTCACGGCTTCCCAAGCCGTTGGTCGCGGGTTCGATCCCCGTCTCCCGCTCCAAATTCTTTCTGCCGCAAGTTCCTCATCTTTAAAAAGTCCTTATCTTTAAATGATGATTTCATTGGAGACGTGCTGTTATTCACTTTTAATTCTGTCTCCACAGCTTATTCAATGAGCGTGCCGCTTGCGGCACAAGTTCCGTTGCCGGCCCAAGCTGAACTTCATCGAAGTACTGCGCATTGGCGGGTTCCGTCAGACCCATAAAAATCGTCCGGGCAGGCCGTGGCTTTTGCTTGAGCATGGTCACAAAGCTCGCCACTGGCTGTACTGAGCCGGACGTCCCAATAGCGATAAATACTTCACACATTTCCAGCGCGTCATGGATGCGATCAAGCTGGTGCGGCTGCTCGCCAAACCAGCAGACATTGGGACGCACCAGGGCCCCGCAGGCGCAGCGCGGCAGCTCGCTCTCGGAGTAACCGTTATAGTCGGCGAACACGGGGCGGCCGCAATCCTCGGCGCACCTGCTCTCAAACAGTTTGCCGTGGATATGGACCACGTCTTCCGAGCCCGCGGCTTCGTGCAGACCATCCACGTTTTGCGTGCATAGAAATAATCCGCCGAAACTGGGCTCTTTTGCCCACTGGGCCAGCGCAATGTGCGCTGCGTTGGGCTTGGCATCGCTGGCACGGGCGCGACGGTCGGAGTAATACTGCCAAACCAGCTTCGGGTCCTTCACCCACGCTTCGATGTTTGCCAGTTCGTAATGGCTGTGGCCACGCCAATTGGTCCCCTGAAAGACAGGTATCCCGCTTTCCGCGCTGACTCCCGCCCCGGTCAGGACAAATATGCTGCCGCGCCTCTTCATACGAACTGTTTTCTACCTCCCGTCCAAAGTGGCCTATAATTTAGTTACCTTGAGAAAACCAGCTGGTATTGTTCTCTCATTGCTGCTTCTGGCAGCCCTGGCAGTACCTTGGCCCGCTTCGGCCCAGCAGCATCCCGGCCCAGGCCGCATCAGCCGGCTGCTGTTGATCATACCCTTTGAGAATACTTCCAACGCGGCGGGAATCGACTGGATCAGCGAATCCTTTCCTGAAGTCCTGAGCACGCGCCTCAATTCCAGTGGACTCTTCATCATGGGCCGTGAAGACCGTCTCAACGCTTTTGACCGGCTCAGTGTCCCAGCCGGCGCCAAGCCATCCCGCGCCATGCTCTACCAGATCGCGCAGCAGCTTGACGCCGACTACGTGCTCATGGGCGACTATCGCGTAGATGGCATCAATTTCACCGTCCATGCCCAGTTGATGGACATGGAACGGCTTCGCCTCACTCCGGAGCTTACTGAAACGGGCCCTCTCGCCAATTTGATTGCCATCCAGACCGCCCTTGCCTGGGACGTTCTCAACACGCTCAACCTTGCCGGCACGGTCCAGAAAGCAGAGTTTGTCGCCCAGTTCCCCGCTCAGCGTCCTGAAGTTTTGGAGAACTACGTGCGCGGCATCACCGCCGCCAACGAGCAGGAAAAGATCAAACGCTTTAAGGAAGTGGTGCGGCTGGAACCGGAGCACGCGCTGGCCATCCTGCAACTGGGCAAGGGTTACTACAACGCCCGCGATTATGAGTCGGCGGCCGGCTGGCTGGCGCGCGTTCCCTCGGGCGACGCCAGTGCCAACGAAGCCCAGTTTTATCTTGGCCTGGCCGCGTTCTACGCCGGTCACATGGAGAAAGCGGAAAGCGCGTTCCGCGCCCTGGCCGCCCGGCTGCCGCTCACCGAGGTCTATAACAACCTGGGCGTGGTCGCTGCCCGCCGCGGCCAGCGCGGCGCCCGCGCCTACTTCGAAAAAACCGTCCAGACGGATCCCAACGAGCCCGACTATCGCTTCAACCTCGCCGTGGCGTTGTACCGCGAAGGCGATCCCCAGGACGCATTGCGAGAGCTGCGCGAGCTGCTGGCCATTCATCCGGACACGGAAGCGAAGGGATTTCTTGAAGCCATCGCCTCCGGCACACAGCCTGCGCGCCTGCCGCTGGAGCGGATCAAGCGCAACTATGATGAATCCACCTTCCGCCTGCTTGCCCTGGAGATAGAAAACACCGACGAAACGCGCCTGGCAAAATCCGATCCGGCAAGCCACGCGGCATTTCACATCCGCCGCGGCCAGGAATTGCTGCACGAGGGCCTGGCAGGAGAGGCGGAAAAACAATTTCACGAAGCCGTGGTGCTCGATCCCACCAGCGCCGAGGCCCATGTCGGCCTGGCGCGCGTTCTTGAAGCCGGCCAGGACAGCGCGGCGGCCCGTAATGAAGCCCGCATGTCGCTGAAGCTGCACCCTAGCGCCGATGCATATCTGGTGCTGGCCCGGCTCGATCTGGCGGAAAACAAAACAGCCACGGCCGCGCAAAACGTAGAACACGCATTGGCGCTCGATCCGGCCAATGCAGCGGCAGCCGCACTGAAACACGATATCGCTACGGGACTCGCGGGCAAGGCCGAGTCTCCGCAACCTTGAGGTAAGAACCATGCGTCTCACTCTATTTTCTAAAATCGGTTTTTCCAGAATCGCCATAGTATTCGCCCTGCTTTTTGCATCGCGCGCAGCTTCGGCTGACGTGCTGAAGATCGTGGTAGATGACACGATTCATCCCCTCGTGGTGGAGCGCTTTGACCGGGCCATTCAGGAAGCGGAAAACACCCACGCCGATGCGCTTCTGATCGAACTGCGCACTCCAGGCGGCTTGATGTCCTCCATGGAATTGATCATCCAGAAGCTTCTTGCCGCCAAGGTTCCTACCATCATTTATGTAAGTCCAGCCGGCAGCGATGCTTCCTCGGCGGGCTTTTTCATTCTTGAAGCGGCGGACGTCGCGGCCATGGCTCCGGGCACCAACACCGGCGCGGCCCATCCGGTCTGGGGCGGAGGGCAGACGATGGACCCGATCATGAAAGAGAAGGTCGAAAACTATGCCGCATCGCTCCTCCGTTCGTATACAGGGAAGCATGGCCGCAACGTGGAGGTAGCTGAAACCGCGGTTCGACAGTCCAAGTCTTTCACCGCCGACGAAGCGATTGCGCAGCATCTGGTTGATTTCATCGCACGCGACGAGAATGACCTGTTTCGCCAGTTGGAGGGCAAAACCATTACACGTTTTGATGGCTCCAAGGCTGTGTTTCACCTTCAAGGTAAGCCGGTCCGCGTGCACGAGATGACGCTGAAGCAGCATATCCTGGCCATTCTTATGGATCCCAGCATTGCTTTCATCATCTTTACCACAGGTTTGCTGTGCATCTATTTCGAATTCAATCATCCCGGCGCGGTGATACCCGGGGTGGTGGGCTTTATCGCGGTCCTGCTTTCGCTTTATGCGCTGAACATGTTGCCGTTCCGCTATATCTCGATTGTGCTGATCCTTGCTTCCTTTGTTCTTTTCGCCCTGGAAGCCAAATACCAGACCCACGGCGTGGCCGGCGCAGGCGGAATTCTGCTCATGGTTCTGGGCGCTCTCTTGCTGGTGGATGGACCGATTCCCCAGATGCGCGTGCAACTCTGGTCGGCCCTGGCTGTCAGCATACCGATGGGCGCTATTACGATTTTTCTTATGACCATTGCCCTTAAAGCGCGCAAAAACAAAGTCGTAACCGGCGAACAAGGCATGATCGGTGAGGTGGCGATTGTCTGTGCGCCGCTCACGCCTGCCGGCAAGGTCTTCGTCCAGGGCGAACTCTGGGACGCCATAGCCCCTACGAACGTTGAGGCCGGCGGACAGGTGGTGATTCGCAAGGTGGAAAACCTTGTGCTTCAGGTGGAGCCGCTGCGCGAGCCGGCCGCGCAGACTTCGGTTCCTGTATGATTTTTTGCTTTTGTTCCCCGTGTACCATAAAATCCGTTCGACTTCCCCAATCGAACCAGATGGAGGCGCCGTGCCAATCTTCGCTATCGCTGCTGCCGTGATTATCTTTCTGTACATCGTCAATTCCATCAAAATCCTGCGCGAGTATGAGCGCGGCGTAATCTTCCGCCTGGGCCGCCTGATGCAGGACGCGAAAGGCCCTGGCGTCATCCTGGTCTTCGCTCCCGTGGATAAGATCATCCGCGTCGACCTGCGCCAGCAGGCGCTGGAAGTCCCGCCACAGGACATCATCACGCGCGATAACGTCACTCTGAAGGTGAACGCGGTGATTTATTGGCGCGTGGTAAACGCTCCCCAGGCCGTGGTGCAGGTACAGAACTATTACTGGCAGACGCAGCAGTTCGCCCAGACCACGCTGCGCTCCGTGCTGGGTGAGGTGGAATTGGACGAACTTCTAGCCCACCGCGACAAGCTGAACACGCGCATCCAGAGCATTCTGGACCAGCACACCGCGCCCTATGGCGTAAAGGTCTCCAACGTAGAGGTCAAGCAGGTTGACCTGCCTGAGTCGATGTTGCGCGCCATGGCCAAGCAGGCGGAAGCCGAGCGCGAAAAGCGCGCCAAGATCATCCACGCTGAGGGAGAATTCTCCGCTTCGCAGCGGTTGCAAGAGGCGGCGCATATCCTCTCCGGCGAGCCCATCGCCATCCAACTCCGCTACCTGCAAACCCTGACGGAAATCGGCGTGGAAAAGAACACCACCATCGTCTTCCCGTTACCAGTGGACATGATCTCCGCGATTACCAAGGCGGTCGAGAAAATTGGCAAGTAAGATTGAGGGCAAATCGGGTTACACTGGGGCAAACCAGGGGGGCGAACCAGGGGGGGGCGAATGGCGGCTGGAACACAAATGGGTGACAAAGAGACAGACGAGGTACGCGATACAGAAATCACTTTAAGCACCGGCAAGCTGCTGGGAATCTTTTTTGCGCTGGCGATCGTCTGTGGCGTGTTTTTCACCATGGGCTACCTGCTGGGCAAGAGCACCAGCGCGGGCGGCCGAACGGAGATCGTCGCCTCAGTCCCAACCGGCAGCGCGGCCAGTAAGCCTTCCGCAAGCAATAAGACGCCTGAGGCAACCACACAAAGCTGCCCTCCCGGCTCGCCTAACTGCTCACCCGCCAGCGCCGATGCGGGCGGCAAGAACCCTGACCAGCAGTCTTTAAGCCAATCTTCTGGCCAGCAAGCATCCGGCGGCAAGACGCCAGATCAATCCAGCTCACAGTCCGCGGGGACAGATGTGAAGAACGGGGCCGGCGGCTCTTTCATGGTCCAGGTGGCGGCGGTCTCCAAACAGGAAGACGCGGATATTCTGGTCACAGCGCTGCGCAAGAAGCAGTATCCCGTCTTCATCGCCAATTCCGCGGGCGATCCTCTTTTTCACGTTCAGGTAGGACCGTTCAGCGAGAAGAAAGACGCTGAAGCCATGCGCACCCGCCTGGCGGGCGACGGCTATAACGCGATTGTGAAGTAGGGCTTTTTCTGAAATCCCGAACCCGCAGAGCGTGGTGAGGGAATCCTCTCGCCCCAAGCCACTCGGGAAATTCTACGTTGCAACCCTCGGTTTTTCTGCTCCAAGAAATTAGGAGTACTACTCAAGGATTGAATTCTTTGGCGGAATAGGGTTCCCTCCCCTTCGGCAGGCTCAGGGTCGGGATTGCAGAAAAAAGGCTAATCCGTATCAAACCTCTGCTCGCGGAACGGATCGCCATACATGTGATAGCCGTTCTGCTCCCAGAAACCGGGAACATCGCGCTCTGTGAATTCCAGCCCCCGCACCCATTTCACTGATTTCCAGGCATAAAGATGCGGCACGATGAGCCGCAACGGATAGCCGTGATCGGCCGTGAGCGGTTCTCCATCATGGTGTGTGGCAAAGAGCACATCGTCGCGGTCGAGATCCGCCAGAGGGACATTCGCAGTAAACCCCTGCTCGGCGTGGACCAGAACATACTTTGCTTCCGGCTTGAGTTTGACCAGCTTAAGTACTTCCTGGAACGCGACTCCCTGCCAGTCATTGTCAAAGCGGCTCCAGCGGGTGACGCAATGGAAGTCGCTGTGCGTCTTGACCGTGGGTAGCCGGTTGAATTCTTCCCACGTGAGCCGCACCGGTTGCTCCACCAGGCCGCGGATACGGAAGTCCCAGCGCGCGGGATCAAAGCGTGGCACCGAGCCATAATGCAGCACCGGCCACTTCAACGTGAGTGACTGGCCGGGCGGCAGGCGCCCGTCGCGCTGCATTTCTTTTTCTTTCTCCTTGCGCTCGGTGCCGGAGAAGATGGAATCGGCCTCCATAGCCTCATTTTAAATGGCGTTCTGTGGATTCACCACGGAGGTGCAGACAGCAATTGCCAGAAATTGCCAAGATTGCCAAAAATCGCCGAAATTTAGGATCCGCCCCGGAAGCGAGAAAGAACGGACCAAGGGTGAGCTTTTGATTTTCAATTTTGGCGATTCTGGCAATTTTGGCAATCCATCGATGGCCTTCAATGTTGATGTATGCTTGATATCCATGCCTCTCCCCGACAAACAACTCGTCTCCGCTCTCAAGGCCGTGGCTGATCCGGCACGGCTCAGGATACTCCGTTTGCTCAAGCAGAAAGGCCAGTGCTCCATCGGCAAGGGCGTGGGCATGTGCGCCTGCGACGTGCAAGACCACGTAAGCCTCTCCCAGCCCACCATCTCGCATCACATGGCGATCCTGCGCAAGGCCGGCCTGGTGGTGGCGGAAAAACACGGCCTGTGGATGTGGTACCGGAGGAATGAGAAGTCACTCAAGGAGCTGGCACAGGCCGTGAGCGCCGAGGTCTAAAAAAACCAAGCTCAAGAAACCATAAAGGGCACGAAGGATCACAAAGGTCTTGCTTCCCCCTGCCCTTCGTGTTCTTTTGCGCCCTTTGTGGTTAAAACCCTTGTTCTATCGCACGACAGATGCAAACATCGGCGATTCAATGAGCTGCTGGAAGCTCTTATCGTCAGCCTTGAAGCGCACCACCAGTTTGTTGGTATCGTTGTCCACGGTGGTTCCATCGATGGCCGTCTTCTCCGTGGCCGTGGCTTCCATTTTTTTGAACAGCATGCCGGCCTTCAGCACGGAAGACAAGGTAGAAGCGGTCACATTGTCAGAGGTAAGGACGTTCAGATTGAAGTCAACGCCGTGGTCAAAATCCATGCTGTAGCGCGAGCCGAGCAGCTTCTTTTTCATGGTGTCAAATTCGCCCAGCTCGGCCGCGGAGCCCAGCGCCGACTTCAGCATGGTCTGCGTGCCGGCGGAATCCAGCACGCTCCACACCGTTCCCTGCTCCACAGAAGGAATCATGTCCGTGATTTCGCGATTGGCGTTCAGGCTCATGCTGGAGTTGTCGCGGGCGTCAAGCGCGGCCTTGACGGCGGAAATGTCGCCGAACAGCATGGTCCAGTCATCCAGAAAAGTCATCTGCATCCCGCCGGACATGGGATAAATAACGGAGCCGTTCTTCTTGGTGCCTTTGATGTTTTGCTTGGCAATTTTGAGCGCCAGCTTTTTGCGCGGGAACTGGCCCTGGGCAATGCCGATCATCTGCAAACCGTGGTCTTTCAGCCGGAAAGAAGCCAGGGTGATCTGGTCAATGTCTTTGTCGGGATTCACGCCGATGTCCTTCAGGGCGTCTTCAAACTGCTTCATGTTGGGCGGCAGCAGCTTGGCCTTCATGTCCATGGCGGTATCGGAGTTCTTCATCCGCCGGTAGTCCACATTAATGATCTGCTGGACCTCAACGGGTATTACTGTACGCGCGGCCGTTCCCAGGGAAGCCGCAAAGGCCGGCAGGCCACTTGCCAAAATAGTAAGCACAATCACAAGAGTGCGTTTCATGTTCATATTTTAGTCCGGTTTTGCTTGATCTGATGCTCCCAGAGGCAGCTCAGGATGCTAAATTCATATTACTTAAGGTATTCACCTCTGGAGCTCGACTACTTTAGAACGTATCTCCTCGGCAAATCCAGCATCTTTTAATGAGCCTAGGTTGATTTCCACGTTGGCCAACGCCCCCACAATGGCCGCACTGGCCAGGGTCGACGCCACGGTTAGATCGGAAGCCATGTTTGGACTGGTAATTGGCTTCAGGCTGGCGACGATATCCGCAACCTCGCGTGCCTTCTGCGCCGTTTCCATGGGAACGCTGGTTGCGCCTTTCATGGCCGCCTCGATCGCGGCCTCGCCGTCGCTGGAGGTCTTCGCCAGCTTGTAAGCGGCCAGCACATGGTTATAGCTTTCGGCATCAGCGTCAATGCCGGCCTTCAGCTCTTCACGGAGCTGGGCAAGGCGGGCCAGGGCCTGGCTCAACTGCGGCTCATACTGCGCATATGCCTTCTTACCCCGCGACATCGCCGCAACCATGCTGCCCAGCGCCGCCGCCATGGCCGCAGCCACTGCCGCCGCGCTCCCGCCACCGGGTGTGGCCGTGGGAGCGGCAAGCTGCTCAATGAACGGCTCGGCCCCTGCGCGTATACCGCCGACCGCCATTTTGCCGCTGGTGACAGCAGCCAGCCGGTTTTCAAGGATCATCGACGAATCAAAGTTTTCCACCTGCAGGAACCACTCGGCCGCCTGCTCCAGCGCCTTTTTCGGGATGAGCCCGACAATCTCACTGCTCAATGGCTGGACGCCGTAGCGTGCCGCCTCGCGTTTTACAAACTCAAACACGCGTGCGATTGGCGTCTGCTCAAAGTCGGTCAGGTTCATGGAAACCTGTGCCAGCCCGCGGACTTCAAAGCCTGCGCCCTTTACGTAACGTAGTCCGCCGGAGGAATAGCGCACTGCCTTGGCGATCTTCTTGGCGATGTCAACGTCTTTTGTGTTCAGAAAGACGTTATAGGCGATCAGAGCCTTACGCGCGCCAACCACCGTTGCTCCCGCCGTGGGATGCAACTGGGCATTGCCGAAATCAGGCTTACGCGCGGCGTTGACCTTGATGTCGTCACGCAGGCCCTCAAACTGGCCGCGGCGAATGTTTTCCAGGTTCTGCCGGTCAGGATTGGCCGCTGCCGACTCATACAGATAGACGGGAATCTGAAAGCGCTTCCATATCTCTTCTCCGACCTTGCGCGCGATGGCGACGCAGTCTTCAATGGTAACGCCTTCAATCGGGATAAACGGGACTACGTCGGCGGCGCCAATGCGCGGGTGCGCTCCCTGATGCTGGGTGAGATCGATCAGCTCCGCCGCTTTGCCTACGCCGCGAACCGCCGCTTCGGCAATGGCTTCACGGTCGCCGACGATGGTGACCACGCAACGGTTGTGGTCGGAATCCATCTCGCGGTCAAGAAGCGAGACGCCGGGAATTTTCATGGCGTCAACAATGGCGTCGACCACCGCCTTGTTGCGGCCTTCAGAGAAATTGGGAACGCATTCAACCAGTGTGGACATAACTGGCAAGAATAAAGGATTGACCGCGAAAGGAGCAAAGGACGCTCTTTCTGAAATTCCGAGGTCAGCGAGGAATTCCTGCTCTCGCACCCTCCTTTAAGATTGGAGTAATTTCGTGTTCACTCGCGACCGGCTACAGGCACTTGACCAGCTGACATGGGATGATAGCGATCTCTCGCTCGGCTCGAGATTTCAGAAGAGAGCCTATCTAAACCAATTCATTCCCAGCTGAAACTGCACGGTATTGATCCCCGGGTTCGGCGTGGTCAAGCCGGCATTGGAAATGTGCTCATAGCGAACGCCGGCGGCAAAGGCGCGACGCTGCGAATTGAAGAATTGGAAGCCGAGAGTGGCGTGGGTAAGAAAGTTCACGTGCGAGGTGTTCAGCGGCACAGCATGGTTGCTGAAAAGGACCCCGCCGCCCAGTTCAAGGTAGGGCACCGTACGCGTCGAACTAGTGAAGTTCCACTTTAAGTTCAATGGATTAAACGCTGCAGCATAAGCATTTTGTGCTGGAGCTGGTTGCCAGATGTAATACAGGGGCATCAGGTCGGCCGACCACTCAAAATTGCCGCGCAAGAAGCCGCCTAGATGGTCGCCGGTAAGCACCTTGCCCAAGCGAACGCCGCCATTGAATGTATGCGTGTCTTTGGTTCCGCCAGGGACACTGAAGCCACCGCCAGCCCACACGCCGAGATCCCAAGGTTTGCCGTCGAGCGGCTTAGCAGACTGTGCGCTCGCGAATAATGAAGTAGCCATGAAGCCCAAAAGCAATATCGCACCGCGGAGGCACCCACCCCACCAAGCCAATACCGGGCTTGTTAGGGGCACCGACCGCGGAGATGCGGAGGATAGCAATCGCCAGTTGGCGGTTGAAGGCATAGAACTCTCCCGGGAACAAGAGAGAGTATCAGGTCGGGGCAGAAGGGTAAAATGGGCAGGCTTGAGCAAGGAAGATCCCGGAGTTTCGACCAGATGCCTGCCTGCCGCCCGCTAGCAACGATTTGCCTTTTCAGTTTGCTTGTTGTCACCTCCGCCTTGGGCCAGGCGCCTGAGGGTATTCCTCGCGACCTGGCACGGCTGCGGGCGCAGCAGTTAAAAGACATCCGCTACCAGTTGACCTACATTTTCTCTGCCGGGGCGGACTCCGTTAGCGGGTATGAAGAGTTGCGCTTTGTACAGAACGCCGATGACCTCCACCCCAGCAAGCCAAAACCGGGCTCGCTGGGGACCCCGGACCGCGGCATCCGGCCGGAGTGGCTGGATTTCCGCGAAGGCGAGATCAGCAGCTTGACCGTCAACGGCGAGCCCGCATCGACAGAGATCCAAAATGGGCACATCGAGCTGTCAGCCAAGTTGCTCAAGCTGGGTGAGAACCTAGTGACGATCAAATTTACCGCTCCCGTGGCTACCTCCGGAAAGGCCTTCACACGCTTTGAAGATAAGGACGATGACAGCGAGTACATCTACACGCTCTTTGTGCCCATGGACGCCGATATGGCGTTTCCCTGCTTTGATCAGCCAGACCTGAAAGCCAGGTTCAAGCTGAAAGTGGCAGCGCCGGTGTCCTGGACCGTGATCTCAAACAGTCCGGTAACGCGAAAAATCGACCTTGTGGGCGGGCTACTCATGAATCAAACAGAATTTGCCGAGACCCAGCCGATCAGCACATATCTGTTTGCTTTCGCAGCCGGGCCGTTCAAGAAAGTCCACGACACGCCGGGGCTGCCGGGGCTTTATGTGCGTAAATCCAAACTGCAGAAGGCTGAAGCTGAGGCGGCGGCCGTCCAGCAGATCACGGCCGACGGCATCAAGTATCTTTCCGACTACTTTGCCCAGCCGTTTCCCTTTCCCAAATACGACATGGTGATGATCCCGGGCTTTGCCTACGGCGGAATGGAGCATGCCGGGGCAACCTTTCTGCGCGAAGAATCAATTCTCTTCCGCACCGCGCCCACCCACAGTGACCGCCTGAACCGCGACATCCTCTTGCTGCACGAGCTCACGCACCAGTGGTTCGGCGACCTGGTGACCATGCGCTGGTTCGACGATCTCTGGCTTAAAGAGGGCTTCGCGCAATACATGGCGTATCACGCGCTGAATTCTCTTAAACCGAATGAGAATGTGTGGAAGCGCTTCTACCAGGCGATCAAGCCGGCGGCGTATGGAATTGACTCAACCCTTGGCACCACGCCGATTTACCAGGAAATCCCTAATCTCAAGGATGCCAAGTCGGCTTATGGAGCAATTGTCTATTCCAAAGCTCCGGGTGTAATCAAACAGCTTGCGTTTGTGCTGGGCGACGATAAGTTCCGCGACGGCTTGCGGCTTTATCTGAAGGAACATGCGTACGCGAATGCCGAGTGGAGCGACTTGGTGCACGCCTTCGAGCGCACTTCCAAGCAGTCGCTGGGCAAGTGGGCCGATGCCTGGATCAAGCGCAGAGGCATGCCGCAGGTGGATGTGAGTTTTGCTTGCGATACCCGCAATGGGATAGTCGGCATTGATGTGCGGCAGCGTGATGTCTTGAATGATGGGACAATTTGGCCGATAGCAACGCAGCTCCTCATTCATGAACGTGGTATCGATTCTGAATTAGAGGTTGCGTTTGCGACGACCAAGAATGGCAACATAGTCCGCCCGGGCTGCCCAGATTACGTGTTTGGCAATAATGACGACTATGCCTATGGCCGCTTCCTGCTTGATCCCATTAGCCATAAGGCAGTGGTCGCCCGCATTGGCGAGATCAACAATGTCTTCGAGCGCACTCTGCTCTGGGGCTCATTATGGGATTCCGTCCGCGAAGCCGAGATGGCCCCCCGCGAGTATATCGAGCTTGCGCTGCGAGCTCTTCCGACGGAAAGCGATGAATCGCTGGCGCAGAGCATCATTGGGCGTACCATCACCGCTCTGCATCGCTACGTGAGCGCCGAGGTTCGCGCCCAGCTTGGGCCGAAAGTGGAGGCCCTGGCCGCCACCCAGATGCTGCACTCGTCCTCGCAGGACATGCGCATCACCTGGTTCCGCGCGCTGCGGGGCGCAGCCGAGACCGCCACAGCCCGCGGCCAACTGAAAGACATGCTCAGCGGAAAGCTCACCGTCCCGGGAGTGGAGCTGCGGCCCCTGGACCGGTGGAACATGGTGGCCACGCTGGTCGCGCTGAATGATCCGCAGGCGGAAGCAGTCCTGGCGGAGGAGGAAAAGCACGATCCCTCGGGTGACGGCAAGAAATACGCCTATATGGCCGCAGCCGCGCGCCTGAACGAGGGCACCAAGAAGACCTATTTTGACGAGTATCTGCACAACGCGGAGCGCCCGGAAGACTGGGTGGAAATCAGCCTGGGGAGCTTCAATTGGTGGAACCAGTCAGAGCTGACGCTTCCCTACCTGGGGCCGGCGCTGGAAGCCCTGCCGCAGGTGAAGCATGATCGCAAAATCTTTTTTATGCTGGCATGGCTGAACGCATTCATCGGCGGGCAGCAGTCGGCTGAGGCGCAGAAGCAGGTCCATGACTTTCTGAAATCCGCGGCCCTGGACAAGGATTTGCGGCTTAAAATCCTTGAGGTGGTGGATGAACTGGACCGTACCGTAAAAATCCGGGGCAAATATAGATGATGGGACAATAAACATTAAGGAAACCGGCTGCTTTTCCCGAATTTTCAGGTACGCAGGACGTAAACAACAGATGTATAATTTTGTCTGATGCCGAAGTATTCGATCGTAGTCCCGTTCCATAACGAGCAGGAGAGCGTGACCGCGCTTTATGACCGTCTGAAGGCTGTCATGGAAGCCACGGGGGACACGTTCGAGCTGGTGTTTGTGGATGACGGGAGCATTGACCGCACATATAAATTGCTGCGCGAGATCGTAACCATCGACAGCCGTGTGGTGGTGGTCAAGTTGCGGCGCAATTTCGGACAGACCTCGGCGCTGGCTGCGGGGTTCGCGCACGCGCAGGGCGAATATGTGATCGCCATGGATGGCGACCTGCAGCACGATCCTGACGATATCCCGAAATTCCTGGAGATGCTGGAGCAGGGTTACGATCTGGTAAGCGGCTGGCGCAAAGAGCGCGTGGACAACTTTGTGATGCGACGGCTTCCGTCCCGCATTGCCAATTGGGCCATGTCCAAGCTGAGCGGGGTGGAGATCCACGACTTCGGCACAACATACAAGGCCTATCGCCGCGAGATCATCCAGCAGCTTCCGCTGTATGGCGAACTGCACCGCTTCATTCCCGCGCTGGCCTCATGGTACGGCGCTTCCATCTGCGAGATTCCCATCAAAAACATCGTGCGGCCCAAGGGCAACTCGCATTACGGCATTTCCCGCACGTTCCGGGTCTTCTTTGACCTGATTACCATCCGCTTCCTGCTGAAATACATGTACCGGCCGCTGCACCTGTTCGGCACGGTAGGCATGCTCTCACTGCTGGGCGGGTTGGGAATTGCTTTCTGGCTCATGATTTCCAAATTTTTCTGGCATGTAAGCATCATGGGAGAGCACGGTCCCATGCTGATCTCGGCCGCCGTCCTGATCGTTTTTGGAGGACAGATGCTGGCCCTGGGACTGCTGGGCGATCTTCAGGTGCGAAACTTCCAGGAGCCCACGCGGCGCGTGCCGTACACCGTGGCGCACGTGTTGCGCTCGCAAAGCCAGGAACAAGCGGTCAACGAGTAACCGAATTTTAAGAGCATACAAATGAGCACAGTACCTACTGCAACAGAGCTGCGGCTGGCCAAACGCATGGCCCGCCTGGGGACGGAAACCGCTTTTGAAACCCTGGCCAAGGCCCGCGCGCTTGAGGCGCAGGGCCGGAGCATCATTCATCTGGAAATCGGCGAGCCGGATTTTGATACTCCGGCAAACGTGATTGAGGCCGGCATCGATGCCATCCACAAGGGCTACACGCATTACACTCCTTCCGCCGGAATGCCGGCGCTGCGTGAAACCGTGGCCGAAGAAGTGACCCGCACACACGGCGTCACGGTGACTCCGGAGGAAGTGGTGATCGTTCCCGGCGGCAAGCCGACTATCTACTTCACTTTCACCGCCCTGGTGGAAGAGGGTGATGAGGTCATCTACCCGAACCCCGGTTTCCCGATTTATGAATCACTGATTAACTTCACCGGCGCCACTCCCGTCCCATTGCAGATGCGTGAAGAGAAGGATTTCCGCCTCGACCCCAACGAACTGGCGGACCTGATCACCGACCGCACCAAGCTGATCGTCCTGAATTCGCCGCACAATCCCACGGGCAGCGTAGTTACCGAGCAGGATGTAAAGGACATCGCGGCCGCCATCGGCGATCGCGACATCATGGTGCTCTCCGATGAAATCTACAGCCGCCTGATCTTTGAAGGTCGGCACCACTCGCTGATGTCCCTGCCTGGCTGGAAAGACCGCGTCATTATGCTGGATGGCTGGTCCAAGACCTATGCCATGACCGGCTGGCGCCTGGGCTACGGCGTCATGCGGAAAGACCTTGCCGCTCATTTTGGCCGGCTGATGACCAACGTAAATTCCTGTAGCGCCGGATTCACTCAGGTCGCAGGCATGGAGGCGCTCAAGGGCGACCAGGCGTCAGCGGACAACATGCGGGAGCAGTTCCACGCGCGCCGCGATAAGTTCATTGCCGGCCTGAATAAAATTTCCGGCTTCAGCTGCCGGTTGCCACACGGCGCATTCTATGCGTTCCCGAACGTGAAGAAGACCGACTGGGCATCGAAGAAGCTGGCGGAAGCCCTCTTGAACCAGGCCGGCGTGGCATGCCTTTCCGGTACGGCATTCGGCCAGTTCGGCGAAGGCTATCTGCGCTTCAGCATTGCCAACTCCATGGAGAACCTGGACGAAGCGCTCAACCGTATTGGCGACTGGGCAAAGAAGAACCTGTAGCCGCAAAATCGGTCGCCGCAGATTTTCGCAGATAGACGCTGATCAGAACCGACATGAAACGTATGTTTTAAGCGGCAACTTTATGTTGCCGCATTTGCTTTTTGCTGCAAATCGGTTTACTGCGATATCCTGAACGTTATCTTTTGATCAGCGTTCATCTGCGAAGATCAGCGGCGAAATCTTTTCCATGTCCAAAACATTTCGTGTTTTTGCAACTTGTCACATCGGCGACGCCGCGGAAAATCTTCTGCGCGAAAAAGGCTACGATCTGGAGGTCTACCCTGGGCCGGAAGCGCCGCCCAAGCGACTGATCGTGGAGAAAGTTCGCAGCGGCGTGGACGGCCTGATCACCACGCTGCGCGATCCCATCGACGCAGAGGTATTCGAAGCCGGCAAGGACACGCTGAAAGTCGTTTCGCAAATCGCGGTCGGGTTTGACAATATCCATCGCGCCGACGCCAACCGCTACAAGATCCCATTCACCAACACGGCGGAAGTCCTCAATGACGCAACCGCCGAGTTCACTTTCCTGATGATGGGCGCGCTGGCGCGGCGCATGTGGGACAGCGAGAAGATGGTGCGCGAAGAGAGATGGGGCGCGTGGCATCCGTTTCTCCCTTTTCTGGGCGATGAAATTTCCGGCAAGACCATTGCCGTAATTGGCACCGGGCGCATCGGCCTGGCGCTGATCAAAAAATGCCTCGGCTTCGACATGAACGTGCTGTGTTATGACCCGGTGTACCAGAATGAGAGATTTGTTGCCGACACGCAACATCTCATGGACCTGCGCCACAGGCTGGAGATGGCCAAAGAAAAGAATTGGATCAGGTACGCCAGCCTGGAAGAAGCGCTCGGCCAGGCCGATTACGTCAGCCTGCACGTTCCCCTGGTTCGCGAAGGCAAGACCCCAACATACCACCTGATCAATGAGCGCACTCTGCAACTGATGCGCAAAGACGCGTATCTCATCAACGCTGCGCGCGGCCCGGTGGTGGACGAGCATGCGCTGGCCAAAGCCCTGAAAGAACGATGGATCGCCGGCGCGGCGCTGGACGTGTTCGAAACAGAGCCCCTGCCCGCCGATTCACCGCTACTCGACCCTGGAATTGAAGACCGCTGCCGCCTCTTCCACCATTTTGCCAGCGCCGGACGGATCACGCGTCTCTCCGTTGATCCGGAAAAAGGCATGGCAGGGCGGTGCATTCAGGGGCTGATGGATGTGCTGGAAGGCAATTACGGCGGCGACGTCACGCGTATGCCCTATGTAGTGAACAAAGAAGCGTGGACGATCCTTGGTCTTGACGGCGAAGGGATCTGACGAAACGAAAACGGACGGCCGCAGCCGCCCGTTCTTCAAACATCTTAATTGTTACATACCGGAAGGTTTGCGCTTGGCCCCCTTTACATCCAGTTCGTTGACTACCTGTTGCACGTTGGGAACGCCGGCGGCGAGTTTTTCCACCTGCTCGCGCTGGCGTGGAGTGTCAACGTCGCCCTTCAACGTGAGCACCCCATTTTTGGCGTCAAAGCTGATATGCTGCTTCTCCAGCCGGTTGGCGACGATCACTGCCTTGAAGTCCTTCTCAATGGCATCGTCAAGGTTGGAATCGATTTTCTTGGCCTCGCCCTCCACGCCTTCGGGCCGAACGCCGATTTCATTCGAAACTACAAAACCGGCCGCCGCGTTCTTGGCCAGTTCTTCCGCCCGCGCCTTGTCTTCCTGGGTCTTCACGTCGCCGCTGAGTGTCACGACCTGCTTGTCATTATTGACGGCCACTTTTACGTCTTTATAGTTGGGGTTGTCCAGGGCCCTGGAAACCTGGTCTTTCACATCGGGGGTATTGGCTTTATTGGTTGTACAGCCAATCGCCGCAGCAAGCAGCAGAGAGGCGAAAATTGCCATCATGGTTTTTACGCGCATAAGAGTCTCCTAGTCGTGGTCTGAGTTGAACCATTCGTCGGTGTTGAACGTTGAACCAGGGGAAGTTCTTAATGGGTTCGATGCGGGCGGAGGCCCGCAGGAGGGCTGCCGAAGTTTATCGGGAAGCTACGGGAGCCAGAGTTACAGGAGACATGGCCATGGAGCGGAAGATCCTGGCGCCGTCGGAAGAGCCCAGCAGAGACTCACTGCAACGGTCAGGATGCGGCATCATGCCCAGCACGTTGCGTCCTTCATTGCAGATGCCGGCAATATTGTCCAGCGAACCGTTAGGATTGGCTTCAGGTGCGATCCGCCCGTCTGGAGTGGAGTAGCGGAAGATGACGCGGTTCTGGCGCTTCAGCGTCTCCAGCGTCTGCGGGTCGCAATAGTAATTGCCTTCCATGTGGCCGATGGGAATCCGCAACACCTCGCCCGGCATGCACGCATTTGTGAACGGGGTCTCGGCGTTTTCCACGCGCAGGTCGACGAACTTGCAAATGTACTTGAGGCCGGCGTTTCGCATCAGCGCGCCGGGAAGCAAGCCGGCTTCACACAGGATCTGAAAGCCGTTGCAGATGCCGATCACCAACCCGCCGGAAGCTGCAAACTTTCCTACCTCTTGCATGATGGGCGCAAACCGGGCGATGGCCCCGGTACGAAGGTAGTCGCCGTACGCAAAACCGCCGGGAACAATGATGGCGTCACAGTTCTCCAGATTGTGCGACTCATGCCACAACATGGTGGCTTGCTGCCCCGTGGCGGTGATCGCGGCATGGTAGCTGTCCTGATCGCAATTGGAACCGGGGAAGATGATGACGCCGAATTTCATGATTTCATTTTAACCATATTTATCTTACCCATAAAGGACACGAAGAAACACGAAGATAGATCGCGCTGCTTCTTGCGCATCCAGCCAGCCCCCTGCACCGAAACTGTAAAAAGCAATTGCGCAGCCGGACGGCTCTTGCTCTGCCTTGGTGTTCCTTTGTGTCCTTTGTGGTTAAACTGATTTCTATGGACTGGCGCTCCCACGTACTCACCACCGGCACGGCGCTCAAGAACTGGTTTATTGCCCAGTGCTATGACTCTCTGGCCGTAGCGCTTCTCTGGCTTGCCGGATTGCTGATCATCGGCATTCCCTGGGCGCCGCTGTGGGCCATTCTGGCCGGAATCCTCCAGTTCATACCGAACTTCGGTGTCTTGATCTCGTTGATCGGTCCAGCGCTGATCGGCGCGTTCAGCCACGATCACATGCGTTTCTTTTACGTGCTGATTCTGTTCGCTGTAATCATGGTCGCCGACGGTCTTTTCCTACAGCCTTATCTGATGAAGCGCACGGCCAAGGTGCCTTTCTGGGTGGCGCTATTTGCGCCGATTGTCCTCGGCATCATCATTCCCTTTTGGGGAGTGCTGCTGGCGCCGCCTTTGCTCGCGGTGATCTATGCGTTTCGACGCAAAGCCGCCGCAGGTCCAGGCTCAAACGCGGCCTGATTGACGATAGCCTCCTCGGCGCTTGCGTATGGGCGCAGGCGCCGGAAGCAAACCTCGCACCGCAACAATAATCCCGAAAGCCAAAGGTACAAAGGCTTCCACCGCTGGAATCAGGAATCGAACGCGACCGATTGGGTCCTTCAGGGTGAGAAAAGCGCCGACGCTATACGCAATGCCCATACAGCCGGTAAAAATGAACGGCGCCGTGATCAGCAGAACTCCAATTCTCTGGATCGGATTCCACACGGCCCGTCCTGAGACTACATTCCTGAAAAATCGCGCCTCATTCAGCACCGTGTCTGGAAACACGATATTGCGCTGGCGATTGCGTATGTCCCGCTCCCATTCCTGCAGGCTCATGGCAGGAAATCATACATCGGGTCGTGCTATAATTTAGTTTGTTTTCTTGCGCTTGTTAGCGCGTGCCGTCTCTCCTGTCGGCTGCCTAAATCTTTGATTCTTTGAGGTTACCCACATGTCTGGCCACTCAAAATGGGCCACAATCAAGCACAAAAAGGGCGCGCTGGATGCCAAGCGCGGCAAGATCTTTACCCGTCTGATCAAGGAAATCACCATGGCCGCCAAGAGCGGTGGTGGCGATCCTGAAGGCAATCCCCGCCTGCGCACGGCTGTTGCCGCCGCCAAGGCGGAGAACATGCCTGCGGACAACATCAAGCGCGCCATTCAACGCGGCACCGGCGAACTGGAAGGCGTCAGTTATGAAGAAATCACCTTTGAAGGCTACGGACCGGGCGGGTGTGCGATCCTGGTGGAAGTAACCACGGACAATCGCAACCGTACCGTGAGCGAGATCCGCCATGCGTTTACCAAGGGCGGCGGAAACATGGGTGAAGCCGGCTCTGTCTCCTGGATGTTCCACAAGAAGGGCCAGATCGTGGTCCCCAAAGCCGCCGCTAAAGAAGACGACCTGATGAACATCGTGCTCGAGACCGGCGGCGATGACCTGAACGACGACGGCGACAACTGGGAAATTCTTACCGCTCCCAATGCCTTTGAAGGCGTGCTGGAAGCCGTGAAGAAGGCCAGTATTGAAGTCGTGCATTCGGCGCTGGGCATGGTCCCGCAGAATTACATCAAGCTGGAAGGCCCGGCGGCCAACCAGATGATCCGCTTGCTGGAAACGCTGGAAGACACTGACGATGTTCAGAACGTGTATTCCAATTTTGACGTAGATCAGAAACAGTTGGAAGAAGTTGCAGGGTAAAGCGAATGCGGAATTGGCAAAAAGGCGGTCCGAACGGACCGCCTTTTGCTTTTGCCGATGCCAACAAGCGCCGCCGAAGTTGCAGCCGGCGATCTCGCTGCGATGTCTACTTGCGATCGTGTTCATGGTCTCCGTGTCCGTGGTCGCCATGATCGTCGCCGCCTTCATGTTCCCCGCCCTTTCCCAGATGCACGAAGCGGGCCACTGACGGCACGCCATGCTCATCGAGAATAAAGAGCAAGTAATATCCCGGAGGCGCAAGGTTTCCGTTGGCCGGCGCCTTTACCTGCAAGCCGCCGGCGTTAACGCTGAACGTCATTCCCACCAGCCGTTGCTCCATGTCAAATGCGTGCGTCACCGCGCCCGCCCGCACCAGCACCACGGACTTGATACTTGCAGCGTCAGGCGTGTGCACCAGGAATGGAGCTCCGTACCCAATGGCGCTTGGCGAGACCTGGGTGATCACCGGTCTTTTGGCCGGCGTGCCGTTGCTGTTGAAGAGATACGGCGGCGAATAAATTTCCATGTGCGGCTCATAGACCGTGCGCTCGGGATTGCCGCCCAGCGCCAGCACGGTTGCATCCGGCAGAAGCAAGGCGTTCGAGTGGTAGACGCGCGGGAACGCCATATTGCTTGCGGAGCTGAAGCTATTGCTGCCAGGATCATAAAGCTGCGCCTCAAGCACTCCCGTGCTGGGGTCTTCGTTTACCACGGAGCCGCCTGAGACCAGCACCTTGCCGTTGGGCAGAATGGTGGCATTCAACTGTATGCGCGGCTTCACCATGGCAGGGCCGCCCACCCAATGCGGGCTGGGAACAGACAGGTCAATCAGCTCCGTGGTGTTCGTTACGGAGCCGCCCCCCGGTCCGCCGCCCATGATCATGGCCACCGGTTTGAAGCCATTCGCCGGGGTCAAGGGCAGCAACACTGAGGTGCCCGCATCGCGGCTGGCGCCAAACGTGGTTGTGGCAACCGTGGTCCATGTCTTGGTGGCGGGATCGAACATCTGTGAGTTTGGGTTCGCGCCATCCTCAAAGACCTTTCCGTTCGGCAGCAGATGCTCTCGGGGATAGAGTGGCGGGCCGGGAAAGACCGTACCCGCGGGGGTCCATGCACCCGCTTTGAAAATCTGCACCGTGGTGTTCACCGTGCTGCTAGTATCGTTCAGGCCGGAAACCGCCAGCACCGAGCCGTCCCCCAGCACGGTTCCCGTGGGATACCAGCGCCCGCCGCTCATATTCGGCATGTTCACAAATGTTCCCGTTGCCGGATTGAAGGCCGCGGTCTTGGGATAACCCAGAAAATCGTCATACTTCAAAGTACCTCCCAGGACGAACGGGCGCCCATCGGGCAGAATCACCATGCCGTTGCAGAACATGTCCCAGTCAAGAACAAACGTGTTCACCGTATTCTGTCCGGGGCGCCAGACTGCCGCCTGGAAGTTTTTGTTGTCAGGATCGTTGCCGGAACCCGCGATAATCAGCACCTTGCCGGTGTGCATCAAGGCCACGTGGACGGGATTGATCGGCATCAGCAAGGGCAGGGTGTCCCAACGTCCATTCTGCTGCGGCAGCGCCTCCACCAGCCTGCGTGCCGCGGCCTTTTCATGCTTCATCTCAGCGGGCTCAATGTAGGGTTTTTGTGACTCCGGCTTTTGGGGCTGCGCTTCCTTTTGCTTCGTTTCATTACTCTGCGCCAATGCCGCAGTCTGAATAACTAAAAAAGCCATGAACGCCAATAAGAAGAGGCGGGTGGACGGGAGGAAAAGCGATCTGCTGGACATGGATTGGCTCCTTTCGAGCTTGGTTCGGGGCCGTGTATTTTGTGTGAAGTACCTATGGAACCACGCCATATTCCCAGGGTCAAGTTGTAGGGCATTAAAAACCCCAAAACCTTGAAGCACGGAGGAACAGAGAAAAGCAGAGGAGGAGAGACAGAAGCTTACCGCGGATTCGACGCGGATGAACGCAGATCAAAAAAATGGAATTGGAAATAGAACAGCGGAGAGGCGTGGTGGAGCCGCCCCGCCGGCTGCGACTTCAGGAATTGAATCCGGCGCTGCCAGACCGAAGGGGCGAAAACAGCCTGGCCCGGATCGACTCTCGCCGTGTGACTCTCCATTCGAAGAACTCTACTTTAGCCGAACAGGATCTTGCCAAGGACCAGCAGTATGATCAAGATCGCAGCACCGCCAACAACACTGATCTGTACAGGCGTACTATTATGCGCAAATGGGATTGGCAAAGGTCCATTCACGGCGGTATATCCACCGAAAAGGCCGGATGACACTGCTCCACCGAGAGCCAATACAACCTCAGCCGGAAAACGGCCTGCAGGGGGAAGCGGACGATAGACCAGGCTGGTAGCTGAGAGCGCCACGAAAAACAAAAACGTCATCACGCCAATTATTCCTGCAACCACGGGAGCCCACCCTGGGAAGGTCTCGCGGGACCTGCCGGATTTAGGAATTTGAGACAAACGAAGCGACTCGATAGCCTGAGGCACAGATTTGCCGAGCTGGCACAAGCTCAATAGTTTGCTGGCGATAGCATGGTCGGAGTCCTTGTTGATTACCATCGCCAATACGCAGCGTCGCTTTGACAGCTTGCGCAGGCTCGCCAGAATGAGAGCTTCGGGTGTTGACTCCACACTGCGCAGGCGCCAATCGACGACAAGGCGCTGGGGAGCAAGCCTCTCCAGATGCTTCAAGGACCGCAATAACTGAGTTAAGGAATTGCTCTGATCACTAAATGCCGGCTCATCCTCGGCGTCACCAATGATCGTCCATCCATGAACATAGCTGCGGCTATGAACCCAGACAAGAGCAGAGAAATTCCCTTCGCTATATTCGCCCAGAAGTTCACAGCCAGCCGGCAGATTCGCGTTTGGAAACTCAGATGTAATCATTCTCAATACCTCGCGTGCTCGGTGTATATTCGCCACGATACAAAAATAGCGCAATCGCGAGACATGCGATGTGTAGATTATTGAGCCATATTGTGTGAATATTTTGAAATTCACCGCATTTACAGGGCAGGCGGCCATGGCCGGCAAAATATGGGAGGATTAAAGTCTCGCATCGATTTCACGGCCCATCTATTTGCAGAATTTTGCCAAATATTGGACAGGAAATTTCTTTGCAATGCCGCATCAAGAAGATGCTGAGGCAGAGCTTGTGCTATCTTCTTCGTCAGGTTGTACCGGATAGAAATCAAGCTCTCTTTGCCACAGGCGAATCGTGCTGGCCCCTCGCCCCAAGATACGTTCCGGATTGCCATTCTTCAGATAATCCTCGCCGCATTGCGAGTAAAGATAGCGTATGGCCCATCGTTTCAGCTCTTCTTCGACGCCGTCAAAGGACAGGCGCCTCACATCCCGCGGAGTAATGACGAAGCGATCATCGAGTTCGGCGATTTCTTCCGCGACATTTTTTGCAAGCTCGCGCACATAACCTTGTTCAATCTGTTGTTCGCTCGCCCTCCACACGGAGAGTTCATTCTGAGCCGCCGCCGAGTTCTTTTTCAGCACATACAAACGGGCCCGATGAAGATGACAAATGACCGTTGACAAAGGATTCGCGGCCCACAGGGTTTGGGCTTCAGTCAATGCTTTATCGATCTCATCAAGATTGATTTTCGCCTTAAGTAAAATCTCGGCGTGGCACAGCAATGCCTCTGCGCGAGCGTTTTGCGATGCGGTCTTTTCCCGTGTTAAGGCCGACAGTTCATCAGAATATCGGCGCGCATCATTGATGCTTCCCTTTTTGAGGAGAATACGGACCAAGAGAGCCATGCACTCCAAATGCCAACGACTATGCTGTTCCGTGCTTTCATAGATCGCTTTTGCCAATATTTCCGCCTTGTCATATTGGCCGGACGAAAAAAGCGCGCCAACCAGGGCATATTGGGCCCGAGCCAAGAATTTGGGAATCTTGCGGAGCGCGCTTTCGGGCCTTTCTACAAGGCGCTGCAAAATCTCAAACGCCTCCTGGAGTTCTACGGGAATCTTCCGGCCTGGTTCAACGGGGAGAGTTTTGGCAGTGAGAATCTGGGCGTACATTACTTGTGCATAGGCTTTGTGAAGTTCGTCCTCCGTGGTCTCCAGCAGAGCACAACCAGCGGCTGCAGCAGCGCGCGCGCGATCCAGCTGGCCAGAGTTGTACGATGCCCAAGAAAGCCCAAACGCAAACGCTTTTGCTATGAAGTAGCTTGAGTAACGTTTCTCCCGCAGGCGAACTGACGCGAATTCATCTCCGCGGTAAATTTCAATTTTCGCCAACAAGCGTTTGCGCGTGAATTCGATGGCGCTCATAAACTCATCGCGAACGCCCCGAATGTCAGCCATTTGCCTCTTGACCTGGCCAAGGCTATAGGCGAGCCGTGCACGGAGTCCATAGGAAGGCTCATCCGCATTCGATTTTGTATTGAGGGGAAGATGACGGTCAAGCTGCCCCCGGATTTTGTATTCGAGCAAAGTTAGAGCGTCTTTGTATCTGCCGTCGCGATAGAGGGAGTGAGCATAGAAGATTAGCGCCCATAATTGCTGACGCAGAAGGGATTTGGAAAAAACCAAGGTCTGCGACGGAACTCCCAACTCATCATCATTCAATTTTTTTTCTAACGCTTGTCCGCTTTCCTGCAAGGCCAAGCGGGCCAAATCATAATCGCCATAATAATCATGTATTTCAGCTTGCAGGCAAAGCGACCGGAGATAATAAATTTCATCTTCGCAGGCGAGAGATGTGCGCGCCTTCAAGGTCCTGGCAAACTGCTCAAGTTTCGGAATTGCCTGCTCTTTCCATTCGCCTTTGTAGTTGGCTTGCCTTAGACGATTGCTTACCTCAAATAATTCCTCCGGGACAGGTATGCTGGGTCTTCTTGGATAGTCATTCGCGTTCATGACGTTTTCACTTTCGGAAACAAGGATGCATCTTCACACGGGAGTCAGCAAAGCTGCTTTAATTAGTGACCTCAGCAGGCAAAACGTTACAGTTTATCTCAGCCTGATCTTTAACAATCGAATAGCGATGTCAGAGGTTGAGGCGTGTCGCACCTGCGGCGCTCCCCCTCTTCCACAAACCTACCCAGGGTTCACGCCGGGCTCAATAATCCCGCCCAGGCGGGCTGCACTTGCACGGTTGCGGTGGTTGATTTTTGCCACTTTGGTACAACCATTGACTCTTCCCTGCCGCCCCGTGTACTATTTCGAAGTCGAAATGCATTGCTTCATCGCCAACCCGGCTTCCGCGAGCAGCATGGCCATGTGTTGCTGTCTGTGTATGTGTACTCGCGAGCGGCCGGTGCTGAGCAATTTTTCTTAAAAGAATACTCAGATTCACCACCAGGGCCGCTCAAAACGAGCGGCCTTTTGGTTTTTCAGGCTGCTCACGGGACACCGGCTCTCAGGAACAGGAAACGGAAAGAGGAAGGCATGTCAAAGCTGAAGCAGCCAATCGCCATCTACTACGAACACCCGCACTGGTTCGTGCCGCTATTCAAGGAGCTGGAGCGGCGCGGAGTTCCCTTCGTCCGCATTGACGCGGCGCAGCACCACTTCGATCCCGCCCATTTGAACGGCGAAGGCGGCTACTCATTGGTCTTCAATCGAATGAGCCCTTCCGCTTATCGCCGCGGCCACGGCCAGGCAATCTTCTATACGCTCTATTACCTTGACCATCTGGAACAGCGCGGCAAGCGGATCGTGAACGGCCAGAAGGCGTTTCGATATGAGACCTCCAAGGCGCTTCAGCTCTCCCTGCTGGAGTCGCTCGGCCTTCCCTACCCCAAGAGCCGCGTGATCAACAACCAGGCGGATGCGGTGCCGGCCTCCGAGGGTCTGCGCTTCCCTATCGTTGTGAAGCCAAACATCGGCGGCAGCGGCGCCGGCGTCACCAAATTCAACACCGACCTGGAACTGGAGGACGCTGCCAGGGACGGCTTGCTTGATCTCGGCCTGGATTCGACCGCGCTGGTACAGGAGTTTATTCCTGCGCGCGGCGGACACATTGTGCGCGTCGAGGTGGTTGGCGGCAAGTTCCTGTACGGAATCAAAGTCCACCTGACCGGCGAAACATTTGACCTCTGCCCGGCCGACATTTGCCGGACCACCGGCGGCCAGGAGCTGGCGCGCGCCGCGTGCCCCGTGGACGCGCCGAAAACCGGCTTGAAAGTTGAAGGCTACACTCCGCTGGACGAGATCATTCAACAGGTGGAGCGCATCATGCAGGAAGCGCGGATTGAGGTCGGCGGCGTGGAATACATCGTCGACGATCGCGACGGCCAGCTTTATTTTTACGACATCAACGCGCTCTCCAACTTCGTTGCCGACGGCCCCAAAGTCGTGGGCTTCGATCCCTTTGCGCGGCTCGTTGACTTCCTGGAAAAGGAGGCGGCGTGATGCGTTACGGATACTGGCTCCCCGTTTTCGGCGGCTGGCTGCGCAATGTGGAAGACGAACACATGGAACCCAGTTGGCCGTACGTCAGCCGGCTGGCGCGCCGCAGTGAAGAGATTGGCTTCGATCTCACGCTGGTTGCCGAACTCAATCTGAATGACATCAAGGGCCCGGAAGAGCCGTCGCTGGACGCGTGGTCGACCGCGGCGGCGCTGGCCGCGGTCACGCACCGGCTGGAACTGATGGTCGCAGTGCGCCCCACGTTTCATAACCCCGCGCTGCTGGCGAAGCAGGCGGCCAATATCGACCACATCAGCAATGGCCGCGTCTCCCTCAACGTTGTCTCTTCCTGGTGGGCCGACGAGGCGCGCAAGTACGGCGTCCAGTTCGACCAGCATGACGACCGCTACGCGCGCACCTCAGAGTGGCTCGACGTAGTGGACAAAGCCTGGAAAGACGATCACGTAACATACGAAGGCAAGTACTACAAGGTCGAAGACCTGGTTTTGCAGCCTAAACCGGTCTCTCGTCCACGACCCGTGATCTATGCCGGCGGAGAGTCGGAAGCGGCCAAGAACCTGATCGCGCAAAAATGCGACGCCTACGTGATGCACGGCGATCCGCCGGAGAAGATTCGCGAGAAGATCCGCGACCTCTCCGTCCGCCGCGACCGCTGGGGCCTGCCGCCGATGCAGTTCGGCGTGGCCGCCTACGCCATCGTCCGCGACACGGAGCGTGAAGCCAGGGAAGAATTGCGCCGCATTACCGACGTGAAACAAAATGCCGCAGGCTATCAGAATTACCAGCAGTGGCTGGCCAATACGCAACTGGAGCAGCGCGTTTCATTGGAAGATTACTCCGTGTCCAATCGCGGCCTTCGGTCCGGTCTGGTGGGAACGCCGGAACAGGTGGCCGATCGCGTCGCTGAGTTTGAAGATGCCGGCGCTGACCTGCTGCTGTTGCAGTTCAGCCCGCAACTGGAAGAGATGGAGCGTTTTTCCAGCCAGGTGATCAGGACCGGCGCTCGAACATTGGCCCGGGCCGTTTAAACGACGTTCGCGTCCCGCGAAACTGAGGAGACCGGCCTACCAGCCAGGCATCGGCAACAGCTGGTTTCTTCAGGCAGCAGACGAGTTCCTAGCTCCTTCCCGGGAGCTCGTCTGCTTGCAAATCTCCCGGTAGATTCATCTCCTGTGTGGCTCGCGCGCCTAGCGTCCCGTTGACGATGCAGCCATCATCGAGCCCATCTGCTTTTTCTTCCATTGCCAGGCGGACTCAATGATCTCATGCAGCGAAGAATGTTCCGGCCTCCAGCTCAGCTCGCGCATAATGCGCTTCGGACTGGCGCACAAGACCGCCGGATCACCCGTGCGGCGCGCGCTTACACGCAGCGGAATTGCGCGGCCGGTAACTTCCGCCGCGGCTTTGCAGACCTCCCGGACCGAGTAGCTTGTTCCCAGCCCGATGTTGTAAGCGCGCATGCCGGGCTCGTTCAGCTTCCGCATTGCACAGATGTGTGCGCCGGCAATGTCCAATACGTGCACGTAATCGCGCAGGCAGGTGCCGTCGGGCGTGTCATATTCGTCGCCGTAAATGTTGAAGGCCTTGCGCTCGCCCACCGCGGCTTGCAGGAGCAGCGGGATAATATGCGTCTCAGGATCGTGCCGTTCCCCCAGTTCGTCCGTCGCGCCGGAGGCATTGAAGTAGCGCAGTGCGGTCACGCTCCAGGCGTACGCCTTGGCATACCATTCAAGAATGCGCTCGAATACCAGCTTGGTTTCGCCATAGGAATTTACCGGATGCTTGGGATCATCCTCGTCGATGGGAACTCTCTGTGGTGTGCCGTAGACCGCCGCCGAAGACGAGAAGACAAAGTTTCTGATGCCTGCGGCGCGCAGGACTTCCAGCATGACGATGCCGGAAGCCACGTTGTGCTGAAAAAATATCCCTGGGTTGCTCACGGATTCCGGAATCAACGCCTTCGCCGCAAAATGAAACACGGCATCGAACCTGATGTTGCTCACCAGTGACTGCATCGCGCTTTGGTTGCCGATGTCCACCCGAAAGAATGCCGCCCCCGCGGGGACAGCGTCTCTGCATCCGGTGGAAAGATCGTCCACGATCGTAACCGAATGTCCCAGCCGCAACAGTTCGGTGCAACAAACTGACCCCACATAACCAGCGCCACCAGTAACCAGAATATTTGCCATGACTACACCCCTGATCCGCGCAGGACCCGCGCCGGGGTCCGCATGAGTATTTTCAGGTCGAACAAAAGCGACCAGTTCTCCGCATAAAACCTGTCCATACTGACCCGGCGATCGTAACCTGCCGTCGGATCGCCATGGACCTGCCAATGACCGGTCAGTCCGGGCTTCATGCAATCGAAGATCCAGCCTGCTTCTCCATATTTCTTAAGCTCGGCGGCAGTGATCATTCTGGGCCCAACCAAACTCATCTCGCCTTTAAGCACGTTCCACAATTGCGGTAGTTCGTCCACACCCGTTCTGCGCAACACTGCACCTACGGAAGTCACGCGTGGATCGTGCCGTAACTTGAAGTTGACTTCAAATTGCCGCAGCAGTTCCGGATCAGCGCGCAAAACTTCATCGGCATCCACGCGCATAGTCCGCAACTTGAAGGCATCAAATTCTCCTTTTAACCCCACCACGCGACGCCGATAAAATGCCGGCCCGCCATCGTGAAGCTTGATGCGAAGAGCCAGGATCGCTATCAGCGGAGTGGCGAAAACAAGAGCTACGGCAGCGACACAAAGATCTACTGCCCGCTTGAGTGTCCGGTTCCAGCGCGTGATCTCCGGCCGGCGACGCGGCGCGACCGGTTCCGGTTGTGTCGCGGCAAGAGCGGACAACTTTAATCTCCCGCGATCGCAATGGCGGCCCGCTTTGCCGCCGATCCGGCAAGCAGGGAAAGATCGGAATCAACCATCATTTCCACCAGTTCCTTAAAGTTGACCTCAGGCCGCCAGCCAAGAACGCGGCTTGCCTTGCTGGAGTCGCCCACGAGCAAAGCATTTTCCGCGGGACGCACCAGCGCGGAATCAACCTCCACATGCTTGCGCCAGTCCAGCCCGGCGTGGGCAAAAGCAATCTCCAGAAGCTGTTTCACGCTGTGCGTTATGCCGGTAGCGATCACGAAATCATCCGGCTGGGGTTGCTGCAGCATCAGCCACATGGCGCGAACAGTATCGCCGGCAAAACCCCAGTCACGGCGCGCTTCAATGTTCCCTATCTTCAGCTTCGTAGCTAATCCCAGTTTGATCCGGGCAACCTGCCGCGAAATTTTGCGGGTAACAAACTCCACCGCTCGCCGTGGCGATTCATGATTGAACGCAATACACGAGCAGGCAAACATGCCATAACTCTCGCGATAGTTGACCGTCATGTGATGAGCAAACAGCTTGGCCGCGCCATAAGGATTGCTCGGGCGCAGGCGCGTCAATTCCGTTTGCGGGCCCGCTTCCACTTTGCCGAAAATTTCAGAACTTGAGGCTTGCAGGAACTTTGCCTCCGGAGCGTGCCTGCGAATCGCTTCCAGCATGCGGAGAGCGCCCATGCCTGTGACTTCCATGGTCAGGAGCGGATGGCGCCAGGAAGTTGGAACAAATGTCTGTCCGGCCAGGTTGTAAACCGCATCCGGTCTGACGTGTTGCAGGGCCTGGTCGAGTGAAGTCTGATCGGTAAGATCGGCTTCAACAAATTTGATTTTGCGGCCGATACCAGTCAGGCGTTCGTGGTCTTCACGATCCTGGGGTTCAAGTCTTTTGCGAACGATCCCGTGAACTTCATATCCTTTTTCCAGCAGTAACTCAGCCAGGTAGGAGCCGTCCTGCCCATTCACTCCTGTGATTAAAGCTCGCGGCAAACGCACACCTCTCCAGGTGAAGTTCATTTGGCTTGTGGCGCAGAAACTTTCTGATTTACGTGATGATATACCGATATGGTCTCAAATGCCGCTTTGTCCCAGGAAAAATCAACGGACCTTTTCAAAGCATCGGCTCTTCGTCGCTTTAGCTCATCGGGATTACGCAGCAGCGCGCCAAGCGCTGTGGCCATGGCATGGACGTCAAAGGGATCAAAGCATTGGGCGCCCTCGCCCGCGATTTCCGCTAGCGATCCGCGGTTGGAAGTCAGCACCGGACATCCGCATGCCATCGCCTCCACCAGCGGAAGTCCAAATCCCTCGTAAAGCGACGGCATCATGAACGCGTGAGCATGGCGGAAAAGCGCGCCCAGGTCCTCCGCTTCCACGTAACCCGCCCAACATGGGTTCAACCTTCGCCAGAGTTCGTCAGTTCGCACGGCTTTGAATCCTTCTGCCTGCCCATACGCCAGAGTTTGAAATTCTGCGCCCGCCGCGCGCGCCGCTTCCAGGGTTTTGAATGTGCTCGCAAGATTCTTGGTGCGCCAGTTACGCGCGCTGGCCACAACAATGTAGGGTGGGCATACCCCAAACTTCTTTCGTAAACGCTCCAGTTCGCCCGCGACAATGCGCGGGTGAAACGTTTCCTCCGCGGCAGCAAGGTGCACTGCGGTGATCCGCCCCGCGGAAACACCTAGAATTTTCTGGATGTCATTGGAAGTCTGCTGCGAATCGGCAATGATGTGCGCGGCCCGGCGAGCCGCGGTGCGATAGCCCGCCTTGATCATCCTCTGCTTCAGCCGCGGGTAGATGGGAAAGAGAAACGGAATGAGGTCATGGAGAGTGACAACCACTGGACACTCAAGCGCCGGTGCAACGTAAAAAGGACTGTGAAACACATCGAGCCTGTCTTGCTTTTCGCGGCGCCGGAATTCGCGGGATGCGAGCAAGGAATACTTTCCGGAACGGACCGGAACAATCTGCATGTCAAGCTTATCCAGGCCGGGCACAGGGTTGCTTGGATCAGCGTACGCCACCAGTTGACAGCCCGCGCGTGCAAGCGCCGGCAACAACCCGGCCACGTAACTTCCAACTCCAGAGTCGTTATACCAGCGGGCGTCAAACCCAACGCGCATTCGTTCCTCTCCGTGCGATTCAATCCTCCTTCACCACGCAATACTGCTTGCTTACATAACCGGATTCCGGTTCTCGCTTCAGGTATTTGAGGTCGCCGCAAAACAACGGGTCCGCGGAGTTGGTAAGCCGCACGTCCATTACCCGTGCTCCGCTCTCCCGCACCAGGTTCCGAATCTCCGCCTCTTCAATGCAATGCATCTCCATGCGATATGGCTTCTCCCCGCTTAAAAAAGAATGCAGCCTGGAGCGTAACGCCAATCTGGCCCGCAGTCTTCTCACCAGGCCGGCATGCAGGCTGTCAGGAAGCTGAAAAACCAGCGTGCCTCCCGGCTTCAACACACGCACCAGTTCGGCAATGTATCGGCGGCTGTATTTTGCCGCGATGTGCTGCAGCACGATGCTCGAATAAATGAAACCGAAGTAATTGTCTTGCAAGGACTCCAAACGATCATTCTCATTCACTAAAAATCGGCACTGCGGAAGGTCCCGGCTGAACTCTTTGGCCAGCTTGATCATGGCGGGTGAAATGTCCACGCCCCAACATTCAGGAAAGTATGCCGCAAGCGCCTGCGTCAGCCGGCCCACGCCACAGCCAAAATCGAGCACAGGCGTATTCCGGGCAACCGTCAGCCCTGCTTCAGCGACATATTCCAGCACAACCTCTACTTCCCTCTTGCCGGTGGCGAAAAACTCTTCCCGGTTCCACTGCTTGCTTTTCTTCCCGGGATCCGTGCATATCGCCCACAAGGGATCGGTTTGCGCCAGTCCATCCCAGTTCCGCTGTAATTCGCGAAGTTCATTCATGGTTTCCGCGCGACCATCCAGATTGTGTCGTAATGATTGATCTTCAGCGCGGCGTGCAGCATCCGGTGCAGTCCGTAGTAGGCCCTGTCCAGCGCCAGCCACGCGCCACTCGAAACATAGTAGGGATCGATTGACTCCTCCACCACGATCAAGCCGGCCTTTTCCAGCAGCCGGCGCAAGACCGCCGGCGTGAAGTGCGAGAGATGGATCTCACGCGACGTTCCCGCCCGCGAGATTCCCAGGACGGGGCTGAATTTTTGAAATGGTCTGAGCTTCAGCCTCTTGCCTAGCTTCTTGATCTTTGAACTCCACGCCAGAACGTCATTCGGCACCGCGATGGCCAGCATGCCTTGCGGTCGCAACAGGCCATGGCATCGCTTGATGAGTTCACCCGGATCGGGCGCGTGCTCAAGCACATGAAACAATGTGATGTTGTCAAATGAAGCCAGGGGCATGTTCAGCTCCTCAGCCTGTCCCGGACAGAGTTCAATGCCATACTTTTCTCTTGCGATCCTGATCGCGCTGGCGGAGACTTCCGTGCCCGCAACCTGCGTAAAAAGCGCCCGGGCATGATGGAGAAATTGCCCAATGCCGGCGCCGATATCGAGCAGGTTGCCTTCGGCCTTGTGCGGCAAAACCATTTTCAACCGCCGCTTCCAAAGAGCATCGCGCGCATGTTCGTCCTTGAGCCAGGAATCATACCTGGCGGGTTGTGAATAAAAAGCAGCTACCTCCGCAACCGAAGGCCGAGGGCTGTCAAACACGTATCCACAGGAGCCGCACCGGCAGAAGTTGAACTCCGCGTCCACTTTCTGAATGCGATCGCTCCGGCATACGTTGCAAGCCAGCACAACTTCCATTGGCGCTCTTATCGTCCCATCAAAATCGAAGTAACTGTCTTAACAGCCCGTATATCTCAAGCTCGAAGCGTGGTCGTCACCGGGACAGACCTTTGCGCCCCAAGTATTCCCAGCACGAGGAAAAACAGGGCGCCTGCCTGCGGCGTAGTATGGAAAAGATAGTCGACTGTTCCGTGCACCAGCACGCCAACGATGGCGGCAAACACGGCAAAGCCTATGACTTGGCCAAACTCGTCCTGCGCATTGCGATATCTTCTCAATGCCAGTCGCAAAGCGGCAACAATCAGGCACGTAAACACGGCAAAACCTACAACTCCGGTTTCCGCCAGAAGCTCCAGGTACAGGTTGTGAGCATCGCCCGTCCAACCTTGGGGAAGATCCAGCAGTCCTCCGAGCAGCGCCCTGAGATTGCCGAAGCCAGTGCCAAAGACGGGAGCGCGGGCAAATACCGCAAAGGCCCCGCTCCAGATCGCCACGCGCGACACCGCAGTGTAATCGTCAATTTCCGCGAGCCGCTGGAAGAAGAAACCAGCCACTGCCGTCATTAGCAGACATCCCACAAGAACGATGGCGACCCGCCGTATTCTTGATTTGCGGTCTGGAGCAAAGAACAACGCGCCGACAAGCAGCATAGCCGCGTAGGCGAGCAGCCCGCCCCGGCTCTGCGTGAGCAGGAGGGCAACGCTGGCAAGCGCCAAGCACCACCTGCTCAGCATGCGTAACACAGGATCGGTGCCACGTAGCGCAAAGCCGAGGCAAAACGGCACAATCAGATTGATGTACCCGGCGAGCCCGTTGTAGTGCTCAAGGAATGACGTAATGCGCCCTTCCCACGGCGGAATCTGCAGGATCTCTTCCTGCACCGGATAGAGAATGTCGTACAGAGCGGAATAGCCGCCACTGACCACCTGATAAAGCCCGAAGAGAGCAACCGCGATGGTCGAGATCATCAGGGCTTTCAATAATGCTGGAGTGTCCTGATGCGTCTGTATCCAGTCCATGATGACGTAGTAGAAGCAGACGTAGGAAGCCAGGCGCATGAGTTCCCGTTGCGCGTCCAGGGTTACGGGATTCAGGAACGCTGCGGACACAATGGCAACTGCGAAGTAGCAGAGGATCGCCCGCGTCAGCCATCCAGACCATAGCCAGCCGCGCAGATCCGTCCTGTGGCTCGCGCGATAAACCACCACGCCTGCGAACAAGCTGAACCGAACCAGGGTACTCAGGTCCCGTATGGGAAAATCCCAATTCAGAAACGGAGTGAAAGGCAGGAAAAAGACCACGACCAGGAGCAAGGGCTTGAAGCGCAGTGCGGCAAGCACGAACACCACACCAGCAACGGCCAGCGGCAACACCATCGGGCTGAAGAGCGCGGCAACGGCCAGGCCCACACCGGCGCCAACGATCAGCAACTCCTCGCGTAGACCGAGGCGCCGCTGGAATACTGCGCGGGCTGTGGCTGGATATTCCATCGCCTTCAGTTGCCGGCCGCCTTTCCCACTCTCATCAATACGCGGAGTGTCTCTTGCGCGCACTGCTCCCAACTGAACTGGCGGGCTCGGGCAATTCCATCTAGCCGCAACCGCTGACTACGGTCGGCATCAAGCAGCACCGACCGCATGCACGATTCCATGTCTTCGACGGACAGCGGATCGAAATAAACAAGAGCATTGCCGGAAATTTCCGGCAGGCAAGACGTTCGGGAAGCAACCGTCGGCACGCCGCAAGCCATGGCCTCAACCATCGGCAGCGAAAAGCCCTCATACAAGGAAGGCACCACGGCAAGGCTGGCGCCCTTGATGAGCAATGCCAGGTCCGCATCCGGCAGGACGCCGGCAAAGATCACATTTCCCCTGCTGTCACTGCTCCTGGCCGCCTGGGTGATCTCGTCGCATGCCCAGCCCATCTGTCCTGCGAGCACCAGATCAAGATCAAGGGCCGCGTTGTGCGCGAGCATCAGGCGAAAAGCTTCAATCAGGCGCTTCAGGTTCTTGCGCGGCTGAATGGTGCCGTGGTGAAGCAAATATGGCTTGCCGATCCCCAACCGCCCGCGTAATTTCGCAAGCGCTTGCGGGTCGGCAGGCGCCGGGTTGAAGACGGCATGGTCGCAGCCGTCGTAGATGACGGTGACTTTGTCTTCGGGCACGCCCAGCAGCGTCACGATATCCCTTTTTGAGCATTCCGACGATGTGATGATTGCGCGCGAAAACCTGGCACAACCCTTAAAAAAGATGCGTTGCAGCGCGGTTACCTTGTTGGAATGCGACGGCATGGTCAGCGGCGTGACGTCATGGATGGTGCAAACCACGGGAACCGGCCCCACCGGCAAAGTGGCTGCGGTTGGAAGAAACATAACATCAGCATGCGACCGGACTGCTGAGAAGCCTGCTCCGCCCAGCCTCCACAGGCGATCGTGGTCCAGTAAAGATGAAGGACAGAGTTCAAAGTTTTTCCCCGGCGCAATCGCGGCCGCATCATTGCCGTTTCTGTGTGAAGCAAAAAGCGAAAAACGCACATCCGAGCCATTGCAGACGATTTTCTTGAATTCGCGGACCATGTTCTGCGTGTAAACGTACGTGCCCTGGCAGCGAAAGCGTCTGGCCAGCGTCCATGAATCTACCGCGATCTTCACAAAGCGACTCCCGCGGAGCGTGCCTTCACGCGGACCGCACGAGCAACTTGCTGTAGGACGGCAAGCGTCTCTTCCGCGCAGAGCTGCCAGCTGAATATTTGCACGCGCTCCTTGCCGCGACCGGAAAGCTCCTCCCGCAGATCCAAAGAACACAGAACTTCCTGCATGCACGCCGCCATCGTTTCAACGGACAACGGATCAAAATAACGCAGCACGCCGCCGGACACCTCGGGCAGGCACGAGCTATTCGAAGCGATCGTCGGGATTCCGCAAGCCATGGCCTCTACCATCGGCAGACAAAAACCTTCATAGAGCGAAGGCACCACTTCCAACTCGGCTCCCCGCAGCAACAGAGACAGCTCCTGATCGCTGAGAGCCCCGGTTAAGACCACTCTTCCTCGGTTCTCGCGGTTGTCCCGCGCGGCAGCAACCGTCTCCTCAAACTGCCAGGCGAGCGGCCCGGCCAGCACAAGATCAAAATCCAGTCTGCTGTTCCTGGCCAGCAACAGGCGATAGGCCGCAATCAGGCGTTGCAGATTTTTTCTTGGCTGGATAGCGCCATGGTGCAGGATGTATGGCCGCTTGATTCCCAGGCGTGCGAGTAATGTCTGAAGCGAACCCGAATCTGGCTTGGCATCATGGAAAAGCGTGCGGTCGTAGCCCTCATAGACAACGTGGATCTTCGCTTCAGGAACGCCGCAGATGCGCACGATGTCCCGCTTGGAATACTCCGAAACGGTAATAATCGCGGCTGATGATTTTGCCGAACGCGACAGCAGGAACTTGAGCAGGAACGTGGTGCGCCGGGGAAAACACGGCATCACCATCGGGGTCAGATCGTGGATCGTGGTCACGGCCGGCAGCAGAGCGCTGATCGGCAGCGACGCTCCGTTCGGATTCAGCATAATGTCCGCGCCGTCACGAAACGCCGCGGCCGTGGCGCCACCATAACGCCATAGGCGACCGAATCTGAGCAACCTAGTCTTTCGTGGGCGGAATGCAGCTCCTTCTTCAGATGCACAGCCATTGCACTCCTCCGTCGAAGAGACGAAAGGCCTGAGCTCCATGCCATAGCGTGGCGCCGCATGGCGGAGCGCATCCAGCAGGTTGCGGGCATACACATGGATTCCGTGATGGCGATAGCTCGCGTTGAGCGCGGATGAATCAAATGCGACCTTGATGGGTCCGCTTCCACCAGGGGCGCTCATGCGTAAGCCGCTTTGGGCAGGGGTATCTGCAAGGCATGGTAGTAGACCGCCAATGTTTGCCTGGCTGTTTCCGCCCAGTTGAATCGTTGCAGGTTGAGCCGTCCCCGTTCAATCAGCGAAGACCGCAATGCAGCGTCAGAAAAGACCCGGAGAAGCTGGCTCGCCATGTGTTCCGGATCATGAGGGTCCGAGTACAGCGCAGCGTCTCCGGCAACCTCCGGCAGCGAGGTCGCGGACGAACAAACCACCGGTGTGCCACACGCCATGGCTTCCAACACAGTGAAGCCAAACCCTTCATAGAACGATGGGCTGGCGAACACGCGGGCGGCAGAATAGAGCGCGCAAAGACAGGCTTCGTCCACAAATCCGGTGAAGACAACGTGCTCCGCGACTCCCAGTTCAGCGGCCAGCCGCCGTAACACGGGCTCGCCTTCAGCCATCGGCCCGGCGATGACGAGTTGGGCACGGCAGCCACTGTCGAGAAGACGTCGAAAGGCGCGCAACAGGCCGGCGTGGTTCTTGCGTGGCCTGTAGATGCCGGCACAGAGCACGTATTCGCGATCAATGCCGTACCGGGAACGCATCGCGTCAAGCCGCGCAGCATCTGTGACACGTCGAAAGCCAGGATCGACGCCGGGATAAATCACCTCAATCTTCGCCGGATCGGCGCGCAAATAGCGAACGATCTCCCGGCTGGAATACTCAGAATCCGTAATGATGCGCCTTGCCAGCCGGGAGCAGGCGTTCATCATGGCCCGATAATAGAGACGCCCGCCGCGCGACGGCAGGTCCTGCGGGCACGCAAGATAGATCACGTCATGGATGGTAGCAACCGCGGGACATGGCCGTACCAGGGGCAGCAGAAAATGGGGTGAGTGCAACAAATCGACTTTGTGGCGGTTAAGAATCCGCGGCAGCTCGATCTGCTCCCGGACCGAATAGTACTTCAGCCGCGGGAAAATCTTTTCTGCCTTCGGCGCGTCAACCAACCCATCGCCGCCGGGCGGCAGGACCAGCAAATATTCGTGTCCCGGCTCCTGAGCAACCATGGCCTCGGTGAGGCACTTCATGTACCTGCCGATGCCCGGGTTGCCGATTCTCCGCAGGTCAAAAGCTATTTTCATGGAGAATTAGTTTCTGCCCAGCCTGCCCCTGACCTTTCCCAGAACGGACTTTAACTCGCCTGCAACGTCAGCCGCCAGCAAACGATATGGATCGTCAGTCGGGACTTGCTCCCAGCGGTGTTTACCCATCACCCACAAACACGCCAAGACCAAAGCGCCCAAAACGCTGCCGGCGACAATCAAGCTGCGAATGGGGCTGGACCTTTTCTCCGACGCCACTCCCGCATCCATCACGCGAACGATCGGAAGCTCTTTTGCTTCCTGGATCTTTGCCATCTCAAATTGCTGGGTGACGAACCCATAGACTGCTTCCTGGATCTTCGCTTCTCGATAGAGATCGGAGTAATGCGAGCCGAGCCCGGGCAGAGTGTGCATGGAAGGATAAGGAGACGATCCCTGGTCTTGCGCGGCAATGTCGCCATTATGTCCCACCAGCTTTTTCAGTTGCGACTGCAACTCAGCCATGCGCGCCTTCAGCGTACGCACACGAATATTGTCGTCAGAATAAATCTGTTGCAGCCCTTTTAATTCGGTCTCGCTGGCGATCAGCTCGCCTTGCAGGCGGGCGGCGGCATCCATCACGGCGCGCCCTTCATTCTGGGGATCGACCATGGAGTTCTTGCTGGTGAACTGGCTCAGGGCCGCCGAAGCGCGCGCCAGGTCATCTTTTGCGGTAGCCAGCCGCTGTTCCAGAAATTGCCGTTCTCGATGCGCAGAGGAGGTGTTGAGGTCAACAGCGAGCCGGTTCAGTTCCTCAATGTACGCGTTGGCAAGCTGGGCCGCGACTTTTGCCTCGTAATCGGTGACCGTAAGCGTAATGACGCCGCTTTTCTTGTCTTCTTCAATCTCGGTGAACTTCGTTAGTTTCTTCCTGGCCTCATAGTAGGTGCTCTTGCTGTAGCGCGCGCGCAGATCAAAACGGCCGATCAGGCGGTCCTGCACCGTGCGACTTTTCAGCACCTCAACATAAAAAGCGCCGGGCGTTTTGGCGCCAAGTAAGCTCGCAGCGTCCAACCCTAATGAAGATGTGGGTCCATCGCTTCCCCCGAGCGCCTTGCTCAGCAGGCCCATCATGGAGCTGCCGCCGCTGCTGCTGGGATTTTCGCCGGGAACAAATCTAACCACGGATTTGTAATGCACGGGTATGAGATAGGCAACAGCAATGGAGGCCAGCAGCGCTTTCCAGACGACTCCCCAAAGGAAGCGGCGCGAGCGCCACAGTACCCACAGTCTTTCCGCCTTCCTATCCTCAGGGTCTGGCGCGGCGGGCGAATACCGCTTTTCCAGCTCCGGATGGATGGAGGGGGCGTATATGGGAACGGTGGCAGGGCCCCTAGCTTCCACGTTTGAATCTCCAATGCGGCCAATATGTTAATTGAAACGAAGCTGTGAAATCATTCTGTTTTTTGCCGGCGCTCAGCAGCGGAAAATTCCACCATTCGTATTGCAGGAAGGTATCAAGCGAGACGCGCGGGCTGAAATTCCACTGGGATTTGAAGTGAACGTCGCGCAGATTTCCGCCCTGGAGAAACATGCTGTCCACGATTTCACTGCGGTAGCCGAACTGGAGCGTCTTGTCAGAGGCGACCCAGTATGTGCTGTCGGCGCGCAAGGCAATTCCCTGCCGGCCTACGGCGGCGTTGCCTATGATATTGCCTTTGTTGGTGTAGCCATCCAGGTAGCGGACATTCCAGTAGAAGAACCCGCCCTGATCGGTCTGGATCAAACCGGGCAGGTTGGTGTATGCGGCCTCCACGCGTAAGTCCAGGTGCGGTACTCTGGGAAAATGCGACAAATAGATTCCCGGATTATGCGCGGAGCGGCGCGGATAGCCAATGGGCGAAATTTCGTCTTCGACAAAAGAATCTTCGTACAGGGTGAGCCAGTTTCTGAGTTTGGGGATGCGCCAGGTGAAATCGAACGTAGACCGGCGATCTCCTGGATCTACGCCACGGCCGGATGCATTGCCGGTAGAAAAGAAATCATGCCTCAGCGATCCCAAGGTTACAGGAAAGTCAGGGCCGCCAAACATGCCGGTGCGGCCCACGCCAAACTCAAAATCGGGCGTAGGTTTAAAGTTGACCTTGAAGCCGTTGACCATGGGCTGCTTCGGCAGAGTTCGGCCGATGGCGAACACTGTGCCTACGGCTGCATCCTGCGTTGCCACCCAATGGGCGCCGGTCATAGCACCCGCCCAGAATTCCGTGCGGTAAGGACCCAACAGCCATCCTAAAAAGCTTGGCAGCTTCGAGGGATGCGTCTGGTCGACAAGGAGCATGTACATTGGAGCGGCATTATTGCTCCACAAGAACGGGTCCTGCGTAGGCCCCGTGAAGAGGTTCTGCTTGCCAAAAGAGGTCTGCCAGCCTTTGATGTTCAAAGACAGATATGCATCGAGCAAACGAAACTGGTTGAAGGCCGGAACAGACAAGGCTGGCTGAGGGCCTTTGAAGTCCGCGGCCTGGATCGCATTCTGAACAGCCTGGGAGAAACCCGCGGCGGAGGGCGCGTGCTCATACTCTCCCCGAACATAAAAACCGAGGGGGCCGCTGGAACCGCTGGAGGAAAATCCGGTCGCGGCGTTCATGCCGCGCTCAAAAGGTCTCCCATAATCATTCACAATGGTCTGGCCAAAATGATAGCCATCGGTGAGCGGCGGACCGGAGATGGCGGTCACCCGGGCGTACACTGAGTCGAGCCCGATGTAATCCTGTTCGTTTTCGCCCAGCTCAATCGAGAATTCGCGGGCCAGCGCGGAATACAGCCGCCAGGCTTCGTCAGGGTTGAACTCATCCACAGAACCGGATATTTCCATCAGTAGCCGGGCACATTCCGCGCGCGTCCAGGGCCGTAGACCCACGATGGCGCTCTTGAGCACACCCAGGGCCGCGAGACGATTAAAGGCCGGATACACCCAACTGTCGATGGGAACATATGCTGAAGCGCGTTCTGTAAGTGAGCCCTCACCGGAATAATCAGGGGTGAAGGTCCCAAAATTTTCTCCCGGCTGATCGGCCTCATGGTGCGCTTTGTAAACCTGGCGTCCGATGAGCCACCCCAGGGAACTACCCACCACCACGTCACTGGGAAAATGAGCGCGCCCCGCCACCCGGGCAGCGCTCACGCCTGTGGCCACCCCATACGCAAAGATCTGCGTAAGCGGGCCGGGATATTCGTGGGCCAGAACGCTGGCCGCAGACCAGGCAACCATAGCGTGAAAGGAAGGAAACGAAGAATTTGTGATCGAGCTGCTGTTGTAGAAATCCCCCTGCTGGTTGCCGTCCGTGGGACGCGCCCGCTGCGTCACCAGCTTGAAAACCTGGTTGACCGCCATGCTGTCCGTGGCCGCCTCAATCGCCAGTATGCCGGTTTCTTTTCTGTGGTCATTTCCCTTCATCGCGCCCAGGAGATAGAGTCCGCCGCTGCCGCCCAACAGCAGCCCAACACCCGCATTGGCGATTGTGCTTGAATGCCGCGAGAACGAGTTGTTTGTGTCAATGCGACGCGACAGCTCAGCGTCGGCATTGATCAAACCGGCGCTCACACCCGCCAGCGGTATGATCCAGTTCAGGTCCTGGATTTTCGCCTTGAATGGGCTGGTCCAGATATCTTTCTGATCGCGGGCGAGGTTGCGCACGAACTTAACCGGGTTGGCGCTTGCTTGTCGCGAATCGTCGTCAGCTTGAGCTTGCGGAACCGGGCTTGGTGCGGGAGATGCTCCGGTAGTTGCGCTTGCGCTGTCAATCGACTGTCCCCATGTTGCGGTTGCGGCAACAAAAAACACTAGTAAAGCGAACCTGCTATGTCCCATCGGGTCGACTCATTCTCTCGGTTAGAACGTCCTGATCACGCTTACGGCCACGGCGGCACCGGACAGCAACTGGATCGATTGGCTTAGGTTCTTAAAGACTCCGCTGCTGCTTGGGGCCTTCTCAGGAACGAAGATGGTATCTCCGGCTTGCAGGGTGGCATCCAGAACACCGCCTGACCACAACCCTCCGGAATTCCGGCCCACAACGCTCCCGTTGGCGCGGACCACAAATATTTCCTTCTTGTTGGCGAGACTGGTGGGACCGCCGGCCTGTTTCAAATACCAACTGGCGTGTTTGCCTGAGCTGAAAGTAATGGCCACGGGGTTGTAGACCTGTCCTGCAACCAGCACGAAGTTGGGTTTTTTAGGTATATAGAGCGTGTCTCCCGGGCGGACCTCCACATCCACCTGAGAGTTTTGCCATTTTTCAATCGGCGCGTTGATGTGGATCAACATGCGTCCGCTGGGCTGAATCTGTTTAAGTTTAGCGAGAAGTTGCTGCCGTTCGCGCGCGGTAGCGGCGCTCTCCGTGCGGGTGCCCAACATGCCCTGCGCCTGGATCGTAGTAACCATGTCCTCACGGCTCTTGGCCGCCGCCTCGCGCACCTGCGCGCGATCCAGGATCGCCGCGTAAGGATACGCTTCCGGGGAAAAACCGCCGGCCCGCTTCAGGATGGAGCTTAGGCGTTCACCTTTCTCAATCCCGTAATGTCCCGGGTGCATCACCTCGCCGCTGACGGCAACGGCACCGCCTATATCGTTCCAGCTGCCAATCTGGCTGATGGTAAGAACATCACCCGGCTTGAGCAGCACGTCAGTATCGGCCTCGCCAGCCAGCGCCTTGCCAATGGCAATGTCGCGATGTTCCAGGTCAACGTAATCGCCATTGACCACGGAGTAGCTTGTAAGATCAGCGACTTGCTGATACGCGCTGCGTTTGAAGCCCCCGGCGATGCGCACCAGGTCGGACGCGGTCATGCGCTCGGAAAGCGGATACTCCCCCGGACGCAGCACTTCACCGTAAATCGAAACTTTAGGAGCATCCGTCTCATAGCGGCCGAATACACGTACTGTGTCAAACGGCTCAAGACTCGGCGCTTCGACGCGCTTGTATAAGACGTCAGGCAAGTTAAACGGAATCACCATCGGGCTGAAGTCTGGCGGGTGCAGGCGCACGATCTCCGCCCGGTCAGCCGGCTCGGGTAAAAGATTGTCAAACGATGGAATCAGGTCTGTGACTTTGAACCCTGCCTTGTACGGATACTTTCCCGGGCGAACAACATGCCCTTCGAGATAGACCGTGCGGTTGCTGTACGGAAGGATGGGTAGTACGGTAACGACATCGCCATCCTGAACGCGGAATCTTCTGAACGCATCGTCGGCTGCCTGAGCGCCGCCATTGCCCACGTTCACGCTCAGCATCTCTTTGCGTTCGTGGGCCTGAATCCGCTCGACCTTGATCTGTGCCAGCTCGCCCGTAACGGGAACGCCACCGGCCAGATCAAGAATCTGGTCCAGCGTCTGCTCATTGCGGAGTTCGTAAATCGCCGGGCGCCGGACTTTGCCCGCCACGGTAACCTGCGGGCCGGCAGGAGGCACCAGGATGCTGTCACCGGACTCAATGTGCACCTCACCGGAGCTCACTCCCTTCAGCATCAGCTCGTACAGGTCCACTTCTTCAACCAGAGCCTTGCCGCGATAGTGTTTTACCGTGCGATAAGAACCTGTCTCCGTTGGTCCCCCTGCGGCGATCAGCGCGCTTAAAGCGGTTGAGAGCGAGCTGATGTCATACGCGGCAGGGTTTTTTACGTCACCCACAACATAGGCGCGAACGGTGCGCAGCTTGCCCAGCGTCACGTCCACGGTAACGCCCCGCAACTGGCTGCTGAGCATTCGCTGGATCGTCTGCTTTGCCTCACCCAGAGTGCGACCGGCCACAACAACCGAGCCGGCCTCAGGAATTGACACGCGGCCTTCGCGGTCCACGGAGCGCTGAAGATGTTGCGACGTAGTGCCCCAGTAATCCACCACCAATTCGTCACCCGGTCCGAGCACGTAGTCCGCTCCGACCGGAACGCTCAAGGGAGCCTTGTCGGTTGCGGTAGTGCTTGTGCTATTGCGGAAAAGCGCCGCGCCAAACCGCTCCAGCTTGGTCTCATCCGTGGTGGCTTGCGTATAAAGGTCGCGCAAGGCAGGCAGATTACGTAAAGGATACTGCTCCTGTGACGTGCCTTTACCCGCCGGCTGCCGTTTCGTCCGCGTCTCCGCGCCGCTCACGCCGCGTTGAGCGCCCAGCCCCGGCTGCCTTCCTGTTGTGCCCAGCGGCGCAGGATACAGTCCTGTCTCTTGCCCCGCCTGAGACCCGGTTTGCGTCTGTTGGGTTCCCGTTTGCTGCTGCCCTGTCTGCTGTGTGGAGGGTTGCTCGCCCTGGTCTGTAACACCGAACCCGCGCTTGGCCAGTTCATTCGCCGCGACCTGGCGCACGCGATCATCGGAGCGAATCTGACTGAACAGGCGGTCATCCGTGATGTCTCTGGCAGAGACGTTATAGCCGCGGTCGCGAAGCTGGTTCACAATCTCAGTTTTTGCTTCGGCTAGAACGTCAGGGTTTTCCTGGAGGATCTGAATGATTTCGTCGGCCGTGAGTTCCGAGTCCTGGGCGAACGACCTTCCTGTCAGGGCGATACTGAATACAACCAACGCCAGTAAAAAGACGAGGCGCATGCGGCTACGGATTAGCGATAAGCTCAAAATCTCTTCCCCTCCAACACGCAATAAAAAGCAAACGCTTCCGGCGAGTACAAGTGCTCGATCAGCTTACAGTGGAGACTCTCATTTTAGTGTATGGTACACGCCGAGAATAGAAGCAAACCACCGCATTTGTCCACGGCTCAGCCACACATCGGCCGGCCTGCGGCATCCCCTTGCAGCAAATGTGGCATCCCATTATTAACCACATTTTGAATGAATCAATGAATTCCTTGCGGCTGGAGAGTGCCGCCGCAAAGCGAGCGTTAATATCAATAAGGTAGAAGGAGCGAGTTTCTATGCGGAAAATCTTGTTCGCGTCATCTGTGTTTGCGCTGGCCGGGAGCATGGCCATGGCGCAAAACACCGGCACGGTTACACCCAGTCCGGGGATGGGGACACAGACGGGCACGTCCACGACACAATCCCAGCCGGGCACTACAACGCAGCCTGGAACCACGGGAACACAGCCGGCTTCGCAGCCTGGGACCAGTACGACTGGCGCCCCGGCAGTCACACAAGGCACCCCCAGCGTGGCGGGAAGCCCTGGCGCGGTGACCGGCACACAAAGTACAAACAAGAATCAGCCCGCGACCACAACGACGGTCGCGCCATGCACACCTTCCAATAGCAGCACTACTGCTACCGGAAGTTCGGCCAATCCGACTTCCCCAGGAAGCACATCCGCGACGACAAACAGTACGGGCTCAAGCACAAGCAGCGGGATGGGCACAACTTCCAACCCCACGGTTGCGTCAGGAAACACGCCGCGTCCCAGTGGGACCTCTGCAACGGTAGCAAGCCCACCATGCGAAGGCAGCCCGAATCCCCCCGGCACCACGAATAGCACGAATCCAGCAGGCACGGCTCCAACGAATGTGCCGATCGCCAGTCCGCCGGCAAACAACCCTCCGCCGAAGAGCGATATGCCCAATTCGATCCAGCCTTCACCCAGCCCCACTCCACCTCAGCGTTAGCGTTAATTTTTGTATGGCTTGTATGACGCGGCTGCCCTGGGGCAGCCGCTTTGCTGGAAATAAAAAAGGCGGCGAATGCGCACGCCGCCCTTTCTCTTAGGGGAGAAAAACTTATTTCTTTTTGAGCAGGAACCCTGCCGCAAACATAGCCACCGCACCCAGCAGCCACTCAATGCGCCACAACTGGACGGCTTGCCAGTCCAGAAGAGTGGTTGCGGTAAAGACAAACCCGGTTACGATCGCCGCGATGACACAGGCACACCCCAGCACCAGCGCCACCAGGGAAGCATTGCTCTGCCCCAGCGCTTCACGCAAAGAGGCAAAGTCAATCCAGGCCCTCAGGCCGGTAACAGAGGTGCTGGCAAGATTGGCGTTCCTATCCACGCCACACACGTAGCAGAAACGCGACCCGAGAACAAAATCGGTACCGCACTCCTGACATACCTGACCCGTGGTTTCGGCCGCTGACGTTTCTTGCCGTGGAGCAACCGCAGGTTTCCAGAATTCCTGCCGCTCCTCGTAATTTGGTGCCAAATGTGCCATTGGGAGACCCCTAGTATTGCTTAAGTCTAGGGGCACATCGATTGCCAAAGACGCGCAGCACCTAACCCATTGCCATGCATGGACTTACATAATAGCCATGGCCAATAGGACAATGTACCTGGAAATTCTTACGATGTAAAAGCTTCAAGCTTCCCGGCGCCGGGGCATCCGCAGGACCTTGGGATTGTCCCTGGTTTTGCTCCAAAAGCCTAGCAACACAAGATCTGCCTCACAAAATGTAAGATCCTGTGGCCGGGGGCTGCCGTCGTTAAAGATATATTCGTCCAGAAGCGAGTGCAGCTCGGTTAGGGGAATGTTAAGGTAGCCAGCGGCCTCGGGTTCTGTGTAGAACTCCTTCACTGGTTTGAGCGGTCTTGTCATAAGTATTTCTTTTTCCGTATCCCTCTTGAGGAATGCGGGGGAGCACGAGTGTTGTACCGTTTCCAGTCGGGCTTAGATATCAGGTAAACTGCCCGATAGCAGGCCGCATGACACCTTACCCGCTTACACCTTCCCTATTACCTACGTAACCGTGGTTTCGCTGCTTGGAGCATGAATGCAAAGGGCCAAATCCGGTGAGGTTGCGTTTGAGCAAGAAAATCAACCCTAGAGTCTTCACACTGGGAAACTGCGATCAGGTTCCCAGGCGCCCCGGAACGAACATAAGACGAAATATCTCGAAGCCGGAGCCATGCCTCTCAGAAATGCCCCCAGAAACTCCATTAGCGCATTGAGCGCCGGGCAGTGAACTTTAGGGGTGAAAAATGCGTATCATTAGAAATCGACACTGTCGATTCGCATTGAGGCTACGTTTGGCGCCTCTGGCGCCAGGACAGCCCGATAGAGGAGAAACAATGTATTGCAACTATTGCGGCAAGACAATTCCCGACGACGCTAACTTGTGCTCCTATTGCGGCAAGCGAGTGGCGGGCGTGATTGCCCGCAAACGGCTGGTGCGTCCACGCCACGACCGCAAGATCGCAGGCGTCTGCCAGGGCTTCGCGGAATACTTTGATCTTGATGTGGCACTGGTCCGGATAGTGTGGGCGATCTGTGCCCTGTTCGGAGCATTTGGAGCGGTCGCCTACGTCGCCGCGTGGATCGTAATACCGGAAGAGCCTCTGATGCTCTCCGCGCCGTCGCCGGCACAGGATCGGGTGGTCAATACGTAAGCGTGGTCAGTTATCGGGCGAACCGGTCACCTGCCAGGTGCTGCACTCGGGTCTGGCCCGGCCCCGTGCAGAACTTGAAAAGTGTTCAGCGCAGGCGATCGGATAAATCCATGCCCTTTATTTGTTGCTGGCCATAAGCCCTTGCGCTTGTTCCAGCATCTTCCGGGCTTCTTCGCTGTTGGGGCCCTGCGGCTCTTTTTGCAGGTACGCCTGTAACGCAGCCATTGCCCCAGAGTATTCCTTCATCGCCAGAAGCGCGTGTGCGCGCAAGAAGTAGATCAGCGAGTATGGCGTGGGCGCCATATTCTCGGCTCGCTCTAGCTGGCTGAGCACCGTCGCGTAGTCGCCCTTGCCGAGATATGACTTGGCCATTTCGAAATGTGCCTGCCAGTAATCGGGGGCCAGCGATTCGCCCCGCGCCAGAACGCGAAGGGCCTCATCATATTTTGATTCCATGTTGAATGCGGACCCCATGACTATGTATGCAAGGGCGCAATTGGCGTCGGACTTGATGGCTTTATCCAGGTCGGCGATGGCGGCTTCCGGGCTTTTCTGGTCCAGTTCCAGTATGCCGCGCAAGGTGAGAGCGTCAGCATAGTCAGGATAGAGTTCCAGCGCTCGTGCCAGGTGTTTGTTTGCGTCCACCAGCTTTCCTTTTTCCAATCCCTCGTGCGCCTTGTTGAATTCTTCGCGCGCTTTGGCGGGGACTCGGTATTGAGCGACTGAAATGGAGTTACCTTGCAGTCCATCCTCCGGCTTGTTGGCCGGCAGCCGGAGACTCACCAGGTTGGACCAGGTAGTTGCCTCTACACGTTCTGAGGCCTGGTGCAGACCCGAGGTCGCTACAATCATGTAGCCTCCTTCGGGAACAGGCGAGAATTCAAAGCTGCCTGAATGGTTCGTGTATGTGGAATTCATGACACTGCCGTTCGAATCCGTGAGTTCGACCCGAACGTCATTCATCGGATTGTTGTTCGTGTCCCGAACCGTGCCACTGATGGAATGGTTCTCCGTGCCGCGAGAATGAAGAGCTGAAAACGGCGCCTGTTGCGGGTCTAAACCCATTCTTTGGGCCACAAGGCAGAGACTGCAACTAATAAATACGAGAGTAATACCGATCACCCGGTGCATGGTCATGGCAACCTGCTAATCTGAATTAGAAAGAGGACATTCCTGGAGAGGGGACAGGAACCTGACCGGGGTACTAACCTCTTGCTGGCACGCGCTCACGCGCTTGCTGACAAATGAGATGTTCGCGGAGAAGTTGAGTTTGCTCTGGCGGCAGAGAACCCGAAAATATTTTTAGGTCGCAGTCAGGCAACCAAACCAACTCTGATTTTGTGGAGCAACACTGGTGATCATTCGTCCCGCAAAAAACATTCTTGGAGCCCTGCGGCTGCCGGGCGATAAGTCAATTTCACATCGTTACGCCATGCTGGCTGCGATCGCCCAGGGCACAACACGGCTGGCGAATTTCTCCACCGGAGCTGACTGTGCCAGCACCGTGGCTTGCATCCAGCAGCTCGGATGCGCGGTGCGAAAGAATCCCGATGGCACAATGGAGATCGACGGGCGGGAGCAGCTACAAGCGCCAGAGAAGAGCCTGGACTGCGGCAACTCAGGATCGACCATGCGCATGCTTTCGGGGATCCTGGCCGGCCAGAGTTTCTCCTGCCACCTGCATGGCGATGAATCGCTCTCACGCCGCCCGATGGCGCGCGTCATCACACCTCTGCGTTTGATGGGAGCTGAGATCAGCGCGGCCGCGGGCGACCGCCCTCCGCTGCACATTCGCGGCGGCAAGCTTCGCGCTATTGAATACAAAACGCCGATGGCCAGCGCGCAGGTGAAGTCCGCTGTACTATTTGCCGGGTTGTTTGCCCAGGGCGAGACCACGGTCGAAGAGCCGCACCGCACACGCGACCATACAGAACAGGCGCTTCGCGCCTTTGGAGTGGAACTCTCCCGCAGCCGCAACCGCGTGACCGTGCGCGGTGGCCAGAAGCTGACCGCCATTGAGGCCGCGGTGCCGGGAGACATCTCTTCCGCCGCTTTCTTCCTGTGCGCTGCCGCTCTGTTTCCCGGCTCCAACCTGGTGGTCGAAAACCTGTTGCTCAACCCCACGCGCGCTTCCCTGCTCGATGTGCTGAAAATCCTCGGCGCGCGGATTTCGGTGATCAACCTGGAAGAGCATCATGGAGAGCTGGTTGGTACTGTCAAAGTTGAACACGGCAAGCTAACGGGAATCACGATTGAAGGAGCGCAATCAGTGGCCCTGATCGACGAGCTGCCGGTATTGGCCGCCATTGGCCCGTATACGCGCAATGGCATCGAGATCCGCGACGCAAAGGAGCTACGGGTAAAAGAATCTGACCGCATTGCCCTGGTCGCCAGAAACCTGCGCGCCATGGGCGCCGAGTGCGAAGAACGCGAAGATGGGCTGCGCGTTCCCGGAAGCCAGAAGCTGCACGGAGCAGAGATTGACTCCGGCGACGATCATCGTATTGCCATGGCGTTTGCCGTGGCAGCCCTGCGCGCAGAAGGCCAAAGCGTGATCCATGGCGCTGAGTCAGCTAGGATTTCGTTTCCGGAGTTCTTTACGATGCTGGAGAGTGTGGTGGAAAGGTAGCTTCTTTCTTTCGGGATTTCAGAAAAGACTCTTAGCAGACGAGATTTTCCCGCGACAGCTTCAGCCCATCCAGGTTGCCCAGCACGGTCACGGCGATCTTTTCCGGATGAAAAAGGTAATTGGCCATTTCGCATACCTCTTCACCCTTGACCAACTCGATCAGCTCTATAGTCTCATCAAGGCTGAAGAAGCGTTTGAAATACATCTCCTGGCGGGCCAGGTTGGACATGCGTGAGGTGCTCGACTCAAGGCTCAGCATCAGGCTGCCCTTTAACTGGTCTTTGGCGCGGCGCAGCTCGTCCGCGGCGATAGGTTCTGACTTGAGTTCGCGGAACTCAGCCAGAACTGAATCCACCACATTTCGTGTGGACTCCAAAGACGTGCCCGCATAAATGGCCATGCAGCCGGTATCGCGATAGGGATTCAAATCGCTATAAATGGAGTAAACCAGGCCCTGTTCCTCGCGGATCTTCTGGAACAAACGCGAACTCATGCCGCCGCCCAGCACGGTATTCAGAACATAAGAAACGTAGCGTTTTTCATCGGAAATGGGGTGCGAGGGCACGCCAACGCAGAGCTGCACCTGCTCCAGGGATTTCTTGTTGCGTGTGATCACGCGCGGCGTGACCGCGGGCGCCGGCAGATAGAAACCGTTGGGTACGGCCGCCAGTCCGGCAAAGCGCTCTTTAATAAGCTGAACAAAGGCGTGGTGGTTCAGGTTGCCGGCGGCCGAAATGATCATGTTGTTGGGCGAGAAGCGCTGGCGGTAAAAATCGAAGAGCTTCTGCTGCTCAAAGGAGCGCACGGTCTCCTTGGTTCCCAGGATCGGCTTGCCTAAAGGATGGTCCTTCCAGAAATTTTGCGTGAAAATCTCATGGACAAGGTAGTCCGGATTGTCCTCATCCATCTTGATCTCTTCCAGGATCACACCTTTTTCCCGGATAATATCCTTGGGATCGAAGGTAGGGTTCAGCACAAGATCACTCAGGATATCGATAGCGACAGGAACGTGCTCGTCAAGGACCTTGATGTTGAAGCAGATGGTCTCTTTGCCGGTAAACGCATCCATGTTGCCGCCAATGGAATCCACCTGGCGGGCAATATCGGCAGCAGAGCGGTTCTTGGTCCCTTTGAAAACCATGTGCTCGGTGAAATGGGAGATGCCATTGAGTTCAGGCGCCTCATCCCGCGAGCCGGTCTTCATCCATATGCCAATGGCGATGGAGCGAATGTGCGCCATCTCCTCACTCAGCACGATCAAACCGTTGGGAAGAACCTCCCGTTGAATGTTCCGGGGCTCATTGATATGAGGACGGGTTAGGACTGCAGTTTCCATCTTAGGCCCATATTTGATTCTTACACACTGGAAATGGTCGCACGGGTAAATATATGTCTTTATGCATCAATAGTTTATGGAACCTTAGTCGATTGGACGCGCATTTTGCCCCTGGCGTGTAGAATTTGAGGTGTAAAGCGCTTTCCCTATGCCTGAACCGGTCCAAGACGGCCTTCTTGGCCTTGATTATCAAGAGCTTAGCGGTATTGCACAAAAACATGGGCAGCCCGAATATCGGGCACGCCAGCTTTTTGACGCACTTTATCCGCAGCGGCTTGCCGGGCTCGATTCCATATCCACCTTGCCCAGACAGTTTCGCACGGCGCTGAAAGAAGAAGGACTCGACATACGGCATCCGCGCATTGAGAAAAGCTTCCAATCCACAGATGGAACCATCCGCTACCTCATTGCCATGGCCGACGGCGAAACCGTTGAAACCGTCTGGATGCCTGAAGGCGATGGCGGCGAGACTGGCGACGGCACTGAAGCCGGCGATTCCGACTGGAGTCGGGCCACGATTTGCATTTCCAGCCAGGTGGGCTGTGCTGTCAACTGCCAGTTCTGTCTCACGGCCCTGCTGGGAGTAAAGCGCAACCTGAGCGCGGGCGAGATCGTGGGCCAGGTGATCGCGGTGTTGAATGACCGGCAGGTGGACCTGGAGCGGCAGCGCGTCAACATTGTTTTTATGGGGATGGGCGAACCGTTCCTTAACTATCCACAGTTCATGAAGGCGGTGCGCCTGCTGGTGGAAGGTGTAGGCTTTCCGGAATCGCGCATGACGGTCTCGACCTCCGGCATTCTTCCCCGAATTCCCGACTTTGGCGCCGAGCCTGTCCGCCCGAAGCTGGCCATCTCTCTCAATGCCTCGAACGATGAGGTCCGCAGCCGCATCATGCCGATCAACAAAAAGTGGAATCTGGAGATGTTGATGCAGGCAGCGCGCGACTTCCCTCTCCGCAACCGCGAGCGCATCACTTTTGAATACGTGCTGCTGGATGGCGTCAACGACTCGGTTGCCCACGCGCGCGAGGTGGTTGAGTTACTACGCGGCCTTCGCTGCAAGGTGAACCTGATAGCCCTAAACCCCGGCCCAGGCATTGAGTTCGGCACGCCGGCCGAACATCGTGTCCAAGCTTTCAAAAACTTGCTGGTAAAAGCAGGGATTCCTGCATTTGTGCGCCGGCCGCGCGGGCGGGACATCTTCGCCGCGTGCGGCCAGCTCAAGCGAACCGTGGCCTAAGCTCACTCCTGCCACGCGCCCAATAGTCGCCGCAAGACCACCATCTCGCCCAGGTGATATGAATTGTGGTCCGCCAGCATCAGCAATTTCCGCAAGATAGTTTGCCCGTCCGTACCCGGCAAGGGGGCAAGCAAATCCGCACTTTTGCTGGTAACCAGTTCCATGACTGCTTTATGATCAGCGCGGAATTCATCTGCACTCTTGTTCCAGGCTTTCTCGTTCGGCGGGGCTTCCGTGTTCGGCCAGTAACCGGACGGGAAGTCCGGGGATTGATGGCCGGCGTCTCGCAAAGAACCGAGTACGTCAGCTTGCGTGATTCGCAGATGCTCCAGCACCTGCCATGGTGTATGTGCCGCTTCTTTCGGTTTCTTCCCGTGAAGCACGGCGGGAATATCTTTCACCGCAGTATCAAAATCCAGATGAGCGCCGTCACCGTTGAGCAAGTAAATTACGTGCTCACGCAGTGACAAATCACCCTTAAGAAGGTGGAGGGCGTTTTCCCGTAAAGAGACAGAGCTTGCCATAAGAAGACTCCTTTTGAATCAGTGATTCACCGGTTTGGGGTTAGCGTATTCGCCGGGCCAGAAACTCGCCTTCAAGCCGCCAGGTATGTCCATCGGCTTCCAGCACTTCACCAGTCCAGCGGAAAGAGTTTGGGGTAATCTGGGTGAACATCCAGCGGATCGGCGTTCCGTTGGCGCGCGCGCCGACCTGAACGATGTCCTTGCCGCTCCAGCGCCCGATAAGTTCATCGCGGCTGCCGGTGACAGCATTGATCCAGGTGACGCGCCACGCTTGAATGGAGGCATCCCAGACGCGAAGCGTGGCGCCGTACATGTTGCAGGTCTTTTCCATTTGCGGCGAACGCTCCGTGCGCTGCGGCATGATCCAGACATCCTGAATCGCGCGGCCCTCAAGCACCCACCCGAAATGGACCTCGCCCTTTAAATTGCGAGAAGTTACATCTACACCGTAACGGCGGACATCCAATTCCCAGCTTCCGATCAACCAACCGTAAACATCGTCAGCGGAGGCGATTTCCGGCGAGCGCTCTGATGACGCAAGCGCTTCCATGAGAGGGTTTTGCGCTATCATTTGAGTTGTCATGAATGCGTTATAGCCGAAGCGGAAACGGGGATACTTGGGGAAAATTGCTGCCAATATTCTGGCCCGGGGTAACGGCTGGAGCGTAAGCGACGTGGTCTGCACCGCGGGGCCGCAGGACCGCCCGTTTGAAGAGCAGCACGACTCGGTTCTGATCGCCGCGGTGATTGAAGGATCATTTCAATACCGCACCGCCAAGGGCTCGGAGGTCATGGCTCCGGGGTCGCTGCTCCTGGACAATTACGGGCAATACTTTGAGTGCGGGCACGAACACGGCACGGGAGATCGATGCGTTTCATTCCAGTACGCGCCGGAATTCTTTGAGCGCGCCGGCGTTTCAGGAACATTTCCTGTCCACCGCATTCCGCCAACGGCCGCGTTGTCACGGCAGTTGGTGGAGGCCCGCCTGGCAGCCCAGCCGGCGTCGAGTGTTGACTTTGAAGAACTGGCGCATGGGATGGCCGCAGCGGCATTTGAGGTCCTGGGCAAGAATGACCATGAGCGTGGCGTCCCGACCGCAGCCGATGAACGACGGATCTCAGCTACTCTGCGCTTCATTGAGGCCAACCTGGGCGAGCCATTGCCTCTGGAAAAACTTGCTTGCACGGCCAAGATGAGCGAGTTCCACTTCCTGCGCACGTTTAAGCATGTTACCCGCGTCACCCCGCACCAGTTCATTCTGCGCGCTCGCTTGCGTGAAGCCGCAGTCCACCTGAGGACCTCACTGGACGAGGTGCTGGAAATTGCCCTGGACACCGGCTTTAGAGATTTGTCGAATTTTAATCACGCATTTCGCGCCGAGTTCGGCCTGAGCCCCACCGTTTACGCGCGCCGCGCATAAAAGTAATAGTCCGCAGAGTAGCGGCTTTTGAACTCCACCTCCCCGGTCGAAGGACCGCACTCGGCGGCCGCAGGTGCAAGCCCGGCGACCGTATGGATCCGCTGAATGCTGCTTACGCGGCTGAAAATGCCGCTTCCGGAATGTCCTGTGACAGTCAGCAGCAGCCATGGGATTGCCCCAGCCTCCGGCGCATCTACTTTGGCGGCGAGACGGGCCGTAATTTCACTGCCATCGTTATGCCGCCAGGTGGGGCCGCCAAAATGCGTTCCGATGGGATTCCCGTGCTGGTCGAAAAGCTGCGCTTCAGGCGCTTTCAATACCCATGCGGGCCGGCCTTCGGCGCCCAGACGGCAAACGTAGATCTGGAACCCAGAAGCTCGCGCCACCAAAACAAGTTCTTCGTCTGGACACGGCTGGATTGCGGCAGGAACATTTGGCCTTTCCACAGCGGAGATTCTAGCACCGGGCCACAGTATAACCGCAGTGTTTTCTTAATCTTGGAGGAGGGGGCACAAACCCCTCCCGGCTGTCGCTAAAATTAAAGATTCTAATCTGGCATTAACTTGGCTCTAATCTCCCCCCGGCACACTCGAATCGCTCTGGTGTGGGGACATCAAGGTGTGACCCGCACACAAGGTTCAGGGAATCGATGGCTTCGTTTCTTTACAAGCTTCTTCGCGGCTCGGTACTGGGAATGATGCTCCTGCTTGCAGGGGTCGCTAACCTGGTCTGTCTGAGTTTTGACGCCGACGATGACGACGATACGCCGCCCATCAGCGTGGAACTGAATATTGTTGCTCCCTGTAAAAAATGCATTCATGTACCCAAACCCCATTCTCATGCACGGGCGTTTCGTCTTTCGGATGAAAAGCCGGTAACAATCCGACCGGCTTCGGCATTCTTCGCATTACCCATTCTGCTCGACCAGGAATCTCCGCAGTTCCTGGTTCCTCTCCGAACCTAAACCCGGTCCTTCTCTCTTTCGTCAGCTCTTAGCAGGAATTTGTGTCCTGGCTGTGCATTACCCGGCGGCCGGGGAAATTCGGGAGCAAAGTTTGAAGATTGCACCGATTTTCGCTGCGCAATACAGTCCTCCTGCCACGTAAACTGACGCCTTCAGCACGACCAACAACCAGCAAGTCTTTACAGCTCGTTTTCGCAAGTTTGCACTCGCTCGAAGCCGCACGTTTTGGCGCGACTGCAAGTTCTGCACGACTTGTACTTTTGCATGGCTTGTTCGTTCGTCCCTGTGTTTCCGGGGGAGAGTTGGAGCACTACGTCCAGCACTGCCCTGGCAACACGGGACGTGTGCACCCAGGGACCGTGTTACCCACTTTTCCACCAGGTAGCAGGAGGAGTGAAAATCATCGCAGGCTTGGCCGGACGGATTCGGCGACAAGCCTTGAAAGGAGGGTCTTACTGAACAATTGAGCTTTCTAAAATTTTTTCTCCTAAATCTTTATCGCCTTCTAGGCGAGCCGGACCTTCGCGGTCCGGTTCTTTTTTTGGCGTCGCAGCCCGACTTAACATTCTTCACCGAAGGCTTAACAAAATAAGGCGATCTATCGCCGGAACATCCGTCACACCCCATTGAATTCAACATATTTCGTACCTATAGGAATCATTCCATGAAACACTTGCGCCCCCAACTGCACTAGACATAAGACGACAGCCGCCTGGAACCAGCATGCATAACCTCACTCCGGTCATCCCGGGCTTCTACGCGGACAGCCAGGGTCGTTTGTACGTGAACATGCGAGAGTTTCTTGCCCTGCACGGCATGCCGGATTCGCCCCAAGTCAGGGCCGTGGTCTGGGAAGAGATCGGGGAAATCTTCGACGAGATACCGGTCATCGAAATACTTGACTGAAAGACCGGCATCCGCCAACATACCTCTGACAATCTCGAAAATTGCATACCTATGTCATCCGAGCGATGCTAAAAGAGCGAAGCGACCGCAGCAGAGTCTAAGGACCCGAGAATGCTCATCGCGTACATTGCCGCATCAGGGAATTCTCACAAAAAACTTACGCAATGCGTTCTTGTATTTAATTGATCTTTCTTCATGCTGAGCACCTTCATGCAGGAGCGAGACAAACGGCAGCGTGTAGCTCTTTGGCGTGGTGGGCTCAATGTCGCCCTAGCCACGGCACCGCAGCCTGAGCTTAGGCACCTTGCCTTCTCTACCGGATTTGGAGCTGCGGGGCGTCATGTTGTTCTGAAAACCGGATACCGAAAACATTTCTTCTGAACGATGCTGCCTGCATTTCAGAAAGCGCAGTCACTTAAACCGTTTACTCTTAAGCATATAAAAGGCTTACCCTTTTCCTTGAACCCAACGTCGCACAAACGGGACATGAAGAATGATTAGTGATTTTGGCAGGAAGAGGGATTAAACTATCCATCGCAAGTTTATGAAACTAATTGATCTGTTGTTGCCCATAGTAGGGAATGTTCTGACAGTTTGGCTTGCTGCCATTTTACTCTGGCGCAAGTTGCACACGAAATATCCGTTCTTCTTCGCCTTAGTTCTTTTTTCTATCGTGGTTACTTCCGCCTTGCTATTTGTCCCCAGCGGCACTATAGCTTATTTCACGACCTATTGGGCGGTCCAAGCTCTTTACACAGTTCTCTCCCTATTTAGCCTCCATGAAGTTTTTCGACACGTATTCCGGTTCTTTTATGACCTTTTCTTTTGGCTTCGACTCCTCTTTCCCGCTGTCGGATTGATAATCGCGTTGATCTCGGTCTATCAAGCGATCCTACATCCGCCAGCGCAAGCCTCTGCCTTGGTTGGAGTCATTCTATCCTTCTCGATGATAGCAAACTACGTACGTCTGGGGCTTTTCATTCTATTCTTTGTTTTGGTGCTACTTTTGGGAAGCAGTTGGCGCAACTATCCCTTTGGCATCATGCAAGGATTTGCGGCGGCATCTTTGGGAGAGTTACTCTCTTTTGGTCTCCGTTACGATCTTGGGACCAAATTTAGCACGCTGGCCACATATGGGCCTCCGGTGGCATCTATATGCGGAGTTGTGTTGTGGCTGAGCACTTTTCTTCGCTCACCGGACCCGGAAGCCGTTTCTTTCTGGCAAGTAACCCCGGAACAATTGTTTGGCTCAACAAAGACCTATCGTCTGACCCGCATCCTGCGCAAGGCCCACTCAGTGCAGGTGCGGTAAGCAATCCTTTTTATCGCTTCCGCTACGCTGCGCGACGGATAGTGCTCGAGCGGAGATTGCAGCGAAGCTTGAAAGACAATTTCCCAAAACCATTCAATAAGGCCGCCGGTAATGTCCACAAAAGCGAAGGCTGACCCCAGCGAAGAACACCTGGCGCGGGTGCGACGGATCTGTATGGCGTTGCCGGAGACGACGGAAAAGATCTCGCATGGTGAGCCGACGTTCTTTGTGAGCAAGCGCGTCTACTGCATGTTTTCCAACAACCACCACCATGACGGCCACATTGCGGCCGTGGTTCCCACGCCCCCGGGCTTGCAGGCCACGCTGCTGAAGACCTCGCCGGAGAAGTACTACTATCCTCCCTATGTGGGCGCGAGCGGCTGGATCGGGATCGAACTGGCCCGCATCAGCGACGAAGACCTGGGCGTGCATCTGCTGGAGGCGTGGAGAATGATTGCGGAGAAGCAGAAGCCAAAGGGTCGCAAAGCGCGTCGCAGTTAGAGCTTTGGCGATTGATTGGACAAAAATGAGCCTCCGCGTTCTTGTTTTTCAATGCTGGATGACCTCCAGGGGCAAAGCATCTTCACTCTTGCCTTGGGCGCCATTTCGAGAGAGAGCCAGAGTGGTTTCTAAAAATGAGGAACTTGGAACTGATGAATACCGCCTCTTGCGCGCCTATTTGTGACGAAAATCACCCCGGAGACCACAATCATTCCATAGAATGAAATTGTGTATAAGACGATTACACCATCCAAGCTGCCGGACAAGATTCCAGCGGCGATGGAAAGTTGCCGGCATCCGTGTTTTGGGCTCACTGAGTCGCTTGAGATCTGCTATTGCAACTCCGCGTGGGACAGGTTTGCTTTGGAGAACGGCGGCGGAGCAGAGGTGCTGGCCCAGGGAGTCATCCACAAGCCCTTCCTGCAGTTTGTCCCAAGGGAACTGGAGCAGCACTTCAGAAAACTGTTTTGGACCGCCCGCGCTCTGGGGCACGTTCAAACACAGGACTACGAGTGCTCCAGTGCTGAGCTGTTCCGGGTGTTCCGCATGCAGATTTATCCGCTAGAGCCGGGCCGCGGGTTCGTAGTGATCAATTCGCTGCGGGTGGAGCGCCCGCACACGCGAGCGGCACGCTTTCCCGATGACGCAAAATACCGGGACAAGAATGGCCTGATCCACATGTGCGGGAATTGCCGCCGCACCAGCCGGGCGGAAGACCCGGCGGCCTGGGACTGGGTCCCGGCTTATGTGCAGACTTGCAGACGCGATGTGACTCACGGCATCTGTGCTTTTTGCCGCGAATACTACTACGGCCCGTACCTGCCCCAAAACGAACGGGCAGGATGAAAAACCTCAAATAGCTGCGCGAAAATGAACACCGCCTCGACCTTGCGTTGTCAAGACTGTACTAATTCGTACTTGATTCGCTGGCAGGGATACGCTATGTTGCGAGAAACGCCTCAGGGTGTGAGCAGTATTTAAGATCTTTAAAAATCAGCAGCTAGCAAATAGCAATTGGCAACTAGCCAAAACCAAACCCCAAAATGCAGGAAAAAAGAGACTCGACTGTCTTATGACTGTCTTGTCGAATTGGGGTTGGGCCTTTGTTTGCAGCAAAACCGTCTATGCCGGGTGGGGGTGGATGAAAGTTGCGACCCTCTGCCGACGGAAAACCAAGCCCCCTTAACCACAAGGGACACGAAGGAACACTAAGGGAAACCGTGGGACCAACAGGGATCGATTGAGTAAGCCTTTTAGAATCCTAGTTGAGCCTCCGGAGGAGGGGCACCTACTTTTCCATCCTCTCATTTGCCCTGGTCACGTTGATGGAGCGGGCGGTGTACTGCGTGCCCTCGAAGGTCGCCACGACCATGACTTCGGTCCCGACGCCCAGCCGGCCTCTCTCCGTGGTGGTGGCGGAGGAAAAGTGGATCTCGTAATTCTTGTCGTCAGTTGAGTTCTGGATGGCCACGATGCCGCGATGAAGATCGAGATAGGTGATCTTGCCGGAAAAGGTGAAATTGGAACCTGGCGCGGCCACGATTCTGATCTCGCGCGCCAGGCCGCGGTTGGGGCTCTCGGCGGCAAAACGCACGTGCACCAGCGTACCGGGGCGGACATCCTTGAAGGCCGCCGGCGTTTGTCCGGTGCTGATGCGGGTTTGCTGGTCCACGGCAAAGCGCACCGGGACGGAGTTGATGGAGTCGCGCACGGTCAGTTCGTTGTGCTTGAAATCCACATCGACGATCTGGCCATCGGCGTCGGCTGGCGGCGCGGCAACACCCACGCGAATGTTGCGGGCAAAAATGTCATGCTGGTTGTTATCGAGCTGGGTGTCCACGTAAACACGCTCGCCTTTCTTGAGCGCGAGCTGTGTTGTCTCCGCGCCATTGCGGAAGATGTGCGTGCGCTCGTCAAAGTTCACGCGCCAATGGCCGCCGCCGAAGACCTGCACGGTCATGCGGTTGCGCAGGCGATCGATGCCGGTGATGGTGCCTCCAACCAGAGTGGTCGTGGTTCGCGGAACGGGCGGAGGATCAAGAATGGGATCGTGACCGTCAGTGACTACGGCGCCGGAAGTGGCGGAGCTATCGAGAATTTCCGTCTTCGGTTGCGCCGGCGGCGCCGGAAGTTCTGCCTGAGGCGCTACGGGCTGAGCGGCGCCCTGCTTCTGAGTGCCGGGCGTCTGCTGGTCGGATGGCTGCGCGCCGGGCTTTGATTGCGCAGATGCGGGCGCTTGCGGTTTCTGGTCAGCCGGCAAGGTACCCGGCGTTGGAGTCGTTGTAGAGACACTGTTGGATTTTGTGTCAGAAGGCTGCGGCGCGGCATTCGGGCTGTTTGCCTGCGTGCCCTTCATCGGCGTCTGCGGCAAGCCCGAGCCTTGCTGCGGATCAGGCGCAGGGTTGGACTGGGCCCAGCCGGACGCGGCGGCCGTCATGACGATCAGTAGCGCGAGCAAAGCAATGGGGGAACGTTGCATAGAGTTTTAAGAAATATCCAGGTCGAACACTTGATTGGATGCAGGCAGCAGCAACTCAGATGGCAGGGGCCGCCTTCAATTCGGCAGCCCAACCCCAGAGTGAATTCCGCCATCCAACAGACAAGCAGAGTTACTGCCTTGCTGCTTTAGTGTGTGTACGAACTGGCGCAGCGCAGTGGCACGGCCCAGGTGAGGACTAACGAACCATGCGTTCCCCATTGCTTTCCGTTTTAGCGTTGTCTTTGTTGCTCGGCGCCATGGCGGCCGGAGCCCAGCAGCTTCGCATTCCGTTGCCCAAGAAAAGCAAGTACACCCCGGTGCAGCAGTTGAATCGAGACGGGGTAGCGGCGCTCAAGAAGCATGACATCGGCAAGGCCAAGCAGCTTTTTTACAAGGCTTACCTGATCGATCCCAATGATCCGTTCACCTTGAACAACCTTGGTTATGTGTCTGAACTGGAAGGTAACCTGGAGCGCGCGCAACGCTATTACGATCAGGCGCAGGCTAATACTTCAGAGGCCGTGATTGACCGGTCAACAGAGGAGCAAGTGCAGGGCAAGACGGTGGCATCAGTCGCCGGCCATACAGCGGAAGGACCGATGAAGGTGAACGAGTTAAACAGCCAGGCGCTGGGTCTGCTCAATGCCGATCGCGCGCCGGAAGCCGACGTGGTGTTGCAGCAGGCGCTCAAGATCGAGCCGAACAATCCGTTTACGCTGAACAATATGGGTTTTGCCAAAGAGAAAGAAGGCGAACTGGAAGAAGCCATCCGGTATTACGACCGGTCGGCGGCCACGGGCTCGCGCGAGCCGATTGTGATTGCCTTCAATACCAGCTGGCGCGGCAAACCGATCAGTGAAGTAGCGGCGCGCAATGCCAGCAGCAGCCGCAAAGAGCTGAGCAAGTCACAAGACGTGCAAGACCGCGTGGCGCGATTGAACTTGCGTGGCGTTTCAGCAATGAATCGCAATGACCCCAAGGCCGCGCGCGAGAATTTCCAGCAGGCCTACAGACTCGATCCCAAGAATTCTTTTGCCATCAATAATATGGGTTATCTGGCGGAGCTGACGGGCGACAAGGAGACGGCGCAATCGTATTACGAGCAGGCACAGCGCGCGGAACGCGCCCGGCAAAAAGTGATGGTCTCAACTCGTCCGGAAGTAGAAGGACAAACAGTAGGGCATGTTGCCGAGCAGAGCACTGTGCTGGTGGAGTCCAGCTTTGCCGCGCGAGCGGAAGACAAGCGGCGCAGCGGAGGATCTCCGGTGCTGAAAACACGCGATAATCGCGACATTGTGGAGCCAAAAAACATTACACCGCCGGAATTTCGCCGGCCTCCACAGCAGGAGAATAGGCAGAGGAACCAGACGCCTCAGCGGAATCAAGAACCGCAGCAGAATACGCCGGAATTAAAGACGCGCCCATCCCAGCAACCGCCCGACTCACAGCAGCAGAGCAATCAGCCGCCGGAAAACCAGCCGTGATTCAGAGTACCGGCCCAATTCCCTTGCCCAGCGCGGGCGCGCTGCGCAGCGCAGATTCCACGTAGCGTTTGGCTGCTTTCGCAGCTGTGATCAAGTCGCTGCCCAACGCCAGATTGCAGGCCAGAGCGGTGGAAAAAGCGCAACCCGTTCCGTGGGTCGATCGGCCCGGGATTTTAAGGCCCTTCAGGATAGTGCTTCGCCGGTCCTGGCTGACCAGATCGTGCGGCGGATCTATGTGCCCGCCGGTGATAATGACATTGTGAGCGCCCATCTCATGTAGACGCGATGCGGCAATCTGCATTTCCTCGAGCGAGGTCACCTCGAGCCCGGTAAGAGCAGCGGCTTCATCGATGTTGGGCGTAATCACGCAGGCCCGGCCGAGAATTCGCTCCTTCAATACCTGCAGGCCTTCCCGGGAGATCATTTCGGCGCCGGAACTCGATCGGATGACGGGGTCAAGCACCACAGGTCGCAAAGAATACCGCTTGAGAAAAGCCGAGACCGATTTTGCCACCTCCGCAGAGCCCAGCATTCCGATCTTCACGGCAACAATGTCGAGATCATCCATCAACTGCTCCAGCGTTTCCGAAATGACTCTGCCTTCCGTCGGATCAACGCGGCTCACGCCGCGAGTGGATTGCACCGTCAGGGCGGTAACGCATGTGACGCCGTAACAGCCATGCGCGGCAATCGTCTTGATATCGGCCGTGATCCCCGCGCCCGACGACGGATCGTGTCCGGCAATCGAGAGCACCACGGGAAACTGTCCATTTTTTTTGTGCGTCATAACGAAGTGACTGAAAGCTCGGCTCCAGATATATTCTAAAAGCCAGCACGCGGCAAACACAAAGCAACCTGGGATCTTTAGCGTTTACTTATTTCCAAACTGGGACTTCGGCGCGTTACTTGTGCGCGCGTAAGATTGCTGGAACACTAAAAGCCAGGCATCTGAGAGTTGATTACATCATGATCATCTTTGGCATCCATGCCGTGGAAGAAGCGCTGTCCGCGCGCCGGCGCGCCTTTGACTATGTGGCCATCGCACAGGGCCGCGGTGACGCCCGTATCCAGAAGATCGAACAGCTATGCCGCGCCGCTGGCGTTCCGCTGCGCACCATGCCGCGCGACCAGTTGACCCGCCTGGCGAGAGCGGCCAATCATCAGGGCGTTGTCGCAGTAACTGCGGAAAAGCAATATAACAACGTGGAAGATGTCCTGGCACGCAGGCGCGGGCAGCATGCATTCGTTCTTCTGCTGGATGGCATTGAGGACCCGCACAACCTGGGGGCGATCATCCGCACGGCGGAAGGCGCCGGCGCCGACGGCATCATTATTCCTGAGCGGCGTGCCGCAGGCGTTACCGGAACGGTGGTCAAGGCTTCTGCTGGAGCTTCAGAATATCTACCGATTGCGCGCGTCACCAACGCTGGCCGTGCCCTAGAGGACCTGAAAGCCCGCAATGTATGGACTGTCGGCCTGGATGAGCGTAGCAACAAGCTCTACGATCAGCTTGATTACAAGATGGACTGTGCGTTGGTGCTGGGCGCCGAAGGGCACGGATTGCACGAGCAGATCCGCAAGAAGTGCGATTTCCTGGTAAAGATCCCCATGCTGGGCAAAATGCCGTCGCTCAATGTTTCTGTTGCCGCGGCCATCGTAATGTATGAGGTTGCGCGACAAAGGCGCGGGTGAATCGTGGGCACAGCAGCCCCTCGGGTACGTGCAGGGCCTGCTACCTGGATGCCGGCCGCTTCTTTGCTTTGATCGTGATTGCCAGATCGCCGTTCCTGATATTCATGAACCGCAGTTTGATACGTCCTTCTTCATCCAGCGTGATCATCGCGGGAGTATTCACTGAAGTCAGCATCCATCCGGCCGGAAGAGTCACATAGTTCAGTGGCCGGCCCAGCGTTCGGGTCCAGATCAGTTCTCCGTCTTTCACAATATAGCCTGCGGGATCTGTATAAGTCTCCTGCACACGCACGCGGGTGGATTGGCCTTCAGCCACTGGATGTTCAAGGTCTCCCTGGACCACGACCGAGTCCGGCTCGACTGGATTGGGATAGTATCCCAACGCATTGACTTCTTTTCCCGCGACGGTTGAGGTCTTCAGCAGCTTGCCCGTGTCCAGATCAATCATCTTCGCGTCAGGCGAGACCGCGCTACCCTTACGCACAAAGCTGTGTACTGATTTTTGCCCCACGCGCGTAACCGTAAAGTCGTGGGAGATGCGAAACTGATGCGTTGCCGGATCGAGCAGCCAGTAGCTGATCTCGCGGTCTTGCTCGGCACGATGAAACGACTCCTCTTGCGCGAACAGGGCTGCAACCATCACAGCAAGCCACAGAAACGCTACTTTTTTCATGGCAGCCTCCGCGCAACGATCTTCACCGGAAGCTGGTCATCACGATCATTCAGGAAGCTGACGCGGACGCGGCCATCGGGGTCTGTCGAAACAATCCCGGGCGACGCGCACTCAATCAGCTCCCAGCCTTTTGGCAATATCACTACGTTACGCTTGATGCCCAGCGGCCGCACAAAGACCAATTGCCCGTCTGTCAACGCGTAGGAGGGAGCATCTGTATAAGTCTTGAAAATGCGGATGCGCGTTTCCCCGCCTTTAGGCACCGCTCCGGACAAATGCACCTTGATAAACTCGGCCTTGTCGGAGGTCTCCGGTGAAACCAGGCCGGTTGCCTTGGCATCTTTGCCATTCACCACTTCGAACTTCAGCTCCTTGCCGGAGCTGCGGTCGATGACCCGCTCCTTTGTCGCTACCGAGCCGGGGCGAATGGGATTGAAGAAGAACTGCGCGCCTTCGCGGGTTGCCGTGACATCATAGGTGATAGCAAACTGGTGCGTCTCCGGTGATTGGAGTTCGTACAGCGTGAACTCATCGGCAGCCATGACCGGCAGACAGAGCAAAAGGAACACCGCAGCGATTCTCATCTTCATAACGGCGCAGAGTGTATCACATGCGCATACTTTTGCTCGAGCAGATAGCTCATCGTGTCTGGGCCGTCCGATCGCCGCAAATCCCACGTCATCGGGCAATCGCAAGATATCTGCAGGGGATCGATCGTGGAATCCAGGCTCTCGACGATTGTAGGGAGCGGAGAGCCTAAATCAACCCAATCCTGCGAATCAGGGCCTGGAACCGCGGGTCCGAACGCACTTCGTCCAGCATTGGCTCAACGTTCAGCCATGTCAGGCCATCGGCGCGTTCGGCAAAAGCCTTTTCCAGCCAGCCCAGCGCCTTGTCCGTGTCGCCCAGCCCGGCATAGAGCATTCCAAAATACGTCGGCGGTATGTAGCGCTCCTTGGCTGCAGACTTGAAGGCTTCTGCCAGTTTCATGGTCTCCGCCTTCTTCCCGCTTACCGCATAAGCCAGTCCGAGCGCGGCGTCCATGAGCGGCATTTCTCCCGTGTTTGTTCGCGCCTGCTTCAGGTGCGCGATGGCTTTGGCGGGTTCATTCAACCGCATGTAAGCTCGGCCGGCAATGAAATGCAGCATGAAATAATCTGGATCCAGCTGCTTGGCCTTCTCGCATTCCTCCACGGCCCGCTGGTACTCGCGGCCGAAATAATATGCAGCGGCGCGTGTGGTATGAACGGCCACCAACCGGTGCGGGTCCGTCTCCTGCACAATGCTCATGGTCTGCTCAATCTCGTCGAACGCGGCATCGCGCCTTCCCAGAGCTAGCAGCAACCATGAGTACCAGAGATGAGTGTCGGCGTGATCAGGGTTTAGGTCGATGGCCTGTTCATAGCCCGCTTCCGCTTCCTTCCATTTCCAGTGGTAATGATGATTCACCAAGGCTAGCGCAGTGTGGGCTTCAGCGAATGAACTATCCAGTTCCAGGGCCTTGCGCGCGGCCTTTTCCGCCTTCGGCATGGCTTCATGAGGGGGTAGCAAATCGAAGGGCGCGATGGCTAGCAGCGCGTAGGCGCTGGCCAGACCTGCATACGCGGGTGCGTAATTCTGGTCAATCTGAATGGCGCACTCAAAATCTTCAATGCTCTTGTTGATCGCCGACGGCGTCATCTGGTGCAGGTTGTACCGCGCTTTCAGGTACGCATCATAGGCGGCGGGCTGCACCCGGCCATGCCCTTTTTGCAGATCGGAGAGGCGTGTGCGCTCGGAAAGATTCAGGGCCAGGTTGATTTCGCGCGCGATCGCCTCGGCAATATCGGCCTGCACACTCAGCACGTCACTCATGTCGCGTTCATAGGTTTCCGCCCAGAGCTGCGTCTGGTCTTGCAGGTGGATGAGCTGCGCAGTAATGCGCACGCGGTTACCGCCTCGCCTGACCTTGCCTTCCAGAACATAGCTCACGCCCAGGTCTTTTTTCATCCGCTCCAGCGATTTGCTGCTGGAGTCATAGTGTTCTGCCGTGGTGCGCGCAATCACCGCCAGTTCGGAAGTTTGCAGCCGTGTGACCTGCGTGATCATCTCTTCAGTAAGGCCATCGCTGAAATAATCGTCTTCTTTGGCTCCACTCAGGTTGCCAAATGGCAGGACTGCCAGTTTGATCTTGTCGGCCCGGCCCTCTTGCCGTCCCGCCAACGCACTGGCCGCCCCCGATTGCTGCCGGGTAGTGAACCACTCTGTCAGCTCATTGCGGTAGGCATAGATTGACCCCAGTTTGTCATGCAGGTGCCGATAGACCGGGAGCCCTTCCTTCTTCTCCCAGCGTTGGACGGTGCGCACGTCACGCCGCAAATAGGCGGCAATCTCTTTCCACGAATCAAGACGATCAGCCGGATTGCCGGTAGTCATGGTCTCTGGTTCCGCTCTTCCTTTCGCGCTATCCATCATACGCCACGACATTCAGCGGCATTCGCTTTTGCCGCGCCTTGCCGCTTGAGAGCCAATTCTACCGGGAGATAGAGTCACCATCGTAGTGAAAAACGAGGCCGCCATGACCAGATTTGGTTCGACAAAAGCGCTCTTATTCCTTGCCACCGTATTGTTTTCCGGCGCGGCCTTCGCGCAAGCCGTGCCCTGGCTGCTGGACGATCAACCATCGCTCACAGGCAGTCAGCCTGTCGTCACGACCGCCGAAGCAGCCAACACGTTGTCACAAAGTATGGCCCCGGCTCCTTCCGCCGTGACCATACCCGCCGGGACCCGGGTGCTGATGGTCCTGAAGAGCCCGCTGCATACCACGTCGGGAACAGCGGGCTCGGGTCTTTACCTGGAAACGCTTTATCCCGTGATCGAGGGCAATCGCGTGGTTATTCCTGCACATACTCTGGTCCAGGGCGTTGTAGAAGCCGATAGGCGTCCGGGCCACGTCAATCGCGTTGCAGAGTTCCGCTTTCGTTTTACTACCATGATTTTTCCCAATAACTACGTCGCGCCGATTCAGGGCGCCCTGCAAAGTATTCCCGGGGCAAAGAACATTCGCACGCGCGACAAAGATGGAACACTCAAGCCGGTGGACCAGACGGAAAAGGTTGTCACTCCGGCCGCCGCAGGCGCCGTCAGTGGCGCCATTATCGGCGCCAATCACAACTTCGGCATTGGCTTGTTTCCCGGAGCCGGACTGGGCGCTGCCCTGGGTCTGGGAGCGGTCCTGCTGAAACGCGGTGATGCGATCAGTCTGGCGCCGGGCACCAGCGTCGAGATGGTCTTGCAGGCCCCGCTCAGCCTGGAGCAAGCCCAGGTAACGGAGAATGCGCGATACCAGTCGCAACCGCGGCCGTTTGTCGCGCCGCCGCAAACCTGCTCTGCCGCCAATGCTGCAAGCAGCGTCGCGTATCAGCGCAAACGGTGCAACGTCACCGATTTATCGAGGCTGCCGCTTTCCAACGACTGAGGCTTTCAGGACTTTCGCGGTTTCCCGTGGGAATTCTCGGGCAGTACCAATGAAAGGACAATGAAAATATGAAAGTAAGACAGATAGCAGTCATCCTTGCTCTGGCGCTGGGGATGAATGCCGGCGCCCAGCAAAGGGCCGCCAACAGTTCCGCTGGAGACAGCAGTAATGAGACGCCACGCTTTGAATTGGGCGTGGCCTTCAGCGGAATTCATCTATCAGAGAACAATAACTTCGGCGTTGGCGCTCGCGCCGTATACAATTTCAACTCGTTTTTTTCCCTGGAAGGGGAAGGCAACTTCTTCCTGAACAATCCATCACCTGGAATTCTAAGCGGCGGGCGTGCTATTGAAGGCCTCTTTGGCCCCAAAATTGGCTTCAGAACCGACACGGTGGGAGTGTTTGCGAAGGTGCGGCCCGGGTTCATCACCTTTTCCAACACGGTCCAGGGAATTACTTTCAACCCTGCGGTTCCCTCCGCTTTTACGATCGAGACCGGCAGACTGACCGAACCGGCGCTCGATCTCGGGACCGTCATCGAAATTTATCCCAGCCGGCACTGGGCCTGGCGCACAGACATTGGCGATACCATGATCTTCTATCGTTCATCCTCTTTCTTTGGCATCACACTTCCGGGAACAACGCAGAACAACTTCCAAATCAGCACCGGGTTCCAGTATCGCTTTTGAAAATGAGAAGGCCCGCTCAAGGCGGGCCTCTGTTTTTCTTAAAACGGGAGGTGCATCAAACCGCGCCATCCCTTGAGTTCTCTTTCGGGCAGTGGCAGGCTGGCGGGCTTACACCATTTCTGCGGCCTGTTGCGCCGCTTCCGTTTCCTCGACGACCTTGCCGTCAAAGAGATGGATCGTGCGCTCGGCATGCTTGGCGAAGCGCGCATCGTGGGTCACCATGCAGATGGTTGCGCCTTCGCGATGCAGGCTCTGCAACAACTCCATCACGGCCTCGCCGTTACGGGAGTCCAGGTTTCCGGTAGGCTCGTCCGCCAGCAGGATGGAGGGTGATCCGCCCAGGGCGCGGGCCACGGCAACGCGCTGTTGCTGACCGCCGGAGAGTTGCGAAGGATAATGACGCATGCGGTGCGCCATGCCCACTTTCTCCAGCGCTTCTTGCACGCGCTTTTTGCGCTCAGGAGAAGACATGGAACGGTACGTCAGCGGCAGTTCGACGTTCTCATACACCGTGAGATCGCCAATCAGATTGAAGCTCTGGAAGATAAAACCGATTTCCTGATTGCGGATGCGCGCGCGGTCAGAAAAGTCCAGCCCCTGCACGGCGCGGCCATTCAGGACGTAAGATCCATCGGTGGGAGAATCAAGCAGACCGATAATGGAGAGCAGCGTTGATTTGCCGCAGCCAGACGGTCCGGCGATAGCGACGTATTCGCCCTTTTTGATATCCAGGTGGATGCCGGAGAGCGCATGCGTCTCGACTTCATCGGTGTAGAAAATCTTGGTGACATTCTCCAGATTGATCAAAGTTTGTCCGCTAGCCACGTTGTACTCTCCTCAAAAAATGAATGTTAATCTTAAACTTCTTTTACCGATCCAGCTTGATTCGGTCCTGGGAATCGTAGCGCGACATGTCGGAAAGGATCACCTGATCGCCTTCCTTAAGCCCGCTAACGATCTCGATCGTATTCACTGAGCTGCGTCCCAAATCCACCTTGACCCGAGTCGCGGTCTTTCCATCAGGATCGATCTTGAACATTCCCACCGAACTCTTTTCCTGCCCAAAAGCTGGTCTGCCCACGTAAAGAACGTTTTCCAACCGCTCTTGGGTGATCGTTCCATCCACGCTCAGATCAGGACGGGAGCCTTTCGGCGGCGGGCCATCCAGCGTCACATCCACCGTGACCGTGCCGGCCTGCACTGCGGGATCAATACGTGACACCGTACCCGAGACAACTCCGTTGTGGGTATCGATCTCAGCCTTCTGTCCAGTCACAATGTCTTTGGCCTGGGTTTCCGGTATTTTCAGTTCTGCCTGCAAGTGCTCCGGCTGCACTACTTTCGCCAGAATCGTTCCCTGCGCCAACCGCTGCCCCACCTGGACGGGTACTTCCTGTAAAACTCCGGGAATGCCGGCTCGTACTTTCAGCGAATCTTTCTGCCGGTGTTTCAGTTGCGCCAGCGCCTTTTTCTGGTCAATGGTAGCCTGTTGCACAGCAAGCTGGGTCTCGATCGCTTTGCTGCTTTCGGCAATTCGCTCTTCCTCGATCTTCTTTCGCGTGGCCAGCTCTTTTTCCTTATTGAGCGAAGCCTGCAAGACCGACTCGGAAACCACGCCGATCTTTTTCAGCTCCCGGTTCTGGTCAGCTTCACGCTTGGCATTCTCATAGTCCGCTTCCACCGTCGCCGCCGCGGAACGCAGACTCATCAGATCGCTGTCAATCTTGGCCTTGGTATTTTGGTACTCCGCCTGAGCCGAGCGCAGTTCCAGATCAGAATTCAGGGCTTCCTGCTCCACCTGCGGATTCGAGAGTTCCATAATGATGGCATCTGGTTTGATCGGGGTGCCGCCGGGCAAAATCAGGATACGCTCCACTCGTACGTCCGTTTCCGCAGGGATTAGACGTACATCTGCCGGAATTGGCACCAGTGATCCCAAGCCACGCACCTGCCGGAGCATTGAGCCACGTTTCACCGTGTCCGGCCAGATCGTCCCGGCATCAACCGATGGCAGGGCTGGCTTAAGCTTGGACACACCCAGGGTGGCGCCCAGAACCGCAATCACGACCACAACCACCATGGCCGCCTGCTTCTGGCGCTTCCTCTTCTTCACGGATTCATCGCGAACTATATCCATTGCACTTTTAGTGTATGCACAATAGGTGCCAAAATCATATCAAACTTCAAGTTATTGAAAAATAAGAGTAAATGAGGCCTTTCCGGCCGCATTTCCCGTTCCAGACTGTCCATTCCTGCAAACAGGTGTCCGGAAACGCACAGTTGGGATTCCGGCGGTCAAGGACCAATCCATCCTTATAATATATAGACCAGACTTTCACGCATTGGTTATGCCGAAAAGCACCTATTGCCCCCGGATATTTTCCACCGATCAATACCAAATTACGTTGCCGGAGGGCCATAAGTTCCCGGTATTGAAGTACGGCATGCTCCGCCATATCCTTGAAAGCGAAGGCCTTTTTCAGATAGAGCAGGCTGCTCCGGCCGATGCCGAGACGGTTGCACTGGCCCATGATCCGGACTACGTAAATGGGTTTGCTGCCGGCAAGATTGAACCGGCGGCCATTAGGCGCATCGGGCTACCATGGTCCGGAGTTCTGGTGCAACGGGCATTTGCTTCGGTAGGCGGAACAATCAGCGCATCTCTTGCAGCTCTTCAACATGGCTGGGGCGCTACTCTCGGCGGAGGAACCCATCACGCATTTCGTTCCGAAGGCGCAGGCTTCTGCGTGTTCAACGATGTCGCCGTGGCAATCCAGTTTCTTAGAATGCGCGGATTCATCCGCCGCGCAACGGTGGTCGATCTTGATGTCCATCAGGGTGATGGTACGGCCGGGATATTTCAGGATGATCCCGACGTCTTCACGCTCTCCATCCATTGCGAAAGCAATTTTCCTTTCCGCAAGAAGCGTAGCCGTCTCGATGTGTCCTTGCCGGATGGTGTTGAAGACACTGAGTATTTACACCAACTCGACCAAGCCCTGCCTGCCGCTTTTGCCTTCAAGCCGGATATTGTTTTCTATCAATCCGGGGTTGATCCTCTAGCTTCTGATGTTCTCGGCCGGCTTTCGCTCACGCACCAGGGGTTGATCGAGCGTGACCGCAAGGTCTTTGAATCTGCTCGGCGTTTCGGCGCTTCTTTCGTTCTGACTTCGGGCGGCGGCTACTCGCGGCCCATTGAGCGCAGCGCCGAAGCGCATGCCAATACTTATCGCACCGCATGGCAGGTATTCTCGGGGCTATAGGTAACTTCTCTACGATGCCGGCGTATTTATAACTAGACAGCAATACACAAACGCGCTGACAATTCAATTTCAACTTAGCCGGGGGAAACATGCGAACCAGAATAATTGCGTTGTTGCTGGCAACGATGTGGCTTGGCTTTCAAACGGGTGCAGCACAGTCGTCTGATTCCTTTTCAGGAGCTGACCGTCCACTGCCGATTGCTTTTTCAATGCTTCCAGCGCCTGCCCTGGCGGAACCGCGGGGTGCTTCGCAGGAGAATCGCGATATTGCCGGCGACTGGAACGGCACGCTCGAGGCCGAGGGACAAAAATTACGTCTGGTCCTGCACCTCAAAAAGAATGCCGATGGCAAATTAACCGGCGCCATCGACAGCCCTGACCAGGGCGCCAATGGCATCCCCCTCTCTGCTGCTGAGCAAACGGGAAGTGACGTAAAGCTGGAGCTCGCGGGTATCGCGGCCGGCTACCAGGGCAAGCTTAATGCTGACGGTACGGAGATCACGGGCGAGTGGAAACAAGGCGGCGCGGCGCGGCCACTGGTTCTTAAGCGTGCCGGAGACAACACGGGACAGAAGACTCCAACAGGTCTCCCGGCTACGCTGGCAGGCTTTGAAGACCAGGCCACTTTTTTTCTCGTGCTCAATGAAGAGCGCCTGGGCTCGATGCAAAACATCTGGAAGAAAGACGGCAGCTTCGAAAGTCATGCCACTATCAGCATGGCCGGCCAGAAAGCGGAAGCAACCACACGGATCGTGCCCGATGCAGACGGCCGCTGGGCCGCCATATCGATCGAAACTGCGGTAGGTACGGTCAAGCTCACGCGCCAGGGCAATTCCGTGACCCGTACGTTCAAAGACAAGTCGACCACCTGGGAGACCCGGGAGGGAGTGCTCCTCTTTGAAAGCAATTCACCTGCGCTGGTCAGTCAGGCGCTACGCATGTATGACCGTGGCAAGGGTGGCGTACAGAAACTCCCTCTCCTGATTCTTCCCGGGTCGGCCGCGGAACTCACGCTGGAAGCAAAAGAAACCGCTGACCATACCATCGCCGGAAAGAACCTTACACTCACCAAGTTTCTCTACGGCCTTCCCGGCCTGGACTCCTTCGTGTGGGCTGACAGCGCTGGGAAAACCTACCTGATCGATATACCGGCACAGAAGGCCGCTTTCGTTCGCGAAGGTTATGAGGCGTTGCGCAAGGCTGAAGCTTCGGAAACGTCGCTCTCCGCTCCAAAATATGAAGTGGTGGTGGACAGAAGCGTGGCTGTGCCGATGCGCGATGGCGTCAAGCTGGCAACCGATATTTACCATCCGCAAGGTTTGGAAAAAGCACCGGTCATCCTGGTGCGCACGCCTTACAAGAAAGAAATGGCAGAGCTACAGGCTAAGTATTACGCGCGGCGCGGCTACGTCTATGCGGTACAGGATTGCCGCGGCCGCTTTGGTTCCGGTGGAGTATGGGAGCCTTTCGTCAACGAATCCAGGGATGGTTATGACACGATTGAATGGCTGGCCGGCCAGGCGTTCTCTGACGGCAAGGTGGGAATGATCGGCGGATCATACCTGGGCTGGGTGCAATGGTGGGCCGCCAGCGAACATCCTCCGCACCTGGTCACCATTATCCCGAATGTCGCGCCGCCGGACCCGTTTTACAACGTCCCTTACGAGTACGGCGCATTTTTCATGGAAGGCGCCATTTGGTGGGCTGACATCCTGGAGAGCGCGGCGACTGCCGATATCTCCGGTGTGGCCTTAAGCAAGATCGGCGAGAAGAAGTATTCCAAGCTGCTGCGCGAACTGCCTGTGATCGACTTGGACAAGTCAGTGCTGGGCAAGGAAAACCCGTACTGGCGCAAATGGATCCAGCATCCGACCAATGACAGCTATTGGAAGCCGGCAAACTTTCTTGACCGTCTCAAGGACGTGAATATCCCGGTGTTCCACCAGTCCGGCTGGTTTGATGGCGATGGCATCGGCACCAAACTCAATTACACAAAGATGGCAAGCTACAACCACTCCAGCCAGAAGCTGACACTCGGTCCGTGGGGCCACACGGACACCGCGGCCAGGATGATCGGTGAGCGCGACTTCGGCGAGAAAGCCATCATCGACCTGCAACGGGATTATCTGCGCTGGTTCGACCACTGGCTGAAAGGCTTCGACAATGGAATCGATAAAGAGCCTCTGGTCAGTCTGTTTGTGATGGGCTCAAACAAATGGCTGCACGGCCAGACCTACCCGCTGGAAATCACCAAACCGCAGAAGCTGTATTTGGCCAGCGGCGGCAATGCCAACACGGCCAAGGGTGACGGCCGGTTGGTTTTTGATTCACCGGCAGCGAATGCCCCCACGGACCGCTACACCTACGATCCCGGCGACCCAACGCCCGATCCGCGCGCCTATGAGGAATCAGAGGAGAACGCCAAGAAGACCCGCTCTGCTGACGAGCGCAAAAAAGAAGCGCGAGGCTACCACCAGAAGACAATCGACGAGCGCAAGGACATTCTGGTGTATGTGACCGATCCATTCGCCAAGCCGCTCACGTTTGCCGGTCCGCTCTCCGCCGTTCTGTATGCGGCCTCTTCGGCCCGCGATACCGATTGGTTTATCAGCATGTCCGAGGTGGATAAAGACGGCAAGATATTCCCTTTGGCCATCGGAAAGATCAGGGCGCGCTTCCGCAAATCCATGTCTGCTCCGGAAATGTTAAAGCCGAATGAGGTTAACGAGTACACGCTGGATCTGTGGCACACGGGAATTACCATTCCCGCGGGATCACGCCTGAGGATTGAGGTCGCGAGCGCCCTTTTTCCATTCTTCTCGCGCAATTTGAATACCGGCGGTCACAATGAGACTGAAACCAAATACGTGACCGCAAACCAGACCATCTACCATAGCCAGAGGTATCCTTCACACATCTTGCTTCCGGTGATTCCGGAATAGTGGTCCGGCGGTTCGTTGACCGGCAAATCAAGCATGATCGGTATGGCCATCGATGATATTCTCATTGACGTGCCATGCCTTCCTCAATGAAATACTCCGCGAATGAATTGCCTCTGCTCGAACTGGCCGAGGTCAGTCTTGCGCTGCAAAAGAAAGAAGTATCTCCAGTTGAGCTTACCGGTGCTTGCCTGGAGCGCATTGAGCGTCTGAATCCGCGGCTCAACGCCTTCATCACCGTGACCACCGATTCCGCATTAGAAGAAGCCCGCAAGTCCGAGGCCGAGATCTTGCGCGGCGAATGGAAGGGACCGTTACATGGTGTCCCGCTGGCGGTAAAGGACCTGATTGAAACGGCTGGTGTCAGAACCACCGCAGCCAGCGCCGTCCTCAAAGACTACGTTCCCGCAGCGGACGCCGAGGTCATTCGCAGATTGAAAGCGGCCGGCGCGGTCTTGCTGGGCAAGCTCAACCTGCATGAGTTTGCCTACGGAGGGAGCGGGATCATCGGCCATTTCGGACCGGCACGTAATCCCTGGAATACCGCACACGTTACCGGCGGATCTTCGTCGGGCTCAGCCGCGGCCGTCGCCGCCTGCCTCTGCTATGGGGCTATCGGGACAGACACGGCGGGGTCGATTCGTTTGCCTGCCGCTTACTGCGGAATCACCGGTCTGAAGCCGACCTACGGACTGGTCAGCATGCGCGGGGTGATTCCCCTTTCCTGGTCGTTGGATCATGTGGGCCCCATGGCACGGACCACCGCTGATACCGCCCTCATGCTTCAGGCAATCGCAGCGTACGATCCCCAGGACATTTATTGCCAGAAATTTCCGCCGGTCTACTATCCATCCGCGATTGAAGAAAAAACTGCGGCCCTGCGCCTGGGGGTGGCGCGTGATTTCTGGAATGAAGCGGATGGCGAAATCACGCATGCGGTGGACGCAGCAGCGGCGGCGCTGGGAACAATGACCGCCGGCGTTCAGGATATCGCTCTCTCTACCCAGGTGGACCGCACCGTGGTTCGATGCGAACCCTACACCTACCATCAGAAATATCTTCCGCAACAGGAAAGCGGCTACGATCCGGAAACGCTCAAACGCATCCGCAGCGGCGCCGACGTCACCGCCGCCCAGTACATCCAGGCGTATCGCGACCTTTTGCAGCAACGGCGCCAGATCCTGCAAACGTTTGAGCGGATCGACTTGATTCTTTCGCCCACGGCGCCCATACTTCCGCCTTCCCTGTCCGACCTTCAGGCGGCGCCCGACCAGTTACGCACTAAAGAGTTATTCATGCTGCGGAACACGCGGCCGTTCAACATTTTCGGATTACCGGCGATTTCGTTGAACTGTGGTTTTTCGAAATCCGGTTTGCCGATTGGACTACAAATTACCGGGGCGCCCGGAGCAGAGGGCGCAATCCTGGCATTGGCCCACCTCTACCAAAAGCAGAGCGACTGGCACAAGAAGAGACCACTGGCATGAAGGAATCCAAAAATGAAGCAGGGGGACGAAAAGTTGTTCTCTCACAGCTTGTGGCCCATCATTGCTGCTGCCGGCATGGGATTGAAACAATTCCGGCGCCCACCACAGCACAGAACTGTTCTTCCTGCGTGATTTGAAGCGAGCAGAAAGTACAGTCCCCCAGACGCTGCGTCGCGTCAGTAATCCTGCTCCGCCGATCCGCAGATACCGTCGCGGCGTCGTTCGGCTTCTTTCAGGCCACTGCACCACAAGTGAAATGCGGACGCGCAGTCCCGCGATAGCGTACAGTACAATAGAGGCACTCACGGCGTGTTGCCACGTCACTTCGCTGCTGTGCTCAACATGATAGTGTCCATGGGCAAACCTCGCGCTCATAACTAAGAAAGAGACCATTTATTGAATACTCCGCCGAAGCATGCAACCTTCCTGCAAATTGGGACACACCTGCGCAAAAGCCTGTGGAAGGCAAAGCCTGATGCCGGAGAAGCGCCTCTGCTCTCGGAGTTGTTCAGCAGGGAGCAGATGAAACAGCACGGCAAGAACCTGGCAGCATCGCATGCGGTCGCCCGGGAACACGCGCCGGACCTGCTCCTGTCGAGACTGGCTGACAACGAAGATATTCTGAATGAAACCTGTCGGATTCTGACCGCGGCGGTGAAAGAGAAACGGCGAATTGCGCCTGCAGGCGAATGGCTGCTCGACAACTTCTATTTGATTGAACAACAGATTCGAACCGCCAGAAGGCATTTGCCAAGAGGTTACAGTCGAACGCTTCCTCGGCTGCTTAAGGGTCCGTCAGCGGGTTTGCCGCGCGTCTATGACCTGGCGCTCGAAACAATTTCACACGGAGATGCCCGCATCGATCCGGAGAGTCTCAGCGGATTCGTAGAGGCCTACCAGACCGTCACCCACTTGAACCTGGGTGAGTTGTGGGCCATTCCGATCATGCTCAGGCTGGCGTTGATTGAAAACCTCAGACGGGTCGCCGCCGTGATTGCCGCTGACAGGATCGACCGCAATCTGGCCGACGACTGGGCAGACAGGATGACGGTGGTTGCAGAAAAAGATCCAAAAAGCCTGATCCTGGTCATCGCAGACATGGCGCGATCGAACCCTCCGATGGTGAGTTCCTTTATTGCCGAATTGGTGCGCCGTTTGCAAGGGCAAGGTCCAACGCTGGCATTGCCGCTGACCTGGATCGAACAGCGGCTTTCAGAATCCGGATCGACGATCGAGCAACTGGTGCGGTCTGAGAACCAGCGGCAAGCCACGGACCAGGTGTCCATCAGCAACAGCATTGCCAGCCTCAGGTTTTTGGACGCGAAAGACTGGCGCGAGTTTGTCGAGACGATGAGCATCGTTGAGAGATCGCTTCGTCAAGATCCCCAGGGCGCCTATGGGGCAATGAGTTTTGCTACGCGCGACAGCTATCGCCATGTGGTCGAGAAGATCGCCCGGAAATGTGACTCGTCGGAAGGCGAGGTGGCCGATAGCGCAATCCGACTGGCGCGCGATAGTTGGGAGAAGAAAGAAAGCCGGGCCGGGCATGTTGGTTTTTATCTGATTGGTGAAGGCCGCGAGATGCTGGAACGCTCGGTGGCGATGCGCGGGTCTTTCGCACACTCGTTACGCAATGCCAGAGGGCATGCGTTGTTGCTCTATTTGGGTTCAATCCTTGCTGCCACCGCCCTAATCGCCAGAATTTTTACCGTCAAAGCCTATGCCCAGGGCGTACGAGGGTCAGCCCTAGTCCTTGGCGCTGTCCTGGCGGCGATCGTGGGCAGCCAGTTTGTTGTGACAGTTCTCAACTGGCTGATGACCAGACTGACGCCGCCGGATCTATTGCCGCGAATGGACTTGTCTCAGGGAATTCCTTCCGAATTGCGCTCGCTCGTCGTGATTCCCACGATGCTAACAACCACAGCGAGCGTGGCAGAACTGGTTGAAGCGATGGAGGTCCGTTTCCTGGCCAACCGCGATAACCATGTGCACTTCTGTTTACTCTCGGATTTTCGCGATGCGGACCAGGAGAACATGCCGGAGGACCAGGCTCTTCTTGAGCAGGTACAAGCAGGAGTCGCAGAGCTGAACCGGAAGTACAGCTCCCAGGGAATCGACACTTTCTTCCTGCTCCATCGTCCGCGCCGCTGGAATGCCCGCGAGCAACTGTGGATGGGCTACGAGCGCAAACGAGGGAAACTTGAAGAGCTGAACTCATTCCTGCGGGGCCGGCCCGGCGATTATTTTTCATGTGTCGTTGGTCAAACGGCGGTTCTGCAAGGCGTTCGGTATGTAATTACGCTCGATACGGACACACAATTGCCGCGCGATTCGGTCCGGGAGTTCGTGGGAGCAATGGCGCATCCCCTCAACCGCCCGGTTTACGATATCGCAAAGCAGCGCGTTACTCAGGGCTATGGCATCCTGCAGCCTCGTGTCGCCGTGAGCCTTCCAGGGGCAAACCACTCCCGTTATGCACAGCTCTGGGGTGGTGAACCGGGCATTGATCCATACACGCGGGCGGTCTCTGACGTTTACCAGGACGCTTTCGGTGAAGGCTCCTTCATCGGAAAAGGAATCTATGATGTGGATGTTTTCGAACAGGCCCTTGGTGGGCGCTTTCCCGAGAATCGCATCCTCAGCCATGACCTTATAGAAGGCTGTTACGCCCGTTCCGGTCTTTTGAGTGACGTCCAACTTTATGAGGATTATCCAGCGACGTATGACGCCGACGTAGCCAGGCGTCACCGGTGGATTCGCGGTGACTGGCAGATCGCGCGCTGGTTGATGCAGCGAGTACCCGGCCCGGTTCGCGGTGCCCTGAAGAATCCCCTCTCTGTTCTCTCGCGATGGAAAATCCTTGACAATCTCCGCCGCAGTCTTGTGCCGATTTCATTGGTAGCTCTTTTGCCGTTCATATGGCTGCGATTGTCATCGGCCTGGGCCTGGACCTTGGCGGTCCTGGGGGTGCTCTTTGTCCCGATCATTTTCAGCGCTGCTCTTGACCTGTTTCAGAAGTCGGACGATGCGGCGCCCAAGCAGCACCTGGCGGAGGTGTTGCGCGCCTTCGGGCGCCACTGTGCGCAAGGACTGTTTACCTTTGCCTGTATGCCCTACGAAGCATTCTTCAGCTGTGACGCAATCCTGCGGGCGCTGTGGCGGATGCTCTTCTCACATCGTCGGCTTCTCGAGTGGAATGCATCCAGTGAGCACAAGCACAAAGACCACTCTGGTCCAGGCGAATCTTTCCGTTTCATGTGGCCTGCACCTGTTTTTGCCGTGGGCGTTCTGGTTTGCATCGCCGTAGCGAAACCGGGTGTTCTGGGCGTAGCTGCTCCGATATTGCTGGTCTGGTTCGTGTCACCGGCGTTGGCGTGGTGGATCAGCCTGCCGCTTCAGCGTGAAGCGTTCAGGCTCTCTCCTGAACAGACAAAGTTCCTGGGCAAGCTCTCACGCAAAACCTGGTCATTCTTTGAGAAGTTCGTCAGCGCAGAGGATAACTGGCTTCCTCCAGATAACTATCAGGAAAGCCCGGCACCCGCCATCGCTCATCGCAGTTCGCCCACCAACATGGGACTGGCTTTGCTTGCCAATCTTTCCGCTTATGATTTTGGCTATGTCTCAGGTGCACAATTGCTCCAACGCACGGCCATGTCCTTTACAACTATGGGCGCTCTGGAGCGGTACCAGGGACATTTTTATAACTGGTATGACACGGTGACGTTGAAGCCTCTTTTCCCCCTCTATGTTTCCACTGTCGACAGCGGGAATCTGGTTGCACACGTGTTGACTTTAGAAGCCGGCCTTGTCGGAATGATGGACCAGAGGGTGCTTGCGCCTCGTCTGTTTGGTGGCCTTCTCGATACTCTCGGAATATTCCTAGATGTTGTCGGGGAACGGACTCCTCATGACAATGCGGAGACCAAAGCAACGCTTCTTCAATCCGCTAACCTGCGGAAGCAACTGGAAGCCTGCTGTGCTTCGCCACCCACAACCTTGACGGCTGCTTGCTTGTGCCTCAAGGAGCTTGTTGCAAAAACCAGGCAATTGGGGGAAAGCCTGAAGGACCTGCCGGAAAGCCCGACCGTGAGGTGGGCTGATGCTCTCGGCAAACAGTGCCAGGCCGCTCTTGAAGATGTAACCTTCCTCACTTCCTGGCCCCTGGTGGAACGTCCGGATGAAATTTACGCATCTTCCTTCTTGGACAAGATTCCCACTCTGCGTGAATTGGCAACATCCTGGGAGTCAGAGTTTCTCTCGGCCATCCAGAGCCAGCAAGGAGATGACAAAGCGTCTCATTCCTGGCTGGATGCAGTGAAGCCGCTTATCCATGAAGGGAGTGAGCGAGCCCGGGCGCGGATTGCAGAAATTGAACGGCTTGCTTTGCAGTGCAGAGAGTTTGCCCGCGTCGAGTACAGCTTCCTCTATAACGGTGAGCGCCATTTGATGACGATCGGTTACAACGTCAGCGAACGCCGCCGTGACCCCAGTTACTATGATCTGCTGGCGTCGGAAGCAAGACTGGCAAGCTTTGTAGCGATCGCACAGGGGCAAATTCCCCAGGAGAATTGGTTCTCTCTGGGTCGTCAGCTCACGAAATCCTCGACCGGGCCGACCCTGCTGTCTTGGGACGGATCGATGTTCGAGTACCTGATGCCGTTGCTGGTCATGCCGACATATGAAAATACGCTTCTCGATGAAAGTTACAAAGCAGCGGTGGCAAGACAGATCGAGTACGCGGCATCGCGCAATGTGCCCTGGGGGATATCGGAATCAGGGTACAACGTGGTAGATGCCCACATGAATTACCAGTACCGGGCGTTTGGCGTTCCTGGCCTCGGTCTGAAACGCGGGTTGGCCGAGGACGTCGTGATTGCGCCTTATGCCTCAAGCCTGGCGCTGATGGTGGCCACCGAAGAGGCGTGTGCGAACCTGCAGCGATTGGCGGCCGCCCGCTTTGAAGGCGCGTATGGCTTCTATGAGGCGATCGATTTCACTCTCTCCCGAGTGCCTCGCGGACAGTCGAATGCTACTGTGCGATCGTATATGGCCCATCATCAGGGCATGATCCTGGTGGCTCTTGTCCACGTTCTGCTGGATCGTCCCATGCAGCGGCGATTCGAATCCGTCCCGATCTTCCGAGCCACCACACTGCTGCTGCAAGAGAAGGTTCCCAAAGCAACAGCACTCTACTCAGCGCCCGAAGAGCTGACCGAAACGCGCAGGAGCAACGAAGAGATAGAGCCCTCGGTGCGCGTGTTTCGCAGCCCCAATACCCTCATTCCAGAGGTGCAGCTGCTCTCGAACGGGAACTATCACGTGATGGTCAGCAGTGCGGGCGGGGGGTACAGCCGGTGGAAGGACATGTCGGTAACCAGGTGGCGGGAAGATTCGACCCGCGACCCATGGGGCACTTTCTGTTACATTCGTGACGTTGCCACAGGAAGGTTCTGGTCGTCAGCTTATCAACCAACGGTCAAACCGCTGGAACGCTACGAGGCCATCTTCTCAGAAGGCAAAGTCGAGTTCCGCTGCCGCGAAGACGAACTGGAAGCCCACACGGAGATTGCGGTTTCCCCGGAGGACGACATTGAACTACGGCGAGTCACGCTCACCAATCGTGCCCGCAAACGCAGAGTTATTGAGGTAACCAGCTACGCTGAAGTTGTATTGGCAACAGCCGCGGCGGACGACCTGCATCCTGCGTTCAGCAACCTCTTCGTGCAAACCGAGATACTGGAACCGAGGCGTGCGATTCTTTGCACGCGCCGGCCCCGCTCTCTGCATGAACAGGCCCCGTGGATGTTTCATTTGATGGTCGTGCATGGCGCGGATGTTGGGGCTGTGTCTTACGAAACGGACCGCATGCAGTTCGTCGGGCGGGGAAAAACGGCGGCGAACCCAGCAGCGTTGAACGGCTCTGCCCCGCTCTCCGGCAGTCAAGGCTCCGTCCTCGATCCCATTGTCGCTATCCGGCACCTGATCACCCTCGAACCTGGGCAGTCCGTCACCGCCAACCTGGTTTCGGGCGTGGGCGAAACCCGCGACCGATGTCTGCAGTTGATAGATAAGTATCAGGACCGTCATCTTGCCGACCGGGTGTTTGATCTTGCGTGGACCCATAGCCAGGTGGTGTTGCGGCAGCTGAACGCGACCGAAGCAGACGCACAAAGTTTCGGGCGGCTCGCCAGTTCCATTCTCTACGCCAACCCGTCTCTGCGTGCGGACGCGTCTGTGCTGAGCAGTAACAGCCGGACCCAGTCAGGTCTCTGGGGTTATTCGATTTCGGGAGATCTCCCAATCGTATTGCTGCGAATCGAGGACGTGGCCAATATCGATCTGGTGCGCCAGCTGGTGCAAGCTCATGCCTACTGGCGGTTGAAAGGATTGCCAGTGGATCTGGTGATCTGGAATGAAGATCACGCCGGTTACCGGCAACCCCTGCACGAACGGATCATGGATCTGGTGGCGGCAGGCATTCAACCGAACCCGGCCGAGAAGAGCGGGATGATTCTGGTCCGAGTTGCCGAGCAAATGTCGAATGAAGACCGCCTGCTGTTTCAGTCCGTAGCGCGGGCCATCATTACAGATACACGCGGGCCGTTGAACGCACAGATCACGCGACGCACTGCCGAGAAAGAAGTTCCGCGGTTGCAAATCAGACGGGCCATGCGGCGCGAGCGCACACTATCCGACGCACTGCCGGCCCGCGACCTGATCCATTTTAACGGATTGGGCGGTTTCACTCGCGATGGACGCGAATACGTGATCACGATACCCCAGGACCAGATGACGCCGGCCCCGTGGGTGAACGTGATAGCAAACGCGGACTTCGGTACCGTAATTTCTGAGAGTGGCTCAGCGTATACGTGGGGAGAAAATGCTCATGAGTTTCGCCTCACGCCCTGGCACAACGATTCCGTGACCGATGCAAGCGGCGAGGCATTCTATTTACGCGATGAAGAGAGCGGCGCTTTCTGGTCGCCGACCCTGCTGCCATCTCGTGGCATGGGGCATTATGTTGTCCGGCATGGGTTTGGCTACAGCGTATTTGAGCACGCTGAGGACGGTATTCTCTCAGAGCTGCAGGTGTATGTAGCGCCGGATGCTACCGTGAAGTTTTTCGCCCTGAAAATAAAGAACAACTCCGGCCGTAGCCGCCGCCTCTCTGCTACCGGATACGTGGAATGGGTCTTGGGAAACACGCGGCCAAAGTCAACCATGCATGTGATCACTGAGGTTGACCCGGTTACCGGCGCGTTGTTTGCACGCAATACGTACAACGCAGAATTTCCTGATCGAGTCGCCTTCTTTGACGCAAATCAAACAACACGCACGGTCACGGGAGACCGGACAGAGTTTCTTGGCCGCAATGGCACACTCTCAAACCCAGCCGGGCTGCATAAGGCACGCTTCTCCGGGAGGCTTGGGCCGGGGTTAGATCCATGCGCTGCCATCCGTCTTCCGTTCGAACTCGTTGACGGGCAGGAACGAGAGTTTGTGTTCATTCTGGGTGTGGCGCAGAGTGCGGCGAGCGCCGTTGACCTGGTGCAACGTTTTCGAGGAAAAGAAGCCGCCCGCACTGCGCTGGAAGCGGTGTGGCATTACTGGACCCATACGCTCGGCACCGTAAATGTGGACACACCCGACCAATCCATCAACGTAATGGCGAATGGCTGGTTGTTGTACCAAACGTTGGCGTGCCGCTTCTGGGCGCGTAGTGGATATTACCAGTCCGGCGGCGCTTTTGGTTTTCGCGACCAATTGCAGGATGCCATGGCGCTGGTGCATGCCGAGCCGCAACTGATTCGTAAACAGCTTTTGCTTTGCGCGTCGCGCCAGTTTCGCGAGGGCGACGTCCAGCACTGGTGGCATCCTCCTTCCGGCCGGGGAGTGCGCACGCACTGTTCCGATGACTATTTGTGGCTGCCATTAGCGGTTTGCCGCTACGTTGTCAGCACCGGGGATACAGGAGTTTTGGATGAAGTGGTCCCTTTTCTTGAGGGCCGCCCTGTAAAACCGGATGAAGATTCCTATTATGATTTGCCGGGCCGATCGGGAATCACCGGCACTCTGTACGACCATTGTGTGCAGGCGATCAGCAACGGCCTAAGGCTGGGCGACCACGGTCTTCCGCTGATTGGCTCCGGCGATTGGAATGATGGCATGAATCTGGTGGGCGAACACGGCAAAGGGGAAAGCGTCTGGCTGGGATTTTTCCTGCAGGAAGTATTGACGCGTTTTGCCGAACTGGCCAACCGACGCGGTGATTCAACCTTCTCCCAACATTGCCAGACTCAAGCGGCCAGCTTACGCCAGAGCATCGAAAAGAACGCCTGGGACGGGGAATGGTATCGGCGAGCCTATTTCGATGACGGCTCACCGCTTGGATCCGCATCAAATCCCGAATGCCAGATAGATTCCATCGCGCAGAGCTGGTCTGTATTGTCGGGTGCAGGAGATGCACTACGCTCGCGCAAAGCCATGGATGCCTTGTATAACCGGCTGGTGGATCATGATCATGGCCTGATCAAGTTATTGGCTCCGCCTTTCGACGAATCGGATCTTGATCCCGGCTACATCAGAGGGTACGTCCCCGGGGTGAGAGAAAACGGGGGACAGTATACTCACGCGGCTATCTGGGCCGCCATGGCTTTTGCCGCCATGGGGGACGGCGAGCGAGCATGGGAGCTATTTAACATGATCAATCCGGTAAGTCATTCGCGTTCTCGCGAAGACATCGCACGGTATAAGGTGGAGCCCTATGTCATGGCTGCTGATATATATGCAGTGTCACCGCACACAGGCCACGGTGGGTGGACGTGGTACACGGGCTCTGCCGGCTGGATGTACCGGCTTATCATGGAATCTTTACTGGGTCTCAGGCTTGAGGTAGACAGGCTCCACTTTGCGCCATCCTTCCCGGCGGACTGGAGTGGATTCAAAGTGCACTATCGCTTCGGCGAAACGGTTTACCACATTACGTTACTGAAATCATCACATCGCGATGACGCAGTGAATATGGCGATAGACGGCATCCTGAATGACGACAAAGTTGTCGTGCTGGTCAACGACCTTCAGGAGCATTTCGTCGACCTCACCTTTGCGGCAGCGGAATCGCCTGTCCCATCCTAGCCAAAATCTTAGCCAGCTTCGCATTGGGCCCGCGTTCAATGAGGTCTCTCGGGATCGCCCTCGCGATTCGATCATTCGATCTAAGTGATTGAAAAGGTTGGTTGCGGGGGGTGGATTTGAACCACCGACCTTTGGGTTATGAGTACGTTAACTAACTAACGGCCCGCTGATTCTGCGCCACTTAGCTGTGATTTTGCGTTTTGCACTTCTTTCCCAAATCTTTCCCAACAAGAACGGGCCAGAAAACCGGCCCGCCATCGCCTTAGCTTTTCAGAATCTTCTGAATGATCAGCACTGCGGCATCGAATCCTGTCTGGGTCAGCCGATAGCCTTCAGCTGCATTCCCCTCCACCATCTTGTTGCTCCACAGAGCGCGCAGCTCATTGTCCACGCTCCCGGCGCTACGTCTATTCATTGACGATCTTATGTTGCTGACCGGCACCCGTTCCGGGTAGTGACTGTGAAGCAAAACCAGCAGCTCATCAGAGATCTTGAGTTTTGGCAGAACTAGCCTTCGGGTCCCGAAGTCCTCAACCAATGTCCCAACCGGCGCGTGAACCATTTCGATCAATTCACCCGCTTCTTGCATTGGAAGATTCTGTGTAAGCCTCAGCAGTTCAGCAATCACCCATTCAGCGCCATGCAGAAGGAGCCGCACGTCGTACGTATTGGGATCAACTGCGCCTTTGTGAACGATATTCCTCTTGCTTCTTATTGCGTACAAGGCGCGGGCAAGTCGTGCGGCGCAAATGCGTAGCCCATCGTCAAGGCCGGTTTTGGATTCAACGGCTCTAAGATATCCATCCACGTCCGGTTTTGGATCGTGGCTGCCTGATTCCAGATGTTGCAGCACCTGAACAAAAGTTTCCACGATCTTGCCGCCGGAAGCCCGCCCTAGCGTATTCGTGGCAACGTCCTGCCTTAGTTGTAAGAATTCCGTGACAAGGTCTTCTGCCAGATTTTGAGGAATGGATTTGGAAAGTGCTGCGACCAGCTTAGCCTTGTCCACCGTCTTCACTTTCTTGGCCACTGGAAGTTGCTCCGATCATCTGGTTCACCTTGCGTGTGCCTTCAGTGGTTAACTTATATTTCTTCCTCGCCTGCTTGGAGCTGCCCTCTTTCCGGGTCTGCATGACAAGGCGTGGTCTGCGCTCCATGAGCTCAGTAAGCGATGTGGTGACGTTACTCAAGCCATGGCCTAAGTTTTTCAACTGTTTATTTGCGCTTTGACTGTCCCAATCCTGACCGCCATTTGACTGCTGCAACCAATAGCCCGCCACTAACGCTCTTTCCGCATCGGTCTGAGGATTGGCCGCGTCATATAGCGTGGCGAAATCGGCAAAGGTTTGATTAGATTCACCCGCCGACTCCCCGTTACCCTGTCGAGCGTCCTGATCTGGCCGGGCGGGCGGTTTTGCCTGACGCGCTAATGTAACGTTGAAGCGTTCGGCAGCCCACCGAAGTACGCGTTGTTGTACCTCAGGCTCAAGAGGCGTTAAGGCTTGATTGACTTGTGAAATGGCGGCAACTTCTGGGTCCAGCGATGGATCGGTAGGATCGGCCATAGATTTGACGTTCTCCAGCAATTGAATGTTGCTGCTTATTATATCGCCAAGCCCAGAAGTTCGGGCTGGACATTTTCTCCCTTTCTCCTCCAGAGTCTTCGTCACAGTGGCCAGCAAGGCCGAAGGGGATTAAAGAAATGAAAAAGCAATCCAAAGAGATCACGGTAGGCAAGGCAGTGAAATACAAGAAGGTCAAGTTTGACGTGGCGAAGATCATCGCGCTCTACAAATCCGGCAAGCCGGTTTCTGAAATCGCGCTGGCAATCGGGTTCCCGCCCAACTGCGGGCAGAATCGCACACGGCGCGTGCTGGAGCAGGCTGGCATCTACAAGCCCACAGGGAGCAAGAAACCTGCGAAGAAAAAAGCGGCCTAGCTGGCCGCCTGTACGGAATCCAACGCCGGGCTGCCCATGGCCCGGTTTTTCTGTGACCATTTCATTCCGGCAGTATGCCCCGGCCGTCCTACTTCGAACCCAAGCTGCTTCGCGATATCGCGGCACCGCCACAAATGAACGCGTACCGCCTGCGGGGTTGTACTGAGTGTGTCTGCAACCGCCACGGAGTCCATGCCAAGCCGCCATGACCGGAAGGCAATCGCCGCCAGTAGTTGTAAGTATCCACCAGCCCGGCGAACTGCTTCTTTGTGCATCGCATGTGCTTGGTGCTGGATGGCTGGTGCATCTGGGCGAATGGTATAGCCGCGCAGAGCTTTTTTTGTTGCTGCTCGATTGACCGCTTCGCGGTTGATACGGTCCGGGTTTGGCTTGTGTAGGCGGCTGGGGCCATTTACGTAGCGCCACGCTCGGATGAGCAGAACCTTCTGCAACTGTCCATCATTCATTGCGAACGGTGGCACCCATGAGGCATTGGCGCTGCGCCGCTCTTGGTGCATCCGAGAATAATCTTCGAACGCAACGCAAGTTGAAGCGCTGACCGGATAAGCGCCGCGTCCTTCAAATTGGCAGCGATCAAAATTTAAGTTGTTCATTCCATCTCCTCTCGTTCAACTTGCAATGCGCGCTGATGGTTGCTCAAGCGCACGCGATAGTTCGTGCCGCAATCAGCGCACTCACGGTTCACGTCGTTACGTTCGTTGGTGCGTAGGTAAATCGTGCTGCCGCATTCTGGGCACCCACCAGAGGTCTTGGACTTGTTCGCCATTACGCGGCCCGCTGTCGTTAACGGGTCGCCGCTGGAGCGCGGCAGCACAACGTCCTTGGTATCAGTAGGTCCGTCCGGCACGCATAAGCGGCAGTAAAGCGCCTGCGATTCACCTTCCGGGATGTAAACCCCGTGGCTGCATTTTGTGATCGGCATGAAAACTCGAATCGCTGTGAAGGGCGCAAACGATTGGGGCCACGGGAGGAGCGTGGCCCCGAATCGAGGAGGCGCGTATGCGGCAATGGGGCGTGAGACCCTGCGCGGCGCATACGCTTTGGCCCGCGCTGACCAATCCTTAAACGTGCTGCGTGGCGTAAACGATGGGCGGCAGTGAGCCGTTCGTCGGGTCGTCCACGATGGCATCAACCATCTGCAAGCCCGTCCACGCGCATTTTCCAAATTCCACCAGGCCCGGATACTGCATCCGTCGCCGGATGTACAGCGAGCTTGAATGCACAAAGTACGCGCCCAGATCGCCAAACACGATGGCTTTGGAGTTCGCGCCGCTCGGCATTGTAGGCGATACGTAAACCGGCTTGCCAAGGATGCGAAGCCGGTCGTCCTCCAGCGGGAAGATCGGTTGCCCTTGCGCGTCTTTCGCGTTGAGCACCATCTTGTAGGTCGCGTCGGCCATTACCCAACCGGCCTTTGGTGCCTCGCGGTAAATCTTGTTCACAGAGAAATAAATCGCCGTGAAGTCAGCGGGCGATAGCACGCCTGCGGCAGCAGTGGTATAGCTTGAATTGGCGGCCCCGGTAAGAATGCCCTGCGGGCCTGTGCTGCCGTCGCCGGTCACAAGGTCAGCGCCAACGCCGCGCCCGAATGCAACGCCAAAGGCGCGGGCCAATGCGGTTTGCGCATCGCCGTATGCTTTCGCGTCCTGCTCCCATTCAAACGAACCGGCAAGCGTAGAGCGATACGTGAAGCGGTTCAGCAACTCGTTGTTGACCGCCGGAACTACATCCGCGTTGTGCTGCGCAGCTTCCGAAACTTTGACGGCCGTAATCGTGCTCAAATCCCATCCGGGGATTTGCAGAGGCGGCAGAGTGAAAGTGCTTTCTTGCACCAGCGTGACCACGTTCGGATCAAAGAGCGGGTCAATAGCAGCCCGGCCCTCGCTAACCTTCTGTGCGAATGATTGCGGGACCAGGACGCCACCGGCTGTGCCGCTGGAAAAGATCGGCGTCTGCGTGCCAGCAAGCAACGTAGTTGCACGCAATTCCTGTTCAAGTTCTCCATCTGGTTTCCCACAAAGAAAGCCGCGAAAGATTTGTTCATGCGTCCTCTGTTCGGGCGAGCCGAAGTCAACGGGAGCCTTGCCCATTTCTCGGCCATATTCATTGGCAAGCTGTTGCCGGATTTCATCCGATGAAAAGCCGGTCTGCTTGATGCTGGCAATCTTCGCCATGAGTAGATCGGCGCGCTTGGCATCGGCGCGTGATACGGTGCGCAGGCTGAGAATTTCTGATGCTTGTGTTTGGAGCGCGTGAATTTCGCGCAGTGCGGCAGGTGTCCACATTGTGGTTCTCCGCGACAGCTAATGTCGCCTGATGAAATGAAATCTACAAAATCGAAATCGTGTGAAGGCGGTTGCGCAGTGCGTCAACATCAGCCTGCGGCTCTGCTGGTGCAACCGGCGCGGGCGCGGCCTTGAGGCCGATCTGCCGGGCGCGCTTCTCAAGAATCTGTGCCTTGAAGTGTGGCGGGCACTCATCTGGTAGAGCGGCCCAACCACGGGTTCCATTGGCTGAACTCAGTTCTCGAATTTCTGCATCGGTGAAAGCCATGACTCAAATCCTTTCAACATCGCGGGCCAGCATCGCGGCAACCGCTTGATCTTCCTGTTTGCGCCGCTTGGCCTCGGCGGCCTGCGATTGCTGCAACGCTCGCTGATCTGCTGCGGCATCTTTCAAACCCGCTTCGATGAGGTGCTGCAATGTTTGCCCCAGTGAATTTCCATTGGGGTCAGGCTTGCTATCTTCGCGGGTAAAAATCGTTCCAAAAAATCTCATACGTCCTCCAGGTGCGTGTTACCACGTCCCAATCTTGAAAGCGTTCGGCGGCAACTGTGCCGCGCCACCAATCCTGCGTTCCGGCAGTAGCGCCGTGAGCCGTGGCTGTTTTTCCTCGGCCCCACAATGGAAGATCTTTTCCGGCGCACTATGCGAAAAACCCAAGTGGCATTTCGGACATTCGAAGCCGAGCCCGGCTGGTTTGCCGGATATCGTCAACGCCCTCCACCAGCGCGGTGGCGCGTCAGAGCTTACGCTGAAAAGATCAATCACTTTTGCAGCTCCCGCCATTCACTGACGATCTTGCCCGCGAACTTTTCTATCTGAGCGTTGGTAAGCTTGGGCCTGCCGCCCCGCTGGCCGTTCCGACGTGCTGCCGAGATTTTTAACTCAGATCTCGATTGGCCTCCCCGCTGTCCCAGAATCCTTGCCGCATCTGAAATCGTCATGCTGAATCCTTCCGCTTCGGTTTCTCGCAGCAATGTGACGAGTCTGGGATTCCGGCGCATTCACAAAAATGAATAGGCGCGATTGCTCACAGTTTCAGGCGTGATTAGCCCCGATCATTCAAAATCCCAATTGCGAGTGTGTGCGTAAAAGTAGGGCGCACGGTTGTTGCGTGGAGGCAAAAATAGAAATGCCTCCCCCTATCCATCCCGGCCAACTAGTGTCGAGTCAGAACGATGCACAGAACGACATTTCACAACGTCGCGGCGGGCTGGAAGTGCTGACGACAGTACACTTGGCGCGTCAATACAAGACACGCTGACGACGAATCAGAAGGTTAGGCGCAGCCACTGCACCGGGCCGCGTTGGAATCGGGGCCGAAATGTGGGGTTTTACGTGCGTTGGCGGCGCTTTTTGCCAGCAGCGATTATTTCCCGCGATTGGCGGATTAGTTCCTTGGACTGGTGGAGGACGGACCCCGAACGCATGACAGCCTTCTTTGCCCTGTCCAAGGTATCCGGTACCTTGCTTGCCAGAATATGGGGCGTAGTCGTCGGTTTGTACTTTTGGACAGCCATAGGCTGGTTGATTGCCATTGTACGCGCTGGTGCTGGCCCCGTGGGCGGGCTGGGCCTGCTGGTGCAGGCGCTGTAGGCTCGGGTCCATGTCCGGGCTTGTGTCAGGGCTGCTACAGCTTTACGCCAACGCTTCCTTAACCGCATGCAAAAGCACTACCGGCCCTTCAATCGCATCGACCGAAGCATCGGCTCCCGGCAAGGGGCTATCACCGTGTTTGCGAATTGAAAGCAGCGGTGCAGGGCATTTGGGCCGCAGCGCATTGAGCAACGCCGCTTTATCCTTCTGGGGCATGGAATGGCCCATCAGTATCAGATCAAAGTCGTGACGCACTGAGCAGATTTCCAGTGCTTCGGCATAACCGAGCGCGGAAGTAACATCGTATCCCGCCTGTTCCAATAGCATCTGCCGCGTTTGCAGTAGGGGCTCATCGTAGGAAATCGACAGGATGCGTTTCATGGTCGGAAGGATTGTACTCTAACATGTTGCCCGACTCTAACGTGATTGCGATTCAGAAAATGCAAAGGCGCGGTGGCTCCCGCGCCCTGAAAGGAGAAACCATGAATCACTGTGCAATCAGCATGGGTGATGCAGGCATGTCGATGCAAGGCTTCTTTATTCGGGAAAGAACATGGCCAAGATTTCACGCTGAAGCTTTGCATATTCGCGCTTTGAATCTTCGATGGCCTGCTCTGCCGCAATCAACCGGCCCAACGCCTCAGCACGTTGCCTGCGCTGGTAATCGTCATGCCGCTCCCATGCCGATTGCATCCGCTCCAGTTTCCGGCGCAGATCACCTGCGCGTGGAATCTTCTGCGGCGGTGAAGGTTTCACAAACTGATTGGCCGCCCGGCGCGCACCCTTCCACGCCCGGCCAATGTGCCACAGGCCACAGGCCGGGCACTGGTAAGCCTCCAGGTACTTTGCCTGCGCGCCTGCGCCGCGTTTCTTGAATGCGGCAGCTACTTTTTTCTGCTCGGCTTCGGCGTGGGCTTTGGTCAAGTAAGTTTGTTTCGTGCAGCGCATCTCAATACCGCTCCATGGCGGCCCGGTTTCTTATCGTCAGTGGTGCCCGGCGCGGCGGTGGAGTCAGTTCAACTATCCTGTGCTGGTCGCGGCATTGCCAGTTCGAATGATTCCGCGTCAGATCGTTCATTGCGGCCATCCAGAAGGTGTACAACGTCACGCTGTAGCTCACAGGGCATACCAGTGCCCAAGGTCCATCGCCATGGATGTTTAACTGCGGCCAAAGCTGCCGGGCGGCATGCTGGTAATCGGATTCATTTTGTGGGGCCATGATGATTTGGCGGCCATGTGTTACATCCATGGGTTTTGCTTTTGGTGTTGGTTGCAAGCACTTTCCCACGCCCACGCGCCCGGCCCTGCCGGTATCGTTGACTTGAATCGGCCACTACGTGGGTGGCTACGCCGGGGACTCAGGCCCGCATCGGATGCGGTATGGATACTGCATCTGATGCAGTATGGATACCGCATCTGATGGGGGAGGTACCTCCTGCATCTGATGGGGGAGGTATCTCCATAAACGTTTTCACTGTGCCACAATTTCTTGGCCGCGAAGGTAGGACATAAACCGCGCAAACACACCCTTCCATTTTGGGCCTTCTGGATTATCGGCGACATAAAAGACTTTCCAGTGCTCCACTATCTGGTCATCTGTATGACCCGTGTTCCGCAGCCCTTGGACGAAGTTTGCATACAACCTTAACCGCCCATCACTGGCAGCATGGAGACGCGATACCAGCGGGTCCACTTTTTCGTCAGACCAAGGCATGACAGCTTTTTCAAGACAAGAGCCCGGATGTTTGTTTGCCCATTCCTTATGGGCAACCGAACCGTATGAAACGGGCTTGCCCGGCTCTGCTTTCAACCTCAGAAAGAATCCGGCTTTGACAAGCTTCCTGATTGCTTTGCTGATCGAACGCTCGTCTGCACCGAAGTAGATGGCCAGTTCGCCTATCGAAAGGCTCAGCCTTCCGCTCTTTTTCGTTAAGTACATTGCATAGCTGTAAAGTGGTGCGGCAAACTCTGCGCCCATTCTGGTCAAATGCCATTCGGCGCTACAGTGAAGTTTGTAGGAAAGTTCTGTGGTAGGTTCCATTGATGATCTCCGTTTCAACTGCCGGAATAAAAAAGTTGCGCGTGATGAAGTATGCCGCGCCCCACTCTTTGGGCTTCTGTTGCTTGGCCCCCTTCAACAGGGACAAAACCCCAAACTTGCTAACCCCGAATGATTAGCTGCGCGTTATGAAGTATTCGCGTCCCACTGACAAACCAGTGCCGTGTTACAGCTTGGAGGCATAACCGCAAGTCTTGCAAGTCTTCTTTTTGATCTACCAAGAAAAAGCTTTTAGCGGCCCAACATCCCGAAGGCCAGCGCTTAGGAAAACTCCATTTTGCAAAAACCCAAGCATTGATGATAAATTTGTTCCTGCAAGCTTAGGTTTCAATTTATTCTGCAATAACCCAAGCAGGAATTATGGATTGGCTCACAGCGCATGACATTGGTAAGAAGGGCGGTGAAGCACGCACGCCAGCGAAACAGAAGGCTGCGCGCCGCAACGGCGCAAAGGGCGGGCGGCCCCGCAAAAGTACATTGGCGGAGCATATCCTGCGCAGAAAGCTTACCCGCGACCAACATCAAGTTATTGCAGAAGCTTTCCATCGGCTTACGCGGACAGAGCGCGACGCATTCAGAAAATTCTACGGGCTGCCGCCCGGTGAAATGCGCAAGAAAGCTATGGAGCCATACTTCGACCCGATGACGACGGATGGCATACGCGCAAACAAGCCCAACATCCGAATGCGCCACATCTTAAAAAAGTTTCGCCTGATGGCTCACTACCGACTTGCTGGCGGCAAGTGAATCCCGCCTAACACTCGTCTGCCAAACCGCAGCAGATAAGCTGCCGACCAGATCAATAGCGTTTCCCGAGTCAACTTGAACAACTTTTAAGAACGGGCTTTCCTGCCAAGGGAAAACGCGGGCACTGTGCTCCCCTATTCAAGGGAATGCAGTGCCCCGGTCGAATTTCTCGCACCGGAGCATTCGACTTGGATACCACGGAGTTGCAATCTTCAAATTCCTCACCTAACCTTCGACCAGCACAGAATCAGCGGGCCAAGGAGGGAGAATTTTCCTTGGCACGTAGAAGATGGCAGGAAGGAACCGTGTACCTGCGCAGGAGCAAGAAATTACCGGATGCTTGGTGGGGCCGATTCGTGGAAACAGTAGAAAGCGAATCGGGCGCGCAACGTGTTCAGCGGAATATACGCTTGGGAGACGTGCGGCAATTCACTAAGCCTTTGGCAAAGAGGGCACTGCGCGATTATGTGGATCGAGCCAACAACTACCAGCCGCAGGCCATGAAAGTTCAGATGATGGGAAAGGCAGCAACCCCGTTTTCTGTTTTTGTGGAGCGCTGGAAGGAAGAGGTTCTGATTCACAAGAAGGCATCTACCACGGCAGCAATTAACAGCCACATAAATACGTTGCTCTTACCAGCGTTCGGAAAGCTGGCCATGGGTGATGTGGATTCAGAGCGCGTTCAATCATTCTTAAACCGGAATGTGGCAAATCGAAGCGCAAAAACGGTAAAGAATATCTGGACGACGCTGCGGATCATGTGGAACTCTGCCGTGGCTTGGAAATACGTTTCAGGCGAGTTGCGTGTTGAGCTACCGAAGGCGAGAAAACTTAGGATGCGCTGCTACAGCGTTGAACAAGTGAAGCTGATCTTAGCCAACACCGATTATGCGGAGCGAATCTTTTTCTGGCTTGCCGCCGAAACCGGCGCACGAGTTGGGGAGTTGATTGCTTTGCGCGTGGATGACGTTGACCTTGAGAACCTATCCGTGGAGATCAGCAAGGCAATTTGGAGCGGTACGGAAGATGAACCCAAAACCGAGGCAGGCAAGCGGCGCATTGCCATTTCTGCCCGGCTTGGGGCCGCGCTGAAAGAATATCTAGCCGATAGAACGGAAGGCTATCTATTCCAGAACTCTGCGGGCAGCCCATGGGATGCCAGCAACATACTGGTAAGAAAAGTGAACAGGCTGTTGGATGATCTGGAAATTCCAAAGATCGACCCGAAGATACTGGCCAAGATCGTTGGCAAAGATCGCACCATTGAGCAGGCGACGCGCAGCGAAAAGCGCGCAGTTTCTCTTGGCGTGCATTCTTTCCGCCACACGAACGCGACAGCGATGGACTCTTTGGGTATCCCGCAATCAGTTCGCAAGCAGCGCCTTGGGCATAGTGGCAGTACCGTGACCGAGGGGTACACGCACACATTCACGAATGACGAGCGTGTAGCTGCGGAGAAGTTGGGAGAGCTTTTTGGAACTGGATGGCCCGAAAAGCGGACGGGAAAACTGATTTCTTTCCCAAATCTTTCCCAAGAATCTGAATGGCCTGCCGGGTCGAGCCAGCAAGCCATTGCGAATCAATAAGATTGGTTGCGGGGGGTGGATTTGAACCACCGACCTTTGGGTTATGAGCCCAACGAGCTACCAGGCTGCTCCACCCCGCAAATCGAGAATAACAGGGCATTTACACCCGGTCAAATCCGCCAATCCGGCAACTGCACTGCCCCTAACCTCACAGAACGCTCCTCCGGCGCCAGCCGCACCGTCGACAGGGCAGCTCTGGCGAATCGCATCGCGGTCGCATTGAGCGAGATCACGATGATTCTTAACGCCCAAAATACACAAGTAAGAGTTAGAATCTACAACCCATGAGCGATGGAGCAACGAAAGCGTCTGAAATCGATCCCATTTTAGAGCGGCTTGAAGATCAGATTGCTTCGTACTGATGCCGTCGGGACAAAGCCCGACCCCAATGGCGCCTCATCGACTTCAACGCCGGTCTATCACCAACTGGTTCCAATTGGCCGATGCCCGCCAGCGAAGAGTAATCGGTGTAGTTGCCCATAAGGAGGCGACATGGCCCCGAACATCGTCTTCATCTCCTACAGTTCGCGCGATCGCCAGGAGGCTTTCGCAATCAAGCAACTCCTGGAGGCAAATCAAACCAAGGTCTGGCTTGATTTCTTCGACATTCGGACAACCGTTGAACTGCGGCAAGAGCTCGCTGCCCGGATTCGCCAAGCAAATTTGTTCTGCCTCCTGCTATCGCCCAACGCGGTTGCGTCGCCGTGGGTTCATCAGGAAATCGAGACCGCGCTGGCCGCTGCAAAGGACGGACTGCGCATATTGCCCATTATCCTGCGTCCCTGCAGCATTCCGGCAGAGTTGGACAACATCGTCGGATTCGATGCTTCTGACGGCCTGGAACATGAGGCGGTGCGCCTTCGCCTGGTCCGAGCCGTCTGCGGCGAGGACACAGTCAAGGACCAGGTACTCCTCGATTCTGCCCAGCGACTCCTCCTAGCCAACAAGGAAATCCGGCTGCGGGCCGAAGCGGAATTGCCTTCCATCGCGGACAAAATTGCCCCACTTGCGGCTCGACCGTTCCGGAAAGTCAGCCTCACGATCCATCCCGAAACCCTGCCTGAAAACCCCAATATTATTTTGGAACTCCGGCTCGTACTCGACACGCTGTTCCACGGCGCGATGTCATTCTTCATCGCTCAATATCGCGAAGGCCTGACTTGGCCCGCCGAGTTTGACTTCAAAGAGCCTGACTTCACGGAATTTTTTCTGACCGACCGCCCACGCATCGATGTCCAGTTCAAGTGGTTCGATCGCACAATCCCGCTCCATCCACAGATCGACGGCACCGATCTCAAGACCCTGCCGGCTATATTCACATTGGAATTCGATGGCGCTGAATTCAAACCACGGGGAGACCTCAATCTTCCCCAGGTGTTTGAGGTTCCCTCACTTGAGACTCTGGCCAAACAGAATAGCCACTTCGAGTTGATTGCTCACGATCCATCAGCCAAATCGGCCAGCTATGTCCCGGCAGAAACCGACATAGAGATCGATCTTGTGGGTGAAGTGGAACAACAAGGGCTGCATTTGTACCGCAGCCGCACCACGCCGGTACAGCGCATCGTCCTCGGCAGTGATTACCTTCGCGGTGTCCCAAATGCAATTCGCGGCGAGGCCATCCTGCAGCGTTATCTCGGCAGCCCCCCGATGATCGATCGGCGTGCGGAAATCGCCGCGGCCCTCGAGAAGAGTGAATTCCAATCGGAGGAGGAGCGCCGTCTGGCTGCACGTTTTCGATTCAGTGCGGCCGTGCTTGCACGCTTCCGCACCCTCCACCGCGACGCCTACAAGATGTTCCAGGAAGCCGCCGAACTCCTTCAGCCGCTCGTCCTCGAACGAAAACCAGTTCTGGAGGATGCCAGCTTGATGTATCGATCGTGCCGCGCCTTGGTGGACATTTGGCTGCGCCAGGAAAGCTTCCAACAGGCGTCCCAGCTGGCAAACACTCTGGGAGCAGTGGCGCAAGGCATCAAAGATTCAGATCCTACAAACGCTGATTACCGGCGAATGTGGGCGGACACGTTGCTCGTCAACGCGCAGATCCATGCGAAACTTGCGAATCTTGCCTCCGCGGCCACGGAACTCGCTGAACATGTGAAAACACTGCAGCAGCTTCATGCGGAATTGCCAACGCCAGCGCGGCGAATGGCCATGCTGCAAGCTTTGACCAACGCCATTCAGTGCGCGACCGAGTGGAAGATCGTGGACGATGTGCCAGTCGATGAATGGAAAGCCACGCTCAAGGCAGAAGTCGGAGAGAGCGTCACTGAGCAGCTGACGCGCCCGCACTCCCCCGAAGAGCTGCCCGCCTGGTTGCAGAAGAGCGATCCCGCTGGGTGGCCAACCCAGCTGGTTGAGAGCGACACACTTCGCTACTCGCTGCGAATTCCCAAGCGGTGGAACCCCGAACCTGAGATGCGCGGAACGGCCCGGGAGATCGAACATGTCTATCGTGGCCCGCGCGATAACGAATGGCTATCCATCACCTTCATGGACAAAGCCAATGCCGAGTCCGACATGAAGAACTGGGTCGATACCTTCATCAGCATTTCCGGATTTCCGGTTGTTACTGGCCTCAAACCTCCGCCAGAACTCGGGCGTTGGAACTATTTGGGACGCCAGCCCGCTCTGGCCAAGAAGTTGCACGCTGACGAAGCGCATACGTACATTGGGACTGCTCGATACTCCGGCGCGCAAGCGCCTACTCTCGGGCGACTCTATATCGTGATGGCGCGCCGGAGAAACTTCGCCTGGAAGTTCGCTCTTTGCTTTGAGACCGCATGCCCTGACGGAACCCCCGAGGATCGCATCGCCAAGCAGGACCACGTGCGCGCCGGCGCGATCTTAGGATCGCTGCGGCTGGATCAGGCGGCTTCGTCCCAAGCCACTGGCAACTGAAGCGCCAGTACGGGAGTGTTCACACTGATTCCACAATTTCTATGGCATCTTGTCGGCGGGTAACCGCATTCGAACTCTAGAAAGCAGCCAGCCCATCACTATCCCCCAGATAATTCCCGGACCAGGAATTTTGGCGAGTAATAAGAACGCTTCCTGCGTGCCGCCAAGGCCTCGTGCCAGCACCAAAGCAGGGAAGATACAAACTGCGGAGATTTCCTGCACAATGAAGGCACACGCCATGGACAATAATGTCGTATTACGCTGGCCATTTTTCGCCTCCCGATACAGAAGCTTCACTCCAGGTTTTGACCATAAGAGAACGGGAACGAATGTAAGCACTTCTGCCCAAAAAAGCGCATCCAACCGTTGCAATCGGCGAGCAGTGATGAGTTCGCAGAGGTGCAGGATAACCATCCAAGCGGTACCGGCGACCCATCCCACATTGGTTTCGTTCAGGATAAATCCATTCTGCGAAAGCGCACTCCGCTGCCAGAGACCGCCACATGTGATCCCCGCGACAAGGCTCCACATGGCAATGTGAAATACTTCCCCGGAAAAGGTTTTTATTATTGAAGTGCGTTCAAAGGCGGCGAACAGCAGGGATACCAGCGTTACACCAAGAATGCCACCCGCGGCGGAATGGCCGCGTCGAAGCACATTTAGAACCCAGGTTCCGATCCCAGCGGTTAGCACAATGAAAGCCGTGGCAATGCCCGCGCGCTCCATGCGCCAGAAACTCCCATCAGACAAAGCCGGCGATACTGCGAAAGCATAAGGAAATGCTATCAGGACCCAAAGGACAGTACCCTGGACGAAATGCTTCATCTTTCATGACCATGAAAACCGTAGCATTCCAATTTAAGGCTCCGTAGTCTTCGATATTGGCAGTGTATAAACATAGTAGTTCTGGCTGCGGGCCCCTGTAACCTTGTCGGTCAGCTGGACAAACACTGCATAGGGCTTGAGGAAAGATACCGCGGTTGTGAAGTCATTGTCAGTAGCTGTAAGAGTTCCGGCGTCCACACCTACCACGCTCACAGTTGGGTTACCAAAGATGTCTGTGGTAATAGAAAGGACCTCGATGCTCCAGTCGACGTCATGAGAATGCTCGATATTGAAGGTAATAGGCCCCAGGACTGGAGTAGTGATCTTGTTAACATAGAGAGTCGAGAACGCGCCGCCATGCAGGAAGAATTTATCCGTAGGTAAATGACCTGTACCGGCATACCAAAATACCGGTTGCGCATTGTCCGAGGCTTTGAGCGATTCGCCATTTGCAAGCGCCTTGAAGTCGAATGGATGTCTCTCAGTATCCCCTTTGGCTTGAACCAATGCAATGTCGACATCCTGGTTTGACCCACCCGGAATAAAGAGCTTTCCGTCATTGTTTTTAAACTGAGGATCAACTCCAAACACTTTCCCTGTAAACGTCTCGGGCTCCAGCAGAGAAGCCCACCGCCAATGAATATGCACACATCCGGGGCACCCGGGGAAACCGATCCCCGGCAGATCGATACCTTGATTCGGATCAGCCACCGGCTGCGGGCTTTGATGATAGTTGTCAACACTTTGGCGGAAGGTGCCGGCGCCGAAGAAATCGGAAAATACATTTGTCTTGCCAGCCTTGATCACTCTCAAGGACTCTTCCATTTCGAGGGGATTCTTGTCATGCAAAATTCCCACTCCTCCAAGTCCGGAGCACCCAAGACCGGTGAGCGCTCCGATCGTTCCTACAATGAGGGAATCAGGATCGCAAGTCAGGAGGGTGGCATTCGACGACGCCTTAGGCAGCGGCTGGTTCCCGATATCCCGGGCGTCAAAATGGAACCGCTGAGGAAAAGTGATGGAGTTAAGCTGCGATCCATCGGAAAAATATTTGTATTCAACCGTGGGGAAGAACTTGCCTGTAGGTAAAGCGGCATTGGGCTCGAACGGCCTGAGGTTCTCCTTTTCAAATTGATAACGTTGCGTCACAAGGAGACAGCTGTCGGGGACGTTGGGAGTGGCCGGATTGTCCGGATCCCCGTCAAGACGATCGAGCAAGTATGTGGCTTCCAGCGCAAACGTTTTTCCGTCGGAAGGAACATTCTTGAAATCGATAAGCTGGCTGCGCGATTGCAGGGCGATGTCGCAGGCCCGCAACGCGCCATTGGGGCTTTGCGAATCGCCTACGTACCCGGTCCTATCGCTATTCGGTATCAGTTCGCATCGGGCCGGAATGGGTTGATTGATATCCCGGCGAAGCCAATTCATCGTAAGGTACGGCAGGGACATTTCCTTCGCCATATACCGGCGACCCAGTTCCACGTCAGTCAGGACAAGTCCATCGTTCGGAGAAGTCGTCGCGTGCATGCTCCAGCCGAGCTGGTTCGAGATATTGAGTGTTTGTGGCGATACGCCAGAGGAGGAACGCCGCAATGCGCCGCACGCGCTGCCCAGAACAGCGGTATGTATGCCGCCCTCGGCCAGTCCGTAGCCGGTTGAATACAGAATTGACCCATTCTGGAGAGTCAGGCGGCCGGAAATGCCCAGAATGAGCGGGCTGGCGATCCGGGGATGAGCCAGATCCGTCAGATCAATCAACAATGTGCCCGAACCCGTTGCTTCTGTCACTGACACGAACGCCGTGAAGTTGTTGATGAGAATATCAGTGCCGTTCCCCGGCAACGCCAAAAAGCTCATCGGTTGTGGAGAAGCCGGGTTTGTCATATTCAGGATGGCAAGCACCGGCCCATCCATCAATTCTTGCGTATCGGAGTCAATCCCGCTTCCCTGGCCGATCACCCCGGCAATGGGCACTTGCGAGACGGTTGCCAAAGAAAGCGCAAAACCGCTATCCAGTTTGCCGGGAGCAGCGGCGGTGCCATGGATTGGTTGTATTGGGAACAAGACCGATTCCTGCAAGGGATCAACCACAACAATACCGTGGTGGCCGGCGGCCACAGCCAACCTCTTGAGTTGCTGGTTTGGCATTACATAGTCGGCCACTCCAAGACCAAATAATGCCTCGGGAGAATCAATGGTGCCTCCACGGCCATCGGGGACGGGCCGGGTGACCGGGATCGTGTGGACCAATTCGTTCTGATATCCGCCATTACCGTCACTCACGTTGGCGATCTTGCCCCAGACCTGATTGAACAAGAATGACGCACCTACACCGCCGGCAGCAATGGCATCCTGGTCAGCCTTGAATCCTTTTACCACTTCGGACAGAGTGACAGTCTGAATGCCTTTAAGGAAAGTATTTGTGTAGGCTACACCATCTTTGACAACAAGACGCAGCACTGTGCCTAGCTGGGTCGCATCGCCGCTCATCCCCACCACGCCAATCCGTTGCGGTGACGTCGGGTCTGAAACGTCATAGACCCACAAATTCGATGGCTTTGGCAAAGCCGACACGCCGGTCGACACGACCACATACGGCCCCAAGCCTCCGACCTGATTATCCACCTCGCCCGCTATATCAGATGGGGCGCCGGGAACAACCGCAGTTCCGATGGCGGAACCAAGAAATGCGGGGTTCTTGGTCGAATAGGCCTCCAGCATGCCGTTGTTGCCCTGAAGTCTGACCACATACGCAGTACTATCAACGAGCACCACCCTGGGCGAAGGGAAAGGATCGTCGGGTGTGGCCAACAATTGCGGAGCAATTGTCTTGAACTGCGAAGTAAAGAGGATCAGAGACTTCGGTGTAATGTCCAGATCGACGATGCCCGAGCCTACGCTCAGCGTATAGGTCATGTCGTATTTGAGGCCATTCTTCGGTTGCAGCGTGACGGCCGTAACCACCGCGGAAGCGCTCTGCAGGTTGTCAAAAATTGGCGCGACTCCGTTGGAGTCTGTTCGGCCAACGGCGAGCATGGTGAAATCAACGGGGTTCCCCTGAGAGTCTGCCAGCGTAATGTTGCCCGGCACATTGGTGACAGGCTCAGAAAATACAATCTGGGGAAAGACCCCGGGGGATATACGCTCGGCGTGGTTTATCGGGACCACAGAAACCACCGTAGGAGGATTGTTCTGGTCCGTCGTGCTGTTCGACTCGCCCGACGCGAGTACGCGGAAACTCTTTGTTCCCGTCACCGGAGGTCCGCCAAACGGAGAGAGAGCGGTAGCCGTTACCGTGTATGTTCCGGCCAGAGACGGAACATAGTCCGCAGAAGCTACAGCAACCAGCGGGGGAGGCCCTCCGGAGTCCGGACCAAAAGCCAGAGGCTGGCCATTCACTGACAAAGAGCGGATATTCAGATTAGGATCCGTGGTCGAAGCCACACCGATAGTAAGAGAAGTTCCGGTGGACACCAACCCGTTGATCTCTGTGCGCCTGTTGCTCGCATCGTGCGTAAAAATACGGACGTCCATCTGGGGCGGAGGCGGCACAGGAGTAGTTGGCTCAAATGTGATCGTTGCCCGAGCGATGTTCTTATAGAGCCGGTAAATGCCAAGAAGCAGGCTGTACTTGGAATCATCCGGCTGGGCCGTGTTTTCAACTATGGCGTCCACCTGCTGTTCTTCTCCGGTTTGCAACCGGACCGTTATCTTGACGGTCCCGGCGCCCAGCTTATTGGTGAACATCGAGAACAAACCGTCGCTGCCGCTGATAGCAATGGTTTGCTGATTGACATCATCCGTCCGCCACGCCTTGGCTCCCGGGATGGGCACAAACGTGGGATTAATTTCTCCCGGCGCCGGCGGAATCGTGCGTAATACTTTGCCGACAACGATATCCTGAGACGCCACACCAATCAGGAATTTCTCGAAGGTCCACATCATCGTGAAATGCTGGTCGGCCAATGAATTAATGACAAAGCCACCGATTCCGCCGATGGAAGCCAGATTGCCGTAGCTATCCGAATAGCCACTGAAAGGAGGGGATGCTGTCACGACTTTTGCCTCAGCACCGTCACCTTCCACCAGGCCGTGGTCAATGGTCTGGAAGGTCACTGTTCCGTCAGTATTCGTCATCCGGCGGTAGACGTAGAAGAAAGCTCCATCCGGAGCATCGGCCGGCTTGGGGAAGACCAGCTTTACTTCTTTCTTGAATGTGGGCTTTTCTGGCGACGTGATCTTCAGCCCTCCGCCAAAGGTTCCGCCGGGCAGATCGGGACGCTCTGGGAACAATTCCGGTCCGAAAGTCTCAATCTTGAAGGTCGCGGCCTGGTTCAGTGCACCCTCGGGGATCCGCAATTCGACTCCGCCCGGCCCGGTAACGGTTCCACCGCCTGAGCCAACTGCTACTGTGCCATCGGGAGCCACAAACTGGCTCCGCGTAAAGGTGGCGGTCGCACCCAGGGAGCTGGTAACGGTAATCAGTAGTACGTCATTAATTGTGCCTGGGAAGCTCCCCGTCACGGAACCGTCATTGAATGCCGTCAGAGACAGCACGATCCCGTTGGTCTGGTCCACAATCAAGACGGTGGTTCCAGGTGGCAATGTTCCCGCTGGAGCAGTCACATGTATTTCGCCATCCTGATCGGGGAAGCTATAGGTGATCTTATCAGGGTCAAAATTCAGCGGCGTGACAGCCTTGGTCGTGAACGTGGAACCGGGGACAACCACGGCGCCGCCAAAAATGTCCGCAAGGCCCGACACCTGAATGGTGTACTGCGCGGCGGGATCAAGATTGTTGACCGGCGCGAAGGAAAGCACCGTGCCGGAGCTTGAGAGTACGAAGGGTTGCACCGGTATCGACGTGCCCGAGGAGGCAGTTCCCTTCAGCAGCACCAGATTGCTTTGCAGAATGGATTGCGGGTTCAGCGGAGCAGTCGTGGTAATCGTAATGACCGTGCTGACAGGCACGCCCAGGGCACCATCTGCAGGAGTAACAACGGCGCTGGTTGCGACTCCAACGAGTACGATATTGGCCGGGGTAGTTTGCCCAGCGGTTACGACTATAGAGACGGAGCCAGCCAGTGCAGTATGCGGGGCATTTGCTCTCAGGTTCGCGGTCCCCGCCAGTGCGGGGACGATATATTGCCCGTTCTGGCCGGTAATGGCCACAATAGGCAGTGAATCGGTCTGAACAAGCGCTTGCACCGGTCCGGCGCTGGAAGAGACTGTGCCCTGCGCGAATCCCACTGGGGCGGAAATCTCATAAAAGACGTATTCACCACCTGTGGTTACGCCTGGCAAGCCGGGAGAGCTGCCCGAGACCAGGTTCGTTCCATTGATCTGCGCCAAGGCAACGGTCACGATCCGTGGCACGCCGTCCAGTCGCTCAACCTTGGTCAACAGGAAGGTATCGGCTGGATTCAGTCCAGAGGCGGAAATGGAGAGTTGCGCGGGGGTGTTGAGAGTCTCCCCGGAAAAATCCACCAGAATTTCCTGCAGCGCGCTGAGCGTACTTGATACCGGAATGAAGTCCTCAAGAGCCGAACTCTCGACGGAAATGGCAGTGTCGTCGCTCAACGCGCCACCGGGAACCGACAGTGTGGAAGTTCCATCGCTCAGGGTCAGCGGATCGCTTCCGCCCGGCTGGCCGCGAACACCCTCACGGCCGGCAAGGATGTCCAGATGGACTTTGCCGGTGAGGAGTTCCGTGTTGGCAAAAGTGCGCGCCGGCTTTACGGGGAACTGCGCTCCCAGGACAGAATTGGCCGGAGCCAGGGCATTATAAAGGACGATATCTTCCGAACGGTTCTCTTCAGAAACCGCATCGCCGGACTTGAGCGAAAATTTTTCCGAGACGTTGGCCTGGATCACTGTGCCGGACGGTACGTAAATCAGCGATTGGATTCCCAGAGTTGCCGTTGACGTTCCACCGCTCGGCGGCACGATGGACGGGCTCAGGCTTCCGCTGCTGGAAGCGGTGGGAGAAAGCAGTTGAACGCCAACTCCGAGCAGCGGATCACCGACTGCGGGAATCGCGATCGGAGGATCGACAACGTCAGGAACCACCAGCGCATAAGCTCCCGGCGAGGGGAGCGTTGCGTTCACGTTTCCACTGACCGGCAGCAGACTGGGCGCAACCATGGTCCAGGCATGCAGCGCCGGGTTGTAAAAGACCAGGTGCGTGGCAACGTTGGAAAGATGGCTAAACGTTGCCGATAAATTGGCAGCCGCAGAGCTGGCACGCAAATCAAGAGCCGCAACTGGAGACCAACCCAGAGGAAGAAGGCCTGGCAGCCCCTGTCCGGACAACGGGGTCAGCTGGAATGTTGTGGCAGGCAGGGCTGCTCCCGCAGGCACCGATACCTGGATGTTGCCGGAATTCAAGGTCAGGCCACTCGAACCCATTGCCACAGGCGACGCAAGCGGAGTAAGGCGCGCGTCCACCGGCACAGTACCAACACCCTCTTGCACAAAGACTTCACGCTCCACCGCGGTGGTGGCAGGCGAGGCACTGGAAGCCACGACAAACAAGTGCGAATCGCTCGCCGGCAAAGAATAGCGGCCGCGAGTGTCCGTCTGGTCGCTCTGTGTCGCCGTGCCGATCATCTGGACCGTCGCGCCCTGGATGGGGAAGCTCGTCACATCCGAGAGCACTTGCCCAACAACAACCCCATCAGCGGCCACGCGCACACCGCGCGTGGCGGTCTGGACGTTGCCCGCGGCATCGGTGGCTTGCGTGGTAACGGTGAGCGTGTCGCCGGGATTCGACCCGGTTGGGACTTGCAAAGTGGCCTGATAGGGCGCGCCGGAGAATGTTCCTAGGACCGTGCCGTTTACGCTGATCACAACCTGAGCGACAACGAAGTTATCGTTCACGGTCACGCTGATCTGCCCGCCATGCAGACGGGAAATATGGTCCGGCGCGACCAATTGCACGATGGTCGGAGCGGTCTTGTCGATGCTCAGCGAAATGCTGCCCGTGCCCGAGTTGCCGGCGATATCGGTGGCCTGTCCGGAAATGTTCTGGTTTTGCCCTTCGCTAGCCACAGTCCGGGGCTGCGGACAACTGGCCACGCCGGACAACGCGTCACTGCAGGCAAAGGTCACGTTCACATTGGTATTGTTCCAGCCGGCGGCGTTGGCGGCAGGAGTCGCTGTGGCTGTAACCAGCGGCGGCGTCTTGTCGATCTTGAGCAACGAAGTTGTTCCGGCAGAGTTGCCGGCCCTGTCTACGGCCTGCCCGGTCACGGAGACATTTGCACCTTCGCTGGAAACCGTAGCCGGCGGCGGACACACAGCAATTCCTGACAGACTGTCAGAACAGAGGTAAGTCACGACAACGTCGGTATTGTTCCATCCAGCGGCATTGGGTGACGGAGCCACGGCGGCGGCGATCAGCGGCGGCGTCTTGTCGATATTCACGGTGACAACTGTCTGTGCAGTGTTTCCGCCGCGGTCCGTGGCAGTGCCGGTAACAATCTGATTGGCGCCCTCGGTTGCTAACGTAACGGGGGGCGAGCAGGTTGCAATTCCGGAGCCGGTGTCAGTGCAGATGAAGCTCACGGTTACAGATGTGTTGTTCCAGCCTGTGGCTGTTGGAGCGGGCGCGATGGCGCCGACTATCGTGGGCGGCACGCGGTCAATATTTACGGTAACAGTCGCTGTGGACGTGTTGCCTGCCGTGTCTGTGGCCACTACATGGATTATCTGGCTGGGACCAGGTCCCAAAAGGACCGCCGGCGACGTGAACGCGCCTGCCTGCAATGGAACCGCAACACCTTCCACGGTAATCGTGACCGGCGAAGCGTCCGCGACCGACCCAGTTACAACTACAGAAGCTGCGTTGCTGAAGGCGCCGTCCACTGGCTGAGCAATCGTGATCTGGGGCGGAACGGTATCCAGCGTAAACGAAGCCGTGGCAGCGGCCGAAGCGTTGCCGGCCAGATCGCTGATTGTGGCAGTCACCTGATGAGCGCCGTCAGTCAGCGGCAACACCAGCGCTCCCGTGGCCCCAGTCGCGGTGACCGTGAACTCAGCCGTGTGATCTACGCCATCGATCAAAAGATGGAACTGCGTAATGTCAATGCCGCTGCCGGCATCGGAATAACTGACCGTAATCGGCAGCAGATTGTTGTTGGTAATTCCGTTGACCGCGGATGTTGTCACGCTGATCGTGGGGGGAGTGGTATCCACCAGGAACGATTGCGGAACGATGGCGGCAGTATTACCGGCCCGGTCCACCACCGTAACTTCAACCTGGTGCGTACCGTCCGCCAGGGCGTCGGCGGATTGCAGAGTTCCTGTCGCCAGCTGATCTCCCACGGTCATGCGGTTTGTGCGATCAACGCCGTCCACGCGGATGGCAAACTTCGACGGATCAACTCCGCTGCCATCGTCGTGATAGGTCACCAGGAAGGCGGGCGTGGCGGCATTGATAAAGCTGTTGGCGGCCGGCGTCTGAATGGTATAGACCGGGGCGGTCGTATCCACTTCGAATGCAGACAGCGCCGAGGTAGTGTTCCCCGCGCGATCCGTAATTTGCGCCCGCAAGTGATAGGTCCCGGCCGCTAGTGAGTTTGCGGCGCTGATGGTGGCATTCGCCTCCGTCGCCCCAATGGTGAACTGGGACGTAATCTCGGTCTCGGCGGCGCTTCCCTGTTGCAGGAATATGTGAATCGCAGACGTGTTGATGCCCGAACCGGCGTCGGAATAATCCAAAGTCAATGTCGGCTGAGTGGAATTAATAAAGGAGTTGTTCGCCGGGTTAGCAAAAACCGCGGTGGGCGGCGTTATGTCCACCAGGAAGCTGGAAGACACATCGGCAACATTGGTTGCCCGGTCGGCCACGGTCACTCGAAGCTGGTGGGCGCCTTCGCTTAACGCGCCGCCCGCGGAGATGACTCCGGCCGCGGAATCATTGCCGATGCTGAAGGCAGAGGTCACGTCGCTGCCATCCACAAACACGCGCACGGAAGAGGTGTCGATGCCCGAACCGGCGTCAGAATAGTGGGCCAGAGCAGACGGAGTTAGTGTATTGACCGGGCCCGCCGGCGACGCGATGGTAAGAACCGGTTTGATGGTATCGATCAGCAGTGTAGCGCTGGCATTTCCGATGTTTCCGGTTAGGTCGGCGATCTGCGCGGCAATCGTGTGCGGACCTTCAGAAAGCGTAGCCAAGGTGCCCGTAGCGCTCGTAGCAGTGACAGTAAGACCAGCAGTCCTGTCGATGCCATCCAATGAGACATGCAACGTGTTGGGATCAATGGTTTCGTTGACCCCATACCTTACCTCCAACGGCGTGCTGGCCACATTCAAGATGGATCCGGACGCGGGCTGGATGATATGAATGTCGGGCGCTGAAGTATCCACTGAAAAAGTGGAAGACGCGGTTGCCGTGTTGCCCGCTTTATCTTTGATCAGGACCGTAAGCGTGTGGTTTCCATCGGCCAGTACGGTTGAACCTGTCGCCAGCGTTGGGGTGGGCGTTACGGCAAGCGGATTACCGTCCACCGCCACTTGCAATGACGTCAAGTCGATGGCTTGGTCATCACTGAACTGCACCGAGTATTCGACGTTCGACGAGCCATGGCGCGACGAAGGCAATGGATGCAGGATTGTGATCACCGGCGCCACGGTGTCCACGTTGAATGCGACAGACGCGGTGCCCTGGTTCCCTGCCTGGTCGCGAATCGTGGCTACGATTTGATTCGCACCCTGCTGCAAGTCGGTGGCGGGGTTAAGAACAGCCGTCGCCTGGGTGGTCGTCGCAGTAAATAACGCGGACCGGTCAACGCCGTTGATCAGGACCTTGAGTGTTGCCGGATCAATGGGAAGATTGTCACTGTATGTAATCTTCACTTGAGTGGCAGCGCCACTGAGAAACGCTCCGGCAGCCGGTGTGACGACCTGAATTGTGATCGGCGTAAGATCAACTTGAAATTGCGAGATCGCCTGCGCCGTGTTGGCTGCGTTGTCTTTGATGGACGCAGTGAGCGTGTGGGGTCCAGCAGCAAGCGCCATGGAAGCCGGCAGATCGGCGGTAGCTTCGTTCGGTCGCTTGGTAAAGAGACTGGTTCGGTCAATTCCATCCAGCAAGACCTTCAGAGTCTCAGTATTCACTCCGGATGCAGCCGGCTCGGACGCTCCCGGCAAATCATTGTAAGAGATGACCAGATGCGGGTTTGCAGTGTTGACTGCGGTCCCATTCGCGGGAGCGGCAATGGCGAGCGATGGGGATGTGTGATCCGTGTTTTGGCCCAGCAGGTTGATGATCAGGAACGACCCCGGCTTGCTCGCCAGGGTTACATGGAGGTTCGTCTGGGCCGGCAGGCTGACGGCACAGTCAATGCTGCCGACGTTCTCGTTGAAGGCGGAAGGATCAAGCACGGTAACGCCGTTGATCAGAATGGTGGCGGAAGAAACGCGGTGCTTCTTGTTTGCATCGCCGTTTTGCACGTGCAGGTAAAAGGGCTGTGCGATCCAGGCTGGTACCGTGATCGCGGAATCAAACTGGTTCGGATCCCCGGTGGTCCGAACGTAGGTTTGGGGCCCGAAGATTTTGAAACCGGATGCCACGATCCCCGACGCTGGAGGATTGGGACCGTCACTGTAGGTGTAATGGCGATGGCCGTGTTCGCCATCTTCTCCATCGTGCTCGTCTCCGTCATCGCGATCGGACGTCGGTAATGCAGCGTGTACTGTACAGTTTGAAGGTACGCTCGGAAGGTCGTCGTTCGGGCTGGTGGAATTGACCGCGGCAGCGCTGGGGTATGCTGAGGATACGGCCGGGTGCAGCCCGCTGCCGACTGTACTGGCTAGTGAAGCGTTCGCCCCAGGGACGGGATGCGTGAGCATACGCGCAAGGGCGGGAGCTGCGGCCCCGAGAGAATGGGTTTGGACGGACCACCGCCCTCCGGGAAGAGCCAGCGACCACACGGACGTCGCAAAGAAGCAATAGGCCAGTAAAAGTGCCAGCGCTTTTCTAGTCATTATTCCCATCGAACTGTTTGCCGGATGCAGCATGAATAGACATCTCCCGATTCCCGAACAACGACATCAGGCTTCAGGCCAGTGCGGTACCTTCTCCTCACTGGGTTTAGTCGACCTGAAAAATCTTCTTCACGCTTCCGTTACATTCCCCCGATTCATGCTGTTGAGCTTGCTATTGCGCTCCCGTGGTAAAGGAACCGCCGAAGGTATTGGCCTGGTTCCCCGCCAGGTCCAGCACCTGGGTGTTCAGGTTGATCTGGAGCACGATCAACGTGTTCCCCGGCAGCGGCCCCGCCGGCGTGAACGTCAGCACTGCTCC